>JAAVBX010000007.1 GCA_014802625.1 bacterium | reverse complement strand
CGAATACGGTACAATCGCGATACAAGAAAGCGTTAAAATCGACCAAAATGCGCAAAAATCGGATATTTTGACCAATAAAAAACGCCCCTGAAAAGAGGCGTTTCGTGTTATTTATTAGCTAATTATATGATTTTCAGTCTATTATCTATTTGCCGATGCAGAAGCGGGCGAAGATGGAGTGGAGGAGCGTGTCGGTGGTGATGGTGCCGGTGATGAGGCCGAGGTGGTGGATGGATTCGCGGAGGTCTTGCGCAATGAGGTCGGCCGATAGACCAAGCTCCATGGCTTCAAGCGTGCGCGAGAGGGCAGCGGAAGCCGCCGTCAGTGCCTCGTAGTGGCGGAGGTTGGTTATGATGAGTTCGGCCGCCGGATCATGTCCGGCCGTGGCCAGTTTCTTCAGTGCGGAGGTCAGTGCGCCAAGCCCGTCACCGGTTCGCGCAGATATTGATATTATTTGCGGAGCGTTATCCGTGGCCGGGATCGACGTACCGGATGAGGGGATAAGTGCGGAGAGATCGTTTATGGCCTCGGGACGGATGTCGGATTTGGTGCAGAGCAGAATGGTAGGGGTGGCATCTGAGAGGCGGGAACGGATGTCGTCGAAGCGGTCGAGCTGCGGCGGAAGGGGAGAGGTAGGGTCGATGAGGTAAAGGAGAATGTCGGCTGTGCGGATACGTGCCTCCGCGCGGTCGATTCCGATGCGCTCCACTTCATCTGTGGCTTCGCGCAGACCGGCGGTGTCGATAAAGCGGTAGAGTATGCCGTCGATTTCCGCCGTATCCTCTATTATGTCGCGGGTCGTGCCGGCGATGTCGGAGACTATCGCTTTCTCATCTTCAAGCAGCCGGTTAAGCAGGGTGGATTTACCCGCATTCGGAATGCCAGCGATGACCACGGCCACACCATCCTTGAGAGCTCGCCCGGTGCGGAACGATGATGCAAGGGAATCGATTTCAGCTTTGGCCTCGCTGCATAGGGCTATCAATCGTGAGCGATCGGCAAATTCCACGTCCTCCTCAGAGAAGTCGAGTTCAAGCTCAAGGAGAGAAGCGAGTTCAATCATCCGCTCTCGTAGAACGTCAAACCTGCGGGAGAAATCCCCCTTCATCTGACGGGTGGCGAGACGATGGGCGGCCTTTGAAGAAGCGGCGATAAGATCGGCGACTCCTTCGGCCTGCGCGAGATCCATACGGCCATTCATGACGGCCCGTTGTGAAAATTCACCCGGTCCGGCAGGGCGTGCGCCGGCTTCCACGAGTCTTGTCAGGACCTCCCGTTGCAGCCATTGGGCTCCGTGGATTGAGAACTCCACTGTCGGTTCGCCCGTGAAGCTATGACCGGCGGCGTAGATGGTGGCGACGGCCTGGTCGAGGGTTGAGCCATCTGAGGCGAGGATTTCGCCAAGATGGGCTGAATGGGAGGGTACGGAGGAGAGGGATTTGCCTTTCCAGACGGAATCCGCTATGGCGAAGGCATTATCACCGGAGAGGCGGATGACAGCGATTCCTCCGGTGCCGGCAGGGGTGGTTATTGCGACGATGGTTTCCATATATTTGGCTTATATTTATTCCGGCTTTACCTGCTTTTGGATTTTATTTCCGGCTAAAGCCGGCACCCGGTAAAGAAGCATCCGACATGAAATTATTTAAGCTTGAGGGGAGGAGAAGACGGGAGGAGGCGGGAGATGGGAGGAGACGGAGGAGAGGGAGATTTCCGGCTAAAGCCGGCACCCGGTAAAGAAGCATCCGATATGAAATTATTTAAGCTTGAGGGGAGGAGAGGGGAGGAGACGGGATGAGAGGGAGATTTCCGGCTAAAGCCGGCACCCGGTAAAGAAGCATCCGACATGAAATTATTTAAGCTTGAGAGGAGTAGAGAGAGGGAGGAGGCGGGAGGAGAGGGAGATTTCCGGCTAAAGGAGGCACCCGGTAAAGAAGCATCCGACATGAAATTATTTAAGCTTGAGGGGGAGGAGAGAGGGGGAGGAGGAGACAGGAGGAGGGAGGAGAGGGAGATTTCCGGCTAAAGCCGGCACCCGGTAATGAAGCATCCGGCATGAAATTATTTACGGTTCCATTCGGTGAAGGAGGCCGAACGTTCGATACGGTTCTCCAGCTCATCGGGGAGGTTGGCGAAAAAGTCAAGGCCGGTGAGGGCCTCCACCTCGTCGACACTCATGGAATATTGCTGCATATTTCCCGGGGATGACATATTAGGATATACGAATCCGATGGCGCGGGGTTCGTCGACATAAGGGGCCAGAAGCACCTTAAAGAACGCTGAAGGGACGCGGACACCGGTCTTGCCGATACGTTTCGTGTCGGATTCCGTATAGATCGGGCCGGCCACGATGACGAGAGCGGAGTCGCGCTTGGCCCACAGACGCTCCTTGCTCTCAAGTGTGCTCCATGCGCCACCGTTGAGTGCGTGCAGCTGAGGCGTCATGTTGGTCATGACGAAACAATCGTTCATAGCCTTCACGCTCCATTTCTGGTCGGCCGCCGGACATAGATGACCTTTATCGTAACCGCTGTTGCGATAATCATCAGGGGTGGGGGAACCTTTGACATCCGCATCGGCCCAGAAATTATCCGAGCGTTTCACGCTGCCGTCGGTTTCCTCCTTCAGGAGTTCCCATCCTACCCAGTCGGCTGTGCCGTTCTGCGGGTTGAATGATACGGTAAATCCCTCGTAATCCTTTTGTATGGCATTGCGTGCGGCGTTCTTGTCGGAATAGCGGGCGATCTCAAGGTCATTTATATGGGAGGATGAGGTCGACGAAGCCGGGAAATCCGTATGGCCGGGGGAGAGTTCAGGGTCATTGGAACGGCAGGCCTTGACGGCGAATATGATGGCCACGACCAGGAGAGCGGCCATGAGGAATTTCCAGGAATTGGAGTTGGGAGTGGATTTGCGTCGGCGTGCCGGACGGCTTGTCTTGCGGCCGGATTGACTCTTACGTGAAGGCATAAAATAAGATATAAATGAAAATCATGTTGAAAAACAACACAAAGATAGCAAAATAAAATGTAAAAAATAACTATCTTTGCCAAGAAATATCATAATGCAGATTCCGGCGCGAGTCGGCGCGTGCCGTTGGCCGGGATTAACATATTGGTAATGAAACAAATAAATACCATATATTGACAATGAGCGTAACCGACCTCTTTCTAAGCTATGTGAAATTCGACACACAGAGCGACGATACGACCAACATGACCCCCTCGACTCCGGGGCAGATGGAGTTCGCCCGTTATCTCAAGGGGGAGCTTGAGAAGATGGGGCTTGAAGAAATCACCCTTGACGCCAACGGCTATCTGATGGCCACGCTTCCTGCCACGACCACGAAGGATGTGCCGGTAGTAGGCTTCATCGCCCATCTCGACACGGCTCCCGACATGAGCGGCCGCCATGTGAAACCCCGTATCGTAGAGAAATACGAGGGTGGCGACATCACCCTGAATCAGGAGCAAGGCATCGTTCTTTCGCCGAATGAATTCCCCGAAATGCTCAACTACATCGGCCAGGACCTTATCGTGACAGATGGCACGACCCTTCTCGGAGCTGACGACAAAGCGGGCATCGCAGAAATAGTATCAGCCGTGGCATATCTCCAGGCACATCCCGAGATAGAGCATGGCAAAATCCGCATAGCCTTCAATCCCGATGAGGAGATCGGCCAGGGTGCCCACAAATTTGACGTGGAACTCTTCGGCGCCGAATTCGCCTACACGATGGATGGCGGGGCCGTGGGAGAACTCGAATATGAGAACTTCAACGCCGCCGGAGCCAAAATCACGATCAAGGGGCGCAACGTGCATCCCGGATCGGCCAAGCACAAAATGATCAACTCAATCCGGGTGGCCAATCAGTTTATCCAGATGCTTCCCCGCTGGGAGACTCCCGAACATACAGAGGGATACGAGGGCTTCTACCATCTCGTGGGTATAAACGGTTCCGTAGAGGAGACCACCCTCACATACATAATCCGCGACCATGACCGCGACCGCTTCGAGCGCCGGAAGAGAGAGATCGAGCACCTTGTGCGCAAGACCAACGAAGAGTATCCCGGCTGCTGCACGGCGGAAATCAACGACCAATATTACAACATGCGGGAGAAAATCGAGCCCGTCATGCACATCATATCTCTCGCCGAAGAGGCTATGCGCGAGGCCGGCGTAGAACCCAAGGTTCAGCCCATACGTGGCGGCACGGATGGCGCGCAGCTCTCATTCAAGGGGCTGCCCTGTCCGAACATCTTCGCCGGCGGAGAGAACTTCCACGGCCGCTATGAGTTTGTGCCCATACAGTCGATGGAGAAAGCGCGCGACGTAGTGATCAACATCTGCCGTCTGCTCGCCGCCAAGCATTGATAGCCTCAATCGATGACAGGAGCGGAAATCAGCCGAACGCTCATCCCCTCGGAGGGTGCTCCGACAGGGAGAGCCATCGTCATAACGGGGCCGACTGCCAGTGGCAAGTCGGCCCTTGCCCTTGACATAGCCTCAAGCCGAGGGCTGCATATCATCAACGCCGACAGCCGGCAGGTATTCACCGGCATACCCATCGTCACGGCGATGCCGACGCCAGAGGACCTGGCCTCGGTGCGCCATCATCTGATAGATTTCCTCCCGCTCGACGCCTACTATAGCGCGGCCCGATTCGAAGAGGATGCCCTTGAGGTGGCGCGTCGCGAGATGGAGAGATGCGGAGAAGTGGTGGTATGCGGAGGTTCGATGATGTATATCGACGCCTTCTGCCATGGCATCGACGATCTGCCGGAGGTGCCCGTGGAGATACGTCGTCGCGTCTATGAGGAATGGAGCGAAAGGGGAGACGAGCGAATGCTTGAGAGACTGCGCCGGCTCGATCCGGAATACTTCGAGGCCGTCGACCGCAGAAACATGAAGAGAGTAATCCACGCCATCGAGATAATCGAGACATCGGGCCGGACATTCACATCGCTGCGCACCGGACGGCGTTTACGCCGGAATTTCGACATAGAATTCATCCATATCGACATGCCGCGCGAGATGCTGTTCGACCGTATCAACCGGCGTGTCGACGAGATGGTTGCGTCAGGATTGGAGGATGAGGCCCGGCGCGTCTATCCGCTCCGTGGGCTCAACTCCCTCAATACCGTCGGTCTCAAGGAGATGTTCGCATGGTTTGACGGTATGATGGATCGCTCCACCGCTATCGAGCGCATAAAAAAGAATACCCGCGTCTACGCCAAGAAACAATTGACATGGCATAAACGCAGGAATATCATGTCCGAGACCGAATGATTCTTTCCGAGGGAGGAATCATCCGGGAGCGGAGAGTGGAGATTCAGAAATCATAGCCCAGAGAGAAGATCCATCCCTTGTTGCGGCCTCCGAGACGACTGTCTTTCCAAGGATGGAGCCATCCGGCCTCATAATGCACGGCCACAAGATAATGGTTGAGGATGCGCAGACCCGTGCCGAATTTCATTCCGAAATCAGTCTTACGGGCTTCGATAGGGATATAAGCCTCAGGATTGGCCATGGGATTGTCATAGACGGGATATGAGAAATCGCCGTTGACGCTGCTCTTCAATTTAAGCTGCAGATAGGGTCCGGCCTCCACGTCCCACCGTATGTCGTCGCTGAGGTTGAAATGGATGCAGCACATGACGGGGATAGTGAAGTTATAACTGCGGTCCTTGCCATACTGCATCATATACTCCGCCACACCGTCTGAATCATAACCGTCGATATTGACGTAGGCATACTGTCCGCTCCGCGATTGATAGAAGATACCGGGCTGAATGGTGAGGTAATTGCGGAAATTCATATTGACCACTGCGCCGACGTTTACGCCGGTGCCCCAGGAATTATGATTCCAGACATTGAACACCTCCTTGTTAAGATTACGGTTGGTGGTATTGACGCCGAGCCGCACGCCGAGATCGATCAGGCTGCCGGCGGCGGAAGTGTCGAAAAAGTCGGCTCCATGCGCGGGCACGGTTGCGGCTAAAGCGAGAACACCGCCAAGAATGAGATTGTTGCGCATATTCAGGATGTGAGGGTTAAGAATCAGCCGCGATGCGGATTGCATAACTCCGGCATCTGATAGACATGACAGCGATTCGACTGCAAAATTAATACTAAAGAATGAATTGACAAAACATAACGAAATGAAAATCATCCACGCTTCCGACCTGCACCTCGGGCAGGTCATCTATCAGCACTACGACCGTGCCGATGAACATGACCGCTTCTTCAGCCAATTGTTGGATTGGTGTGAGCGATACCGTCCCGATGCGCTTCTGGTGACGGGGGATATCTTCGATATCCAGCAACCTTCGGCCAACGTATGGCTGCAATTCACACGCCACTTTATCCGCCTTCGCCGGCAATGTCCTGATCTGCGCGTCATCCTGACGGCCGGAAATCACGACTCTCCCTCGCGTCTTCACAGCCACAAACTCGTCTGGGAGGAAGTCGGGACTACAATCGTAGCCCTTCCTCCGGCCTCGGATGTCATGGATCAGATGGCCGGGTGGGAGGATGACTTCATCGTCAGTATGCCGTCGGGCTATATAATAGCCCTGCCATACATGGTCGCTCCGCGCGAGGAGGTCATACAGCATTTGCTCGACACCGTAGCCTCACGCAATACGGAGGGGTTGCCGGTAGTGATGACCGGGCATCTCGCAGTAAGCGGATGTGACGTCACAGGCCACGACTTCGATATCGGCAATCTGCGGGGAATCGACCTGCGTAATCTCGGAAGCGGCTACGACTATCTGGCCCTCGGCCACATCCATCGCGCCCAGACACTCGGGGAGAAACCCGACGATCATTCAGGGGAGCGGATGACTTACACATCGCCGGTGGCCCGATATGCCGGAAGCGCGCTCCACGTCAGCTGCGACGAACGCTATCCCCACAGCGTAAGCCTTGTCGAGATAGACCGTCACGGGGGAGAGGTGAACGTCACGCCCCTGCGAATAGAACAGCTGCGGCATTTCCATACGCTTCCGCTCCATGGCGACGCCCCGATTTCGGATGTCGCCGAGGCCATAAGCCATCTGGAGGAACTCGCCGCCACCCTCGCGGCAAAAAATGAGGAGGGCTATGTAAGATTCCGTATGGATCGCTCTGCCATCCTTCCGCCTGATTTTGACCAGAGGATATATGCCATCCTCGAATCCGGCGGCAACCGCCTGCGCTACAATCCTAAAATCGACTGGACCGGCAGCGACACCGCCTCCGACACAGAGAGGGTGAAGCCTCGCTTCGAGGTGGCCGAACTTCAGCAGATGACCGACCCCATGCAATTCATAGAAAAGACTATCGACCAATATGAGGGACTGACCATCGAAACGCTGAGGGAGGCCTTCGATGAGATCAACGCCGAGGTGAGAAGAATGTCTGAACAATCCAAATCGCGCAAGTCAAAGACAACCGCCAATCCACTCTGAACCAAATACCCATGCGACTCAAGAAACTTACAATACGCAATATAGCCTCGATAGAGAAAGGGGAGATAGATTTTGAGAACGGTCTCTCAGATACCCGCACAGGGGAGCCGGCCCCACTCTTTCTGATTTCCGGCGACACAGGAGCCGGAAAGACCGTGATTCTCGATTGCATATCCATGGCCCTGTATCGCCGCACACCGCGACAGAGCAGTGTGGCCAACAAACAGAACAACTCCTTCATGACCGGCGAGGGGGAGGAGATGGGCATCAACAATCTCGAGCAATATACCCGCATAGGAATCTCCAAGACAGATGAATGTTATTCCGAACTTCTCTTCGAGGGAAACGACGGCATCGAATACAAGGCTCGTCTCGAACTCGGCATGATGGGCAAGAACGGTGGAAAGAAGGGTCAGCTGCAGCATCGTCCCCCCAAATGGAGCTTATGCAAGGGGACATCCGATCCCATCACGGGGAAGAAAGAGGTGGAGACTACGATCCTGGACGCAATCGGGCTGACATTCGAGCAATTCGGGCGAATGGCAATGCTCGCGCAGGGACAGTTCGCCTCCTTCTTGACGGGCGACAAAAAGGAACGCGAAGCCATACTTGAACAACTCACGAATACGGAGCACTTCAGCCGTTACGGAGAGGCAATCAAAAATCTCTACGATTCGGCCAAAAGCAAGTCGGATATCACTGCGGCCTCCCTCAAGGCTATAGCCGGGCACAGACTCGAAGCATCCGAAAGGGAAAAACTCGTTAAGGAGAATGAGGAAATCGACATTGCCATCGCCAAGGCCGATGGCCGACGCGCTCTAATCGACGCCCGACGTCAGAATCTAAAGAAGGCGTCAGCTACCGGGCATGACCTGGAGGACGTGGCGAAACTGATTAAGGATGCGGAGGAACTTGACCAGAGTGAAGAATATAAGCGGATGCGAGGCATGGTAAAGGGCTGGGATGACACCAACACCCAGCGTCGACGGCTTGTCAATCTGCGCCGCAACCGCACCCAACTCTCGCAAGATGAATCGAAGACAGCGGGTCTTCAGGAAAGATACACCACCCTATATGCCGATCTGATATTCAGGCATAAGAAAGCCGTGGAAATTTTAGACAAAGTGGAGGTGGAATCGCGTTGGTTAAAGGCCCGCGAGGAGATATCCCCGCTATTGATTGAGGCGTCGCGCGCGATTGTGCATCTCACGGCATACCACGCCTCCTTGGTAAAAGCATCCGAGGCAGAGGCGACCGCCGGGCAAATGCGCGGTAATATAGCGGCATTGGAAGAGACATTGACAACAGTGACCGGCGACCATCGCGCTGCCGAAAATGATGTGGCGGAGAAGCAACTGGAGATCGATAGCCTTAACAGCGCCCTCACGGCTATTGACCAAAAAATGCTGACCGAACGCAACGCACAGCTTCAGAAGGAGGAGGCATCCGTAAACGCATTGAAAAAAGATTTGATGAATCTCCAAAGAGATCACGATGACCTTACCAAACGTCGCGGGCAACTTCATCTTCATCGCGAACGACTCGCCGAACTCTCGCAGCATCTTGAAAACGCTATAAAGACACGCGATGACGCACGCCGGGCGGAAAAGGAGGTCTCCGAGCTACATGGCATCCTCTCCCGTGGGGTAGATGAGGCTATGGTGACATTGCGCGGACGATTGGCCGAGACACATGCCACGACATGCCCCCTCTGCGGCCAGTCGCTGAATCATCTTGATGAAGCGGAGGAATCCGTACAGGCCGCTCTTGATCCCGTGAGGCTGAAATGTGAAGAACTTAAAAAACGTCTCGCCGAGGCCGAAAATCAGTATGAGAGTATAGCGCGTGAGCATGCGAAACTTACCGGCACCCTGACAAATGAGGAGAAAGTCGAGAAGGAAACCTCATCGCGTCTTGACACACAGTGCGCCATGATCGGCACAGCCTTGAAAAATCTCGGCATAGAGGCAGAGCTTCCGGATACGACCGGGGCTCATGACTGCGCTCCATATGAAAATATCTCGGAAAAACTCAAAGAGAAGGATGAGACAATCAGCGGGGAAATAGCCGGAATAGCAGCCAAACTTACGGAAGCAGCCCGGATAGCCAAACTTCTTAACGAACTCAACAAGCAGAAGAAACCCCTTGACCTGCGCCTCAAGAATGCTGCCGACGCATTGGCCAAGGCAGAGAAGACTCTTTCCGACACCAAGGGGGAAATAGAACGTCTGATGCGACAGAGTTCCGAACTCCGGGAATCCGCCGCCAAGAGTGAGGGGGAGATTCCCGGGACACTGGCAATCCTTGCGTCAGATTGGCGCACAAAACCTATGGAGACGTGCGTGCTTCTTGAGGAGAACGCCAAAGAATATGCAGTCCATAAAGAGGAGATGGAGAGAATAGCCAAAGAGGGGGAGACCCTGAACAATCTCCTTGCCGAAATGGAGGAAATCCGCCAAGGCGTGCTTGAGATATTTCCGGATTGGGCGACCTCGGCTGAGGGTGCCGGGCCGGAGGTCACCAACCCCCGGCAACTCTGGCGTCAGCTGGCCACCGATTGCGCCGCGCTCAAGGCGGAGATAGAACGGTGTCGTAATGATATCAAAGAGGATTCGCAAGCCCTCGCCGAATTTTATGAGGAGTCAGGGCAGGATGAGGCCTGGTTGTCGGGCATCATGGATAACGAGAAAGCTATCGGTGAACATCGCGCCGCGCTTCAGGCTTTGGCTACAAGACTCTCCACCCTCAGGGAAAATCAGCAGCGCCTGATGTCGGAATTGGCAGCCCTGAATAAACTTCTTCAATCAGATGCCGAGGATATTCCCCGGGAGGAGCATGAGTTGACGGAGGCGCTGACGGTATTGATGGCCGAAAGAGATCGTCTTTCCGAACGACGCGGCTCCATCATTGAACGCCTCAGCAAGGCCGATGCCGACGAAGAGGCATATCGCGCGGCTCTTGCGGCCAATGAGGCAGCCGAGGCGGTTACATTGAAATGGAGTCGGATCAACAATTACTTCGGAGGCACGAAATTCCGTACGCTCGTGCAGAGCTATATTCTACGCCCCCTCCTCAACAACGCCAATATCTACCTCCGGCGTATCACCGACCGCTATGAGCTTACATGCAGCGAGGTCAACGAGCAACTGTCGATACTTGTGCTCGACCGATACCACCGCAACCAGGTGCGGAGCGCCACGGTGCTCTCCGGTGGCGAACGCTTCATGATATCGCTGGCCCTGTCGCTTGCCCTCTCCTCGCTCAATCGTCCCGACATGAATGTCGACATCCTGTTCATTGACGAGGGATTCGGCACATTGGATGAGAAATCACTCGATTCAGTGATGTCCACTCTGGAGCGGCTTCAGGATATTGCGGGGCAGTCTGGGCGTCGCGTGGGGATAATCTCCCATAGGGAGGAACTCGACGAACGTATCCCGGTGCAGATCCATGTGAGGAAATATGGTGAGGGACGCAGCCGAATAGAATTCAAAGGATAGCGCACCGCGATAAAAAATCCCGTCGCGCACCGGTATTGTCCGGGCGCGACGGGCTCTATATAAATAATGAGTGAGATCGATTACTTAGAGGCCGAAGCATTATTGATCATCTGCTGACTGGCAGTGATATATATTTCCACACGACGGTTCTGCGCGCGGCCTTCGGGAGTGGAGTTGCTGGCGATCGGGTCATTCCATCCCTCGCCGAGAGTCTTCACGCGAGAGGCGTTGACGCCGTGGGCCTCAAGATAAGAGGCCACACTCTGCGCGCGTTCTTCGGAGAGTGTCTGATTGAGCTGCTCGGTGCCGGTATTGTCCGTATAGCCGACAACGGTGATGTCAGTGTCAGGGAACTGGTCAAGATTATATGCCACTCGGCTCAGCACAGCCTCCGCACCGGCTGACAGGGCATACTTACCCGTCGGGAAAAGCACAGCGTCACCCATAACGAGTTTGATGGCGTCAAGGTCATTGCGGTCTTTCACCATCTGCACCTTGATATCATTGATGGCCTGAGTATTGGCATCAATATCCTGACGGTTCTGCGCGATGTCCTGAGTATTTTGATCCGTCTGGGCCTTTAATTGAGCGAGCTGGCTTTCAAGTTCAGCTTTCTGGCGTTGCATGGAATTTCCGACCACAGCGCCGGTGCCCGCACCGAGGGCTCCACCGACGAGAGCTCCGATCCATGTGCCACGGCCACCACCGATCAGCGCGCCTATACCGGCACCTATGGCAGCCCCTGCCGCACCACCGGCGGATGCACCCTGACCGGTCTGGCTCATGCCGTTCCAAGTATTCGATAGAGCCGAGCAACCGCTCATCATCAGAGATCCGGCGCAAACGGCCGCTATTATGGAGACACGTCCGAAACGACGTGATTTATTGCCTATGTTTTTTGTAGTTTTCATAAGAATCGGGTTTTTATTTTATAACTAAACCATTTACAATCCATTAAAGTTCAGACTCCGCCCAATAAATGGAGCGGGCAATGAGATTACTGCGATTGAAAATGGGAAACAGTAATCCCGCAGAACGGAAGCTCTGCGGGATTGAAAAGCAATTAGTTTTGATAATTCGTGATGAGGAGAATGTCCTCCGTCAAGGTCAGAAGGCTGCCAGAGCTACATCCGTGAGCCAAATCCATAGCGGACAGAATCCGATAAAGAGTATGACACTGAGAGTCAACGATGAGGTGCCGGTGGCAGTGTAGACATTATATTCATCAGCGATGATGATGCCTGAGAATGCCGGGGGAAGTGCGCCGGCCACAACGAGCATCTTAAGGTTGAAGGGATCCATATGAACGAGCAATCCAAAGATCAACAGCACCGCAGGCATGACCACCATCTTCATGATGGAGCCGAGAACCGCCTGCCAGTTGATTGTGAACTTAATCGCTGACAGAGTGATACCGGCGGAGAATACGGCCATCGACGCATTCGCCTTGGCGATAAGGTCGAAGGAGGGGCTGAGATACTTCGGCCATGGAATTCCGACCAATACCCAGACTACGGCCAGGATAGGAGCCCACGCGACGGGCTGCTCAAGCGCGTGCAACACAGGTTTCCAGGCACTCTCCTTTTTTGTCGACCCCGGATGCTGCTTTTCGAGCGAGGCATTCATAAGCGAGAGGCCTACTGGAATACCGACAGCATTGACCACGATACCGACAATCGCAACTACGAGAGCCACGGACGGAGTCGTGCCGAAGATAGGCTCCAGCACGGCGAATCCGAGGAAGCCGATTGTCGGCGAGCCACTGATCAAGGCGCTTACCGCCGCATCCGCACCCGTATTCTTCTTGAAGCAATATTTGAATATGAAATAGACTGCCATAAAACAGGCCATGATGCCGATGAGCGACACGAGGGTCAGCTTTATGTCGCGGGCGAGGTCCTCGCGCGAAGCCTGAACGATAGAGACGAACAGAGCGGCGGGAAGTGCGAAGTCAAGCACTACCTTATTGAATTTCTTGGCGTCGTCGCCACTGAACGCACCCTTCTTCCCCGCAATATAGCCCGCGAGCATCACGACGATAATCGGGACTATGGCATATAGAATTATATGTTCCATAACTTTTCAATAATTAAGGGTTGATGGTTTAAATTACAGGGGTAGGGCATGCCTGCCCCTGAAGTATCTTCGTTTAAACCGTATAGTGGATCAGCGGGGTGGGGTTGAGGTATCCTATATGACCGCTCTCCTTGCCGGAATCAGCGGCAAGCTGCACATCTATCATGCAGGGCTCCTTAGAGGCTATTGCCTCGGAAAGAGCCTTTGACAGCTCTTCGGGAGTAGTCACATAATAAGTCTTGGCTCCGAAAGCGTCGCCCAGTTTATCATATCGTGCATGGATATCGAGTGTGGTCGGGGCAGGCTGGTCACCGCCGCCGGGGTTGACACCGATACCGTTGTAGATACCGCCGTTGTTGAAGATAACGACAGTGACAGGGAGTTTATAGCGGCAGATAGTGGCGAAATCCATGCCGGAGAAGCCGAATGCCGAGTCACCCTCGATGGCAACAACGCTCTTGCCGGTGGAGACGGCCGCACCGATCGCCGAGCCCATGCCCATGCCCATGATAGACCATGTGGCGCAATCCACACGATGGCGGGGAAGCGCCATATCGATTGTGTCGCGGGTATCATCCAGAGTATTGGCACCCTCATTGACCAGTATCACATCAGGATTTGCAGCCAGAACAGGCTTGATGGCGCTCAAAGCCGTCCAGTGGGTCATAGGCATAAGCTTCGACGCCTCCTCAAGACGAGCGGCGAACTTGGCGTTCTTCTCTTTCGTCTCGGCCTGCAGACCTGCAACCCAGGAGGGATCCACATTCATGGAGCGTTTAGCCATAGCGTCAATCAGAGCTTTCAGCGAGAGATTCAGATCGCCGACGAGGGGAGCGGCGATCGGCACATTGCGGTCGATCTCCTCCGGTTCGACGTCAAGCTGAATGAACTTCACATCCGGATTCCATTTGCCGCGTCCGAAGGAGAGCATCCAGTTGATACGCGCACCGACTACCAGCACGACATCCGACTTCTCCATGATGTCCGAACGGCATGACAGGGCACTGAGCGGACCATTGTCGGGAAGCAGACCCTTCGCCATCGACATAGGGAGATAGGGAATATTGTATTTCTCCACAAGCTCCTTGAGCAGAGTCTCCGCATGAGCGTAGGCCGCGCCCTTGCCGAGTAATATGGCCGGACGTTTCGCGGAAGCGAGCACCTCAGCCGCACGCTCCACAGCCTCATCGTTAGGTTTCACCTGGGAATAAACATCGACAGGGGTGAAGAAAAGTTTTTCGGCCTCTTCACGGCTCATTATCTCACCCAATGCGGGAGTTGTCATATCGATATAGACACCCCCGGGTCGGCCACTGACAGCGGCGCGGTAGGCGCGGGCCACGGCCGACGGAATATCCTTGGCATAGCTGCAACGGAAGGCGGCTTTCACGAGGGGACGCGCCGTATTGAGCTGGTCGAGCTGCTCATATGTGCCCATATTCATATCGACCATCGTAGGATCGGATGCACCGGAAATCTGAATCATAGGATAACAGTTGACCGTGGCATTCGCCGTGGCGGTCAGACCGTTGAGGAAACCGAGGGAGGAGACAGTCAGCAACACACCGGGCTGCTTGGTCAGGAAACCGTGGGTGGCTGCGGCCATACCTGCCTGCTGCTCGAAGCGGAACCCATAATAATTCATGCCTATCTTCTGCATCGCATATGCGACTTCCGTCACCGGGATGCCGACAAGTCCATAGACATCATTCAGGCCCAGTCTTCGTAGAGATTCAGCAAGTATATACATGCCCGTCACCTGTTCCGGAAATTCGGGAGTCTTGGAAGTCGAGGCCGAAGTGTTATTTTGTGTATTCATAATATATAAAATCTTAAGTAAGGAAAGTTATAAAGAAACTCATCCGCCGGATACACTTCATTCTGCCGTGCGGATGAGTTCCGAAAAAATGTTGTCTATAAATCAAATTGACGCGAGATTACATTTTGCCGTCAGCCAGAGGCTGAGTGGTGCCGTTCTTGGCCATAGCCTCCTGCTGCTCCTTGGAGTAGCCGAGAGCTGTAAGGATCTCCTCGTTGTTGCCACCGAGTGTAGGACAAGGACCATAGGTAGGCTGGAAGTTGGAGAAGGTGAAAGGCACACCGACGGTAGTGAACTCACCGACTTCGCCACCCTGATTGATGTTGACGAGAGTATTGCCGTCATAAAGCGACTTATCGGCGAGAAGCTCCTGAGTGGAGATTACCGGACCTACAGGCACACCCGCCTTGCTGAGGATTTCAGTCACCTCAAACTTGGTCTTGTTGGCACACCATGCGCCGATTCTCTCATAGATTTCCTTTTTATGGCGGTCACGCGCGTCGGCCGTATTGAAATTCGGGTTCGTAAGCCAATCCTCGAAGCCGAAGGCCTGGCAGGCTTTCTCGAAATCCTTCTCGCCACGCTGCAGGATGACGTAGACGTAGTTGTTGGCTTCCTCCTCCGTATCCATAGGGCCGGAAGGGAGACATTTATAGGTCCAGCCGAGTACGCCGCCACCCTCGATATTGCCGGAGCGAGGCACAGTCTTGCCGAACTTCTCGTCGGGATACTGCGGATACTGAGTGAGGTAACCGATCTTGTCGAGCGTGAGCTGGTCACGTGTCTTGATACGGCACAGGTTAAGGCATGCGTTATGCATCGACTGATATACATAGACGCCCTCGCCGGTTTTATTTCTCTGCTGGAGGGCGGCCAGCAGACCGATGAGCAGGTGCATACCGGTGTTGGAGTCGCCGAGCGCGGCGCCGCTCTGGGTCGGCATATTGTAGGCTCCTTCAAACCAACCGGTGGTAGTGGCTGCGGCGGCTGTCACCTGAGCGATAGGCTCGTAGGCCTTGAGGTTCTTATACTGGGAAGATACCGGGAAACCCTTGATGGTGCCGTAGATACAGCGGGGATTCAAGGCGTGTACTTCCTCCCATGAGAAGCCGAGCTTATCCATGGCTCCCGGGTGAAGGTTCTCGACGAATATGTCGCATTCCTTGATGAGTTTTGTCAGAACCTCCTTGCCGTCAGGAGTCTTGGCATCGAGAGAAAGGGATTTCTTGTCGGAATTGAGCTGCAAGAAATAGTAGCTCGGAAGTTCGGGGTTGAACTGGAGTTCGTCACGGGTGGCATCGCCGACACCGGGACGTTCGATTTTGATTACTTCCGCGCCGAGCCACGCGAGCATTTGAGTGCATGAAGGACCTGACTGAACTTCCGTGAAGTCCACAACTTTAATTCCCTGCAAAGGTGCTGTGTTCATAATATTAAATTTTGATTAATAATTTGAGTGATGGGGAACGTGAATTTCTTTCACGCTAAAACATTAAAAATACAAGTTATTTTCCGTGGGAATAAATCGTAGTAAACTTCTGATTCAACTAAGATCCAACTCTTGGCAAATTGACTTACTATTTCTGAGGTTTCAAATATAAAACAATTAAATGAGCTGTTATTTATTGTTTCGAGTGTTAATAATAGTAAATAAATGTAAATCCGCCATATCGCGGGGTTGATGCGATATGGCGGATTTATATGAATCAGAGACTCTCTTTCATCTTGCGGTAAATAAAAGTTTTTCCGCGAGAGGGAGCTGAGGTCGGAGTGGCGTAGCCCGGAAGACTAAAAGTGGCATTATTCGGAATCCACTCCACGATGGCATCTGTCCATTCATTGATTCCTTCGCGCGTTGGGTGGGGATTGGTGGCGGATTGACGGGGCATATCGATATCCTTGCTTAGGAAAAATCTCTTTTCACCCAACTTACCTGCCAGCCA
The DNA here is from genome assembly GCA_014802625.1 of bacterium. GTDB lineage: Bacteria > Bacteroidota > Bacteroidia > Bacteroidales > Muribaculaceae > Lepagella. The sequence continues at coordinate 222,289 of JAAVBX010000007.1, read as the reverse complement.
GGAATTGAAGGGTTCGCCGTAATCCTTGCCGGGCCAGGATGGCGGGCCTACCCAAATCAAGGGACGATCGCCGACGGCCTCGATAATCTCAGCGAGCGGTTTCCCGAGTTGGGATTCCGGATTGCGTTCGGCACATTCGTTGAGCCCGAGACAGATTATGACTGCGTCAGGATCGATTTCATCGACAAGACTTTTGGCCCGGTCAGCCTCCGCCCCCCACTTCTTGATAGTGGAACCATCCCATACGATCGTGGCCACGTCAAACCCGTTGGTCTGGCCGTAGGCGTTAAGGCGTTCACCCATCCATCCGCTCATGGAATCACCCATGACAAGCAGTGTCTTCACCTCCTGCGCCATGGCCGGGGTCAAAGCTCCTGCCGTCAGCAGAGTGAGGAGGAGAAATATACGGTGGAGAAATCTTTTGGTCATTTAATTGAATTTTAGTAATTTTGCAAATCAAGGCATCACAAGATGTCTGCAAATATAACAAATTGCCCCTCCTCATTTGTTTATCAATTGTATAAATACAGATAAAAACGAAACAGACTCAAGATATGACCGACCAGAACAATACACCTTCACAGGCTGACGACAAGAAGAAAATCGTTGTGAGCGGCATCCGCTCCACCGGAAACCTCCATCTCGGCAACTACTATGGCGCCCTCAGCAAATTTCTGCGCATGCAGGATGATTATGATTGCCGCTTCTTCATCGCTGACCTCCACGCCCTGACCACGAATCCGGATCCCAAGCAGCTCCACGAGAGTGTGAAGAACATACTCGCCGAATATCTCGCCGCCGGGCTCGACCCCGAAAAGAGCACACTCTATGTGCAGAGCGATGTGCCGGAAATCCCTGAGATGTATCTTCTGCTCAATATGCACGTCGGAATCGGCGAACTCATGCGCACAGCCTCCTTCAAGGATAAGGCGCGTAAGGCCCTCGGCCTCACCGGAGAGGGAGATGAGATAGAAAAGGAGATAATCGGCAATGAAAAGAGTCAGGCGCGGGTAAACGCGGGTCTGCTTACTTATCCCACCCTTATGGCGGTCGACATCCTTATCCATCATGCCGATTTCGTGCCTGTCGGCAAGGACCAGGAACAGCACCTTGAGCTTACCCGCCGTTTCGCCCGTCGCTTCAACTCCTTCTATGGTGTCGATTACTTCGGCGAGCCCGTCAACTTCAACTTCGGCGGTGAGGCTCTGAAAGTGCCGGGACTCGACGGCTCGGGAAAGATGGGCAAGAGTGAGGGTAACTGCATCTATCTTATCGATGATGAAAAGACCCTGCGCAAAAAGGTGATGCGCGCCGTCACCGACGAGGGTCCGAAGGAACCCAATCAGAAGCCGAGCCAACCCGTGGAGAATCTCTTCACCCTGATGGAGCTTGTCAGCGAACCCGAGGTAGTGAAGCATTACCGCGACGCTTATGCGGATATGAGCATACGCTATGGCGACATGAAGAAACAGCTTGCCGAGGATATCCTTAAGGTGACGCTGCCGATACGCGAGCGCATACTCGATATCCGCAGCAACGACGAATATCTGTCGAAAGTAGTGCGTCAGGGCGCAGAACGCGCGCGTGCTTTCGCGGCCGATACGCTTAAGGATGTGCGTGAGATTATGGGAATCCGTAAAATCTGATTATCAATCGGTGAAAGATTGCAAGATATATAAGGTGTGGCAGGCACTCGGTGTCCTGCTGCTCCTTTTGTGTTCATGTCGGCATGAAGATTCCGGCCGACCGGTGGTCGCAGTCAGTTTCGAATCATATAAATGGATTGTGGAGCGGATTGTCGGCGACGATTATGAGGTTGTGGCTCTGCTCCCGCCGGGGAGCGACCCTGAAATGTTTGATCCGGATATGCGCACGATGAAAGCTCTTGAGCGTGCCGATCTATACCTCACGACCAATTCCGTAGGGTTTGAAACTCAGGTAGGGGAGAGAATCAGCTCGAATTACCCTTCGCTCAAGACCATAGATCTGAGCGAGGGAATCGACCTTATCATGCACACCCACGGCATAGCCAACGCATCCGGGCAGTCGGCGCATCATGATCATACGGAAGCTGATTGTCATGGACATGCTGAATCCGACGCGCATCAGGCGGGAGACCCGCATCTGTTGTCAAGTTGGGAGAATGCTGTCGTCATAGCGAAAAACATCGGTCAGGCGATGGCGGAGCGTGCGGCGGAAAGCGGAGACACGGAGGCGGCGCAACGCTATCTGAGGAATATGTCGGAACTTCAGACCGACTTCGCCGCATGTTATGCCGAAACAGCCGGCCGACTCGCCGCCGCCGGTGTGCGAGGGAAGGGGGTATTCGTGGTCATGCATCCATCTTTGAGCTACTATGCACGCGACTACGGGTTGACCCAGATTCCGTTGGAAATGGATGGCAAGGAGGCATCTCCGCGTCAACTCATGGAGAGGCTTGAGCTTGCAGCGGATTCAAATCCAATTGCGTTGTTCTATGAACAGGGGCAATCCGCAGCCCGGGCAGAGGAAATAGCCGAATCGCTCGGGATAAAGGCCTATCCCGTAAATATGAACGGAGCGGATTTCGCGGAGCAGATAGAGGGAGTCACCAAGAATCTTATTCAATGACACATCATAACAATCACGATCATAACCACGAGGCATCGGAGCATCCTGAAATCATCCGGCTCGATCACATCACCGTAGAATTTGACCGTAAGGTGGTGCTCGATGATGTAGATCTCTCGGTGCGTGAGGGGGATTTTATGGCCATATCCGGTCCTAACGGAGGAGGTAAGACCACGCTGCTGCGAGTATTGTTGCAATTGCTCAAGCCCACGCGTGGCCGTGTGACCTATCTGCATGACGGAGTTCCCGTAAAAAGATTGCATATCGGCTACCTTCCTCAGAAAAGCAAAATCGACACTAAGTTCCCGATAACAGTCCGCGATACCGTGCTGTCGGGCTTGCGGCAGGGATGGTTAGGTCGGCTGCCTGCGGGATGGGAGGAGAGGTTCGCCAATGTCGCCGACCTATGCGGCATCAACGACTATCTCGGCAAGTCGGTAGGAATGTTGTCCGGCGGACAGCTTCAGCGCACGCTACTCGCACGCGCCGTCATATCCGATCCGAAAGTGCTTGTCCTCGACGAGCCTCTGTCATATGTCGACAAACAGTTTGAACACCGCATCTATTCCATTGTGGAGAATCTTGCCCGTCATACTACGATTTTGCTCGTGAGCCACGAGATGTCGGTTATCTCACGTATGGCCAACCGCCACTTGATAGTCGACCATAAAATTCATTCCTGCCATGCCCTGCATCACTATGTGCCGGGGTGTGAGGATAACGAGATTGACAGATGATACTCAACTGGATCTGGATCGCCTTCTTCGCCATAGCTTTCCTTATGGCATTGGGCAGCACAATATTCGAGGGCAATGTGCAGATATGGAGCGATATCATGAATTCCTCCTTCTCGCAGGCAGCCTTCGCATTCGAGATTTCTCTTGGTCTGACGGGTGTGCTCGCCCTCTGGATGGGCATAATGAAAATCGGGGAGCGTGCCGGCGTGATCGAGTCCATGAGCCGCCTTGTGGCCCCATTTTTCAGCCGCCTGTTCCCCGGCATACCGCGTAACCATCCGGCGATGGGGGCGATTTTTATGAATGTCTCGGCCAATATGCTCGGACTTGACAACGCCGCCACCCCGATGGGATTGAGGGCGATGCAGGAGATGCAGTCACTCAATCCTCACAAGGATACCGCCACCGACGCGATGATCATGTTCCTCGTGCTCAACAGTTCAGGGTTGTGCCTGATTCCGGTAAGCATAATGATGTACCGCGCGCAGGGTGGTGCCTCAAATCCGAGCGACATATTCATTCCGATACTTGTCGCTACCGGCATCGCCACGCTCGTAGGGCTCCTCGCCCTATGTGTCCGCCAGCGTATACGCCTTGACGCGGTGCTATGTTCATGGCTCGCGGGGATAGCCCTGCTCGTGGGGGGTGTGGCCTGGTTCTTCAGTTCGCTTCCGGCCGATAAGGTGCAGATATATAGCACATTCGGAGCTAATCTTATACTCTTCTCCGTCATAATGCTCTTTATCGGTGCCGGCGTAAGGAAAAGAATCAAGGTTTACGACGTATTTATCGAGGGCGCCAAAGAGGGGTTCAAGACCGCCGTCACCATCATACCTTATCTGGTCGCCATATTGGTGGCCATAGGGATGTTCCGTGCGAGCGGCGCGCTTGATGTTTTCACCGGTTGGGTGGAGAGCCTCGTCGCCCTGCTCGGAGGCGATACCCGCTGGGTAGGCGCATTGCCCACTATGCTCATGAAGCCATTGAGCGGGAGCGGATCCTGCGCCATGATGCTCGATGTCATGAATACGCAGGGCGCGGATGCCTTTGTCAGCAAACTCGCGGCAGCCGTACGCGGCAGCACGGATACCACATTCTATATTCTCGCCGTTTATTTCGGGGCGGTAGGGGTCAGCAAGACCCGCTATGCCGCCGGATACGCATTGTTGGCCGACATCACCGGCGCGGTGGCGGCGGTGCTTGTGGCTTATCTCTTCTGGGGATAAGTAGCTGTTCAAATAGTGTTGAACATAAAAATCTGAAAAAGTGTCGAAGGCAAAATTGAAGAAGGCTCTTGCCGCTCTCGATAAGGAGGAGATTATCACGATGGTCACCGAACTTTACGACGCGCGCAAGGAGGCCAAGGAATATCTTGAATATTGGATTGATCCCGATGCCGGGAAGGAGCTGGAGCGGGTGGAAAAGTTGGTTGACCGGCAATTCTTCACTCCGCAGGGGGTGTCGCGCCGCACTCTGTCATTACCGACAATCAACAAACTCATAAAAGACTTCATGAGTATATGTTTTGAGCCGGAGAGAGTGGCCGACCTGCTTATTTATACCGCAGAGCGTATGGCTGATTGGCTGGAAGTGCGCTACCGGCGCGTGGCTTACCGCACGAGCCTTCGTAAATACCTTAACGAAGCCACACTGTATGTGGAATCTCACGAGCTTGAGCCTCTCTACGGAATCCGGATCGAGCGCCTTCAAAGCAGGGTGGAGGCGTTGGAGAATTATCAGGAGGAACATGCCCCCCGGAGGTGGGGATGGCGGCGACGGTAACTGTAGATTGTTTCTATTTTTCAAAATGATAAGTGGGGGGATGCCGCACGGCGTCCCCCCACTCTTTCGATCAAAATATATGATTGGTCAAGGTCAGTGGTTGATCATGACTTTGGTGATTTTTGAGCCTGAATCGAGTATGTAGAGACCCGGTTCAAGTCGGCTGAGAGCGGCCTTGTCGGCATTCACGAGAATAAGTGAGCCGTCAAGGCTATATACATTGACGCATTCAAACGATGAGTCATCGATCTTATTGATTCCTGTTATTATGTCATGGTCGGAATCCTCTATTGTCGCATTGAATTCCTTGGTGTAATGTGTAGTCAGAGTCTGATGACCATGTAATGTGAACTCCACTGTCACTTCGGGTTCGGCATCAATATTTTCGGAGACTGTCATGATTTCCTCAATGGGATAGCAATTGCTATTCTCCTTCAGGGGCGTGGCCGTGCGGCCATTGATTGTCACCGTATTGATCGTGACATCATCGGAGGGAATGACAGCGATGTAATTGTTGCGGCGGTTGATGACGTATTTCCACATTTCCTTAAGCTCCGCGGTGGAGGAGGAAGCGTAATTGTCGGAGCATCCTCCGGGGATAAACAGAGTATGCGAGCCGCCATATTCGAATCCCTTATCGAGTGTCGGCGAGAAAATGTTAAGATTCTCGTAGTCATCGGCAAACAGTCCGTCAAGAGAAACATTCTCCTCCGGCGCATTGATGTAGACGTGCTGTAGCTTCGGACAACCGTTGATTATATGGGAAAATGACTGCGGCTTGCCTCGGAACTCGATACTCTCCAATTCCCAGCAATATGCTATTGCATCTTCCAGCATCCTCACTGATTTGGGAATAGAAATGTGCTTCAGATGTTGTGTGTCTCTGATGCTGTTAGATACAAGAGATTCCAAGCCATCGTTCAGAATCAATCGCTCAATCCGGCTTGCAGCCAAAGCCCCTGCCATCACCTCACGGCATACGTCGGGAAGAATAAGCGTGCCGGATTTCTTGCCTGCAACTGCTTCAAGAGACAACCCTCGTTCGGAGAGTCTATACAGGTTGCCGTCTATAGCAGTGAAATACTCGTTACCCTCCTCGACTACAAATTCATCGAGTTCGGGCAGACCGTTGAATACACTTTCGGGAGATCTTACAAGCAATGTCTTGGGAATAAAGAGACTTTTGAGTCCGGTATAGAAAAGAGCGCCTCCATCAATGTATTTTATATTCGGTCCTATTGTGAATTCCTCAAGACTGGTGCAATCACAGAATGTGCCCATTTCAATCTCCTCAAGATTATCGCTCAGTGCGACCTCCTTGAGATGTTGGCACGATTGGAATGCATAGATACCGATTTTCTTTATTGTATCCGGCATTTTGATGGATTCAAGTGTGCTGCACCGTTCGAAGGCAAAATCTGAAATCGATGTAACCGTGTAGGAGTCGCCATTCGCGGAGATGGTTTCAGGAATCACGACATTGACGGGATTCCCCTCCCAACCGGTTATCTTTGCTTCATCGACATAACATTCATAGATAATGTTGTCAATCGTGGTGGTGAATTTCAGAGGATCCGGCATCGCTCTCTCCACAATTTTTCCGAAGTCTTTCCAGATTTCAGCCGAGGCGTAATCATCAGCAAGACCTTCGGGTACGAAAAGCACACCGTTCTCAGGACACTTGGTGAAGTCGAAGGCCGGGTATCCTATCTCCACAACCTCCGGACTCAGGAGCTCGATAGCTTCAAGGTTAAAGTTACAATAGAATACGTCCTGACCTATTTTTTTGACTCCGGCAGGGACACTCAAGGATGTCAGATTCATCCCCTGCATGGAGAATCCTTCGATTGATTCAAGATTGCGCGGGAGGGTGAGATCGGAGAGGTTGGCAAGGCCGACGAGGGCACGGTATGGAATCGCATTGGCAGGATGGAACATATCATCCCATACCCAATCACCATCCCCACCGGTAAACTCCTCAATGGTGACGTCGGCCAGGTCAAGGGTGGTCAGACTTGCGCAATTGTCACGCAGGAACCAGAAATCTTTCGCGTTCATTTTACCGGTGATTGTGAGATTGCCGAGAGTGAACGCCGAGGCAGAATCGATTTTTTCAGAGAGTGTGCCTGCCGTATCGAGATGAACCGCATTATCCGTAAGGTGGATAAAGTTGATTTCCACGCTGTTTTCAGGCGCAAAGATACCGAAGGATATAGTCTGGGGCTCATGTCCTGTCCAATAATCATCGTCGCCGGTAAACATCTTGCCATGCAGAGCGAGATGCATAGGATCTTCTCCATCCGGATCGTTCTTCGTGAAGGAGATTGTGTATCTTTCTCCGATAAGAGCGTCTACAAGAGTCTTGCCGGGAGCGAGATCTATCCATTCGCTATCAGAGTTCTCTGCAAAGAATCTGCATTCTATCCCTTCCCCGATATCAAATGTGACGGTTGCGGTGAGGGGTGTATTTCCGCTGACGGGGATGGATGAGGCCCATTCCATTGTGCCGAGCATCAGTTTGAAATCTGCGTCCTTGTCATGCTTGGAGACAAGTTGAAGACGATCCGTGGAATCAATCTTGCAGGAGGGGATAAGATTATAATAGGAGATTGCGGTGTTGGTTGTGGAGTAGGTGTTATCCCAGGACTGATAGCTGGAGATATAATGTGTCCTCAGAACCTCCTTGATATTCTCATCCTTGTCAACGATTGCCACCCCTACAAGGCCTTCGAATCCTGCCGTCACCGTGATTGCAGAATTGATGAGATTGAAGGGTTTGCCGGTCTCGATATCGCTTACGCTGACGTTCATCTCGGCTGCCATGCGGTTTGCGCCCATAGCCCAGAGATATCCATAGTCTACGAAACATTCCGAGTACTCGTGCATCTCAGGGTCAGGCTCGATATTGATGACCATTCCCTGATGTTCGGAGAAGTTCTCGTTTTCGAATGGGGTGAGATCCATTATAGGGAAGTAACCGTTCGCCATACCATGCCAACCCCAGTTGACGTGGTAATTATCGCCGATATAACCGTCAATCACGAAAGCGTGGTGACCTCCTGTGCCATATCCGTCATAGATTACAGGGTTCCCCTTGTCGAGATTGCTTTTGAGCATGGATTCCCAGGTATCCAATCCGTAGTTTTCCCAACCGAGATACTGACATTCCGGGGAATAATGGAATACATACTGCATGCGGTGGCCTATCCAGTCAAGATATGCGCCGCTTTCCACAGGATCATATTTCATGAAGACAGCCTCGCCGGCATCGTGCATCAGGCGAGCGAGTTCCGGAGAATCCTTTTCATAGTCCAAGGGGTCCTCTTCGGTATTCATCGGCATGGCGCTCCAATCATAGTTTTCGGGCCAATTGTGATGCTTCATCACGATAGCCATGGCCGTGGCGACGCAACCGGTGAGCGTGGGCTCGCCATCTACAACGGGACACTCGGCATTATAGGGATAGGTTTGGCCCCAGTTGGCGGTAGGAATCAGCACGCCCTCATCAGAGCTTGCGCTGAGTTCCATCGACCAGGAGGGGTGGGGAACTTCGGGCAACGTACGGACACGCTCTCCGAGATTGTCGAGGATTGCCTTTAGTTGCGGTGGAAGATTGGCGGGATCGATGGAGCCTGTCTCGGAGTAACCGAGCACTTTGGGGGCGCGGTCATCACCCGAGATGATGACGAATCCATGCCGGCCATCGGTGTTGAATACGTAATAGGGCTTGTGGCCGCTTGAATCCTCCGGCTTCTGAAGCGAAGGGGCCACTTTGGCCCGACTGCCTGAATTCAGGAAATCTCCGGCGGCGGCCAGAGCCTGCTGAGGGGAGATTTCCCGGGCGTAGACGGATGCGGCAGTCGTCAGCAGTAGTGTGAACAGTAAAGACTTGCGCATAGTGAGTGATAAGTCTCTGTCAGTGGTCTCCCCTCAACGACAATCGTTAGAAGGTTAGGTAAGAAAAAAAGCGTGGGAGACTGTATCTGTTGCCGTCCTTCATACAGAGGCTTCTCGCATTGCCTTTTGGAGTTGGACGGCAACGCAGAAGCCCACGCCGGTGTATGTAGTACGTGCGGACAAGCCATTCTCTTGATTGAGAAATGACTTGTCGGAAAGACTGTACATAAACCACGGGCATCTACCGTTGCACTATCCTGACTCCAATTTGAAATTTTGCGAGAATTTCTGTATATCAGGAAATTGCGCGGATAAACGCTTTTAAATTTTCATCAAAAATATAGGTGCCTCCGCACCATTACCGGCGAATTCCCACCCACAAACCCATGACCCGGGCTTCTGTGTACGGATCCGCAATCGCGAAGTTAGCAATAAATCTGTAATCTCCCAAATATATAAATGTTAAAATTATCGGCGCCGCACGCGAAACATCGCGGGCAGCGCCGAATCCCTATCTAATGTTGTCGTTGTTGTCGGGGGGTGGTATAATTAGAGTTCGAGGGGAGTGTAAGGGAGGTCGAATGCCTCTGCTACAGCTTTAAAAGTGATCTTGCCATCGACCATGTTCACGCCGTCGGCGAGACCCGGATCCTTCTTGCAAGCCTCACGCCAGCCCATATCGGCAAGACGGAGAGCATAGGGGAGTGTGGCGTTGGTGAGTGCCAGAGTGGAAGTGTAGGGCACGGCACCGGGGATATTTGCAACGGCATATTGCACAACGCCGTCGACTACGAATGTTGGCTCAGAATGGGTCGTGGGATGTGAGGTCTCGAAACATCCGCCCTGATCGATAGCTACGTCGACCATTACGGAACCGGGACGCAGGAGTTTCACCATATCTTTAGTGATGAGGTGGGGAGCCTTCGCGCCGGGGATGAGCACGGAACCGATGACGAGGTCGGTAGTCGGCAGTTCCTGTTCGATGTTGTGCTGCGAGCTGTAGAGAGTCTTCACGTTCTTGGGCATGAATTCGGCGCAGTGGCGGAGAGTCGGGAGGGAGATGTCGCAGATAGTGACATCGGCACCGAGACCGGCTGCCATAAGAGCTGCGTTGCGGCCTACGACACCGGCACCGAGCACGAGGACCTTGGCGGGAGTCACACCCGGCACGCCGCCCAGCAGCACGCCGCGACCACCCTGGGGCTTCTCAAGGAAGCGGGCACCCTCCTGAACCGACATTCTGCCTGCCACCTCACTCATGGGGATAAGCAAGGGGAGTGTGCCATGATGGCCACGCACTGTCTCGTAGGCGATGCAGATCGCGCCGGCTTTCATCATTGCCTCAGTCAGGGGAAGATCGGAAGCAAAGTGGAAGTATGTGAAGAGCACCTGGTCTTTACGAACGAGGGCATACTCGGGCTCGATAGGCTCCTTAACCTTAATGATCATTTCGGCGATACCGTAGACTTCCTCGATGGTGGGGAGGATAGTCGCACCGGCTGCGACGTATTCGGCGTCGCTGAATCCTGAGCCTTCGCCTGCGGTATGCTGCACGTATAGGGTGTGGCCATGCTTTACGAGTTCCTTGACACCGGCGGGGGTCACACCCACGCGGTTCTCGTTGTTCTTGATTTCTTTAGGTACTCCGATGATCATTGTCTTTCGATGTTTTTGGGGTAGTAGATAAAAGGTTTTGACTGGTATCCGTTTTTTCGCGACGGCGGAACCGTTTGGAAAACCCGGAGGATGATTTATTAATCCGCGCTAAAGTTACAAAAAAAGAGTGGAGAAAACTCCACTCTTCTTATATGTTCTGCAACATAAAATGCGATTTTAACATTTCGTTGCATTCTTGCGGTTACTTTCCGAGGGCTGTGAGAGCGGCGCGGATAGCCGCGATTTTCTCATTGGCATCGCTCTGTTTCTTGCGTTCGAGAGCCACCACCTTTTCAGGAGCGGAGCTGACGAAACGTTCGTTGGAGAGTTTCTTCTCTACACCGGCAAGGAACTTGAGCTGATATTCCAGGTCGGCTTCGAGTTTCTTTATCTCCTCCTCTACATTCACGTTGCTTTCGAGGGGCACGGCATATTCTGTCGCACCGACCATGAATGCCTGAGACATCGCCGGTTTCTCCTCGACCGCCTCGATGCTTTCAAGATTGCCCATCTTGAGAAGGATGGCATCGAGCGTGGCATCGTGGTGGCCCTTGACCAGGAGCTTCAGTGATTCCTTCTGAGGAATCTGCTTCTGTTTGCGGATAGTGCGCACGCCGGCGATTATCTCCTTGAGGGTTTCGAAACGTGAGATGGCCTCCTTGTCGGCACCGGCGGCTTCGGGGAGCTTGGCATACATGATGCTCTCGCCGGGCTTGCGCTCGTAAAGATGCTGCCAAAGCTCCTCTGTGATGAAGGGCATGAAGGGGTGGAGCATCTTGAGCAACGTATCGAAGCCTGCGAGGACAGAGTCGTAGGTCTTGCGGTCGATAGGTTGCCCATACGGTGGCTTGACCACTTCAAGCAACCATGAGGAAAATTCATCCCAGAAGAGTTTATAGACAGCCATGAGGGCTTCCGAAATACGGAATTTGCTCATGAGGTCGTTGAGCTCGGCGAGGGTGTCGTTGAGTTTATGGTCAAACCATTCGACACCGAGGCGCGATGCCTCCGGCTGTGGGATAGTGTCGTCGGTCTGCCAACCCTTGACGAGACGGAAAGCGTTCCAGATCTTGTTGCAGAAGTTTCTTCCCTGTTCGCAGAGCGAGTCGTCATACATGATGTCATTGCCGGCGGGAGCGGCAAGCATCAGGCCCATTCTCACGCCGTCTGCACCGAAACGGTCGATAAGTTCGAGAGGATCGGGTGAATTGCCGAGAGATTTCGACATCTTGCGTCCCAGCTTGTCACGCACGATACCCGTGAAATACACGTTGTCGAAGGGCTGCTGACCTACATATTCGTATCCCGCCATAATCATTCTCGCCACCCAGAAGAAGATGATGTCCGGACCTGTGACGAGGGTTGAGGTGGGATAGTAGTAGCTGATTTCCTTATTGCCCGGATCAAGGATACCGTTGAAAAGGGTGATGGGCCATAACCATGAGGAGAACCAGGTGTCGAGCGCACCCTCATCCTGTCGGAGGGAATCGGGAGTGAGGGGAAGTCCGGATTCGGCGATGGCTTTTTCAAGAGCCTGCTCCGGATTCTCGGCTACGACGAAGTTTTCCGTGCCGTCGGCAGCCGTATAATAATACGCCGGGATGCGATGGCCCCACCACAGCTGTCGGCTGATACACCAGTCCTGGATATTCTCCATCCATACGCGATACGTATTCTTATACTTCTCGGGCACGAAACGTATGATATCCTCCATTACCGGCGGAAGAGCGATCTCGGCGAAATGTTTCATCTTGATAAACCACTGGAGGGATAGACGCGGCTCGATGGCGACTTTCGTACGCTCGGAGTATCCGACGTTGTTCGTGTAATCCTCCTCTCTCTCCATCAGTCCGGCCTCGGCAAGTTCCTTGGCTATGAGCTTACGCACGGCGAAGCGATCCATACCGGCATATTTGCCGCCATGTTCGTTGAGGGTGGCATCTTCGTTGAAGATATCGATGACCTCAAGGTTATGGGTCTTTCCGAGCATCTCGTCATTCTTGTCGTGGGCCGGTGTAACCTTCAGGCAGCCTGTTCCGAACTCGATGTCGACATAGCGGTCCTCGATTACAGGAATCTCTCTGCCGACGAGGGGGACGATGACGCGCTTCCCCTTGAGCCATTCATTTTTCGGATCCTTGGGGTTGATGCACATGGCGGTGTCGCCCATTATTGTCTCGGGGCGCGTGGTGGCTACGACGGCGTAGCGTCCCTCCGGATCGCCGGCGACATAATATTTGAGATAATAGAGTTTGGAATGCTCCTGCTGATAATATACCTCGTCATCGGAGATAGCGGTCTTGTTCTGGGGATCCCAGTTGACCATTCTCAGTCCACGGTAGATAAGCCCCTTGTCGTAGAGGTCGCAGAACACTTTTATTACGCTCTTCGAGCGCATTTCGTCGAGAGTGAAAGCAGTGCGCTCCCAATCGCATGATGCGCCGAGCTTGCGGAGTTGCGAGAGGATTATACCACCATGGTTGCGTGTCCAGTCCCAGGCATGCTCCAGGAATTGCTCACGAGTGAGATCGGTTTTCTTTATGCCTTGTTCGGCGAGTTTGGAGATTACCTTGGTCTCGGTGGCGATAGCGGCGTGGTCGGTGCCGGGCACCCATAGAGCGTTCTTCCCCTGCATGCGGGCGCGGCGCACAAGGATGTCCTGGATTGTATTATTGAGCATATGGCCCATGTGGAGGACACCTGTCACGTTTGGCGGCGGGATAACGATGCAGTAGGGTTCGCGGTCATCGGGTTCGGAATGGAAGAGGCCGTGTTCCATCCAGTAGTCATACCATTTCTGTTCAACCTCGGCGGGGTTGTATTTCGAAGCGAGTTCGTTCATAATGGAATATTTATTATTTAATTTTCTTAGAATTTATGCCTATGCCGAAGAGGGCATAGTCGTAGATGGCGGGATCGTCGGGGCGGAAATCACGGAGAGGCACCATAAGCTCGTCGACGGTCTTTCGGTCGTTGGCTTTCCGATGGATGAGACCGAGTTCACGCGCTGTATTTCCGACATGAACATCGAGGGGAACGAACAATTTTGATTTCGGAATACAAGACCATACTCCCATATCTACGATTCCGTCGTCGCGCACGAGCCAGCGAAGAGCCATGTTGATGCGTTTCAGGGCTGTGGTGGAGAGATTCTGCGGGAGTGCCCGGGAGTCGGCCTCACCATCGTTGCCATCGGCCATGATACGGTTAATATGACCGACGAGTTCCCAGGCCGGGGCTTCCGACGCGCCGACTTTCATTGCAGCTGCAAAAGCGTCGAGCGAGGAGTGGCTGCGATATATCTCCCGCAGTGCGCGCAGGAGATGTTTCAGATTGCGGGCGAAGAAGGTCCGGTGGATATTGAGGTCGGGATCTAGTTGTTCGAAAGCTCCGTCACGTACGTACTCGTAAGGCTGATCGCCCATTATATGGAGCAGTCTCTCCGCATCGCGGCAGATCATCTTCCGGTTTCCCCAAGCTATGATGGATGCGAGAAATGCCACGATTTCAATATCCCTGACGTCAGAGAATCGCCGGGGAAACTGCACGGGGTCATCGGCGATGAACTCCGGACGGTTCACGCGCTCCACTTCCATATCGAGCAAGTCTTTCAGATCATTCATCTTTATTTCAGCATCGTTCATAGATGGTTATTCCTCTGCGGTTTATATGGTCGATCAACGCCAAATCTTCCAATTCGTTATACAAGGATACATTACATCTGTATGGTAATGATGACATATACAATAATGTTTCAACTGAGAAAAGATCTAAAGATGAGAGTTTAGGGCCTTTAAGAGTGAGNTCTATATTTGCAAAACGATGATAGTTCTCACTCAATCGCTCACCATATATAATGACCTTCTCAATATGTTTGTGCTCTTCAAAAATCTTTTGAATAATCGACCATTCTTTTCCCTTTATTCCGAATTTGAGAATACCCATTGATTTTTCAGAGNTTAATTTTTACGGGGGTGGATTCCCGGTTCTGACGATCGAGGGANGTNACTGCNAAGGTCATTCCCTTGACCGACTCCGGACTCTCATCATCNGAAATAACTACACGGGAGAAGGGGGTGACGGCGATGATGGTCTCNGCATCGGAGAGGTCATCGGTATTCTCGCCGGGGAGGAAGCTNTAGACTACNAACATCACGGCATCTTCGGCGCGTTCGGTCTTGCCNTTGACGGGGGGCACCCATTCGAGNAAAGTCTTGCCGTCGTAGCGTTGCACTTCAAGATTCTTGATGCGTTCCGGTTTGACACGCTCGTCGCCCCANACGGGAGGCAGGGCGATTGTNCGCTGATATTTNGTGGCCAGTGAATCGGCNACCCCTTTGTANTTGCCGGTGACCCAATAACCGTGCCACCAGACATTGCCGTCGACGTTGTGGAGCTTGCGGGAGAGNCGCACTTTCGTNTCAAGTTCNTTGGTGTCGCGATTTTTGGGATCGGCCGAATCCATGGTGCGTTTTGTATCCTGTCCNATATAGAGCTGCACATTCTCCGGGGTATGGTCATTCCACCATTCGGCAAGGTGTCGGCTCGGGGCTGCNGCCATATCGAGGCTCCAATAAAGCTGAGGNGCAAGATAGTCGATCCAACCCTTCTCCGCCCACAGGAGCACATCGGCATANAGGTCGTCGTAGTTCTGCAATCCNTTGGAGTTNGATCCGCGCGCATCACTCTTTTTGTTGCGCCATATTCCGAACGGGCTGACACCGAACCGNACCCATGGTTTTGTCTCCTTGATTGTGGAGTGGAGTTGTTCGATAAGCAAGTCGACATTCTTGCGTCGCCATGCCCGNCGCTCCATTCCTTTACCGAATTTGGCGTAGGAGGCATTGTCATTCTCGAATCGCTGACCGTTGGCAGGATAGGGATAGAAATAGTCNTCGATGTGGATGGCATCGACGTCATATCGGCTGACGATATCAGCCACNACNTCGCAGATGAAATCGCGGTTTTCCTGATATGCCGGATCAAAAAAAGTCTGACCGTTGAATTTCACATAGCGTTCGGGATGCTTGTGGATATCATGAGTGGAGGGGAGCACCTCTTTTCCGTTCGAGGTCACCCTGTAGGGGTTGAGCCAGGCGTGGAACTCCATGCCCCTGTTATGGGCCTCCTGCAGGGTGAATTCCAGCGGATCCCATTCCGGCTGAGGGGCGCGNCCGCGTTTGCCTGTCAGCCATGCGCTCCAGGGCTCAAGATCAGATTTGTAGAGCGCGTCGGCCGTCGGNCGCACCTGAAAAATAACGGCNTTGCAACCGGCGGCCTGAAGTTTGTCGAGCTGATCCTGGATATACATCTTCGCCTTGTTGGTGCCCATGTCCTGATATTGGCTTTGGCCTATGACATGGAGCCACGCACCGCGAAACTCGCGTTTGGGGTTAGGGTCGGTCCAGCGTGGAGAAGCCGAAGCTAATCCGTGAAANCCTCCGAGAAGGATAAAGGCCATGAGCAGCCTGAGGAAATGTCTTTTGAGTATATNGAATGTCATTATTATTTTCTGAACTGATTCAAACTGCAAATTTAACAAATTCAATGGAAATGCGCAAAATAAATTACCTCCGAACTTGCGGCGAAATGGAAAATAGAGACGCCGGGCTNNNNAGCCCGGCGTCGGATTAATGAGGATTGTATGGATTNGAATTACTTCACTCGTTTGGAATCCCAGATGAGGTAGCAGATGAGGAGCGCGTAGGCTGCGCAGCCGAGAATCTGAGTCAGACCCTCCGAAAGGGGATTCACATATTCGAAACCGGCGAAACGGGTGACGGCTGCGAATACNCCGAANAGGGCNCCACCGGCGATAAGTCCGGAGGAGAGGAGAGTGCCGCGATCGCGACGCTTGTCGTTGATGGCCTGATCCTTCGAGCTGTTGCTNACGAAATAGGCAATCGCGCCNCCGACGAGCATCGGAGTGTTGAGGGAAAGCGGGATNAACATGCCGAGGCAGAAAGCGAGTGCGGGCACTCCGAGCCAGTTGAGTATGGCGGCGAGGATAGCGCCGACCATATAGAGAATCCAGGGAGTGTCGCCACCCATCATGAGGGGTTCGATCACCTTAGCCATGGCGTTGGCCTGCGGAGCCACGAGAGCGTTGTCGCCCGAGAAACCATAGACCTGATTGAGCACCATGATCACACCACCTACGGTAGCGGCCGAGGCGAGGGTGCCGAGGAATTTCCATGTCTCCTGCTTCTTCGGGGTGGAGCCGAGCCAGTAGCCTATCTTGAGGTCGGTCACGAAGCCACCGGCCATCGAGAGAGCCGTGCAGACAACGCCGCCGATNACCATCGAAGCCACGATACCGCTTGTGCCGCTCAGNCCGATACCGACNAAGATAGCCGAGGCGATGATAAGGGTCATAAGAGTCATACCGCTTACCGGGTTGCTGCCGACGATAGCGATGGCATTGGCTGCCACNGTGGTGAAGAGGAATGCTATCACCACCACCACGAGCCATGCCACAGCCGCCTGCCAGAGAGTGTGGATAACGCCGAACCAGAAGAACAGCATCACCGCCACCAGAGCCAGGGCGATGAAGAACACGATATGCTTCATCGATATATCCATCTGCCANCGCACCTCCTTGGCTGCCGACGACTTGCCCTTGAGCTCACGACCGGCGAGACCGACGGCCTGCACGATGATGGGCCAGCTTTTGATGATGCCGATGACGCCGGCCATGGCGATACCGCCGATACCGATCATTCGGGCATAATCCTTAAAGATGGAGTCGGGAGCCATGGCCTGAAGTTCGGGCGCACCATATGTGCCCATCAGCGGGATTACAATCCACCATACGAAAATCGAACCGGCGAAGATGACGAAAGCNTACTTGAGACCCACGATGTATCCGAGACCCAGCAGGGCGGCTCCGGTGTTGCAGCTCAGCACGAGCTTCGTCTTTTCGGCTATGGTCGTTCCGAGTGATGAGGCTGTGGATGTGACGGTCTCAGCCCACCAGCCGAATGTAGCCACGAGATANTCGTAGATACCGCCGATGAGCGAGGCCACNATGAGAGTCTTGGCCTGATTGCCTTCACCGGATTCCGCACCGGCCTGTGCCGAGATGAGCACCTGGGTAGTGGCCGTNGCCTCNGGGAAGGGATACTTGCCGTGCATATCCTTCACGAAATACTTACGGAACGGGATGAAGAACAGAATGCCCAGAATNCCTCCCANNAGCGAGCTGAGGAAAATCTGGTAGAACTGCACCGTGATATCCGGATACTTAGCCTGAAGGATGAAAAGGGCGGGGAGCGTGAAAATCGCGCCTGCCACAATCACACCGGAGCAGGCTCCGATCGACTGGATAATGACATTCTGGCCGAGAGAATTTTTCTTGCCCAGAGCGTTGGAAAGGCCGACCGCTATGATGGCGATCGGGATGGCGGCTTCAAACACCTGGCCTACCTTCAGACCGAGGTAAGCGGCGGCAGCCGAGAAAATGATTGCCATCACCAGACCGGTGATGACCGAATACGGCGTCACTTCCTTCTGGTCGTGGGCCGGCGACATGACAGGGCGATACTCCTCGTCGGCTCCCAGTTCACGGAAGGCGTTCTCGGGCAGACCCGTCGGCGTCATGATGCTTTCGTCGTCTTGTTTCATAATATGGATGTTAGGTTAGATTTCTCAAATGATTGACCGGNTCAGGCGAGTCTCGGNTCATTGGCTATGAGCCATTGGGCGATCTGCACGGCATTCAGCGCCGCCCCCTTCTTGATCTGATCTCCCACGACCCAGAAACTGAGTCCGCAGTCGTCGGCTATGTCGCGGCGCAGACGCCCGACNTAGACCGGATCCTTGCCGGTGATATCCAGCGGCATGGGATAGAGTTTTTCAGCCGGATTGTCGCAGACCACGAGTCCCGGAGCCTTCTCGAAAGCCTCACGCACCTNGTTGATGTCGAGAGGATTCTCGGTCTCCACCCAGATGGCTTCGCTATGGGCGCGGAGCACCGGGATACGGACACATGTGGCGGCGACGCGTATGTCGTCGGAGTGCATTATCTTGCGAGTCTCATTGAACATCTTCATCTCCTCCTTCGTATAGTCGTTATCGAGGAAGACATCCACCTGAGGAATCACGTTNTATGCGAGCTGATAGGCGAATTTCTCCACGGTAGGAGCTTNGCCGGATGCGATCTGCGAGTATTGGTTGACGAGTTCATCCATCGCCGCCGCGCCGGCTCCGGAGGCAGCCTGATAAGTGGCCACACGCACACGTCGGATAGGGGAGAGGTCGTGGATAGGCTTGAGGGCCACGACCATCTGGATCGTNGTGCAGTTGGGGTTGCCNATGATGTTNCGCGGACGGTCNAGGGCATCGGCGGCGTTAACCTCCGGCACNACCAATGGCACATCGTCATCCATACGGAATGCCGATGAATTNTCGATCATCACGGCNCCGTGGCGGGTGATGACATCGGCATATCTCTTCGATGTTCCCGCCCCCGCAGAGGTGAATGCGATATCGACGCCTGAGAAATCAGAGTCATCGGAGAGAAGTTCGATCGTAAGCTCCTCGCCGCGATAATTGATTTTTCTGCCGGCCGAACGTTCCGAACCGAAGAGGCGGAGCTTCGCGATAGGNAAGTCCTGCTCCTCAAGCACGCGGAGAAACTCCTGACCGACCGCACCTGATGCGCCGACGATTGCAACGTTGTATTTTTTCATGTTGAAGTCAAATGTAAGTCGGNGGCCGGAAGCCGAGACGGCTCCCGGCCCCTTGTGAAATATTCAATATTACTGCATGCCGGATGTGGCGACGCCACGGGCGATCTTCTTGACAAGTCCCTGCAGGACATTGCCGGGGCCGAGTTCGATGAACTCATCGGCGCCATCCGCCACCATAGCCTCGACATCCTGAGTCCAGCGCACGGGGGCGGTCAGCTGCTTGATGAGGTTAGCCTTGATTTCGGCGGGGTCGGTGTGGGGCTTGCCGTCGACATTCTGATACACCGGCGCTACCGGNGCATGGAAATCTGCCGCCTCTATGGCTTGGGCNAGTTCCTCCTGGGCCGGAGCCATGAGGGGGGAGTGGAACGCACCNCCCACTTTGAGTTTGAGNGCGCGTTTCGCGCCGGCGGCGAGCATCTTTTCGCAGGCCGCGTCGATGCCTTCGATCGTGCCGGAAATCACGACCTGACCGGGNCAGTTATAATTGGCCGGAGCCACCACATCATCNACCTCGGCGCAGATTGCCTCCACCTTCTCATCGGGGAGAGCGAGGACTGCCGCCATCGTGGAGGGNTGCAGATCGCANGCCTTCTGCATTGCCATGGCACGCTTGGCCACGAGCTTCAGGCCATCCTCGAAACTCAGGGCACCGGCGGCCACGAGAGCGGAGAATTCTCCGAGACTGTGACCCGCCACCATGTCGGGCTTGAAATNATCGCCAAGAGATTTGGCGAGTATAACACTGTGAAGGAAGATAGCGGGCTGAGTCACCTTAGTCTGCTTCAGATCCTCCTCAGTGCCGTCGAACATCAGATCCGTAATGCGGAATCCGAGCACTTCATTCGCTTTCTCGAACATCTCGCGGGCCTCGGCATTGTTCTCGTAGAGATCTTTACCCATGCCCACGAACTGGGCCCCCTGACCGGGGAATACATAAGCTTTCATTCTGTAGATACTTTTTCCTTATTAGCAATTATAGCAAATAATCCACAAATATAGGCATTTTTCGGGAAGTCACCAATTCCAATGNTGAAAACTTTCATTCCGCTCATATTTTGAGGGTCGGCATCTCAACAATTCATTGCTTTTTTTTACATTTTTTCACTTAAACTATCTGTATCAGCATGAGTCAAACAACACGTAGTTCCTACAAAAATCCATTATAAACCTGATATAAATANATGGGCGNCGTCGCCCGATTGACAAATGAAGCAACAACAGCAACATCGCTATATATGCCCCTNGNTGATGGCGGCNTTCCTCGGCATTTCCATCAACGCATGGGCCGACGGCATGATTTCCGGAAGGGTCTTGAACAAGACTACGGGAGAACCCCTTGACTTCGCCACAGTCCAACTCTTTGATTCCAAAGGAAAGCCTCTGCCGGTNGGCACGGAGACTGATCTTGACGGCAATTTCACTCTTCCGAAGGTGAAGAGCGGTCATTATACGGTCAAGGTGTCGTCGGTCGGCAGCATTGAGCAGGAGCGCAAGGTCGATGTCGGGTCAGCCAACGTAAATATAGGAGATATCCAACTGGCCGATGACACGAAGGTGCTTCANGAGGTTGTGGTCGAAGGTGTCCGCTCCCAAATGCGCTTCGAACTTGATAAGAAGGTATTCCAGGTCGACGCAAATATAGGGGCGGCNGGCCTGTCCGCCTCCGAACTTCTCGAATCGATACCCTCGGTCGAGGTCGATCAGGATGGCGAGGTGTCGCTGCGTGGCAGCTCCAGCGTGACAGTATGGATCAACGGCAAGGAATCAGGCCTTACGGCTGATAACCGAGCCTCGATTCTCGAACAGATTCCGGCCGAGAGCATAGAGAGCGTGGAGGTCATCACCAATCCCTCGGCCAAATACAGTCCGGAGGGAACATCGGGCATTATCAATATAATCNTGAAGAAAGACCGCCGGAGCGGATATTTCGGATCGGCTGAGGTCAGCGCCAATACTCGCGGCGGCGGCAACGCCAACGTCAGCTTCAACTACAACTCCCCGAAATGGGAGAGCTATGCCAGTGTAGGCTTCCGTATGCGCCATAACAACGGCGGCTCACTGTCGCGNCGCGACTATGACGACGGNCTCTTNCTGTATTCCGACGGATCCAGCAGAAACCATGGCAACAATCTCTTCCTGCGGGCCGGAACTACATGGCATATCACAGATGCCGACCAGGTATCGCTCGGCGCTTTCGGAATGTTCGGCCATATGTGGGGCCANAGCGAGACATTCTACAAAGCCAACATTCCGGGGCAATGGAATACCAACACCGACTATGCCTCCAACAGCAATGACATGCGCAACGCCCATGTAGAGATCGGTTACCGGCATGAATGGAGCAGAAGCCATAGCCTTGACTTCACGTTCGGTTACAGCCACTGGGGAGGCCCGTGGAGCAACTCATTCCATGAGAACCATACATTCGACGATGCCGGCCTCGACCCCTATGATCTCTATCAGGAACAGAGTCAGCATATATGCTCCAACAATATGGAGACCAAACTCGACTATACCAACCAGATTCTCCCTTGGCTGAAGCTCGAATCCGGTTTCCAGGGAAACTATAACTACGAGAATACCCCTGTCACGACTCTTCAGGGTTCCACGGAGCAGTCCATGGCTGTAGCCGAGGATCTTTTCAACCGTTTCATCTATCGTAACAATATCTCCGCCCTTTATCTGACGTTAGGAGGAAAGGTCAACAATTTCAGTTTCTCCGCCGGACTGCGCGGGGAGGCCTGGCAGGTGCGTACGAAGTCGCTCGGTTGGGGCGAGGTGAAGGAAAGCACTGACTGGTATAAGACCAACAATTTCTCCCTCTTCCCCTCGGCTTTCCTCAGCTATTCACTGCCCATGGATAATGAGGTGCAGATAAATTACACGCGTCGCATACGCCGTCCCTGGGGCGGACAGCTCAACTCCTTCCGAAATATCTCCGACCCCTCCAACATCAGCTACGGTAACCCCGAACTGGAACCGGAATATGCCAACTCCTTCGAGCTCAATTATCTCAAGTCGTGGACCATGCATATGATTTCCGTATCGGCCTACCTGCGTCAGAGCAGCAACAACATGAACCGGGTATCCTATCTGAATGATAACGTAATGTATTCGACATGGGACAATATCGGTTCGCAGACTAATTCCGGTGTGGAAATCGTCGGTAAGAATTCCCTCTTCCGCGTGCTTGACCTGACGACAACCGTAAATCTCTACAACAATCATATCTCGGCATGGGAGACTACTTATTATGCCGACGGCAAGAGCTTCCCCCTAAGCGGCAAAGAGCGTAATTCATTCGCATGGGATGCCCGCATGATGGCGTCGTTCAAATTGCCGTGGGGGTTGGGCGTCCAGGCCACGGGGCGTTATTCATCCAAGAATCTCACGGCCCAGGGTAGCCGCCAGGGTGGATGGAGCGTCGATCTGGCTGTGAGAAAGAATGTCGGCGACTGGTCGTTCTCGCTCAACTGCCGCGACCTCTTCGATTCCCGCAAGTTCAAGAGTACTGTCGACGGCGTAGGCTATACGCAATATGACGAACGTTGGCGTGGCGGTCGCACCCTGCGTCTGACCATCAAATATTCTTTCGGCAACATGAAGGGTAAGAGCGACCGTCGCAACGAAGGGGAACCGATGGACACATCGGGCTATGGAGATACAGAATTCTAACCTCTAAAATCCCTATCATCCGCACATATGTGATATCCCCCGTCGGCAATCAGTCGGCGGGGGATATTGTGTGTGTATATGAATAATATCGTTCGGGATGAAATTTCCGAGAGAGCTTTATCAGCAAGTCTTTTCGTCGAGATAGGGGTTGAATTTGCTCCATTCCGCGATCGGAGGCATGACTCCGAGCTCGATTACCTCATCACGCAGAGCGCAGAGGTGACGGTAGCTCTCCTCAAGAGCCTTCTCCTCTTCGGGTGTGCCCTTAACGGGTGTAACCTTCACGCCATCCTTGGTGACGGTCGTCTCCATAGCCATCATGATATGAGAGAAACGATCGTTGTTGACGTAGGTGCCGACAGGCCAACGGAATGTAGCGCCACCCATGGCGGCGGCAATCATCTCGATCGAAAGATAAGCCGGGCTCTGGAAAGAGCTTCTGCCACGGAGGTCGATGATGTTTTTACCACCCTGCACGACACGCACCTTCAGCTCCTCCCAATCCTTGTCGGGAAGTGACTCGGTGCCGATGATTTCCGTCAGAGGTTTACCGTCGACGGTAGTTGTCGAGGCATAGACAGCCATCTGCTCGCCATGGCCGCCGAAAGTGCGGCAATTCTTGATTTCATCGGCGGGAAGATTGAAATACTTCGCCAATTCATTGCGCAGACGGGTGGAGTCGAGTGCGGCAAGGGTCGATACCTGAGAGGGTTTGAGACCTGAATAGAGCAGAGTGATAAGACCGGTGATATCAGCCGGGTTGAAAATCACTACGATATGCTTCACGTCAGGGCAATACTCCTTTACGTTCTTACCGAACTCCTCGGCGATGGCGGCGTTGCCTTTCAGCAGATCCTCACGGGTCATTCCGGCCTTACGGGCCGCGCCACCGGAGTTGACGATATATTTTGCCCCTGTCAGCGCCTCCTTGATATCGGAGGTGTAGGTGAGGTTCAGGCCCTCGAAGCCACACTGGAGCAGCTCCTCAGCGACACCCTTCAGACCCGGGGCATAGGGGTCATAAAGGCAGATATTGGGGGTGAGACCCATCATAATGGCTGTCTGAGCCATATTGGAACCGATCATGCCGGCTGCGCCGACAATCACAAGCTTGTCATCAGTCAGATAAGACATGTTTTTCAGAATTTAAAATTAAAATTATGATTTATATCAATGAAACAAAGGGGCATACTCGATGGTTTTATTATCAAAGCAAAAGGCTCATTAAAAAAGAATAACAAGGATAAAGTATAATAAAATTGAATACTATGGGAAACAAAAGGATACTCGGCCTATTGGCCACGATAATAATTCCGGTTGCCGTCATGGCACAGAATTCAGCTCCCGCTCCCGGCAGCGGAGGTGGTTTCAACCCGGCTCCCGCCAATGGTATCGGGTGGAATCCGGGCGGCTCCTCCGCGCCTGCCCCCGGCTCCGGCGGGGGATTTCAGCCTGCGGGTCCCGGCCCCGGCCCCGGTGGTCCCGCGTGGGGTAGTCCATGGGGTGGTGGCTGGCAGGCGTCGCCCTCGGTGGTGGTAAATGTTAATCCGGGCTTTGTCGAAGGCATGAACAGCGGCACATGCAACGTAGTCGGAGTGGGTTATGATGCACAGGGTGTATGGCGCACGATACCGATGACCGTCAGTTACAGCTGGAACGGCGCCCAATATAACGTCACCGTATTGAACGCCTGGAATCCCTGGACCGACATGTGGAACAGAGGAATCGACGACACTGCCTACAACACGAGCTACTTCCTAAATGGCGAGACGTATAATTTCTATGTACCGCTCTCCACCGGCACCTTCTATTTCAATCTCTGAGCAATTAAATTTTATTGAAAAATCAAGGGATTCGGCAAAAAATTTGCCGAATCCCTTATTTTTCACTAATTTTGCCTATTAATCTCGGGAAAATTCCCGATCGCACATAAAAGCTAACAATACACAAGATAATGGCAAAGCAAGAAGATGTATTCAAGACGATAATAGCCCATGCCAAGGAGTATGGGTTCGTATTCCAGTCAAGCGAGATCTACGACGGTCTCTCCGCAGTCTACGACTACGGTCAGAACGGCGTGGAGCTGAAGAACAATATCAAGCGTTACTGGTGGGAAGCGATGACAATGCTCCACGACAATATCGTGGGTATCGACTCGGCCATCTTCATGCACCCCACTATCTGGAAAGCATCGGGCCATGTCGACGCTTTCAACGATCCCTTGATTGATAACAAGGATTCCAAGAAGCGTTATCGTGCCGATGTCCTTATAGAGGATGAAATCGCCAAGTTTGACGATAAGATTAACAAGGAGGTGGCCAAGGCTGCCAAGCGTTTCGGCGACAGCTTTGACGAGGCGATGTTCCGCCAGACCAATCCCCGTGTGCTCGAACACGCCAAGAAGCGTGAGGAACTCCACACACGCTTCTCGGAGGCAATGAACGCCAACGACCTTCAGGAACTCAAGCAGATTATACTCGACTACGAAATCGTGGATCCTATCAGCGGCACCCGCAACTGGACCGACGTGCGTCAGTTCAATCTCATGTTCAAGACCGAGATGGGCTCAACTGCCGACGGCGCCATGGATGTTTATCTGCGTCCGGAGACAGCTCAGGGTATCTTTGTGAACTATCTCAACGTGCAGAAGACCGGCCGTATGCGCATACCCTTCGGCATTGCCCAGATAGGCAAGGCCTTCCGTAATGAAATCGTGGCGCGTCAGTTCATTTTCCGTATGCGCGAGTTCGAACAGATGGAGATGCAATTCTTCGTGCGCCCCGGCGAGGAACTGAAATGGTTTGATTTCTGGCGCCAGACCCGTCTCAAATGGCATAAGGCTCTCGGTCTGGGCGATGAGAAATACCGTTATCATGACCATGAGAAGCTGGCCCATTACGCCAACGCCGCCACCGATATCGAATTCCTCATGCCCTTCGGATTCAAGGAGGTGGAGGGTATCCACTCTCGCACCAACTTCGACCTTTCGCAGCATGAGAAATTCTCAGGCAAGAAGATACAGTATTTTGATCCGGAACTCAACGAAAGCTATGTGCCCTACGTCATCGAGACATCAATCGGCGTAGACCGCATGTTCCTCTCCGTATTCTGCAGCTGCTATGAGGATCAGGATCTCGGCAACGGCGACCGTCGTGTAGTGCTCCATTTCCCCCCGGCGATCGCTCCCGTGAAATGTGCCGTGCTTCCCCTTGTCAAGAAAGATGGTCTGCCGGAGAAGGCACGTGAGATTCAGCATCGTCTGCGTTTCGACTTTACATGTCAGGTCGATGAGAAGGACTCCATCGGCAAGCGTTATCGCCGTCAGGATGCCATCGGCACTCCCTATTGCATCACTGTGGACCACCAGACGCTTGAGGATGAGACTGTGACACTGCGCCACCGCGACTCCATGGAGCAGGAGCGTGTAGCCATCGCCGATCTCGAGAAGATTCTCTCGGAGAAGGTGAGTCTCAATACGCTTCTCAAGAAGCTTCTCTGATCCGAGCTCCGGATGCCGAACCGGTGGATTGCGCCGGCCAAAGTGGCGATTAGGCCATGATATTATTCATGATATATAAATTAAGAATATTATGGGAAAGATAATAAGCAAGATAATATGTGCGGTCGCCCTGTTGGCAGGCGCATCGACACTCTCATCCTGCAACTATAACTCCCTTGTGGAGGAACAGCAGGGAGTCGACCAGAAATGGGCCGAGGTGGAAAACCAGTATCAGCGTCGTGCAGATCTGATTCCGAATCTCGTCAATACGGTAAAGGGTTACTCCACCCATGAGGAGGAGACCCTCGTCAAAGTGACAGAGGCCCGAGCCAAGGCGACCTCAATCACCATCAACGCCGATGATCTCGATGAGGAGACACTGGCGAAATTCCAGCAGGCGCAGAATGAACTGTCGCAGGCATTGAAGTCACTGCTGTCTGTCACCGAGGCATACCCCGACCTGAAGGCAAATGAGAATTTCATGAATCTTCAGACTCAGCTTGAGGGCACCGAGAACCGTATCACTATCGCCCGTCGCAATTATACTGAGGCGGTGGCCGACTACAACACGTCGATAAAGAAGTTCCCCACCAATATCTACGCCGGATGGTTCGGTTTCAAACCCAAACCTCAGTTTAAGGCGGAGAGCGGAGCCGAGCGTGCGCCGGAGGTGAAGTTCTGATTCATATTCAAATTTAAAAATGAAGACCCAACAATTTTTGACGCTCCTTCTCTTGTCGGTGGCCATGACTCCTATGGCTTCCTGCCTGAAAGATGAGGATGTCGATTATAACGCCTGGGAACAGGAGAATACCCGCTTCGTGGCCGAGAAAGCAGCGTTGACCGAGAATGGTCTTCCGGTCTACACGCGTCTTGCTCCGACATGGGCTCCGGAAGCTTTCACCCTCGTGAAATGGGAGAATGACCGCACGCTGACCGCAAATAACCTTCAGCCGATGGATAATTCCCTGGTGAGGGTGCAGTATGCTCTCGATGACATCTACGGCAACCGTCTCTCGGACTCCTACTCGGCAACCGCATCCTATGGCGATTCCATATATCAATGTCGTCCCAACGACAATATAGTCGGTTTCTGGCATACCCTCACAGAGATGCGCGTAGGCGATGAGGTCACCTGTATCATACCGGCTGTCGCCGGATATGGTAACGTGCAGAACGGTTCGATTCCGCCATACTCGACACTGGTCTATAAAATCAAGCTCGTGTCGATTCCACGTTACGAGGTGCCTTCAAACTAATACGATTCCAAACTTAAACTTCATATCCCCCCTTTATGAGGACACTATTGTTAACACTGACAGCTGCCGGCGCCTGCGCGCTGGCGGCTGTCTCTGCTTCCGATGCTCCTGTGCTAAGAAGCAGTAAACCGGTGAAACTGACTTTGCCGGCCCTTCCGGATTCAGTAATGAGCAAGGATAATCCTTTCAAGAAGGATAAACTTCTCGGCTCTCTTCCGGCAATCACCCCGCTGCAGTCGCAACGAATGATGGCGGATTTCACTACCGTCGTGCCGGATACCGGCGGACGTGTCAGTCTGGTCGCACCTTCGGATGCCCGCGAGCTACAGCTTCAGCGATTCACGACCCGTATTCGCCCGGAAGGATTTTTCAAAGGGAAGGTAAAGGTTTCATCGGAGGCCGCGATCAAGATATACCTTGACGGTGCTGAAATCGGCTCAAAGTCAACCTTTGATACTATACCCGGAGATGCCGAAGGTAGCTTCACCCTTGAGCCGGGGCGCGACGCCTTGGTGGAGGTCAGAGCCCTTACCGACACCACCTCCTCGAAACCGACGCTTAAATTCGAGATTATTCCGGATGAGGATTACAAAGAGGTGGTGTTGCGCAATGACCCGACAATGAAGACCCTCTTCAACGTCAATACCATATCGGAAGGGAAGCGTCTGTCGGGTGTGTCGCTTTCTCCTGACGGCAGCCATATGATGCTGTATTACCGCTATTCCGCCAACAGTGTGGATTTCGAGAATACTGTAAACATGGTGGAGACCGCCTCGGGAAAGACCGTCACTGAAAACCTTCCCTCCGGATGCCAGTGGATTACGGGTGAGAACGCGCGCCTGCAGTATGCGCAGGGTAACGGCGACGGCACATTCGATATCAATTACATCGATTATCCCTCGCAGCGTCGCGGCAAATTGGCGACACGGATAGCCGACGATGCAAAGGGATATACGATGAGCCCCAAGGGGGATTACATCATCTACTATGTGAAGGAGGAGGGAGCGCAGGACAACACGGGAGTGATGCACCGTGTCAAATCCCCTGATGACCGTCAGCCCGGCATGCGCGACCGCTATTATCTGTGGATGATGCGTTTTGATGACGCTGTTCCCCATCCGATCGCATATGGAGGCAATACCCCCTATGTAAGCGATATCTCATCAGATGGTTCCAAACTTCTCTATTCCACGGTGCGCGAGACTCCGGAGAAATTCCCCTTCTATGACGTGAAACTCGTGCAGCTTGACGTCAATACACTCGCGACAGACACCATCCCCGGGATGGATTCATCATTCAAGAAAGCCATATATTCACCCGACGCTAAGGAAATCTTTATTATGGCCGGCCCCAACGCATTCAACGGGGTAGGGTTGAATTCCGGAGAATATGAATGGGGCAATGATTTCGATTTGCAAGGTTATCTATATAACCTCAAAAGCCGCGATGTGAGACCGATGACGCGCGACTTCGACCCCAGCATCGAGGAGGCCGTATGGAATCAGGCCAACGGGAAGATATATATAATGGGCGAGGATGGATTCGATATGAATCTCTTCACGCTTGATCCGAAGAACGGACACATCGAGAAGATACCGACTGAAGTAGACTACACGGTAGATTTCTCGGTGGCCACCCGCAAGGCGGATTGGCTCGCCTACACCGGCATGTCCTACACATATATGGGTCGCGGCTACCTGCTCGATCTCAAGAATGGCAAATCGCGTCTCATTGATGACCCGATGGCCGATACGCTTGAGGGTATCCGGTTCGGCGACTGGGAGCAGTGGAGCTTCACGGCTCCCGACGGGACTGTCGTCGACGGCACCATGACCCTTCCGCCCGACTTCGATGCCACGAAGAAATATCCCCTTATCGTATATTATTACGGAGGCACGTCACCCTCCTCACACGTCAACCATCATCCCTACACCCCGCAACTTCTCGCCTCAAGGGGATATGTGGTATATGTGCTCAATCCCTCCGGCACGACAGGTTACGGGCAGGAATTTTCCGCGCGCCACGTCAATGCCTGGGGTGATCGCACGGCAGATGAGATTATCTACGGTGTCAAGGAATTCTGCAAGGCCCATCCCTTTGTCGACGACAAGAAAATCGGATGTATGGGAGCGAGCTACGGAGGATTCATGACGCAGTTGCTCCAGACGAAAACCGATATCTTCGCGGCAGCCGTATCCCATGCGGGTATTTCCGACATCACCTCATATTGGGGAGAGGGTTATTGGGGCTACAGTTATAACTCCGTGGCGGCGGCCCGCTCATATCCGTGGAATAATCCCAAACTCTTCACCGAACATTCCCCCCTCTTCAACGCCGACAAGATTCACACTCCGCTTCTCCTTCTCCATGGCACGGTCGACACCAATGTCCCCATCGGCGAGTCGATCCAGCTTTATAATGCCCTGAAGATTTTGGGACGCGATGTGGAATTTATCACAGTGGAGGGCTCTGACCATGTGGTGGTCGACTTCGCCAAACGCAAGGAATGGCACGCCACGATAATGGCATGGTTCGAGAAATGGCTGAAGGATGATCCGCGCTGGTGGAATTCAATCTACGAACAGGAATAACGCTATATAATCCGTAATGAAGAGACTTATGATTGCAGCTGCCGCAGGGATGCTACTCGCATCCTGCGGCGGCAAAGCGGCCAAGGATGTCGATGAAATCGAGACATCCGAGGAGACGACGGCCATGATAGAGGCCGCCGTCATGCAGGGGCGCAGCGACGCGCGTCGTATCATCAACCGCGAATACAAGGATTCGATGGAATTTCATGGCGCGCTGCTTGAGGCCAATGCCAGAAAGTCGGCCTATCACCTTGAGGAAAAACCTAAATGTGAGGCGGCTTATGACTCCGCTTTCATATCTACGATACGCACGACGCGCCCGGATCTCGCGCGTCAGCTGACACGCTGAGTCAGACCACCGGAAGAGTGGGATTGATAAAGAAAAGGCGGTCGGTGGTGCGCGTCACGGCGGTATAGAACCAGCGGTAGAAGGTCTCGTCAAGTTCGGCGGGATCAATACCCGACATATCGACGTAGACGTGCTTCCACTGGCCGCCTTGCGCTTTATGGCATGTGACGCAATAGCCGTATTTAGCCTGTAGGGCGTTGAAATAAGGATCTTCCGTCACGGCCTGTATTTTTTCAGAAAGTTCCCCCTCTTGGCATTCCAGCACATGATTGTAGAAACGCTCCATTTCCGCCCGAGGTATCGAGGGTCCCTCCGTGACGAGAGAACGCAGCATTAGTTTCGCTCCTATCTGTTCGCCGGAGGAGGGGAGAAGAAGTTCGACGTCAGTGAAAAAACGGCCATACATCTTTTCAGTTTTCCCGACCCACTTGACCTCCGCCATATCTCCGTTGGCCAGCAGATTCTTCATCTTATTCATGTGGCTCCAATAGTAATCGTTGCGTGATATCACGAGACGGTCACCGGGTTGAAGCGGTCCTTCGGCCATCATGACCAGATTGCGGATAGCCCCGTTATAGCGGTTGGCCCGCGAATTGGAGCGAGTGATAATAATCGTATTATCCACTCCTACGCGGCTCCATGAATCAGCGAGACAATCAGCAAGCTCCGAGCTGGAGATTACCTTTATATCATCGAATCCCCGGGCTATGATACGAGCTTGTGCCCCGGAGCCGGGATTGAAGAGTAGTTGCCGGATATTGGTGGCGTTGTAGAGTACTCCGCTCCCTTCGCCCTGCCGCATAGGGATATCGAGAGTGAATTCCACCGGAGAGAATCCGAGGCGGCGGAGACGGTCGGCCTCCATGGCGGGGGCGGATGATAGACCGACAGGGGGGAGCTGGGCGATATCGCCGACGAGAATGACACAGTTGCCGGGAGCCGATCCGATGTGGCGCAACATCTGGGCGAGCAGTGACTGGCCGGGATTGGGAGAATCGGTGATAAGCGATGCCTCGTCGACGATAAATACCGTATCGCGGCTATGGTTCGGAGCGAGGACATAGGGGGAATCCGGGGCCTGCGTGGCCGGACGGAAGATACGCCGGTGGATTGTGGAGGCTTTGCCGCCGGAGAAATCGGCCGCCACTTTTGCCGCCCGCCCGGTAGGGGCGAGAGTGACGGATTTCAGCCTCATTTCCTTAAGAGCTTTTATCAAGGCTCCCATGACGGAGGTCTTGCCCGAGCCTGCATAGCCATTGAGCATGAACACCTCCTTGGGGTCGCGTCTCGCGATGAAAGCGGCCAGCTCCTTGATCAGGGCCGACTGCAGAGGATAGGGTGTAAAAGGGAGATGAGCGAGGGTGCGGGCCTCCAGTTCCTGTGGATTCATGGGGCAAAACGATAATAAATCTATATTTCACCACAAAATTACAAAAATTAATAAATCAATTATATGCACAAGTGAAATTTATTTAGTAATTTTGTTGCATAGATAGAGAGACAGGTAAAAAGAGTGCCTGTTTCTACCGGCAGACTTAAGCTTCAACTTCATAAAATCATATATTTTAGGAAAGAAAACTATGAAAATCGAAAAAGTAATCGGTCGCGAAATCCTTGATTCGCGTGGCAATCCCACAGTGGAGGTAGACGTAATTCTCGAAAGCGGTGTTATGGGCCGCGCAGCCGTTCCCTCCGGCGCATCAACAGGTGTCAACGAGGCTCTCGAACTCCGCGACGGCGACCCCAAGCGTTATCTTGGCAAGGGTGTGCTGAAAGCTGTGGCCAATGTCAACGGTCCTATCGCCGAGCTTCTGAAGGGCTGGAATGTGCTCGATCAGGTTGGCATCGACGAGGCTATGATCAAGCTCGACGGCACTGAGACCAAGTCTAACCTCGGCGCTAATGCCATCCTCGGCGTTTCACTTGCCTGCGCCAAGGCTGCTGCCAACTATCTCGACCTTCCCCTTTACAAATACATCGGTGGCTCCAACACATACGTTCTTCCCGTGCCGATGATGAACATCATCAATGGTGGCGCTCACTCCGACGCTCCCATCTGCTTCCAGGAGTTCATGATCCGTCCGGTCGGCGCATGCTGCTTCAAGGAGGGTATCCGCATGGGCACAGAGGTGTTCCACGCCCTGAAGAAAGTCCTCAAGGCCCGCGGCCTCAGCACGGCTGTAGGTGACGAGGGTGGTTTCGCTCCCAACCTTGACGGCACTGAGGATGCGCTCAACGTAATCATGCAGGCTATCAAGGAGGCAGGCTACGAGCCCGGCAAGGACGTTACTATCGGTCTTGACTGCGCATCTTCCGAGTTCTACAAGGATGGTGTTTATGACTACACCTGGAAGCAGGGTGCGGACGCTCCCAAGCGCACAAGCGAGGAGCAGGCCAAGTTCCTTGAGCAGCTCGTCAACGAATATCCTATCGACTCAATCGAGGATGGTATGGCAGAGAACGACTGGGCTGGCTGGAAGATTCTGACCGACCTTATCGGTGACCGTTGCCAGCTCGTCGGCGACGACCTCTTCGTTACAAACGTTAAGTATCTTGAGCGTGGTATCGCCGAGGGTTGCGCCAACTCTATCCTCGTTAAGGTTAACCAGATCGGTTCACTCACAGAGACTCTCCGTGCGGTTGAGATGGCACAGCGTAACCGCTACACCGCCGTTATCTCCCACCGTTCAGGTGAGACTGAGGATGCTACTATCGCCGACATCGCCGTTGCCACCAACGCTGGTCAGATCAAGACCGGTTCCGCAAGCCGTTCCGACCGTATGGCAAAATATAACCAGCTCCTCCGCATCCAGGAAGAGCTCGGTGCAGAGGCAGCTTATGGCTATCCCCTGATCAAGCGCATCAACAAATAATAGTTACTGAATTTAGCGATATGCACTATAACGGGAGCGTGGAGAAGAAATTCCCCACGCTCCTTTTCAATTATGCCTTCAGTAACTATGAAAATGGAAGAATATGGAATATGACTTCAATTACCACGGGCCGGTGGTTGTCTTCGATCTTGACGATACTCTTTTCCGTGAGCGCGATTTCTGCCGGAGCGGATTCCGGGAGATAGAGCGTATGCTTGTCGAGGAGAGAGGGGGAGAGTGGCTCGGTGTCTCGAAACGTCTTGACTCCATGTTGCGGCGGCGAATGAACTATTTCTCGTGGCTTGAGGAATTGCTGGGAGATGAGATGCTGATGCGACGGTGTGTGGAGCGTTATCGGTCACACCTGCCGACGTGTCTTCCGATGGCATCCGGTGTCGGCGAAACACTTGAAACTCTATCTGACAGGGGTATAGTTATGGGTATCGTGACGGATGGAAGATCGGTCACCCAGCGTCGGAAAATCGAGGCGCTTGGGCTTGAACGCTATATACGCCCTGAGGATATAATGATATCGGAGGAGACGGGCTATGATAAACGTAGCGCCGAAAATTTCCGTCATATAGTCAGGAGATGGCCGGAGGCACGCGAATTCATATATGTAGGCGATAATGCGGCCAAGGATTTCCTTATGCCCAATCTCCTTGGCTGGACAACCTTCCGGGTGCTTCCGCATCCCGATAATGTTCATCCCTCCTATGACCAGCCAGATCCATTCGCCAGAGCTGCCAACGATCTCACCGATTTCAAGGCCCTGCTAAATCATTGTGCAAGCTAAAGAACCCCGATAGTAGGTCACAATTTTATGTAACCGTGGAAAAATGTCAGAGCGTTGTGGAATTTTTCTCAGAAAAACTTTGCAGAGTCAATACATTTTGTTACCTTTGCAAAACCAAACCGAAAACTGCACCTGACGGAAATGACACAACCTCTTCGCACACCACTCCCGACTGCTGCTGCCGCGAATCACGGCGGTCCCTCGCGTCCACGCATCCTGATTATCTATACCGGAGGCACAATAGGCATGATTGAGAATGCCGAAACCCGGGCACTTGAGCCCTTCAATTTCAATCATTTGATTGAGAATGTCCCGAAGATAAAGCTTCTCGATATTGATATAGAGAGTGTGGAGTTCACCGATCCTATCGACTCCTCCTCGATGAATCCCTCTCATTGGCAGAGTATCGCGCGTGTGATTGAGGACCACTACGCGGATTTCGACGGGTTTGTCGTGCTTCACGGCACCGACACGATGGCCTATACCGCATCGGCGTTAAGCTTTATGTTCGAGAATCTCGACAAGCCGATAATCATCACCGGTTCGCAGCTGCCGATAGGGGATGTGCGTACCGACGGAGAGGAAAATCTCATAACCGCCCTTCAGGTGGCGTCGGCTCGTACGCCTGACGGCCGCCCGATGGTGAGGGAGGTGGCGATCCTTTTCGAGGATTTCCTCTGGCGAGGCAATCGTGCCACGAAGCACAGCAGTGACAATTTCTGCGCCTTTTCATCGGAGAACTATCCGGCGTTGGCAAGCTTCGGTCTTGGCATTCATTTCAACCGTGAGGCATTGCTCAACCAGACTTCAAAGGGTGAGCTGAAAGTTCACTATGGATTTGATACCAACGTCATGATGGTGGACCTCTTCCCCGGTATACAGGAGAACGTCGTGCGTCATATGTTCAACACTCCGGGTATCCGTGGAATCGTTCTGAAGACGTTCGGCTCCGGCAACGGGCCATCCGATCCCTGGTTTATCTCGGCTCTCCGCGATGCTACCGAGAGAGGCATTATAATGGTCAACATCTCACAATGTTCCAATGGCTCGGTGATGCCGGGACGTTACTCTGCCGGACTCGGAATCTCGCAGGCCGGAGTAATATCGGGACATGACTTGACCGCAGAGGCCTCCGTGACGAAACTCATGCATCTTCTGGCGCGCGGATTCAATCGCGAACAGGTGGAGGAATACATGAGCAATTCACTCTGCGGCGAGATGACCACCACGATAGAATAAACATAAAGATATACCATTGTCCCGGCATAGCCGGAGTAATCAGGCATCGTCTGTCGGGATAATGTAAAGAGACAGTACAATAATTAAGCTCGTGTAAGGAGATTCCTGTGGCCACACTCCCGCAGGGATTCGCGTCCAGCCGGGTGCGATTAAATTATTGACTCGTTACGTTATAAGTTAAATATGGTAGAATGAAGATCGGCCCGCAGGGATGCGGGCCGATTTCTTTGGATGTTATGGAAAGAGTTATTTAACCATTATAAACTATCCGAGATTATGCTCACCGGAGAAGCCGAACCAATGCCGAAATACACTGTGCTTGACAAAGATACAATAAAAAAATTTAATGGGGAAAAATAAAAGATATTCATAAAAAATCATTTACCTTTTTAAGGCGCGTGGTATTATTATCTGAAAACTAAAAATGATAGCCATTGTTTACGCTTATTTTACAAATTATTTGTAACTTTTCGGCTGTAATACGGCATTACGGCTGTATTGCAGACATTTGGAAAATGAGCGTCAAACACTCGGTTATCGGATACTGGAAATCTGGACAATTTTCAATCTATGTACCGGATTTTGCGGATAAAGCTATGGTCAAGGGATATGGCAACTCTGCGGCCATCCCCGGCAAGGAGCATACTGCTGTTGAAGGTGCACCAGTCGAATATTGTGTAATAATAACATCAAATAAAAAATGGTTAAATATTTATTAATCTTATTCTTATTTTTATTTAGTTGTACTTCAAACGAATCAAACGATTATGAAGTATTAGAAGGAATAAGTATTTTTGGAATAGATTTATCACATCATAATTCTAATATTAAATGGAATGAATTAGATGTGTCTTTTGTGTATTTAAAAGCAACAGAAGGATCTACTTATCAAGATATAAAATATCTAGAATATAGAGATAGCTGTATAAAAAATAACATTCCTGTGGGAGCGTATCATTTTTTTACAAGTTCTCCGGGAATAAAACAATTTAAAAATTTTCAAAATGTTACAAAAGGAAAATTTAATTTAATTCCAGTTATCGATGTAGAAAAATGTAAGATTCCTAAAAAACAATTACAACAAGAATTGTGTATTTGGATTAGGGCGTGTTATAATACTTATAATACTTATCCTATTATTTATACCTCCGAAGCATTTTATTTAAAATATTTATCTGATAATAAATTAATTATAAAATGCAATGTATGGTTCGGAGATATAGATAAACATGTAATAAAGATACCTCATATTATGAGACAATCTGAAATTAAAAAAATAAAGGGTAGTAAATACCCAATTGATTGTGATTTATTATATGTATCATTAGATGATATAAAACTAAAAAATTAGTAACGAAATGATTTAAACTTATTTCAAAATCTTAAAAACTCATGAAAGATATAAAAATACAGCGTATTCCGGAGGAAATTCGCTATAATCTGCATTCACAATGAAATTTCATCAATTAGCCATGGGGTTTTGTCAATTATTACTCCCAGTTTTATCAAAAATGATGATTAGTGATTAAATTTGTGGAAAAATAAAGAAATATCATACAGCTTAAACTTAAAGAAGGATTAGAGCTTCAAGGCGGGAAATGCCGCATAATCCGGGTTCACGGGCATGGTGGAGTCGGCATCACATACCTTGCGGAGGACACTGAGCTCGATAAGCTACCGTATAATCAGAGCATAGGACTGATTTGAGATAGCTTAGACCGTTAAAATCATTCAATACCATCAAATAATTACCAATCGCATAAAAATGAACATCATTGATTCAATCAAATTGAAATCCTCAAAACTGGGCTTCAAAATCTTTAATGGATTAATGGCTGGATCCCAGATTTCGGATCTTGCTACCTATCTCGTTACACCCAGCTGGTGGAATCCCATCACCTTAAGTGTATTTGACGCCGATTGGGCTTTCCCGCATTTAATCGAGTTCATGAATGAGTTTGCAACAATGGTCCACGATGTGCCCGTCAATACCCCATACGGTCTTTGTATGTTTGGCTTCACATACGCGGGCTGCCACTATCGTGTTAACTTTGCGCCCGAAAATCCACGAGTGCTGACTATCTCTATAATCGATATGGAACCCTGCCTGACGGATACGGAAGGTAACATAGTAGGGTTTCAGGACAACTCGATTCTAAGGCATCTGCAATCGCTCGCCAACGAGTACAACCAAAAGGACATGCGACACTTAGTGCGAGTTGGTGTACTTGGAGATGATGTATCCCCCGTTGTAAGAATTTCAATCCAGATTGCTTTCACACCAGGATTCGGAAATAAGGTGATGATTAAGGATGCTTGTGATGAGCTGTATAGCTATTGTTGTCAGTTCGTAGAAGAAGGTATGTCGATGTCTGAGGCTGTTAATGTCCCGACCGACGAATACCTTTTTCTTCCCGAGGATCATAAGTTACCTAATGATGATGCCGATTTTTGGAAACAAG
The DNA here is from genome assembly GCA_014802625.1 of bacterium. Taxonomy (GTDB): domain Bacteria; phylum Bacteroidota; class Bacteroidia; order Bacteroidales; family Muribaculaceae; genus Lepagella. The sequence continues at coordinate 184,171 of JAAVBX010000007.1, read as the reverse complement.
AGAATGCGCTGGAACATTGGTTTGGGCTGCACCAAAGATTGCTTTATGGAGATAGCAATCGCCACGAATCAGGAGACAGGGTAATCTGCGACATTCCATACGTTCTAAGAGATGGAGAGAGATTTGAGGCTATCGGTTTACCACATAATGAGAATGGGATAGTTGTGGAGCTCGATGAGTCGCTTCTTAAGAAAATTAAAATCGTGGGTTATAGGAGCAATCCTTTCCTTTATACTATGGAAGCTCGCAATCTAAACCAGATATTTGAAATCAAGAATCCCATTTCGGAGGACGAGATTAAGGCATTATGTGAGCAACTGACATGGAACGACCATAACCAGCTCATACGTGCTATATGGCACAAAGATTCTGCCGGAATGCTTGATCTGTCAATCATAGGGAGCGGACTATGGGTAGGACCGTCTCAATCCTTTGCAAAAATCGATCAGATTGGAGAATTTATGAAAACTGTTGCCGCAGCTTATCTTGTTTTGACAGGGCAATTGAAATGAAGTTCAGTATGCTGAATTTATGAGGACAGAGATCACTCTTATCTATGTCCTTTGGATCATCTTCAGCTAAGACATTAACCCATGGCAGAGGGGGATAATGCTCTGCACCTTTATACCGATAACTTATGCAGCTAAATAACAACACTTCCCTTCAATCCGGGAAATACCGCATAAGCCGGGTGCTCGGACAGGGCGGATTCGGCATCACTTATCACACCTGTTTTGACAGGTGCATAGCAATTGACGGCAGGCACGATATTTACATCTCCACCAATCAATGCGTACGCGAGTCCTCGCTCCTGTCTATTTTGATAGAGCCAGCTCTTGATACTTTTAGGCAACTCCTCTGGATAATCTAGAGAACCGAGGNCATCTATAGTTAGAATTTCAACATGTATCCCCTTCTGTCTTTTCCATTCATCTGATACCAGTATGCTGATTACTACCGTAATGTCTGGAGTGAAATAAAGAGAATGGNTACTGGTATCNTAGATAAATGGAGATGTCTCAAGAAAAATAAACCCGTTATCCGGATGGTTGTTGAGTGTCGCTATTCGTACTTGTTGCATTGGTACGATAGGNTCATGNGTTTCATATACTTTCCTAACCGGCAGGTTTTTTGAAGACCCAATTAATGGATATCCTTCCTCTAATAACTGCACATTTTCTGCTACCATTACCCAATTTGCAGACTGAATGGTATCAATATGGCAGAATGAACAGGAAGGTACTTCGAGACNGGTTCTGAACACGGGAATCGCAGGTTCTCCTCCTTCAGGANACGCAGATGAAAAAGGTGCCGGTTGTACTTCCACAGTACCTTCTTTTANCAGAATTGAGAAGTCATNGAGATNATAATGAAAATTGACTTTCTTTACAATCACATCTGGCGTGGCCGCATAAATCACTGGNATCGCAGGGGAGAGTAGCAATACAAGAAATAGTANTACGTAGCTGTTCAAATNAAATGTAGTGTTTATAGTAATATTTTGAGAAATTTAATTTCACCCTCATCAGAGTGGATACTTATTAAGGTCAGCCCGGAGGAGGGGAGGNGAAGGATGGTCTCACCATCGCCNAAGTTTTCAGAAAGGAGCTTCACACCGGCTNCGTCGTAGATGTTGANGGTGCCGGGACGGAAGGATAGGAGGTGCAGATTGCCGTCGGCCACCCAAGCCTTCACCGGAGTGGAATCCGTGATACTCTTTACNTCAGTTGAAGCGTAATCATTGGCATAGCGGATGTCGGAGGCGACGATCGAACCGTCGGAGGGATCGGTCACGAGTGCCACNACGGCTGTATTCTTCAAATCTTGGACTGTCGCGGGGATGTCGAAATCAAGCATGAACATCTCCGGCTCATCCGAAATCCATTCCTCCTGCGTAGGGATGCCGTTGAAATCAGGGAAGATACCGCGCGCCACATGTTGGTAAGTCATCTTGGCCGCCGGTATGGTCTGCATTCCGAGTTCNCCATCTGCGAGGAAAGGCTTTATGTAGGGGATAAGTTCCGGCCCATACATGGCGTCAAGCTGGGAGGAGGTATAGCTGTAATAATAATTGGTCTGATTATAGCCCGATGATATNCCATTNACATTATTCTCTANCATAACGGCAGAGAGACGCAGCGGGCGGTTCGCGGTATTGTATCCGTTGCGTATCTCGACCTCTAAGGACATTCTGGAGCCGTCGGTCTGGGCTACGGAAATTTCCGCCTTATTGTATGNGCGCATTTCTATCTGCTTCTCTACTTCAGGCATGTATGAGGGGTCGAGCCCATGTGTGGAGCGATTGAAAACGGCTGCCGGCAGTCCCTCCGTTCCATCGAAGGCCTGCAAGGCCGAAAGGTAGCTCTCCACACCTTCACTCATCGGGTCGAGGTAATTCATATATCCGTGCAGAGCGATGGGTATAGCCTGGCCTTGCGTTTCCGATCCGGGATAGGTATAGTAATAATACTCCATGGCGGCAATCCCGCGCGGACAGAAACCGCAACCGGTGGCCGTCGCTTCCTCTATGACGACATTGGCCGGATAAGTCGCGGCAGGAGTAGAGATGACACCNNTTATNACNGANGGTANNGCACCTTCGAAGCGGGGAGTGAGAGTGAGNGAATAGCTGACGGGGGTATCGTCGGCAAGGATTACGGCATCCTCGAAGANGATGCGTTGCATCTGCATTATATAACTCGTCGGGCTTCCGAAAGTCTTCTTNTATTCCTGCGATGAGGCTTCCTTGCCGTCAATGGTCAGGACCGCATCCACGAATCCGCATTCCACNGGNGTCTTCAATCCGATGTTGACGTCAATCGTGACAGATGAANNNAGNGGGGCGACTTCCGGTGTGAAATTATCGGCTGTCAGGATATACTGCCCCATTGAGATATCGGAGAAGCCGGTCAGTCCGACGCCGGATCCGGTGACAACAAACGCCACTCTCACCTTTTCACCCTTTCGGCCATTGACGGGAACAACGAGNCGTTTAGTCGTCACTTCGACAGTGGCTGACCCTCGAATACCCGTTTCGACAAGTGTTTGAGTGAAATCCTCCGCAGCGACACCCCCATCGGAGAGAAGCAGCTTGAAGTTGTTCATGCCCACACCCATGTCGGTGCCCTTGTTGGCGAAGGCACATGCCGTGAACAGCAGCGCGGCGTTGTCGTAGGGCACCTCGATTTCGGGGGAGATGAGCCATTGGTCGGCCTCTGCGTTACCTTCGAATTCAGTATTAGCCATCGCCATTGTCATTCCTCCTATTGTCAGGATACGATAAGCGGGACCGTCGGCGGTGAAAAGCTCGGCTGCGTAGCCTGTCGGCTCGGCCTCGACTCCATGGGCCTGCCAGCCATTTGAGGGGAACTCCTCAGGATTCTGCAGCAGGGAGAAATCCTGAGAGAAGAATGTGGGAGTCTCGGTCAGCGCCAGGGTCGGAAGAGCGAGCAGCAACATCAGATTCAGTAGAAGGTGTTTCATAAGGAGGTGTTTATAGAAAAATGTATCCGAAATCAAAAGTTTCATTGACTATTGACTTCGGATACAAAGTAAATAAAAATAATTCAAACCTGCAAATCGTGGTTTATCAGGATTCTGCGGGATAGGCTCTCAATTATCATAATCCGTCATTCCACAGTCACGATACACCCTGCGGAGTGGGAGGTGATCATCGGATAATATTGAGATTGAGCCGTGGCTATGCCGGTGGAGTATTCTCCGTCGCGGTCGGCGTAGACATCGTAAGTGATGATATATTGCCCTTTCGGGAGACGCGTGATATAGAAATTAGTGGCCGTGTCGCGGGTTTCCCTAAGAATCCACAGGCCATTCTGCGGAGCGTAGCGTGTCAACTGATCGGCGGGTTGCATGAAAGCTCCGCGCCGATCGTTTATCAGCACATAGTCCAGGTCACGGTCGCACTCCAGAGTGAGGGTCACGCGTACGAGATCACCCTTCGAGAAAGTGGTCGATGCGTTAGATGCCACCTGTCCACCCGGTGTATTCTCAATCGGCAGAAGACGTTTCGTCACCTTTAATTGAGGCACCGACGCCTCTCTCACATCCTTTGCCGGAGCCACAAACTGTCTCATCACGCCACCCCAGGCCGGAGTGGAGGCCTGACGGCTGACAGACAAAGTCTTGCCGGATGCCTGCTCCGGTGTCAGCGACAGGGTGATATTGCCGGTCAGCGATTCGCCGGAGGGGAGAGCGAGAGGTTGGCCGTCAAGAGATATGACGGGGGTATGCGGAGCGGATATGTCGTTCCAGCCGAGATCGGAAGCAAGAATGGCATTGGCGGTCGCCGTGACGGCTGCCGTCGACATATCGAGATTCCAATCCTCTGTCTGTCGCGACAGAACGAGATATTGACACATTCTCATGATAGCTTCATCGCCGGGCGACAGCTCATTGAGAGCAATGATGCAGGCTGCCGTCACCATCTTCGGGGAAGGAGCGAACAGGTCGTCGCGCAGGCGGTCGAACCACATNCCCTTTTCCGGTTTGTAGGAAGCGAACTGAAGCACCGATTCCATTATCTCGCGTGCCAGTTTACCTTTCCCCTCGCGTTTGAGCAGGCGCGCGGCATTGATCTTGCCGAGAATGTCGAGTTCTCTCCATTCTTTCGGNAGACGGTTCATCATGTCGGAGTGCATGGCCATAAGCTGTCCGGAGACTGGGTCGGATGTCAACAGACTACGGTTAAGGAAATAGGAGATTTCCGAGGTAAGCTGATATGTAGCCTTATTCTTCTTGACNACCTCATGGAAATCCTTACCCATCGAAATGTCGGCATAACGCAAAGCGTCGCGCACCATTCCGTCAAACTTAACAGATTTNGGAGTATATCCGTTCTCGCGCAGTCGGGCGGCGCAATCGAGNACATTGAGTGTTATCCAAAGCGAACCTTCCGGCATCTGCGGGAACCATGAGAAGGAACCGTCACGCTTACGGTTGGCCTGCAGNACATCGATAATCTTGTTGATATCAGATTTGCCATGTTCGGGATCNAGNAGAGTCTGCAGGGTGGCCATACGCGCTGTCTCCGANTNAGCGTTGTTGACCCAAGGGGTATTTATCAGCGTAGAAACTTTCAGATTNTCATTCTTCTGAAGAGGGGAGATGAGGAGAGAATCGGGAGTCTGCTCCTTGAANAGCTCCGCCAACCCCGAGCGNAGGGATTGGTAGCGGTCGATCAAGCCTCCGGCCACACAATTTGAGAAGAGNGCATTGAGATTCGTGAGGGTCGACTCCGAATCGGGTTTGATGAATCCCGATAGGGTGGTGAGCACATACCATGCAGGATTGGCGCAGTAGTTAAGCGTCACCATATCCTCCTTGCCNATTTCAGGAAGCGTCAGCTCCAGCATCTCCTGTTCGGGAGTNAGATAGAAGGTGGAGGCCTCNGTCACGGGTTGNGATGAGGGGAGCACCTGCACCATATCCTGTTCACCGTCATAACCTTTGGCGGAACGCACCGCCGAACGGATTATAAGGGCATTGCAGTCTGCCGGCACGGTAAACTCTGCGGTGAATGTCGCGTTGGCCGATGGTTCGGTCAGAGTGTCGCCCGAGTCGGAGAAAGCTATCACTTTTTCCGAAACAGGATCGATTATCTCGATGCGTCCATTCAAAGTCAGGGATTCNTCGGAGTTGTTGAACATAGTTGCCGCCACTGTNGCGCGGTCGCCTGTCAGCAGGAAGCGCGGCATATTTGTAGTGATCATCGCCGGTTTGGCCGCCACTATTTCCTCGGCGAGATAGGCGGAACGCATCTGCTCGTCGTAGGCCAANAGCTGCAGGGCCCATGTCGTGTTGAAGTCGGGCACTTCGAAATCAATGNTTACGGTGCCATCGTTATCAGTCAGCAACATCGGCTTGAAGAAGGCAAGCGGATGCTCAGTGTCGCGCAGAGTCAGGTCATCGAGACGGGATGAGGTGTCGGTCGATTCCTCGTCATCAATGGCAGTCTCCTCCGTAGCGGTGGAGCCGGCTTCCGCCTTTGCCGCNGATNTCNTCATCATTCTTACTGAGGAACCGTTGGACGCACCCGTATCCATCACAGCCTCGGTGACGGCCGCAAACTTGTCAGTGTCCATTATAGCAACTGAACCGGTAAGGCTTTCCTTCGTTTGAGCCCCATAGGCTGTAACGACTATATTATCNGCGGAATAACCATNCCCGTATAGCTTGAGACCCCANAGATTCCAACTCGGGGCGACGAGNCTGACAGTNTTGCGCAGGGTGGGTTGGAATAGAGCNGTATAACCGCCTGNCGANCCACCGTGCAGCATCGGCAGACGAATNCCNCCTTGGATATANTAGTATCTCAAGTCATAATTATCCATTGACCATCTGAATGGTGTAATTGCATTCAATGCAGCGTCCGACATTACGGCCATGACGGGTGCCCCNGCGACGGGCATATCGTCGCGGTTAAATTTGAATTTCCACTTCTCGGGAGTGGCGGGATATATTTTGTCACGGAAAGTCTCTGTATGGATGGCAAGCTTACGGTTGTCGGAGGCGGGGCGTATGGTCACACTCCCAGCCACACGCTCCAGATCATGGATACCGAACAGGGAGACGCGCACCATCTCATTATCCGCCGGAGCCTCAACGCGGATTTTCTTGTTGGAATTTCCGGCATCGATGAAACCATATGAAAGTACTCTTTTCGTATCGGATACCTGATAGAAAATCCGGCTACCGGGGTATGAGCTTCCGACAGTAATATCTACTGAATCTGCATCGGGAGATGCGTAAACGGAGGTTTCCGGAGTCCATAAGGGAGTTTGGAATGGAGGACGCTTGTCATTGGGACGCCATACGGTTATGTATGCCCAGGCTGTGTCAGGCACGAGTTTACCCTTGTCGGGACCGGAGAAAGCTTTCGAAGCGTCAGGCAGGATAGTCTGCAGCCAGTAGCGTCCGGAAGGGAGGCGCGACGACGGAATCTTCAGACGGGGAGATGTGAAGGTGCCGCTATCTATNACCTTTCCATCCTCCGTGGAGATGGTGAATGAGAGGATTTTTTCGACTGTCTGACCGATGGCATCGCTGACATTGACAGGCACCACGATATTGTCATCGGCTCCGTTTGCCGTTATATCCGACAGGTTGGTGTGAAATCCCTCGGCAACCGCGAATGCCCTCGCGTTGCTTTGTTGGGTTTCACCCGCCTCGGTGGTCACCGAAGCAATAGTGGAGAAATACCCCGCTTCATATGGTGAACCATATATGTTTTCCAGCGAAAGGTCGACACTGAATCTTCCGTTTGCATCTGTTGATAATTCGGTGGAGAAGGTGGATGGGAGTGTTCCCTCGTATGGGATAAATCTCCACCACAGCCGGCGGTATGAGATATTGAGATTGACGCTAAGGTCGGCCAACGGCATTCCGGAAAAGGTCATTACCGATCCTGTGAGCCGGAGAGTATCACCCGACATCTCGGGTTTATCCACAGTCACCTTGAATGTAGGAGCCTTGTATTCGGCCACCTCGAACCAGGCATTTCCGAAGTCGTTGTAGTAATCAACGTTGTTTTGAGGATCGCCTGCCGATATGGAGTAGGTGCCGGTCAGCCGATCTGCGGGGAGACGGAAAGAGACCGTAGCGCGCCCATCGGCATCGGTCAGGGTATCGCAATGTGCCACAAGCTGATGATTGGCATCCCAAAGCTTGAATCTCAACTTATAGTCGCCGGCAGGACGAATCTCATTGTCATTGATCGAGGCGAGCACTGCCACAGAGTTGACCTCATCTCCGGGATGGTAAATAGCGAGGTCTGTCAGTATAGTGGCATTCATCCGGTTGACGGTCTGTGGTAAAGTCCTGTCGGCATAAACCGGCATTGAAATCTCCGCTCCGTCGGGGGGCGTGACGGTAGCGGTGAAGTCTCTCCATTTGCAGGGGAATNCGCCATCCTTGTCNGTAATATAGGTCTCCGTCGTAGTCTTACTTTTATTCGCCTGGGTATAAATAGTCTTACTGCACTTGACGGAGACTCCGGGCAGNGGCTCNCCNGTCGTAGCNCGNACCAGGAACACCATCGAACCGAAGTCCTTGTTGTTTTGGGATGCGAGAGAGGTGACGAACGCTATNTCCGATACTGTGATTATCGGGAGAGAGCTGTCATTGAATACCTTGAATGTGCCCGAGAGGTCAGGGGTGGCAGACAAAACCACCGCATATCTCCCCTTTTCAAGGGGAGGCAGATCGATATCGCCGGATTTTTCCCATGGCAACGGAATATCATTCTCGATAAGCGAGGCCACCCTTACCTCGGAGTTGGCCGGGAGATTCTTGCGTGTAAGCCTTTCGGCGGGGAGATTATTCCCGATTTTCACCAGCAACACATATGCGCGGGGAAGATTCCTGATGGTGTAATGAAGTTTTGATTCTTTTGCGGGAAGAATCTGTCCTACGGCATCGACATATAGATAGGGTCGGGCAATCTCCTCAGCTATTTCACGCAGGCATCCCGAGACAGAATCCTCGGGGAATTCATCGGCTGTTTTTAAAAGAAGAGCACGGAATTCCCTTTGTTTTTCCGGAGTAGAGTCATCGAAACAGTGGTTGGTTGCGATGGAAAGCAGCACTGTCGGACGAAGCGGATCAGCGACCGGATAAAGACCAAGCAGTTGGTCGGCATACTCCGTTCGATGNTCTCCGTTAAGGANGCGAAGCTTGCATAAACGGGCCAGCATCAGGGNNAATGGNGCNCNNTCGGCTTGGATTGAGTCGATGNCGATAAGGTGGTCGATAACGTCTATCGGGAGGGGAAGGACAGGGACAGCACCGGTTATCGAATCTTTNGNAGTGGAGGGGNTGTCGGCAGGTTCGCTCAACTTCAGGGTNCCCCCGGTCACTTTGAACGGAATGGTGGAGTATCCGGAATTNTCGGCCGACTTGTAGGGAAATGCCTGCAAGACGCTGATTATGCGGTAGGCGGCGAAGTCGGCGAGNCTGAGATTGCTCTCCATTTCTTCGCCGGATTGTTGCAGAAGAGGGGCGATCGCGGAGAGAGGTGTCACTGNCAAGACATCCTGTTCCCTCGCGACTTTGCGGATCAGNCGNTCGATCTCAGCTTTAAGCTGAGCGNCACTCCATAAATCAGGATTTGGGGCGGGTTGATCGACAGGGAGAACCCTCTGCTCCATGACCCATGATTGCGACTGATATAACTCAGCCAGCAGGCGCATCTCAAGCAGGTCGGCCACGGCGGAGTAGGGGGGGCGGAGCGAGTGGGAGAGATGACGGTATCGATCGAGAGCCTGCGTGAGGCTGTCGGGGGTTATGGCGTTATCAGTCACATTCAGNGCCATGGCGGCGCGCAGGGCCGCCACGGGNAAACCCTTCTTCAGGGCTTCGCGATAGATGGCNTCCGCATCGGCTTCCACNGTTTTAGGGAATGCGAAATCGGGTTTATCAAGTTTCGGCTGCAGGGCAGCCCGGAAATCNGNCTCCTGTCTCACATCATCAAAAGTCTTATGGTTATCTGAGGAGTGGGGCAACGTGTGNGTCACACCACCATGGCGGAGCTGAGGCTCCGCTTTCTTCACCTGCGACCATCCGCAGGCGATGTTAAAACAAAGCAAGAGGACCGTGAGGATCCTCTTGTAAGTGTTGATTATTTTCATAGGCAGGGAAATTGTCTAATCTAAAAAATAAAGTGAACCGACTTCATTTCTTTTTTTTCTCTCCGCATCGTTTCTGGCGCATATCGTGCATTTTTCTCCTGAATTTCTCTTCGGCCTCCTTCATTTTATAGATTTGCTTCTGAGAGAGAAATTTGGCGAACTTGGCGTCATATTCCTTTTCAATGCGGGCATCGGCGAGTTTTAGGTCAGCGATTCCTTCGGATGCTTTCTTATAATCCTCTTCGGATGCATTCTCCTTGAGGGAATCCTCGAGTTGTCGCATNCGGCGGAAATTCTGCATTCTCTCCTCCGACATTTTTTGATATAGCTCGACGAATTTTTCCTTCTGGTCCTCCTTGAGATCCATTTCCTGNGCGAGGAACTTCATTTTATATTCAGTGATCTCCTTCATCATTTTGGGGTCAGGGCCCGGATCACGTTTGGGCTGGGCGAGAGCCTGGAAGNAAAAGGCAGCCGAGATGAAGAGAATCAGCAGGAGCAGTTGTTTTTTCATGATCGAATACTATTTTCGGATGTGAGGGTTGCGTATTCCGGTTTCAGCTCATAGCCGAAATCAGCGGCGAAATCATTGATATTGTCGTAGGTTTCGCTGAGGTCAGACGTGACGTCATATTCGTTGATGTCGCTATCATCGAGATAATAGAAATATTCGTAGGTATCCCCTTGGTCCATTGCGAGCACTACGGCTTCCGGCGGGTTGTCGAGGTGTACGGTCCCGGCATTTTGGGAAGCGATATGGAACATTTTCATCATGCACCATATTCCGGCGAACATTGCGGCCATATAGACATATGGCTTGATTCGTTGCCATGTAGAGAGCTTCACGGGGCGGGGTGCTTCGGGGTAGGCCGGAAGTTTCTCCATCATCTGCGATGCGAAAGACTCGAAATAACCCTCCGGGACGCGCATACCGGTATGGCGTCCTGCCTTCTCCAAGAGTTTATCTTCCTTACGCATATAGATTGGTATATTAAGTTTATGTGTAAAAGACACCACCGTGGTGGCAAGGTTTAATTAATAAACGCAAAAACTGATGATAATTGTCACGATAGATTCCATTCTCCCCGAGAAATTACAAATATTTCATTCCCCCGTTGGTTTGGGGTCGCCAAGTTATGCACCATGCTATGACGGTTTCATATCAGGAACTCCAAGTAGTTTTCGGGAGTTATAACGTGCATCTCTTTCGGATGATAGGCTTCAATGAATGAGACGGGAAATTTTGCGGAGGCTTTTGAGGGATTCCATTTCATTTCAAATATACTGAACTCGCCATCACTCTCCTCTATTAAATCGATTTCTTGCTGAGATGTGGTTCGCCAGAAATAATAATTCACATGTCGGCCTGCATAGGCATTGTGTTTTATACGCTCTGTTATGAAGAAATTCTCCCACAGTGCCCCCATATCTCCACGAAGTTCAACGGGAGCATAGTTCTGCAAGATAGCGTTCCGTATACCGTTGTCATAGAAATAGATTTTTTTTGTTTTCTTAAGTTCATTCCTCATATTTCTGCTCAGGCCCGATAACGAATATATCACATAACACTTTTCCAACAGATCAATGTAACGCTCAACGGTCTTCGGGTCGTTGCCGACTGTACGGGCCACTTCATTGTAAGCTACTTCGCTGCCGAGTTGTAGAGCCAACGCTACTAAAATTTTTTGAAGTTGAACAGGTTTCCTGACATCATCCATCTCAAGAATATCCTTATATAGATAGCTGTCTGCCAATGTTCGCAGGAGGTTCTTGGCCTCATCTTCATGAGTCAGTACGTCAGGATACGAACCATATATGAGGCGTGCCTCAAGCATCTGTCGGGTGGATAGTAAACCGGAAGTGGCATATAGCTCCCCTGTTGAGATTGGATACATCAGGTATTCATATTTTCGTCCTGTCAGAGGTTCATTGATGGTTTCTTTCAACCTTAGCGATGAGGAGCCGCTCACCAGCACCTGTACCTCAGGATATTCGTCCACGATCCTCTTCAGCATCAGACCAATATTCGCGACTCTTTGAGCCTCATCGATAGCCACTACCTTATTTCTTCCGATAAGCATACGTAAGGTAGCTGAATTGATATTATCCAGTAACGCTCTGACATCCGGGTCATCGCAATTAAGAGTAAGCACCGGCCCCTCAAGATTCTTGACAACCCGTTGCATCAATGTACTCTTTCCTACCTGACGGGCACCTAATATTATTATTGCCTTATTCTTGAACAGGTGGCTCTCTACGACAGGCGTTAACTTTCTCTCTATATACATAAGCACAACATTAATTTTTTTGCAAAGATACGTTATATATTACCCTAATCCAAAAATTCGGTCAAATTTTTGGATTATAATCCAAAAAATCATATTAATTTTTGGATTAGCTCAATTGCAAGACTATGGATTAACACCATAGAATCATGACATAAACGCTGGATGCGGGGTCTGACGTACGGGTCCCGTAGGATGTGCAGGTCAGGGAGCCGTTAAAATATTTTTTTGGAAAATTTGAACCCTTTTCGGAATGGAGATGTTATAATATCGAAAGAATGATAAATCGTTTCATGATGTTAGGTTAGTTTGAAAAAGTATTATGGAAAACACATGACTGCGGCCACCTGCGAAGGCGGCCGCAGCCGTTTTTTAGAGAAGGGAGAATTAATTTCAGATGAGAATTTAATAAAATTTGTGATTTGACGTTGAAGATAAAGATAAGTAGTTGCTAAAAATTAATGAACAGATAAAACGAAGTTATTTTTGAGCAGATTAGTTTGCGGAGTGAAGGAGCATACACCGCTATGCGACTGAACGACAAAGGCTAATCTGCCAAAAAGAACGAGTTTTATCGTTCAAGATCTTTCCATCTACAGAGTAAGCATATATCGGTTAATTATTAGCAACTACTTAGGTTCCTGACGTAATCTAAATAAAGAAATAAGTTGGAATAGCTTCGGTTTGGGATTTTTTTATTATCTTAGCACCCTGATTATTGTATCTACACGAAAACGCATGGCATATAACGTTCCGATTGACGAGAAACAACTGATAGCCGACCTTCAGCGAGAGTCGACCGCTCCCAAGGCGTTCGAACTTCTTATGCGCACATTTTCGGAGCCGCTCTACTGGCAGATCCGCAAGATGGTCGTCAGCCATGATGATGCCAACGATCTGCTGCAGAACGTGTTTCTCAAGGCCTGGAACAATATCCATAATTTTCGGGGAGATGCAAAATTGTCGACATGGCTTTTCAAGATAGCGGTAAATGAATCGATTAATTTCATCAACCGCGAGAAGGCACGCCTTAATCTTCCCGCAGAAGATGAGGAGGCCACTTTCCTTCTTGAGAACCTCGAGGCAGATGAATATTTTGATGGCGACGCGCTTCAGACAGAATTGCTTAAGGCTGTGGCCAAGCTCCCGGAGAAGCAGCGCCTCGTATTCAATATGCGATATTTCGATGAGATGAAATATGAGGATATATCCGATATACTCGGCACATCCGTGGGGGCACTGAAAGCATCGTATCATCACGCTGTGAAGAAAATCACGGAGAGTATCTCATCTCTCGAGTAATCAACATCCCTGAAACTAACAACCCGATAACCAATCTAAATCTGACAATGAAGCAATTTTACAAATCTATATTGCGACTGGCGGTGCCCTGCGCGATAGGGGTTGCCGGAGTAACGCCGGCATTTGCCGTTCCGGCATATCCGGGTCCGATCACAGTCGAACAGCCCGACGGCTCCACTCTTGAAATCATTCTCCGAGGGGATGAGCGCGGCCACACCATACAGACTCCCGACGGCTACCGCCTCGTGCGTGACGAGGATGGATTCCTCGTCTATGCCACCATTGATTCACAAGGAATGCCTGCGGCATCCTCGCTCCGTGCCACCGATGCAGGAAAGCGCGGCTCATCGGAGTTGCAGTTCCTTTCGACACTCGCTAAGGATAAGATTGACGAATCTTTCGAGCGGTCAGCCCGCATGAAGGCCATGACACGTTCGGGCGGAGAGGATACGCGCTATCTATGCAGCGGCGCGGCATTCCCTGCCAAAGGTTCTCCGCGCGCGCTCGTAGTGCTGGTGGAATATCAGGATGTCAGTTTCTCCATGGATGAGCCGGCCGATTTCTTCAGCCGCCTCCTTAACGAGGAGGGATTCAATGACTACAACGCCACCGGTTCGGCCCGCGACTTCTTCATAGAGAACTCCAACGGAGTCTTCACTCCCCAATTTGATGTATACGGCCCGGTGCAGCTGGCATATCCGATGCGCCATTACGGAGCCAATGACTATTTCGATCAGGATGTCGCGCCCGAGGAGATGGTCATCGAAGCCTGCGAGGCTCTCGACCCCGATGTGGATTTCAGCGTCTATGACACCAACGGCGACGGACAGATCGACAACGTCTTCATTTTCTATGCCGGATACGGGGAGGCCGATTCATCAAGGCCGAATACCGTATGGCCCCACTCGGCTGATATCGTGGATTTCCAGCTCGGCACGGATTATTATTACGATGGTCTCCTGCTCAACCGTTACGCATGTACCAACGAAATCGACGCCATTAACCGTCGGCCGGATGGTATAGGCACATTCGTCCACGAGTTCAGCCATGTGATGGGACTTCCCGACCTCTACGCCACAAGCTACACGGATGCTTTCACTCCCGGTGATTACTGCACTCTGGACCATGGCCCTTACAACAACAACGGACGCACCCCGCCTCATTACAGCTCCTTCGAGCGCTACAGCCTCGATTGGCTTGAGCCGGAAATTCTTGAATTGACAGGAGAATATACACTCGAACCGCTGCATACCTCCAATCATGCATATATAATCGAGACGGAGAAAGAAACGGAATTCTTCCTTCTTGAAAATCGCCAGCAGGAATGTTGCGACGCTTACATACCCGGTCACGGGATGCTCGTCTGGCATATCGACTATAATCAATCGGTATGGGATAGGAATGTCGTCAACAATACGCGCTCGCATCAGTATGTGGATATTCTGGAGGCCGACAATAAGCGCACTGAGGCGACACGCGACGGAGATACATTCCCCGGCACATCGAATGTCACGACCCTTGATGAGTACACACGTCCCGATCTGCTTGCCTGGGATGGATCGCGCACTGCCGTAGCAATCTCCGACATCCGTGAGGAGGATGGCAAAATACTCTTCACTGTGGAGGGGAAGAATAAACCAAGTGTCTCGGTAGATGAAATTTCCGCTTCCGAGGATAGCGTCAAGGTAGATGGTCGCGTGATCAGCAACGTCTCCTCCTTGCCGGTAGAGATTTTCGGTCTGACCGGTCTAAGAATAGCCCTTCTTCCTGTCGGAGAGAGTGTGGAGCTTCCGGAGGGTATATATATAATTGTGGCAGGCGATAGCCGCCTCAAACTTCATATCTGATAAAGGACATATACTTCGAGGCTCACGTCAAAAAGTTGCCCGACATAATAATGACCCCGTATCGCCGGCGATACGGGGTCATTATTATGTCGGGGATGATGTTAAACCTTGCGCACGGCTCAGTTGTTTCACTTACAAAGAATTATTCCCGGCCGATTGGGCCATCATTGCGGAGAGACCATGAATTTTCGCGTTTAACATTTTTTGGAATAGTTTTTGCAAGGATATGAATAAAAAGAACAAAAGATTTTTTGGCCGAAACCGGTCGGAAAGGAATTCTATGAAAAATAAAGAATATAAAAATAATCCCCTTGAAGAGGATATGCAGGGTGCTGCCCCCGCAGAGGATATAGAAAACAACGTTGAGAATAGCGATGTCGCCGAGACAGAGACACCTTCCGGGGAAGGGGAGGCGAGTGAGGCCGAACAGATTGAGAAACTGACAGCCGATCTTGCCAAGGAGAAGAAGGAATATCTCTTCCTCATGGCTGAATTCGACAACTTCCGCAAGCGTACGCTCAAAGAGAAATCGGAAATCATAAAGAATGCCGGGGAGAATGTCCTCAAGGGTCTTCTGCCGATAGTCGATGACTTCGAGCGTGGACTGAAGGCGGCCGAGAAGGCTGAGAATGCGGCTGATGTGGCCGAAGGAATGACGCTTATCTACAACAAACTCATCAAATATCTCGCTGCGAATGGAGTTAAAGCGATCGATCCGGAGGATCGGGAGTTTGACACAGAGAAGCATGAGGCGATATCGGTGGTGCCTGTCGCCGATGAGGCTCAGAAGGGTAAGATCCTTGACACCGTGGAGAAGGGATATATGATAAATGACAAGGTGCTCCGCCATGCAAAGGTGGTTGTCGCACAGTAAGAGAAAGGAGATTCCACGATGGCAGAGAAAAGAGATTACTATGAGGTGCTTGGCGTCTCGAAAGATGCCACGGCCGATGAAATAAAGAAGGCCTATAGAAAGAAGGCCGTGCAATATCACCCTGACCGTAATCCTGACAATAAGGAGGCGGAAGAGAAATTCAAGGAGGCGGCCGAGGCCTACGATGTGTTGAGCGATGCCGACAAGCGCGCCAAGTATGACCGTTTCGGCCATTCGATGGGCCCGCAGGGCTTCGGCGGTGGTGCCGGTGGCGGAGGAGGCTACTACTCCGGCGGCATGAGCATGGAGGATATCTTCGCTAACTTCGGCGATATATTCGGCGATATGTTTGGTGGTGGCGGTCGAGGTCACTACGGCGATGCCTTCGGAGGCTTCGGTGGAGCTACAGGCGGCGCGCCGCGTAAGCATGTCAACAAAGGAACTGACCTGCGTGTGACTGTCAAGGTCACGCTTAAGGATGTGATGAATGGTGTCGAGAAGAAACTCAAGATACCTAAATTCGTGGCGTGCGAACACTGTAAGGGCACCGGAGCGAAGGATGGCACGGCGTTCAAGACCTGCGACCGTTGTCACGGCACAGGATATGTCACCGGCGTTCAGCAGACGATGTTCGGGCCGCAGCAGACGCGCCATGTCTGCCCTGATTGCAACGGAGAGGGAAAGGTCATTTCCGAATCCTGCACATATTGCGGCGGAACCGGTGTCAACAAGAAGGATGAGATCGTCAGCTTCAAGATTCCCGCCGGCGTAGAGGATGGGATGGTGCTTACGTTGCGCGGACAGGGGAATGCCCCGCGTCATGGCGGCGTAAACGGAGATCTCCTTATAGTGATTCAGGAGGAGAAGAATGCCGAACTCATTCGTGACGGTGTCGACCTGATTTATAACCTGATGCTCGATTTCCCGACGGCGGCTCTCGGTGGCTCGGCAGAGGTTCCGACCGTCGAGGGTAGGGCTCGCCTGAAGATTCAGCCCGGTACGCAACCCGGTAAGGTGCTCCGTCTGCGCGGCAAGGGTCTGCCGAAGATGAATAGCTCTGTGAAGGGTGATCTTCTTATAAATGTGATGGTATATGTGCCTGAGAATCTGACCGATGCTGAGAAGGGTGCCATAGAGAGTCTTAAAGACCAGCCGAATATCGTGCCGACAGAATCTACCGCCAAGCGAATCTTCTCACGTCTGCGCCATATCTTCAATAAGGAAAACCGGGGCGTGGAGTAAAGAGTCTCATAATAGAACAAGAAAGGAAATATTCCCGATACAAAGCGGGGTCGCCTATCTACAGGCGACCCCGCTTTGTATCGGGAAGGGAATGTCACAACCGGCATACCGTTCTGTAAGGTGCCTCTATCTCCGCACATGCCTTGCGAGCGGATTCAGCATCCGGGAAGAGACCGTAGAGAGCGGCTCCGCTTCCTGTCATGGAAGCATAGGTGGCCCCATGTAGATAGAGTTCCTGTTTCAAACGCGCCAGTTCGGGATATAAGGGAAACAGACTCCCCTCGAAATCATTCACCACACAGTCGCGCCATTCGGTTATGGGACGGCGCAGCGCATCGCGCAGCGACAGGGCCGGGCGGGCCGGGGAGAGTCCGGCGAAAGCTTCGCGTGTGGAGATATGCAGGTCAGGTTTCACCAATGCAATCCACCATGGGCGTTCCGCCAAATCCCTGATGCCCTCGGATTCTACGGGGGAGAAGATTTCACCGATGCCCTCAGCGAACACCGGCCGATTGCGTACGAACACCGGGCAATCGGCTCCCAGACGAATTGCCATCTCTTCTAATTTGTCATCGGAGAACGGTGACCCCAGCCTGCCGTTGAGCAGCCGCAGAGAGAATGTGGCGTCGGCGCTTCCTCCTCCGAGACCGGCTCCATCTGGGATATGCTTATCCAGCAGTAATGTCAGACCGCCGGTAGCCTCGGGGATGCTTTTGCCCGAAACAGCGAGATATTCGTTGCAGAACAGTTCCCCTGCGCGAACAACAAGGTTTTTCTCCGGAGGGCAATCTGTCTTATTTCCCGAAAACAGATAGGATATTCCTAAGGATGAATAGGATCCGGGGAGAGTGGTGTCCGAAGAATCGGCGAGCTCCAGAATGTCGCAGAAGGGTTCGGGATTATCGGGTGTGCCGTTATGGAGTCCGACCGGCACGAAACATGTTTCAAGCAGATGATAGCCGTCGGCACGTTTGCCTACCACGTTCAATCCGATATTGATTTTAGCGTTTACAAAACTTATCATAATTATTGTGTATATGCAAATTTATTACCGATGATCGGCGGGAGAGACTATCCGTCGAAGTGTAGAGGGGAGGAGGATAGCGAGGGAGACGCCGCGTGTCAAAAGGAAAATGAGAAAGGCGCACCAAAGTAGCCGGTCAGGGAGAATCATCAAGTCCCTTCCGAGTAGATACGGTAGCATGGTCAGGAAGAAGAGAATCATCGCGGCCAGCGTAGCCAGAAGAAGCCGCGAGGTGGCCGTCATCCCGATATACACCCCGTCGAAGATAAAGGCGGCCGCCGAAATCACCGGAATCCCCACAGCGACCCACTTCAAAGCGGAGACTCCATTGATTACGGAGGCCTCATCGGTCAGCAGAGCCGTCACAGGAGTCAGGAAGAAAAAATAGACAGCCGTGAAGACTACCGTCATAATTACCGCCCATATCATAAGGCCTTTCACCGTGCGGTAAATACCCGAGGGGTCCGCGGCTCCGGCAAATCGTCCGCACAGTGCCTCACCCGCATAAGCGAAGCCATCCATGAAGTAGGAAAAAAACATAAAAAATTGCATAAGCACGGCATTGCGGGCAAGCACACTGTCGCCCATGCGTCCGGCGAAAGTGGTCATTGCGAAAAGAACAGCCATTATGCACGCCGACCGGAGCATAAGGTCAGAGTTGACCCGGAAGAATCGCCGCATATCCATCGCTTTCCACAACCCCTTCAGGGGCGCCCAAAGCTGATCGGCTCCGGCAAGATGACGGGCAAGAAGCAGGGCTATCAGCAGACCGCTCCAATTGGCGATACACGTGCCCAGCGCGACACCGTAGAATCCTAACTTCATGCCGAAGACAAAGGTCATGCTCAGAGTGATATTGATGATGTTGACCGTAATGGCCGTAATCATGGGATAAAGGGTATTCTGCGAACCGATCATCCATCCGGTCACCGTCATCGTCGCCAGGAAAGCGGGAGCGGCAAGGATACTGATGCGGAAATATTCACCGGCCAGAGCTGCGGTGGCCGGTTCCGGCTCCATAATCCATAATAGCATCCGCGACAGCGGCACACTCAGAATCATGAGTAGTAGGCCGAGAGAGAAAGCAAGCAGAAACGACATGGTGAAGACTCTGCGGCGCAGCAAGAGATCATTTCGCCCGAAAGCTTCGGCCGTAAGACCTGTCGTGCCCATTCTCAGAAAGCCGAAAAGCCAGTAAAGAGAATTGACGAGCACCGTGCCGGCGGCAATCGCCGCCAGATAACGCTCGGCGCCGAGATGTCCGGATATGAAAGTATCGCTCAATCCCAGCAGCGGCACAGTAATGTTGCTGAAGATGGCCGGGAGGGCCAGACGCAGAATAGCACGGTTGATTTTACCAACTGAGGGTGGATTCGTTTGCACTTAGTAAAAAAATTGATTAACTTTGCAAAGATAGAGAGATTCCGTGTCATAGCCAAGAGCGACGACACAAAATACTCCCGGATTTTTAATCATGACAAATGAAAATCAACATATAGGGGCTGATCCACGGCCAATGATACTCACTCCGGCCGACTTCGCCGACACCGGCCAGTGGCGCCTCGTTATACACGTGGCGGCCGACGGGATGGGGGCAGTGTTGCGTCATGTCTCCGACACAAGCCGTCCTGCGGTAAGACTATTCGACGATCATTGGGAGCCGCTGGAGGGGAGGAGTCTGCTGGAGCGAATCGAGAACTCGGTATATGAGCATCCCGGCATACTTGACGATTATGCCACGGAAATCGTGGTCACCACACCGAATACCACATGGATTCCTACTGAAATACTCAGCTCCGGAGAATTTATGGAGGAGAATGTCTTCAATGAATTCTTTCCCGGAGAGAATGAAGTGATGACCGACAGGGTCGGGGAGGCTACGGCTCTATTCTCCCTGGCTCCGGGCTTCGACGGATTCATGGCGCGCACCGTCCCGGGGGCGCGAATGCGCAGCCACCTCGCCGTCCTGGCGGAACGGATGCTTTCCGACGCGGGGGATGGAATCTTCACTGTCAATATAATCCTGTATCGTTCTGCCGTCACACTGGTTGCGTCAAGAGGGGAAACATTGCTTTGCGCTTCGGAGCATCCGGTTACATGTCAGGAGGATGTGAGCCGGGCGGTCAGGAAGGCTTTGGAGGCGTTCGGTGAGGATGGAGAGGCGTCATTGGTCAATATATTTGATTTCAATGGCTCGACCCGTCTCGCGGAGGATCTTAATATGGAACTGAGGGGTATCACCAGTGTGAGAATGAGAGAATTGCCGGACACATTGACATCCACCTCACTTTCGCCGGCAGTGGCGATAACGGTATTCAAGGAAGTCACCCTTATGACTGGTTTTTTTGGAAGTGAATTATGAGAATAATCAGAGGAAAATATGGAAGACGGAGGTTTGAACCTCCCAAAAATATAACGGCGAGACCTACGACCGACTTCGCCAGAGAGAACATATTCAACGTCATCGAGAATCTCGAAGATATAGAGGGTCGCAGTGTGTGCGATCTCTTTTCCGGGACCGGAGCGATAGCATTCGAGTTCCTGTCGCGCGGAGCATCGCCGGTGACGGCTGTGGAGATGGCACAGACGCAGGTGGGATTCATCCGCTCAGTCAAGGAGAAACTCGGCGACGGAAATCTCCGGATAATCAAGGGTGATGTATTCAAATTTATAATCGGGGCCGTCGGGAGTTACGATATAGTGTTTGCCGATCCCCCCTATGATCATCCTCGCTTCGAGGAGGTACCGGGGCTGATTCTTGGTTCCCGGCTCGTGCATCCGGGCTCGCTTGTCATCATCGAGCATTCCGGCAACCGCGACTTCTCGGCTCTGCCGGGGTTCTTCCAGCGTAGAGAATATGGTAGTGTAAATTTCTCGCTTTTCCGTGTGGAGGAGACCGGGGATTAAGGTCTAAGCTATCGTATATATACAGTATAAAATCGAATCACAATATAACCATGAATAATACAGACCAGAAAATTCATCTTGATTCAATCGAGGAGGCGCTTGAGGACTTCCGCGCCGGCAAATTTCTCGTCGTCGTCGATGATGAGGATCGTGAAAATGAAGGGGATCTAATCATCGCGGCAGAGAAAATCACTCCGGAGGATGTCAATTTCATGCTCAAGAACGCGCGCGGTGTGCTGTGTGTGCCGCTGACGATCTCGGCCTGCGAACGCCTTGATCTGCCGAAGCAGGTCGGCGACAATACGTCTGTGCTCGGCACACCCTTCACCGTGACAGTCGACAAACTTGAGGGATGCTCCACGGGAGTATCCATTCAGGATCGTGCGAACACAATCCGTCATCTCGCCGATCCCGAGGCAAAACCGGAGGATTTCGGTCGGCCCGGACATATAAATCCCCTCTATGCACAAGATCGCGGAGTGCTTCAGCGCGCCGGCCACACGGAGGCTGCCGTAGATCTGGCCCGGCTGGCCGGCCTGCAGCCCTGCGCCGCGCTGATGGAGATAATGAGCGATGACGGCTCCATGGCGCGCCTGCCTGAACTCCGGCGTCGGGCGGATGAATGGGGACTTAAACTGATCTCGATCCGCGACCTTATCGCATATAGATTGAAACACGATAATCTTCTGGAGAAGGGAGAGGAGGTCGACATGCCGACTGCCTATGGTCATTTCCGGCTGATACCCTTCAGGGAGAAGACCACGGGACTCGAACACATCGCCTTGATAAAGGGGGATCCGACTCTTCCCGAGCCGATGCTCGTGAGAGTTCATTCCTCATGTATGACGGGTGATATCTTCGGCTCTATGCGCTGTGAATGCGGCGAACAGCTGCATAAGGCAATGGAGTTGATAGAGAAGGAGGGTAGAGGAGCCATCATCTACCTCAATCAGGAGGGTCGCGGAATCGGCCTGATGGACAAGATCCGGGCATATAAGCTTCAGGAGGGGGGTCTCGACACTATCGACGCCAACTTGCATCTCGGCCATAAGGCCGATGAGCGAGACTACGGTGTGGGTGCAGGCATCCTCAATAATCTCGGTATCACAAAGATGCGCCTGATGACCAATAATCCGACGAAGCGAATCGGCCTTGAAGGATACGGGCTTGAGATTGTGGAGAATGTGCCTCTTGAAATTGCCCCGAATCCATATAACGAGAGATACATGCACACCAAGAAGACGCGCATGGGCCATGACCTGCATAAAGTGAAATAAAGCCATGAAATATCTGACCTATTTATTCGGAGGAGCGTTGGCCGGCATGATGACGGTCGCGACGGTTGCGGAGATGGCGGCCAAACGCCCGCTGAATCATGACGATTTCGATTCCTGGCAGAGCGCGAGGGTGGAAGCCATATCCGACAATGGCGCCTGGAGCGCCTTCAGCGTGCTTCCACAGGAGGGGGATGCCATACTGACATTGCGCGACAACCGACGCGGCCGCACGATAGAGATACCGCGCGGCAGCCAGCCCTCATTCTCAGCCGACGGGAAGTGGGCCGTGGCACTGATAAAACCCCTGTTCGCGGATACACGCAAGGCCAAAATCGATAAGAAAAAGGATTTTGACCTTCCGCAGGATTCTCTGGCGATAATTGATCTCACGACGATGAAAGTGGAGAAGATTCCCCATGTCATCGGTTACAAACTCCCTGAAAAGGGTGGTTCGTTCGTGGCCTATCAGAGTTGCGATACACTCCATATAAAACCTGCCGACCTCAAGGATAAAGAGGCGGGGAAACCGTTGATGATACGATCGCTGACATCGCCGGTTATGAAGATGGTGAAATGGGTTAAAGACTACGGATTCTCTAAGGATGGCGGCCGCCTCGCGCTCAACCTCAAGAAACCGGAGAAGGATTCTGTGGCTACGGATGGTGTGGCAGTCGTCAACCTCCCGGACACCTCCATGATACTCATCGACCGCGATAAGAAATTCTATACGCTCCCCGTCTTCAATGAGACCGGATCAGCCTTGGCCTATACGGCGACTATGGATACGCTCGATAGCGGCACGAAGCGCATGATGCTCTATTATTCCGATCTCACGTCGATGGCTCCCGGAAAGTCGCCGAAGGTGGAGGAATATGACTTTCTGTTCTTTACGGGTGAGAAACCTGTAAATCTCGCTCTTCCGCATGCTTCGGATCCCGAGACACAGGAGAAACTGGAGAAGCAATACCGCGATTATATGACCTCCGCGCGTGGGGAGGAGCTGCGCATAAATCAGTATCAGCGTCCTGAGTTTTCGCGCAACGGGCGATTCCTGACAATAGGGGTTGCACCCGTCATCGCTCCGGATGATACCACTCTCGTAGATTTCGAGAAGGCCGATCTCGACATATGGCGTTGGGACGCGCCCTACACCATCCCGCAGGAGAAGGGTAATCTTGAGTCGATGCGGAAGCATTCGATGCCCGTGGTGATGGATCTGAAGAATGGTCGCGGCTACCGTCTGCTCACTAAGAATGAACTCGTCAAGGTGGAACCCTCATTCCGGGGAGATGCCGAGTGGGCTCTTCTTCATGACCCGACAGAACGTATGGTGGAGGGACAATGGAATTATTTCGCGCCGGAGGATCTGAGCCTTGTCAATGTAGTGACGGGTGAGGTGAAACCCATCGGAAGATATGACAAGGAGAATTCGGCACTGTCTCCGGACGGACGGTTCGTCGTCATGTATGATGAGCGCACTTTCTACGCCTACGACAACGCGACAGGAGAAATCATCAATATCTCCGAGAAGATTCCCTATCCCGTATGGGAGGAGGATGACGATCACCCCATGCCCAAGCAGGCATACGGAATCGGTGGCTGGGGCGACGGAGACAACCGGGTGCTCCTCTATGACCGTCATGACATATGGAGTGTCGACATGACCGGAAAAAGTGACCCCGTCTGCCTGACGGCCGGGGATGGCCGCAAACGTAACGTTCGTTATCGCTATCACCGTCTCAACCCCGATGAGAAGACATTGAAGAGAGGTGAGCTGATGGTACTCGACATGTTTGATTACGGCGACAAACGATATGGTTTCGCCACTATGCCCTATGGAGTGGCTTCGGCGGCTCCAAAGGTCAGTGTGCTCGATGGCTATTGGTATGGTCAGCTCCGTAAGGCCAAGGATGCAGATGTCTATATGTGGCAGAAAGGCAACTTTGAGGTCATGCCCGATCTCTATACGGCCAATTCGGCTGATTTTGCCAAGGGAACCAAGATGACATCGATCAATCCGCAACTCGCCGACATCTCCTGGGGCACGGCTCAGCTCGTTGAATGGTATGCCTACGATGGCACGAAGAGTCAGGGAGTGCTTTATCTCCCGGAGGGTTTCGATGAATCGGCCAAGGATGCGTATCCTATGCTGTCGGTATTCTACGAAACAGGCTCGGAAGATCTCTACTTCCCCTATCGTATGGAGCCATCCTGGAGCTGGGTGAACTATCCTTTCTACGTGAGTCGCGGATATGTGATTTTCGTGCCGGATATCCACTATACTGCGGGTGTGCCGGGAGAATGTGCCTATAATTTCGTATGTTCGGGAGTCGAGGAGATGTGTCGTCGCTATCCGGCGATTGACAAGAAGCGCATCGGAATCGACGGCCAGTCCTGGGGCGGTTACCAGACGGCGTTCCTCGTGACGCGCACGGATATGTTTGCCTGTGCGGGCAGCGGCGCTCCGGTTGCCAACATGACTTCTGCATTCGGAGGCATCCGCTGGGGCTCCGGTGATTCCCGGCAGGGACAGTATGAGATGGGTCAGAGTCGCATAGGCCGTAATCTCTGGGATGGCACTGAGTATTACATCGCGAACTCTCCCGTGTTCCATGCCAATAGAGTGAACACTCCGTTGTTGATAATGCACAATGATGCCGATGAAGCCGTGCCCTGGTATCAGGGAATCGAGATGTTCATGGCGTTACGTCGTCTTGAGAAACCGGTATGGATGCTTCAGTATAACGGCGAATCCCACAATCTGCGTGAGCGTCGCAACCGTAAGGATATAACAAAGCGTCT
The DNA here is from genome assembly GCA_014802625.1 of bacterium. GTDB lineage: Bacteria > Bacteroidota > Bacteroidia > Bacteroidales > Muribaculaceae > Lepagella. Next base: position 158,967 of record JAAVBX010000007.1, on the reverse strand, counting down.
CCAGCAATTCTTTGACCATTACCTGAAGGGTGAGCCGATGCCACGATGGATGGAGCGGGGCATCTCCCCGCTACGCAAGGGTCAGGATTACGGCTTCTGAATCACATTTTAAAGGAAAGAATCGCTTATGAAACTCATCACGGACAACATACACCGTCTACGGCAAATATGTGAGAAATATATGGTGCGAAAGCTATATGTCTTCGGCTCCATACTTACCGCACGTTTCAATGAAGAGAGCGACATGGATTTCTCAGTAGATTTTAATGCAGAGGAGATAAACCGACATAAAATGGATTGGTCGGATATCTTTTTCGGGCTTATAGAGAGTCTTGAACAGCTGTTCGGCAGAAAGGTTGATCTTATTGATGAACGTTACATTAGCAACAAGTATTTCCGCAAAGAACTTGACAATACCAAGATCCTCGTCTATGAATCCTAAAATAAAGAAATATCTTGAGGATATTCGTGTCGCAATTCAGGAAATAGAGGAAACCGTGTCGTCCAAAGAGGCCAGATTTGATACGTTCTTGAACGACTACGTGTTCCGAAAATTTGTTGAACGAAACATTGAGATTATGGGTGAGGCTGTCAATCGAATTTTGAAAGTCCACCCGGACATAAAAATTACGAATGCACGAAAAGTGGTGGATTGTAGAAATTACGTGATTCATTCGTATGACACACTTACTCCGGAAATACTCTGGGCAGTAGTAATGAATCATCTTCCTCTACTGAAAGAGGAGGTAATACGATTGTTGAATGAAGACAAGTAGTGACGGAGTTCGTGTGTAGCAATTGTAGCTGCTAATCCGATAAATGTTTAAGCCAAAAGGAAAGGCCTGTTCGGGAACCTTTCCTTTTGGCTTAAATTTTGCGTTGATGCCATGGCCGGGGTATACCGGCAGGGTTTGCGTCAGAGTCGGGTGATGTCGGTGCGCAGTCCCTCGCGGTTGAGGATGACATTCGGGAATTCCTCCATAGCCTGACGGCGGAATTCCTCCTCATCTTTATAGCGGGAGGAGTAATGACCCGTGAGGAGCCATCGGGCTCCCGACATCTTTGCCATCTGGCCGGCTTGGCGGGCAGTGGTGTGATGGTTTTTCACCGCCATGTCAGCCTCCGTGTCGAGATAGGTCGTCTCATGGAAGAGCAAATCTACGGGACCGATTTTCTCTGCCAGTTGATGCACAAAGAGAGTATCGGATATATGGGCGTAGGATAGAGAAGGGGTGGGATCGGTCGTCAATCGCTCGTTAGCTATAAGGGTGCCGTCAGGTTTTACAAAATCCATACCGGCCTTTATATTGTTGAACTGACTCGTGGGGACACCGTGAAAATCACACATTTCGCGGTTGAGATGGCGAGGTTTCTGTTTCTCTTCAAATACATATCCCACTGTCGGGACCCGGTGTTTTAAAGGAATAGTTCTGACCGTAAGGGATTTATTTTCAAAAGCAATCTCCTCTTTGGTCGAGTCAAGAATATTGAACCGTATATCGTATGAGAGATTGCGACCGAAATAATCGAAAATCTCCTTCAGAATTTTCGCGCCATCGGCAAAAGTATGGATAGTCAGTTCACCCCCAGTATCCTGAAGGCCAAGGGTGCTGATAAGACCCGGCAGTCCGAGCACATGGTCACCGTGCATATGGGTGAGGAAAATGTGGCCAAGGCGGGAGATGTTCAGGCGTTGTTGCATGAAAGACTTCTGGGCCCCTTCACCACAGTCGACCATGAACAGATTGTTGCGGAAATCGACCACCGTACAAGATGGATTGTGCTTTGGCGTCGGGCGCGCGGAGCCGCATCCGAGACTATGAATCGTGAAATCTGCCATTACATCTGAGTATAATCCTTTGCGAGGCCGCCGGCGGCTGTCTCCTTATATAAGGAGGGTAGATCGTGGCCCGTCTCCTTCATTACCTTCACGAGTTTATCGAACGAGACACGATGGCTGCCGTCAGTGAAGCTCGCGTATATATTAGCGTCGAGGGCGCGGGCGGCGGCATAGGCATTTCGCTCGATACATGGAATCTGCACAAGTCCACAGACAGGGTCGCAGGTCATGCCGAGGTGATGCTCAAGCCCCATCTCCGCTGCATACTCAATCTGCGCGGGAGATCCCCCGAAGAGTTGGCTGGCTGCTGCGGCCGCCATGGCACAGGCAACCCCGACTTCACCCTGACAGCCGACATCGGCACCGGAGATTGAGGCGTTGTGCTTGACGATATTACCGAAGAGACCGGCGGTGGCGAGGGCGTGGAGCATCTGAATTTCAGGGAACTCGCGGCTCTTCCAAAGATGATACAGGACGCCTGGGACAACTCCGCAGCTGCCGCAAGTCGGAGCCGTCACGATTGTGCCGCCTGAGGCATTCTCCTCACTTACGGCGAGAGCATAGGCGAATACTCTGCCTCTGGATTTAAGATTGTCGCGATAGCCGCCGGCTTTCACATAATAGGAGTTAGCCTTGCGTTGCAGATTGAGCGGCCCCGGCAGACGTCCCTCGCGGTTGAGACCACGTTCGACGGCATCCTTCATGGCGTGCCACACCTCGCGCAAATAATCCCATATCCCGGGACCTTCGCATTGCTCCACATACTCCCAATAGGCATGTCCCGTACGTTCGCAGTATTTCATGATTTCAGTCAGCGAGTCGAGACTGTAGAGATCGGGTGAGCCTCCGCGAGGTTGACCCTCCACTTCGATCGCACCACCTCCGACACTGTAGAATGTCATCTCGTCGGTAGGGAATCCCATACCGTCGAGTGTGCGGAATGTCATGGCGTTGGGATGATAGGGGAGGAAGACATCCGGCTTCCATATGATGTTGACGGGCATCTCAGTCTTCGAAAGCACATCGAGTATGGCTGCGTCGGTCATATGCCCTTTGCCGGTGGCTGCGAGCGAGCCGTAGAGAATCACCTCATAACCGTGAGCGTTATGATGGGTCGATAAGAAAACTTCCGCCGCGTGACGCGGACCCATGGTATGTGACGAGGAGGGTCCGGTGCCTATCCTGTATATCTCTTTGATCGATTTCATAATTCAATCCCTCTCTTAATGGGGTATATAATGCAAAATTACAAAATATCCCCCTAATTACTATTGAGAAATCAGGAAAAAATATTGCATTGGGCCTAAAAAATCATTTACTTTGCAAATTATTTCAACCAGACATGTCAGCCAGAACCAAAATTATAGCGTTACTTACGTCGTTCCTTTATGTTTGTCGGGTCCTCCCGGCGGGAGCGGCGGAAAATAATGTAGTCGTTCCGCAAGCCGAGACGGAGAGTGCGGATTCCGTATTCTATCTTCTTGATGAACTTGATGTTGTGGCCGCCAAACAGAACGTGGCCTTTCGGGAGATGCCTATATCCGGAACAATCGTGCGTGGAGCCGACGCCGAGCGTATGGGTGTAGCGGATGTGAAGGGGTTGTCGACAGTCGTTCCAAATTTCTATATTCCGGATTATGGCTCGCGCATCACATCGACCATATATGTGCGGGGTATCGGGGCGCGCATGGATCAACCCGCGGTCGGTCTTACGGTAGACAATGTGGGTCTACTCAACAAGGACGCCTATGATTTTGATATATCCGACATATCTTATATGGAGATGCTGCGCGGTCCGCAGAGTGCTCTTTTCGGACGCAACACGATGACCGGACTGATAAATATCCGCACACTCTCCCCGATGGAATTCCAGGGATGGAAGGGAACTACAGAACTCGGACCGCGTCAGCTCTTCAAGTTCAATCTGGGATTTTATCGCAAGTTTCGTCCGAATTTCGGACTATCGGTGGTCGGCAGTTTCTACCGTCGTGATGGTGAATTCAAGAATGCCTACGACGGATATTCGATCGATAAGGAGGTAAACGGGAGCCTGCGTGTGAAACTGATATGGAGTCCGCGCCCCGGACTTCACCTCTCGAACACCTTTTCGCAATCATTGCTCCGCCAGGGGGGATATCCCTACGAGAATGTGGAGACCGGCAAAATCTCCTATAATGATACCTGTTTCTATAAGCGGCATCTTCTTACGGACGCTCTGACGGTTTCGGGCGACATAGGGCGTGTCAAGCTCGTATCGGTAAGCACCGTCCAGCATATAGATGACAACATGACTCTCGATCAGGACTTTCTCCCTCAGCCATATTTCACGCTCACACAGAAAAAAAAGGAGACTGCGGTGACGGAGGACCTGATGTTTCGCGGCATGACCTCGGATGAACGCTACAAATGGCTCGCGGGTGTATACGGCTTCTACCGCAATATGCACATGAACGCCCCGGTCACATTTAAAGACTATGGTATCACACAACTCATAGAGCTGAATCGCAACAAAGTGAATCCATATTATCCCATACGTTGGGATGAACGGGAGTTTCCGCTGAATTCCCGTTTTGATCTTCCGTCGTGGGGAGCGGCATTGTATCACGAGTCGCGTTATGAGATAGACGCATTCCGGGTGCAGGCCGGAATAAGATTCGATTACGAGCATGTGGCGATGAGATACCGCAGCTGGTGCAATACATCCTATACGATCTACAACAATCCAACCGGCCAGCTTCCGATACCGCAGGATTGCGCCGTATATCGCAGAGAGAACGTTGACCTTGTAGAGAGTGGAGATCTGTCGAATCATTTCTTCATGGTGCTTCCGAAGCTGAGTCTCCTCTGGGATATCCCGACACTATGGGCAAGCAATCTCTATCTTACAGTAGGACGAGGATATAAGGCGGGGGGCTATAACACGCAGATGTTCTCAGACGTACTGCAACAGAAATTGATGCGGTTCATGGGGCTGGGAGGGGAATATGATGTAAATGATATCGTTAGCTATAAGCCGGAACAATCCTGGAGTTATGAGGTCGGGGGACATTTCAATTTTCTCGAAGACAAGATACAGCTTGACGCCTCGGCATTCTTCATCTACTGCCGCGACCAGCAGATGACCGTCTTTCCTGAGGGCGACACTACAGGACGCATGATGACCAATGCCGGAAAAACCCGTAGTGTCGGGGCCGAAATCAGTGCCTACTATACGATTCTCCCTGACCTTACGGTCATGGCGACCTACGGATTCACCGACGCCAGATTTATCGATTTCTTCGATGGAAGACAAAATTACAAAGGCAACAGACTTCCTTACGCGCCGTCTAACACGCTTTTCGCCGAAGCTTCGTATCTGTTCAACGTGTCGAAAAAGTTCAAGGAACATTACTTCGCTCTACATCTTAACTTCTCGGGCACCGGAAATATCTACTGGAATGAGGCCAATACGCTGAATCAAAAATTCTACGGTCTGCTCGGCGCGACGATCGGCTACAATACACCCTCATGGAGTGTGGAAGTATGGGGTAAAAATCTGACGAATACGAAATACTATACATTTTACTTCATGTCGATAGGGAATGAGTTCCGACAGCGGGGGAGGGGGCTCGATTATGGGCTGACGGTGCGGGCCCGCTTCTGAAAAATCCCCCTTCAGAAAGCCATATTCATGAGTTAAAAAGACAGAAAATTCAGGGTTATATTTGGAAATCTCGCCGAAGCATTGTAATTTTGAACTCTTGAAATAATACTACACGACTAACAACGGAATTATTCATAGAAAAATGAAAATCAATCTAATTCTTGGAGCGGCTATCAGCAGTGCGGCTCTCCTCACCTCCTGTGGTCTTGACAGTACGACCGATGAGCGTACATATTCTGATACGCTCAGCCAACTCATCATACCTGATGACGTCACGAAAGATGTCACATTCAATAACAAAGTCACCTATAGCTTCAAGCAGGATCTGACTGCCAACACCATGACCCTCACCACATCGAATTTCTCGATCAATGGAGTCGGCGGCTCGCTCACATCCGGCGCGATGCCGACAACTTACAACATGTCGACAGCTTCCTATATTTTCAAAGATGGCAAAGGCACATTCGGAACATCTGAGGCTACCGGCATCAATGGCTATATGACCGGCAATACGACTGTCGGCACATCGCAGGGCAGTCTCGGTTTCGTCGTGAGCTTCCACGCTAATGGCGCTACTGTAAAAAGCTTCTATCCCGACGTGGTTTTCCTCGGAAGCACCACGACTCACTATGTTATGGGTGAGGCCGGCGACAGGGAGGCGACAACGAAGGATGCCTTCTACCGTGTGACCTTCGACGAAAAGATGGAGAAGGCCGTGGTGATCATATATAACATCAAGTTCGCTCCTGAAATGCCCAAGGCACTTGAGGCTGTCATCCTGAAGAATCTTGATGTGACACTCGGTCGCGACGGGTATACCATCACCGGCACCGACATTATTCCCGAAGTGAAAGAGGGGACGGGCACGACTCCTTATGAGAACTATCCATTCCGCTCATTCTCCCTCAAGACTATCAACGACGAGCTGACGAAGGTAGCTTGCGATTTCACCGTCTCGGTCAAGATGGGTCCGACGTCGATGGACTTTACCGGCGAATTCAAAGGGGATTACGCCTCAGCTACAGGGGATGTGGAGTGAATCGCGAAAACTTAAGGAATATTAAATTCTGCATACTTCACCGAGAAATGCGCAAAAATCGCGCGGTTTGATGAAATAGAATGGCAAAAATTCTTGCCAATTTTAAGGAATTTTAATATCTTTGCGAAATAGTTTGGGTTCCTTAGGAGCCTGAACTATGATATTTCTACGTAACTAATTAATAATAAATCAATTATATGAATTTATTGTTGGAGATAGCCAACGGGACACTTGCATTGACCGCCGTGCTGACGGGCATACTGCTTGTGGTAGCCGCTACGTTGATAGCGAAGCTTGTCGGGCCGAAGTCATATTCGGTGAAGAAATCGGATACATTCGAGTGTGGTATCCCCACACGCGGACAGTCGATGATTCAGTTCAAATCCGGCTACTACGTATTCGCTATCCTGTTCTTGATCTTCGACGTGGAGACAGTTTTCCTATATCCATGGGCCGTGGTTGCCAAGGCATTGGGTACTGATTCGCTGCTCTGCATCGGAATCTTCATGGTAATCCTCGTATTGGGTCTGGCTTACGCCTGGAAGAAAGGAGCGTTGAAATGGCAGTGAAGGAAGGAAAAATCAAGTCGATGAGTCATGACGACTTCAAAGACAACGAATATATCGACAAACTTGTCGAGGAACTGAACGCGACAGGGGCAAATGTCGCAGTCGGAAATCTCAACCAGCTCATCAACTGGGGTATCTCGAATTCCTTGTGGCCGCTGACGTTCGGTACAAGTTGCTGTGCTATTGAATTCATGAGTCTCGGCGCGGCGCGTTATGACATGGCGCGTTTCGGCTTCGAGGTGGCACGTAACTCCCCCCGTCAGGCCGACTATATAATGGTGCAGGGTACAATTGTACACCGTATGGCTCCTGCGCTCGTACGTCTGTATGAGCAGCTCGCCGAACCCAAGTATGTGATAGCATGCGGAGGCTGCGCTGTTTCCGGCGGCCCGTTCAAGAAGAGCTATTGTGTTGTGCCCGGTGTCGACCAGATTCTTCCCGTCGACGTATATATCCCCGGTTGTCCTCCGCGTCCGGAGGCATTCTTCTACGGCCTGATGCAGCTACAGCGCAAGATCAAGGTGCAGAAGTTCTTCGGTGGTATCAACCGCAAACAGAAGCGCGAGGAATTCTTCGCGGCACACCCGGAGGAGCGCGGACTTCTCAGCTGATTCATCATCGATTCTGACAATAAAAGACTGACTTAAAAGACATGAGCGACATAAAGGAAATACTGAAGGGCATATGTCCGGAGGCTACGTTTGTCGAGGGTGGAGAAAACCTTCAGGTGAACGTGCCCGAGAAGAAATGGCATGATTTCGCCCGTCAGCTTCACGATGACAAGCGTCTCGGATTTGACGTTCTCACAGCCGTCGTCGGTATGGACTGGAAGGAGAGCGTCGGCGTAGTGTATTATCTGACCAGCACCTCGCGCGGATGGGATATCCTCGAGGTCAAGGTAGAGGCCGCCGACCGTAAGGATCCCTACATTCATTCCGTGGCTGATATATGGCATGTGGCCAACTTCCAGGAACGCGAGGTTTACGACTTTTTCGGTATCAAGTTTATAGATCATCCGGATATGCGCCGCATGTTCCTTCGCAACGATTGGGTAGGCCATCCGTTGCTCAAGGACTATGACGCTGATCCGAAACTCAATCCTATCCGTCTCGACGATGAGAAGAATGAGGATGACACCTGCACCTACGTGGAGGATGAGAAGGGTAAGATCAAGCGTATTCCCGGCAAGGTGTTCCAGGAGGATGACTATGTGGTCAACTTCGGACCGCAGCACCCCTCGACTCACGGCGTGATGCGTATGCGCGCGAGCGTCGACGGCGAGACAATCACGAAGGTCGATATGATGTCCGGCTACATTCATCGCGGCATCGAGAAACTTTCCGAGGGCCTGACATATCCGCAGATTCTGCATTTCACTGACCGTATGGACTATATGTCGGCCCATCAGAATCGTCATTGTCTCTGTGCCTGCATCGAGAAGGCCCTCGGACTTGAGGTGCCGCGTCGTGCCGAGGTAATCCGCGTGATGATGGATGAGCTGATGCGTATCTCTTCACATCTTCTCGCGTTCGGATGTACGGCAATGGACCTCGGAGCTACCACTGCTTTCTTCTATGGTTTCCGCGAGCGTGAGCAGGTGCTTGATATTTTCGAGAAGACCTGCGGTGCGCGTATGTCGATGAACTATAACGTCATCGGTGGAGTCATAGCCGATATTCATCCCGATTTTCAGAAGGATGTAAAGGAGTTTCTCCGCATCATGCCCGAGCGTCTTAAGGAATATCATAAGGTGTTCTCCGGCAATATAATCGCTATGAACCGTCTGAAGGGCGTCGGCAATCTTCCGAAGGAGGATGCCATCAATTATGCCATCACCGGCCCGAGCGGACGTGGTTCGAATTGGAGTTGCGACTGCCGTAAGGTACGTCCCTATTCGATTTATTCCGAACTTAAGTTTGACGAGGTACTTGAGACAGGCTGCGACTCATATGCACGTTATATGGTGCGTATGCGCGAGATCGAGACAAGTTGCCAGATTCTGGAGCAGCTCGTCGACAATATTCCCGAGGGTCCCATACGTGCGCTCAACGTGCCGAAGATCATCAAGCTGCCTGTAGGTCACTGGTATCATCAGGTGGAGGCCTCGCGTGGCACATTCGGAGTCTACATCGAGTCTGACGGTCAGAAGACACCGTACCGCGTGCATTTCCAGAGCCCGTGTTTCAATCTCATCGGCGTTATGGATCTCTGCTGCACGGGCTATATGATTGCCGACCTTATTACAATCGGCGCGGCTCTCGACTTCGTGATTCCCGATATCGACCGATAATACAACTACCCGAAATATCAACAAAACGACAATATCTCTACTACCCATGTTTGATTTTGGTAAATGGACATCGGCATTGAATGAACTCCTTCTCGGCGTGATGCCGGAATGGGCGGCGATTACAATCGAGTGTGTGCTGATCGCGGTCGCTCTTCTCGCGGCATATTCATTGCTGGCAATCTTCTATATATTCTACGAGCGTAAGCTTTGCGCGTGGTTCCAGTGTCGTCTCGGCCCTATGCGTGTGGGTCCCTGGGGTCTGCTGCAGGTGTTTGCCGACGTGATCAAGATTCTTATCAAGGAGATTATCAGTATCAAGAACACCGATAAGTTCCTCTTCCGTCTGGCTCCGTTCATCGTGATTGTGTCGTCGATGACGATGTTCGCATGTCTCCCTTGGGGTAATGGCCTGCAGATCATAGACTATAATATCGGTATATTCTTCATTCTCGCTGCTTCATCGATAGGCGTGCTGGGTATTCTTCTGGCCGGATGGTCGTCGAACAACAAGTATACACTTATCGGTGCGATGCGAAGCGGTGCCCAGATGGTCAGCTACGAGATCTCACTCGGACTGGCAATCATAACGATCGTACTCTTCGCCGGCACGATGAATATCAATGAACTCGTGTGGGCGCAGAACGACGGATGGTTCCTCTTCCGCGGTCATATTCCTGCAATCATAGCGTTCCTTATTTACATTGTGGCCGCTACGGCAGAGACCAACCGTGGTCCCTTCGACCTTCCGGAAGCAGAGCATGAGCTTGTGGCCGGTTACCACACAGAGTATTCCGGTATCTCATACGGTTTCTACTACCTCGCCGAATACCTGAACCTTTTCATCGTCTCCGGAATCGCTTCACTGATGTTCCTGGGCGGCTGGATGCCGTTCCACGTTCCGGGTTGGGATGCTTTCAACAATATCATGGATTACATCCCCTCGATCGTATGGTTCCTGGGCAAGGCTTTCTTTATCTCGTTTGTGATTATCTGGTTCAAGTGGACGTTCCCCCGTGTACGTATCGACCAGCTTCTCGCCTTCGAATGGAAATATCTGATGCCTCTCTCGCTCGTCAACCTCGTGCTGATGGCTGTATTCGTGGCTCTCGGATGGCATTTCTAAATAATACCAAGAAAAATACAAACTTATACATATAAAAGTTATATGAGCGCCAATTATGGTAAAGTGACTCAGGTCATCGGCCCGGTTATCGACGTATCGTTCGAGGGGGGCAAGGAGAATATTCCTCCTATCTACAACGCTCTCAAGGTGGAGCGCGAGGATGGCCAGGAGCTTATTCTTGAAGTGGAGCAGCACATCGGAGAGGACACGGTGCGTTGCGTTGCAATGGAGAGCACAGACGGTGTACGCCGCGGAGTGAAAGTGCTTGACCTCGGACGTCCGATCGCGGTTCCGACCGGCGAGCAAATCAAGGGTCGTCTGCTGAATGTAATCGGCGAGGCTATCGATGAACTCGCGCCTCTCGACCGTGATAATCTGCGCCCGATCCATCAGCCGGCTCCGGCATTCGATGAGCTGGCACTCTCGACAGAGATCCTGACCACCGGCATTAAGGTGATCGACCTTCTCGAACCCTATTCCAAGGGTGGTAAGATCGGTCTGTTCGGTGGTGCCGGTGTGGGAAAGACCGTGCTTATCATGGAGCTTATCAACAATATCGCGAAGGGTCACGACGGCTACTCGGTGTTTACCGGTGTGGGTGAGCGTACTCGTGAGGGTAACGACCTTCTTCGCGAGATGATCGAGAGCGGCGTAATCAAATATGGCAAGAAATTTGAGGAGGCCATGGAAAAAGGGGAGTGGGACCTCAAGGGCGTCGATATGAAGGACGTCGCTGAGTCAAAGGCAACTCTTGTATTCGGCCAGATGAATGAGCCTCCGGGCGCACGTCTGCGTGTGGCGCTGTCAGGTCTGACAGTGGCCGAGCAGTTCCGCGATGGCGGTGGCGGCGGTAAGGATGTGCTTCTCTTTATCGACAACATCTTCCGTTTCACACAGGCCGGTTCCGAGGTGTCGGCGCTCCTTGGCCGAATGCCTTCGGCAGTAGGTTATCAGCCGACTCTCGCATCGGAGATGGGTGCGCTTCAGGAGCGAATCACATCTACCAAGAACGGCTCTATCACCTCAGTGCAGGCAATCTATGTGCCTGCCGATGACTTGACTGACCCCGCTCCGGCAACAACATTCAGCTTCCTTGACGCCACTACGGTGTTGAGCCGTAAGATCGCCGAGCTCGGTATCTATCCGGCTGTAGACCCGCTCGACTCTACTTCGCGTATCCTTGATCCGAATATCATCGGTGAGGAACACTATAATGTGGCGCAGCAGGTGAAGCAGCTTCTGCAGAAATATCAGGACCTTCAGGATATTATCGCCATCCTCGGTGTCGACGAGCTCTCTGATGACGACAAACTCGTCGTGGCACGCGCACGCCGTGCGCAGCGTTTCCTCTCGCAGCCCTTCCATGTGGCTGAGCAGTTCACGGGTCTTCCCGGTGTGCTCGTGCCCCTGTCGGAAACTATCCGTGGCTTCAAGCTCATCCTGAGCGGCGAGATGGATGAATATCCCGAGCAGGCATTCCTTAATGTCGGCACAATCGACGACGCCATCGCGAAGGGTAAGAAACTCCTCGCAGAGGTGAAGTAAGAGACGCACCGCAAACCTTCTGACAAACTCTAACGCATATTCCCACGATGACACTTGAACTCATCTCATCACATGAAATCCTTTTCAAGGGGGAGGCCGAATCGGTCACTCTCCCCGGAGCTCTCGGCTCATTCACGGTTCTGAAGAACCACGCCCCGATCATCTCCGTGCTGCAGGCCGGCGATGTGAAATACCACACTCCGGAAGGAGCCGAGAAGAGCGTTGCCATCAAGGGTGGGCTCGTGGATGTCGATAATAATGTGGTGGCAGTGTGTGTATATTAAAAATCTAAAGAAATGAAGCGCATATTGACAATACTTCCCTTGCTTCTGTCGCTCCTATTCTCTACGACGGCATATGCTGCCGACGCTAATGAGGAGAAAGAGGAGGCACTTGATGTGAAGGAAGTGATCTTCCACCACCTCGGCGACGGCTACGGCTGGGAGGTGCCATTCAGTCACGTCTACCGTATTCCATTGCCCGTTATCGTCCGCGCGCAGGACGGTCAGTGGTTCTGCTTCTCCTCAGGCAAGCTCTCCATGGTCACGGTGACCGAGGATGAGGCTACAGGCAAGAAGCATGAGAGTGTCGCTCCGGTAATCCATGAGGAGGAGCGAGACGGAAAGAAATACTATTTCTATATTCCTCATTTCGCCGAGCATAAGACGAAGGTCGTTCAGCTCATTCCGGAAAGCGAGGGTGAAGCGTATGCTGACGCTACTATAGCGGGGAGTCATCCTCATGAAGTGGCCGATGCAAATACCATTGATGTCAACGGCAAGACTTTCGACATCTATCGTCCCTTTGATATCTCGATAACGAAGAATGTGCTCGCGCTCTTTATCGCAGCGATTCTCGTGACAGTGATGGTGATGAGTGTAGTTCGCTATTACGCCCGCAAAGGAATGAAGGCTCCCCGCAAGGGAATGGGCTTCATGGAGATGCTCATCGACTTCATTTATACCGGCGTAATCAAGAGCTCGCTGGGCGCGAAGGCCAATAAGTTCGCCCCCTATCTTCTGACATGCTTCTTCTTCATCCTGACGATGAACCTTCTGGGTCTGATTGTCATCTTCCCCGGAGGCGCAAATCTGACGGGCAATATCGCCATTACGCTTGTGCTTGCGCTCGCTACATTCGTGGTGACCAACGTGCTTGGCACCAAGCATTACTGGAAGGAGATATTCTGGCCCGATGTACCCCTTTTCCTCAAGTTCCCGCTCCCGATCATGCAGATGATCGAGGTGTTCGGAATCTTCACTAAGCCGGCCGCCCTCTGTGTTCGTCTGTTCGCCAACATGATGGGAGGTCATATGATAGTGATTACACTGACACTTCTGATCTTTATATTCGCCGCATTCGGCGCCGCCGCTCTCGGCACGTCGGTAGTGGTGTCAGTACTCTTCTCGATATTCATGCTTCTTCTCGATGTGCTGGTCAGCTTCATCCAGGCTTATGTGTTCACCCTTCTGTCGGCATTATTCATAGCTGCGGGTCAGGAGAGCGGACATCATGAGAAGGATGGTGAAGGCCATGATGTCACACCGGCCGTTGAGGCATAACCAGGGATTGTCCAACCAATCTCAAAATCCAAGAATCAACAAACAAACAATAACATCAAAAAACTACTCTAAATTATGTTATCAATGATTTTGGTAGCCGTTCAGGCTCTCGCAGCATTTGGCGCAGCATTTGGCGCAGGCATCGCCGCTATCGCAGCAGGTATCGGTATCGGTAAAATCGGTAGCTCCGCCATGGAGGCCATCGCACGTCAGCCGGAGGCTGCCGGCGACATCCGTTCGAGCATGATCGTGATCGCAGCCCTTATCGAGGGTGTGGCCCTGTTCGCCGTGATTGTATCCGCACTTGCCCTCTTCATCCAGTAAAAATCGAGTATGGAATTATTCACGCCCGATTTTGGCTTGGTGTTCTGGATGTTCATCGCCTTCATCATCCTCTTTCTGGCACTCGCCAAATGGGGATGGCCGGTGATACTGAAGAATATGGACCAGCGAGCCGATACCATCGACAAGGGGGTGGAGTATGCGCGCGACGCCAAGCAGCAGCTTGACAACGCCCGCGAGGAAGCCCGCAAGTATATGGAGGAGGCTCAGGCTAAACAGGCTGAAATGCTGCGTGACGTGGCTAAGATGCGCACTCAGATGATCGAGGAGGCCAAAAAACAGGCCGCCGATGAGTCGCAGAAAATGATTGAGGCCGCTAAGGTATCGATCGAACAGTCACGCAAGGAAGCCGAGCTTCAGTTCAGAAACGAAGTAAGCAAGTTCTCGATTGAGATAGCTGAGAAGATGGTGCGCGCGCAGATGAAAGATGACGCCGCACAGGTAAAGCTTGTGGATAAGCTTCTCGACGAGATAGAGAACAACTGATATCCCTAATAACAGAGTTACAGATGGACAATGGTCTGATACCCCGCCGTTATGCCAAGGCCCTCTACAAGTTCGCCCTTGAGCATGGCTCAACCCAGGCGGTCTACGATGAGATGAAGCAGGTGGTGGAGGCTTTCCGGCAGAACCCGACTCTGCAGAAGACATTGGCGAATCCCTTCGTCAGCAATGCCGATAAGGCATCATTGCTGAAGGCTGCCGCCGGGGAAAAGGTGGAGAACGACTATCTCGGCTTCATCAAGATGCTTCTGGAGATGCGCCGCGAGGAGTATATGCAGCTCATCGCGCTCGCTTACAGGGATCTCTACCGTAGGGAGAACAAAATATCACAAGTGCGAATCACCACTGCCGCCAAGCTTCCCGACACTGAGATGTCGAAGCTCCGGGGGATGGTGGAGAAGGCTTTCCCGGGCCGCAAACTCGAGCACAGCGATGCCGTCGATCCCGATTTGATCGGGGGATTCGTAATCGATGTGGACGATGCCCGGATGGACGCATCGATCAGCAATGAGATCGAACAGTTACGACTAACCCTCATAACGAAATAAGAAGATGCTTAACCCAAGCGAAATATCTGATATACTAAAGCAGCAGCTCGACGACGTCAATTCAAAGGTGAAGTTCGAAGAGGTGGGCACCGTGCTCAATGTAGGTGACGGTGTGGCTCACGTCTACGGCCTTGAGAATGTGAAGTCAAATGAGCTTGTTGAATTTGAAAACGGTGCCACGGGTGTTGCCCTCAACCTTGAGGAGAGCAATGTCGGCGTGGTGCTTCTCGACAAAGTGAACTCCGTGACCGAGAATATGTCGGTGCGTCGCACGGGTGAGATCGCATCTATCCCCGTAGGGGAGGGTCTTCTCGGTCGTGTGATCAATATTCTCGGTGAGCCGATCGACGGCAAAGGCCCCATCGAGGGTGACCGTATCCGTCTGCCGCTTGAGCGTAAGGCTCCCGGTGTAATCTTCCGACAGCCGGTGAATCAGCCGTTGCAGACCGGTCTTAAGGCTGTGGATGCCATGGTGCCGATCGGGCGTGGTCAGCGTGAGCTCATCATCGGTGACCGTCAGGTAGGTAAGACTGCAATCG
This sequence comes from bacterium, assembly GCA_014802625.1. Classification (GTDB taxonomy): domain Bacteria; phylum Bacteroidota; class Bacteroidia; order Bacteroidales; family Muribaculaceae; genus Lepagella. The sequence continues at coordinate 143,423 of JAAVBX010000007.1, read as the reverse complement.
CAATCGACACGATTATCAACCAGCGCGGAAACTACGAGGCCGGTAAACCCGTCTACTGTATTTATGTCGCCATTGGTCAGAAGGCCAGCTCGATCGCTTCGATCGTTCATACTCTTGAGAAATATGGCGCGATGGAGTACACTGTGGTTGTTGCCGCTTCGGCTTCCGATTCCGCATCGATGCGTTACTTCGCTCCCTTCGCGGGTGTCGCAATCGGCGAGTTCTTCCGTGATTCAGGTCGCGACGCTCTCATCGTTTACGATGACCTCTCGAAGCAGGCAGTGGCCTACCGTGAGGTATCCCTTATCCTTAAGAGACCTTCCGGACGTGAGGCATATCCCGGTGACGTATTCTATCTCCACTCCCGTCTGCTCGAAAGAGCTGCGCGTATCATCGGTGACCAGGAAATCGCAGAACAGATGAACGACCTCCCCGAGGTGATGAAACCCTATGTGAAGGGTGGCGGTTCGTTGACAGCGCTCCCGATTATCGAGACTCAGGCAGGTGATGTATCGGCATATATCCCGACTAATGTGATTTCAATCACTGACGGTCAGATCTTCCTTGAGACGTCGCTCTTTAACCAGGGTATTCGTCCGGCCATCAACGTGGGTATCTCCGTATCGCGTGTGGGTGGTAACGCTCAGATCAAGTCGATGAAGAAGGTGGCAGGCACGCTGAAAATCGCGCAGGCTCAGTTCCGTGAGCTGGAGTCGTTCACCAAGTTCGGCGGCGATATCGACCCTGTGACTGCCAAGGTAATCGACACCGGCCGAAAGAACCAGCAGCTTCTGATTCAGCCGCAGTATTCCCCCTGGCCTGTCGAGAATCAGGTGGCGGTCATCTACTGCGGTGTGAACAGTCTGCTCGAGAATGTGCCCGTCGAGAAGGTTCAGGAGTTTGAGGAGCAGTTCCTTCAGCTCGTGAAAGCCAAGTATCAGAAAGAGGTGCTCGATGTCATCAAGAGCGGTAAACTCACGGATGATGTAGAGCAGAAGATCCGCGAATGCGCGGCGGAGGTATCCGGCCGTTTCGCCACTTCAAAATAAGCCTCCGGAATAAACCAACAGACTTACCGCCGGCCGGCGGACAGGACTCCACCGGCCGGCGAACAACCTTTTAAAAAGAACAGACTGACGATATGGCAACCCTCAGGGAATTAAAAACGAGAATCGGCTCCGTCGCATCGAGTGAAAAGATCACCGGCGCGATGAAAATGATCTCGTCCGCAAAGGTCCATAAGAACGAGCGTGCGTTGCGTGAGCTGCTCCCTTTCAAGAACCAGATCCAGCAGATCATGGGACATATCCTCTCCGCCGGAGTGGAATTTCATTCCCCGCTGATTGTCGAGAGAGAGGTCAAGAGGGTGGGAGTGGTTGTGTTCGGTAGCGACGATGGTCTCTGCGGAGGATACAACATGAACATCTTCAAGTATCTTCTTGTGGAGATGCAGGCTCTGCGTGAGAAATATGGGCAGGGCGTAGAGATAACGGTCTATCCCGTTGGCCGCAAGATTGCACATGCATGCGAGAAGATGGCTTTGAAGGGACTGATGACCACCGAGCTTGTGGCCGGTGTCGATTCAAAGATGGACGGCAAGAAGGTCGACGAGTTTACATCGCGTCTGCGCGATGACTTCGAGTCAGGCAGACTTGATATGGTGGAAGTCGTGTACATGCAGTTCCATTCAATCAGCCGTCAGCGTCTCAGCGTCGATCGCCTCTTCCCCGTGCGCGCTGAGGTGCTTCTTCAGCAGGAGGCTGGAAAAGAGAATGAGAACCAACTCTATATCTTCGAGCCGGATGCCAACGACATCTTTAACGCAGTGCTCCCTATGTTCGTGCTCAGCACGATGCAGGAGATTACGATTGAAAACCGTGCATCCGAACAGGCCGCCCGCGTGATGGCGATGCAGAGCGCCAACGACAACGCTAAGAAACTGCAGGAATCCCTGCAGCTTGAATTCAATAAACTTCGTCAGCAATCCATCACCACCGAGCTTCTTGATATACTCGGCGGACAGGTGGAGAGATAAAACAACGTTTATGAGTAGTATAAAGGAATATTTTTCAGGTGTAGGAAAAGGATTGAAGAGTCTCGTCACCGGTATGGCCGTCACCGGCAAGGAGTTTGTGACTCCCAAGGTGACGGAGCAGTATCCTGAGAACAGAGACACGCTCAAGATAGCCGACAGGTTCCGTGCTGAACTGACTCTCAAGTATGATGCGCAGGGACACCATAAGTGTATCGCCTGCGGTATCTGCCAGATGAATTGCCCGAACGGGACTATCGAACTCACCACGAAGATGGTGGAGTTGCCCGACGGGAAGAAGAAAAAGAAACTTGACAAGTATATGTATGACCTCGGAAGCTGCACATTCTGCATGCTTTGTGTCACTACTTGTCCGCAGGACGCGCTCGAGTTTACCAATGATTTCGAGCAGGCTGTATTCACCCGCGATAAGCTCGTGAAGCAGCTCAATTACCGTCCCGAGCCCAAGGATGCGGCTCCGGCCCCCGCGCCGAAGCCTGCGATGGATCCCGAGCAGCTTGCGCGTATCAAGGCCGAAGCCCTTGCGAAGGCTGCCAAGATAAAGGCCGAGCGTGAAGCAGCTGCCAAGGCAGCCGAAGCTCAGGCCGCTCCTGCCAATCCGGCGGCTCCGACCGATAATGAAACCAAGTAAATGATCTATATAACATCATGGTAGGAAACATTATTCTTTATTTCGTAGTGGCGCTCGTCATGGTGATTTTTTCATTCATGGCCGTGAAGACCACGAAGGTACTTCGCGCCGCGACGTATCTTCTGTTCGTCCTCCTGGGTTCCGCTATTTTCTATTTCCAGCTGGGCTATCAGTTCCTGGGCGCTGTTCAGGTGGCTGTCTATGCCGGCGGCATAATGGTGCTTTTTGTATTTGCTATCCTTCTTACACATAAGCCGAATGAGGCGGAGACCCCGCTCCGTTCGCATCGTCGCGTGTGGGGAGTGATCGCATCTGTGGCAGGTGCCGTCTTGCTTCTTTACAGCCTCTTCACAATGCCGATGATCGAGGGTGAGGGAGTGCGTTCTCTCTCCGATGCGCTCGCAGCCGGACCCGATATCACGATGAAGATGATCGGACGCGCTTTCACGGGAACAGAGAAGTATCAGTATCTTCTTCCCTTCGAGGCCGTCAGTGTCCTTCTGCTGGCATGTATAATCGGCGGCGTCACAGTGGCCCGCAAACGTTAACACATAACCCATCAATAACGAAACATCAAAATGGATCTCAATCTTCTTTGGTATCTTGTGCCCAGCGTCATAATGTTCTGCTGTGGCGTGTATGGGTTTGTGACCCGTAAGAATATGATCGCGATTCTGGTGTCGCTCGAACTGATTCTCAACTCGGCCGACCTGAATTTCACCATCTTCAACCGTTTCCTCTTCCCCGGCTCGATGGAGGGAATGGTCTTCACCCTGTTCGCCATCGCTATCGCGGCGGCCGAGACAGCGGTAGCAATCGCCATCATCATCAATATTTATCGTGCTGTCGGGAGCACGGAGATATCCGAAACCAATTCAATGAAACACTGACATTATGGGCATTACATTACCTATCCTGATTCTGGCATTGCCCCTCTTCATGTTCCTGCTGCTGGGAATCGGCGGCGTGAAGATGAGCCGTAAGGTGGCAGGCGTGTTAGGCATCCTCGGCATGGGCACGACCATGACGCTTGCCTATATTGTGGCTTTCACTTACTTCTTTTCAGGCGACCCGGCGTTTATCCTTGACGGTGTGCGCCAGCAATATCAGGTATTCGACGTCACCTGGCTGGCCTTCACTAAGACGCTGGTCGTGAACCTCGGATTCCTTCTGGATCCGATCTCGGCTATGATGCTCGTCGTCATCACGACGATTTCCTTCATGGTGCATCTCTACAGCTGGGGTTACATGGAGCATGAGGGTGGCTTCCAGCGCTATTACGCATTCCTCTCGCTCTTCAGCTTCTCGATGCTTGGACTCGTAGTCGCCACCAACATTTTCCAGATGTATGTATTCTGGGAGCTCGTGGGCGTGTCGTCGTTCCTTCTCATCGGGTTCTTCTATCGTCTTCCCTCTGCGGTATCTGCCTCCAAGAAGGCATTTATCGTGACTCGCTTCGCCGACCTCGGCTTCCTTCTCGGTATCCTGACTCTTTCCTACTTCACGGATACTTTCAACTTCATCGACATGACCTCCAATCCGATGAACGTGCTCGCCGAAACCGGCGGGGCCACATTCCTCGGTGCCTCTGTGCTGACATGGGCGATGGTGCTCATCTTCACCGGTGGTATGGGTAAATCGGCCATGCTTCCGCTCCATATCTGGCTTCCTGACGCCATGGAGGGTCCGACTCCTGTGTCGGCGCTTATCCACGCGGCTACGATGGTCGTGGCAGGTGTATATCTGGTGGCGCGCATGTTCCCGGTATATTGCGTGGTCGAGGCTTCGATGACATTCATCACTGTAGTCGGCGCAATCACCGCATTCTATGCGGCTGTGGTAGCCTGCACGCAGATCGATATCAAGCGTGTGCTCGCGTTCTCGACAATCTCCCAGATTGCCTTTATGATGGTATCGCTCGGTGTGGCACGCGACTATCTCGTACCCGGCTGGCATTACAGCGGTCTCGGCTACATGGCAGGTATGTTCCATCTCTTCACGCACGCCATGTTCAAGGCGCTCCTCTTCCTCGGCGCCGGCGCGCTCATCCATGCCGTACACTCCAATGATTATACGAAGATGGGTGGTCTCCGCAAGTATATGCCGATCACTCACTGGACATTCCTCATCGGCTGTCTTGCAATCGCAGGTATCTGGCCCTTCTCCGGCTTCTTCTCGAAGGATGAGATGCTGGCAGCAATGTTCCAGAATAACTGGATATGGGGTGCGTGGATGACTATGGTGGCCGGTCTTACCGCCTTCTATATGTTCCGTCTCTACTATCTCATCTTCTGGTGGGAGGAGAATCCGGAGTATGAACATCACAAGCCTCATGACGCTCCCTGGCAGATGTCAGTTCCCCTGATTATTCTGGCAGCCGTAAGCTGTGTTGCCGGTTTCATACCTTTCGGCGAACTCGTCACTTGGAACGGCGAACCTTACCATATCCATCTTGAGGCTCCTGTGGCAGCCACGTCACTCACTGTGGCTATCCTCGCAATTCTTCTCGCAACGGTGATGTACCGCAAGAAGAACCCCCTTCCGGAGAAATTCAAGAATGCGATGCCCGGTCTCTGGCAGGCCGCACACCGTCGATTCTACTGGGATGAAATCTATCTCTTCATCACCCGCAAGATTATCTTCGGTATTATTTGTCAGTCGATCGCATGGTTTGACCGTCATGTAATCGATGCGACGATGGACGGTTTCGCCAAGGTGACACAGAAAGTCAGCTTCGCTATCCGCGGTTTCCAGAGCGGCAATGTGCAGACTTACGTACTTTGGTACTTCTTCGGCGCACTCGCACTGGCGGCCATCACCTGGATTTGTCTCCTTTAACCCGATACATCAAACTAACAGCAGTAACAACTTACGATTATGTTCGGAAATATATTAATCTGGTTTGTAATCATACCTGTGCTGATGATGGCCGGGTTGGGCCTCTGCAGCAACAGCAGAATGGGGGCCATCCGCACGATCATGGTGGTCGGAAGCACGGCGCTTCTGGCATTGGCCATCTGGCTATGTGTAGATTTCCTGAGCCTGCGTGCCGCCGGCAATGACGCCGAAATGCTTTATACGGGCAGCTGGATGTGGTACGCTCCCCTCAATATCCATCTGGCCGTGGGTGTCGACGGTATCTCCGTGCTGATGCTTATGCTTTCGGCAATCATTGTTTTCGCCGGCACATTCGCCTCCTGGAAAATCAATCCCCTTCCCAAGAACTTCTTCCTCTGGTTTGCCCTTCTGAGCACCGGTGTATTCGGCTTCTTCATTTCAATCGACATGTTCACGATGTTCATGTTTTATGAGGTCGCTCTTATCCCGATGTATCTTCTGATTGGATTCTGGGGCACAGGACGCAAGGAATATTCCGCAATGAAGCTGACCCTAATGCTTATGGGCGGCTCGGCATTCCTTATGCTCGGCTTGCTCGGCATCTACTGGCACTCAGCTCCCGCCGGCGGCGAACTCACCTGGAATATTCTTGAAATCGCCCGCAATAATGCTGTCGACCCCTCTTGGCAGGGAATGCTCTTCGTCTTCACCTTCGTAGGTTTCGGTGTGCTGGGTGCAATGTTCCCCTTCCACACATGGAGCCCCGACGGTCACGCTTGTGCGCCGACAGCCGTTTCTATGCTTCACGCCGGCGTTCTTATGAAACTCGGTGGATACGGCTGCTTCCGTATCGCGATCTATCTTCTTCCTCAGGCTGCCAACGAGCTGGCTTGGATCTTCATTATCCTGACCGGTATCAGTGTGGTTTACGGTGCGTTCTCGGCTTGTGTACAGACTGACCTCAAGTATATCAACGCCTACTCATCCGTGTCTCACTGCGGCATGGTGCTTTTCGCGCTTTTGATGCTCAATCAGACAGCAATGACGGGTGCTATCATGCAGATGCTCTCACACGGTCTTATGACGGCCCTCTTCTTCGCCCTCATCGGTATGATCTACGGACGTACTCATACACGTGACATCCGTCAGATGGGTGGTCTGATGCAGATAATGCCTTACCTTGGCGTATGCTATATGATCGCAGGTTTCGCCTCACTCGGTCTGCCGGGTCTCTCAGGCTTCGTAGCCGAGATGACAATCTTCTTCGGCGCATGGGAGGATGGTGATTTCTTCCACCGTGCATTTGTAGTGGCCGCCACCTGCTCGATTGTAATCACCGCAGTCTACATTCTCCGTGTAGTGGGCAAACTTCTTCTCGGCCCGGTGCAGGATCAGCATCATCTCCAGCTGACAGACGCCAACTGGTTCGAGCGTCTCTCTACAGTGACACTGATAGTCTGCATCGCCGGAATCGGCTGCTTCCCCAACTGGATCAACGAAACAATCCAGCACAGCTTCCTGCCGATTGTACACGCAATCCAGAATGCCATCTAAAAACAACACTTCTCGACCTAAACACAATAACACATGGACTATTCACAGTTTTGGGCGATGTTGCCTGAAATCATAATCCTCGGAATTTTCCTGCTCGTGTTCCTTTGCGACACCTTCACAGCCGATAACGGCAGCAAGAAATTCCTCACACCGTTCACGACGGTTTTGTTCCTGCTCGGGACAGTGGCGATATGGATCGTTCCCTCGTGCGGCGACGCAGCCTTCGCCGGTATGTATGTCGACAACGCGGCTTGCAAGGCGATGAAGTGCATCCTTAATGTCGGAGTATTCATCTGCATGCTTCAGGCGGCAAAATGGGTTGAATCCGATGTCATGGCATTCCGTAAGGGAGAGTTCTACGAACTTATCCTCATCACACTTTTCGGAATGTATCTGATGATTTCCGCCCGCCACTTCCTTCTCTTTATNATCGGACTGGAATCGGCATCGCTTCCGATCGCAGCTCTCGTNGCCTTCAANAAGCACAAATATGAGAGNCATGAGGCAGCCATCAAATACATACTGACAGCCGTATTCTCCTCAGGTATACTTTTGACGGGTCTCAGCTTCGTATATGCTTTCTCGGGCGGTTCGCTTTACTTCAGCGACATCGCTGCCCAGATTTCAGCCGGNCAGATGAGCGGACTTCTTCTTTGCGCGCTNGCATTCGTGCTCGCCGGCATCGGTTTCAAGCTCTCGCTCGTTCCCTTCCACCTCTGGACAGCGGATGTTTATCAGGGTGCCCCCACATCGGTGACCGCTTATCTTTCGGTAGTTTCCAAAGGTGCGGCTGCATTCGCATTCTTCATCATCTTCGTTCAGGTGTTCGGCCAGGTATATAGCGCNGCATGGGAATGGATGATGTATGCNGTGATTATCGCCACTATCACCGTNGGCAACCTCTTTGCGATGCGTCAGAAGAACATGAAACGCTTCATGGCCTTCTCCTCCGTTTCGCAGGCAGGTTATATCATGCTCGGCGTTATGGCTGCCGATCAGCTCGGTCTGGCTTCNATGATGTTCTACATCTTCGTATACGTTGTCAGCAACCTCGGTGCCTTTGCGGTCATCACAACAATCGAGGATCGCACCGGTCTTATTTCAATGGATGATTATAATGGTCTTCACAAGTCGAATCCCTATCTTGCGGTGGCAATGACACTGGCGATGTTCTCTCTCGCCGGTATCCCTCCGTTCGCCGGATTCTTCTCGAAGATTCTCATCTTCACCTCTGTGACCGGTACAAATTCGATGGCNCTNTATATGCTCGTGCTTATCGCCCTTATCAACACCATCATCTCGCTCTACTACTANCTGCTCGTAGTGAAAGCAATGTGGATTTCTGCCGATGAGCCNAAGATCGCTGCTTTCAAGAGCGGTAAGTGTGAGAANGTTGCTCTGACGCTCTGCGTGCTCGGCATAGTCTTCATGGGTCTGGTAAGCTGCATNTATCAGTACTGTGTTGATTCAGTNGGAAGCTCCTTCTTCCTTGCTCTCAATTAAGCCTACACCAATTTCCTGAATACACGTAGTGGGCCGCTCTCTCATCCGGGATGGGCGGCCCACTTTATGATTTNAGGAATCAGTAGGCTCAGAATGAACAGTAAATGGCAATTATTAATTTCAATAGACTAATATGAGTGCGTGGATAACCATAGCGTTGCTCGTNGTGGCAAATATCTTTATGACATTTGCGTGGTACGGGCATCTGAAACTTCAAGAGGCTAAGATAATCACCTCCAACACGCCGTTATATATCGTGATATTGATTTCCTGGGGCATAGCTTTATTGGAATACTTCTGNCAGGTTCCGGCCAACAGATACGGATTCCACGGCAATGGAGGTCATTTCTCATTGATGCAGCTGAAGGTCATACAGGAAGCGATAACACTGATAGTATTCACTGTATTTACCGTTATTTTTTTCCGTGGAGAGACGCTTCACTGGAATCACTTCGTAGCCTTTGTGCTTCTCATAATNGCNGTNTGGCTCGTCTTCCTCGATGTCCACTGAGTATTNCTATTCATTGACCTGTAATCAACCCCACGGTAGAATGGTTGCCTAGAGAATGTCAGTCTATGACCTTTCCCAGTATGGTGTCGGCATAAGTTTTGAAGATAGGAAGGCGCACGGTTTTGTATTCCGGGAGCCTGTCAACAAACTGAAGTTCGAATACGAGTCGTGGATCATCGTCATTACACTCAGGGTGAATCTCCGACTTCCTTCCAATACGTGCCATGCGGATAAGGTAGAGATCTCTCACACCTTTACCCTTGATGTAGGGCATGAAGTAATAGAGCTTGTTTAATGCAACGGTAGATGGGAAAGACTTTGTCTTCCCCGTATAATAAATTTTGTCAAGTCCGGCATCTTCGAAGTATTCGGAGTTGTCGGGCTTTACATATCCGATAAGTAAATTCTTGGTCGGGTCGACCGTCAATCCCTTCTTCCTGGGTTTGATATTGGTCATAAGGGCTTCGTCAGATTCCTCAAAGAGGTTGAGGTCAAGTACAGGTTGCCGATTCCGAACCATTTCGATAGGTCGGCTCGAAACCGGAGCTTCCCCGAATATAAAGCTGAAAAGCGACCTTCCAATCTGCTGTACGACACCGCAGACGAGGGCGTCTTAATACTAATACATAAATCAGTTGCTTAGCGATTAGAAGGGGAGAGCAGTACCATAAGATTCTTCAAGCTCCTCCACAAAAGGTTGTTTAAAAACAAAATTAAAATCACGGATCTTATTTCGATACTCTGACATAAGAATTTTGTTGTATAATTTTTTCTACGAAGCATTGATAAAGTGGAGAAATCCACTTCATGTTCTATACGCCTAAAATTAGTTGATATTTTATCAACTAAGAGTTTTGTTATTCAAGAGATTTTGATTATTTTTGCTTCATGAAAAATAACTCTTCGGCTACCTTCACAGAACTATTGAATAAATATTCTTTATCTTCTTTCCCTTCGGAGATAGATGATGAGCATGGGGTTCGTATTTACGATGAAACAAGTCTTGAGAATAGGATTGCAATTCTCAGTCATTATCTTCATAATCCTTTGTATCCGGTAGCAAAGGAAGATAAGAATCTTTTATTGTCTACGGTGTTAGACTATATTGATTCTAAAAAAGAGATTTGTAATGAGTCGGTTGACCCCAATGAGTCTATCACCAATCAGGTTAGTGATTGCATGCCCAGCCTATTTGCAGATTTTTTTGATGTCCCATTTCCTAATCCATCTAAAAGTAAGTTTACTTTTATAGATCTTTTTGCCGGAATTGGGGGGATACGCTTGCCGTTTTCAGAGTTGGGGTATAAGTGTGTATTCTCTTCAGAGTGGGATAAACATGCCCAAAAAACATATTTAGCGAATTTTGGCGAGATGCCATTTGGTGATATCTGTAAGGAAGCTACAAAAAAATATATTCCTAAAAATTTTGATTTGCTTTTGGCAGGTTTCCCCTGTCAGGCATTTTCAATAATGGGCAAAATGCGAGGTTTTGAAGATACAAGAGGAACTCTCTTCTTTGAAGTCGCATCTATTCTTAAGCATCATCGTCCTAAGGCTTTCCTGCTTGAGAACGTAAAGCAACTCACAACTCACGCTCACGGGGAAACCTTCCAGACGATTCTCGCAACTTTGAAGGAACTTGGGTATTCTTATAAATGGGCAGTATTGAATGCTCTTGATTTTGGCTTACCTCAGAAGCGAGAAAGGGTTATCATCGTAGGGTTCAGAGATGAGGGTCTTATCGAGGAGTTTGACTTTTCATTTGAAAAGTCGCCGTATAGTCTTGCAGACATATTGCAAAATGATGAGGACGTGGATGCATCATTATTCGCATCGGATAATATTTTAGCTAAGAGAAGGGAACGGACAAAGCATAAAGATGTGTTTTATCCATCTGTATGGCATGAGAACAAATCCGGGAATATTTCTGTGTTGAATTATGCTTGTGCATTACGTACGGGCGCTTCCTACAATTACCTGCTTATCAACGGCACACGAAGGCCGTCATCAAGAGAACTTTTGAGATTTCAGGGATTTCCGGACACTTACAAAATTGCCGTGTCGCATAGTGAGATAAGGCGTCAGACAGGTAATAGTGTGGCCGTACCCATGATACGTCGAATTGCTGAAAGAATAAATAATATACTTGTGACACATTATTGATTTACATATGAAACATCCAAGGTTACGTGATAGTCATCGACTGATAACGTCAGAATTATATCCACTCAATGAAATACCTGATGATATAATAATAAATATCGCAGGATACTTCGTCTATTTGCTGTATATGGGTAGAAAGGATCTCACAGGTAGTGATTGGGGAGACGCGTTTGCGAAAGCAATCGGAGGGGTGCATCTTGACTCTCCTGTTGGCATTGCGGATGTCGTGAAAGGAAAAATGGCATGGTCTATGAAAACGGTCAAGACCAAGAATCCACTTACATGTAAAAATGTTAGACTGATTAGTGGAAGATGTTCACCGGATTATTCCTATGGAATCTCCGATCCTCATGAAGATATTGAGAAAACAGGACGGGCTGTGCTGAATATTTGGAATGAGAGAATCAATATCGCCCTAGATCATTATAATCCTATTCGTACGATGGTACTTATCCGATCTGAGGATGGATTGAATTACTGCTTGTTTGAAGAAGACATCAGGCGTTTCCCGTCCAATGAATACATATGGGAGGTTAATAAAAATGGTAATCTAATCGGAAAGTCTATAGAAACTGGTGAACCGAAGTTTACCTGGCAACCTCACGGAGCGCAGTTCACCATCCATACCAAAGTGCCGGAGAATGCTGTCAGGTTTACCCTTTCAAAGCCACCGACAATCAGCCAGCAGGCAATTCTTGATACCATCGGGTTCAGCCCCTCATGGGTTAAGATTATCCGATGAAGGATTAAGGGTAATGGAGATAAGGTAAGCGTGCCGGGTGAAAATACCATCTTTTTCACATCCGGCACGCTCTATTTTATATCTGTTGCGTCGGTATCGGANTTAGGCTTTGTCGGCTTTGGGCTTGCGGCCGCGTTTCTTGGGAGCGGCTTCGGCAGNAGCTGACTCGGCTGCTTTGGGNTTGCGNCCGCGCTTTGCGGGAGCNTTCGCCACGTCGGCTTTTTCCGANGATTCCTTAGNGGGTTTCTCCACGACATCGACGGGTGCATTGTTGGAGTCGTCGGCTGTCAGGATATTCTGGCGAAGGGTCTTCACCTCNTTGTTGAGCGATTCAATCTCGCCGGCCTGATTGCGGATGGTCAGAAGAAGGGAATTGAGNTCCTCATTGCCAATNTCCTCGGGATATTGCTCATCTACGCGCACAAGGAAGTCAGCCAANACATTCATGTAGTTNGTGAAGGCTGCGTAGGGAGAATCNTAGGGAGAGAATGAACCTGCGGCACTCTTGCCTGTAGCCATGTAGTAGAAATGGTCGGANCTCTGCAGATANTCCCAATCCTGCTTGAGACGACGGTCGGTGGCGAGACTTACACGTTCACCTGCGGCATACAACTTCGCAAGAGCCTCACGTTGGAGGTCATTGCCTTTCCAGGCGGATACGTCGCGNGCCTCGTCGACATCGGAAATGGGGAAGGGGATGGAGAGTTCTCCGACGGGCTTGAGTTTCTTGGAAGCCTCGGAAGGAGTGGTNAACTGCACACCCTTTTCCTTTCCGAATCGGGGGAGAGCCTTNANGAAATCAAATATACCNGTCGATGAGGGGAGGAACGTTCCGAAAGTATCCATCGTCATATAGAGATTGACGATCTGCTCCTCTTCGGGGAGAGCGGCAATCCAGTCGACGTACTTGTCGGCTGTCANAGGATACTCATCCCATTCGGGACGATTGAAATTCTCCGTCACATCGCGGCTGAGCTTGGTGTTGGTCAGGAGAAGTTTGAGGTCGGGAGCAACCGCCGAATTATAAACGTAGTTGGGCGACTTCCAGCCGAGCACATGCTTCGTGCCCTCCGTAAGNCAGGTTTTAAGTCCCATCGAGCTGATAAGGAGCGATATGTCGTCATCATAGATAAGCTCGGTGTTGGCAAACACCTTCGGCTTCACACCGAACAGGCGATGGAGCATGTTATCGTGCATCTTGACCTCACGAATAAACTCCTCCGGATCCTCGAGAGAGGCCAAAGAGTGGGAATAAGTGCCGCTCAAGAACTCCACGCACTTGGTGTCGGCCAATTTCTTGAGGAGATCGATAAACTCCGGAACGTAGAGCTGGAGTTGCTCNACTGCGGTACCGGAAATTGAGATGGCACATTTGAATTCACCGTTAGAGGCATTGATCATCTCCAGCAGCGTATTGGCCATCGGGATGTAGCTTTGTTCGGCGACACGNTTGATGATTTCNTCATTGGCGAAGTCATCATAATAGTAGTGGTCGTTGCCGATGTCGAAGAAACGATAGCGTTTCAGGCGGAACGGCTGGTGTATCTTGAAATAGAAACAAACTGATTTCATTGTCGTATCTTGGGTGAGATTAAGTAAATTATCTTAATAATAGAAGAGAGGGGATCGGGGATAGCAGGGTGGNNCGACTCCGGAGGAGAGTGGCCCGAATCATTGGGCGTTGCGGTCGGCGATGACTTTCTTGTAGATATCAATCACCTTCTTGCCGGCTTTCTCCCATGTGATACCGTGNATCTCCTCNATGCCGCTGTCGCGCAGCGTGTCGAAAAGAGCCTTGTTGGTGACGATGGAGTGCATAGCGTCGGCCATGGCATCGATATCCCAATAATCGGTCTTGATGACATTGTCGAGAATTTCGGCGCAACCGCTCTGTTTCGAGATAATGGAGGGGACGCCCATCTCCATAGCTTCGAGAGGAGATATGCCGAAAGGCTCCGAAACGGAGGGCATGACATAGACATCCGATGCACGGAGCATCTCATAGACCTGATCACCTTTCAGNAACCCNGTGAAATGGAACTTGTCGGCTATTCCACGCTTGGCCACGAGCTTGATCATGGCATCCATCATATCGCCCGAGCCGGCCATTACGAAACGCACGTTCTTCGTCTTTTTGAGCACCTTGGCGGCAGCCTCCACGAAATACTCCGGACCCTTCTGCATCGTAATGCGCCCGAGGAAAGTGATGACCTTATCCTTATTCTCCGGTTTGGGAAGATTGAGGAGATGATCGCTNAGAGGGATGACGGCATTGTGAACGGTGGTCACTTTATCGGGATTAATGCCATACTTATCGATTACCGTNCGTCGGGTAAGTTCGGATACGGTNATNATNTGGTCGGCATTCTCCATACCATCCTTCTCGATGGCGAAAACNGTCGGGTTGACATTACCGCGCGAGCGGTCGAAATCAGTGGCGTGTACGTGGATAACGAGAGGCTTGCCCGTGATATTCTTGGCGTGTATGCCGGCGGGATAAGTCAGCCAGTCATGGGAATGGATGATATCGCATTCCACAGTGCGGGCGATGACNCCGGCCACGATAGAATAATTGTTGATTTCCTCAAGCAGATTATCGGGATACCGACCCGAGAACTCGATGCACCCGAGATCATTGAGGTGGAGATAATTGAAATCGGCGTAGATATGGTCGCGCAGATTGAAATATAGCTGAGGGTCCATAAACTTGCCAAGACGCGACTGCACGTAATCCCAGCTGACATCGCGCCAGGCCACCGGCGTATTGCAGGCGCCGATAATGTTGGCGAAACCGCGCTCCTCGTCGCCCCAGGGTTTAGGGATGACGAAAGTGATATCCATGTCGCCGTTATTGTGCATGCCCTTGGTCAGGCCATACGAGGCGGTGCCGAGTCCGCCCAAGATGTGGGGAGGGAACTCCCAGCCGAACATTAGAGCTTTCATACGTTGTCCTGGTCAGAGTTATAGAGTTTATTGAGTTCTTTCACATTTTTGAGCGTGCGGAGAATCTCGCCGACATTTTTAGCTGTCGAGACAGCTCCACGTCCTGTGTAGGGGGGATTNCCGTCGTACATTTCCGAGAGCGATCCGATGCAGCCCTCCGCCATCTCATCCTCATAGCCGATGAGCATGCGCTCGATGAAACCGAGTCCGGCGATGCCGAATACCTTGATATAAGCGTCGGCATAAAAACCGAATAGCCAGGGACGTGCCGGACCCTGATGCACACTCCGTTCACGTTCCTCCGGGCCTCCGACATAAATCGGGCGATATGCGTAGCTTTTCGGACTCAGAGAACGCAGCCCCTTCGGGGTGAGCAACTCGCGGGTGGCGAGATCGAGCACTTTCTTACGCTGCCGGCGATCGAGGGGGGAATATTCGAGGCCGATCGCTATCACCATATTGGGGCGTACCTCNAGATCCGTGTAGGAGCCGTTGACATAATCGTAGAGATAGCCGTAGTCATTGAGGAAAGTCTTGATGAAGGAATCCTTCACCGTTTCGGCGAGGGCTTCTATCTCCGCNACNTAGGACTGCTCCTCNGGCTGNTCAGCCAAGAGCGTGGCGAGGAATTTCAAAGCATTATACCATAGGGCATTGAATTCCACGATATATCCTGTGCGGGGGATGAGGGGACGACCGCCGAGAGAGGCNGAGAGCCAAGTGACCGGCTGATGCTGACCCTCGCTTGAGAGGAGGCCGTTGGCATTGAGTTTCAGATTGGGAATGCGATTGGAGCGGATATCCTCCACGAGACGCCGGATATCGTCGGCATATTTCTCGCGACACTCACGGGAGCCGACCTGACGGCGATACTGCTGGATTGCCCAAATCGTCCANAGGGGNATATCCGGCAGATCGATATCAGTGATGACAGAATCCTTGACACCCTCNTCAATATATCGGCGCAGGGCATCGAGGAAAGTGCGCATCATGAATTCATAGTCGTCTCGATGGTCGATGGAGAGTGTACACCCGGGGAGAGCGATCAGTTCGTCGCGACCGCGTACGTTATACCAGGGATANCCGGCCATAATATACATTCCCTTCGGACTCTTGAGATAGAACTGCTTCGCGGAATTCTTCAGACAGTTGTAGAAGCTTGAGCGGCTTGTGCGTCCAATCAACTCCTGTTCGTAGGTTGTCTCGAATTTTTCCGGATCAGCCTGATAAGTGGATGCGGAGAAAATAATCGATTCCCCTTTCTTGATGGGAATCTCGAAATAACCGGGCACCCAGAGATCCTCACGATAGGGGAGACCACGGTCGCGGTCCTTATAATAGACAATGTCGTTNTACCAATGTCCGTCGTCGACCCACTTCACATCCTTATTGAACTGCATGAAAAGTTCCGGATAGCCCTTATACAGGCATGTGGCCACACCCTTCTCCACGGGACGCACCTCCTTGTTAATTGCGTCGTTCTCGACGCAGAGGTCGTTGGCGTTACGGAAGGCAAGGAAGGGGCGGAACTGCAGGGTAGTCGGAGAGTGAGCCTCAAGCAGAGTATATTTGATCAGAATACGGTTCTCATGGGAGATGAAGACCTTTTCCTTATTGAGGATCACGCCGCCGACACGGAACGTCATTGTCGGGACAGTGTCGCAGTTGAACTCACGGATATATTTATGTCCGTTCGGGCTGAATACATCGTTGCCATACTGGTGGAGTCCGAGATTGAAGGGAGCACCATGCTGTATGACCGTCTCATCGAGCGATGAAAGGAGCACGTGGGCCTTGTCGTCCATCTCGGGGATAGGAATCACCAGCAGACCGTGCTGTTTACGCGTATTGCAGCCGACGATGGTCGTGCAATGGTAGGCNCCCGATTTGTTGGTGCGGAGCATCTCCTTCGGGAGTGACTGCTCCAGATTAATCATCAGGTTTTTGTCGAATTTCAGATAGCTCATGTCGAGATCCGTTATGTATTGGACCCGGCCGGGGAGGGGAGCGCCGGGCTGGGNTGTGTAAAAATATTCTATATTCGCCGGATGCAAAACTAATGAATTTCCGCGAATAATTTAGTAATTAAACAAATTTTTTTCGGGTTGGCGTTACAAAAATGATATGTTTTGCAACATTTAACCTATTTCCTTACCTCCGGATCGGCTGTCAGGGGATGTTGCGGGTCATCATGATGATTCTTTTCCTCNGGATCAGGTTCGGTCATCGATACCTTGTATTCCTTCAGCACGGTNGCGATTTCGGCGGGTGAAGGAATATCGATATCCGTNATCTTGAGGTTCTCCGCTTCCGTCCATGCCCGTTCATTGAGGTCATCNACCTGCTTCACNAGCTTNGGATAAATACTGTTGAAGCGCGGGATGAAATCCGAGTCGCCGAGAGCGTCAATTTGNCTGTAAAGCGCGCCGACGGTCAATTCATCGGGNGCCACGGCNGGGGAGTANCCCTGCTCGTTATCATTGAGGGCTACATAATAAATGAGTCCGACTTTATGGAGGGAATAAGTCAGGTCTCCGACCATTCGGATAGGAATGTCATAGCAGGCGGAGAGCTCGGTCCGTGTGAGTGGTTTCTTATGATTCTTGAANCGCTGGAAAATGGCAGCCGTCACGACAAGGAGAACCTTACGCCGATAGTCGGGGGAGATAGTGGTGACATCNCCGAGAAAATTGAAAGCGAAAATATTCTGGAGGGAATATGTCAGCACGCANCCGAAAAGGAGAATCAGCCAGGAGAGCTGCAGCCATATCAGCAAGAGCGGAAGGAAGGCGAAAGAGCCGTAGATAGCATTNTATTTGGATACATAAATCTGGCCGTTGACAAANAGCAACTGGAGAATCTGGAATCCTAAGGCACATATNCCACCNGCTATGGCNGCATACTTGAACTGCACCTTNGTGTTGGGAATAAGGAAATACGACANNGTGAANGCGAGCCANGCCAAAACGAGCGGAGCGGCTTCGAGGGCGACATTGAGCACAGGAGTGAAAATCCGGAGNGCNAGNTTATTCTGCACGAGAGTCGACATAAANATAGAGACACCCGANGANCANACCATAAGCACCGGCACGAGNAGNCAGATAGCGATATAATCGGTCACTTTCTGNTANAGAGTNCGNTCCTTCTTGATATCCCATATATTATTGAAAGCCTCCTCTATGGTGGAAAGAAGCGAGATGAGAGTCCAGAGAAGGACAACGANACCGATNCCGACGAAGACNCCGTTGGCAGCCTCCTTGAGATAAGAGTCGACAAATCCCATNGCNGTNTCAAGNGCCTTGTGNTGCGCCGGGAAATATTCATAGAGCGACTGCGAGATAATATCCTGAAATCCGAATCCGCGTCCGATAGCCAGAAGCAGGGCGATGGCGGGGACAATCGCGAGAACGGAGGANTANGTCAATGCGGCNGATTTCATCTGCAATCCCCGGTCAAGGAAGGANCGTACGGAAAGATTGGCNGTCTTGACNATGCGCACGAACATGGTGTTGCGCGGTTCGCGCCATACCCCGACCGTGCAGTATTGATAGAAATTCATGGCGCGAATGTAAGCGCGCTTGAAAAATGTAGANATNGACATAGGAAATGAGATTGAAGGGATNGGTTANACAGGTTGAGAGATACAGAAAAGNGGATTGAAAAACTCCGCAGGAGAANATCCGGCATTGNGCCGGGAGTCTTCCTGCGGAGCTTATAAAAGGGCAGAGGCGTTATAAGCCGGGTTATGTAGGAATTATCAGGTCAAGGCTGTTTAATACGTTGCATAATGCGAAATTGCTATCCTTTCCCGAAAGATAATTCCCGACGGTCATTTATCTGAGCCCGACGCTTGCGCGCCTGCTTTAGCGGCCTACCCTCCGGCATCGGACGAGCAATCCTTGAGAACCGGTATACTTGGCCTTGCAACGCATAGGATGTGCTGACCCCGCATGTCGCCATGAACGGGCGGTGGGCTCTTACCCCGCCTTTTCACCCTTACCTGCGGATCCTGCGCCATCAACGGCGCTAATCCTGCGGGCGGTTGTTTTCTGTCACATTGTCCCCGACGTCGCCGCCGGCTTTCCGTTAGAAAATATGCTGCTCTATGTTGCCCGGACTTTCCTCATCACGCTCCCGGCGTGAAGCGACCATCCGCGCCTCTGCCATAATGTCATTGTTCGCTTGCTTCGGATTCCGCCTTATCCGCAGCTTCGAGTTTGCGCGCATCCCGGAGGATACGGGCCTCGCGTCCGGCCGAGGCGAATCCGTTGGCGGCGTAGACGACGAGCACGATACCCGTCACCAGACCGGCTGCCGAAGCCACTTTATCCGGCCCGAGAATNATNATCACTACGCCGGCCAGAAGAGTGAGCACCGGGACGATGAACCATCCTATGGCGGGNCTCAGCGGGCGGGCTGCCTCATAGACATAGGTCATCTGAGCCACNCCGACGAGAATCAATATCGCCCCGAGGGTNTATATNATCGCCGTCACGAAGAACTGCGGCGAACACATCATCCATATACCGAATGCGATTCCGGCTGCCGAGGCCACTTCCGAGGCCACGCGTACCGCGCTCGTGCCGGTCGTCGAAACCTCNGGCTTGCGGCGCAGGAGCATCGTCAGCAGGAGCACGAGTGACGGAACTGCGATGAGNGCTCCNATTACTATGACTATCGTCTGATAAATAGCCGACTGCTGATGGAATATCAGCAGGAGTATGCCTATCGCCAGAGCCGACAGATAGGTTATGACATAATTTCTGCTTTTCATAATACTAATATATGTGTTAAAAGGTTTTCACATATATTAATGATTAAAAGCGGAAATTGTTTACCNCCTACAGCAGAGTTTCAGCTCTTCCGCGTTCGCAGCTCGCCTTGAAGGCCGCTCAACCCAGTCGGGCGAGAAGCCAGGAACGCACTACATCGTAGGCCGCATCGTCGGATAGGAGGGAGGTGTCGAGGGTGAGATGATAATTATCGGCATGTCCCCAGCGGCGTCCTGTGAAGTAATTGTAAAAATCCTCCCGGTTGCGGTCGATTTTTCGAGCGAGCTCAATACCCTTTTCGTGAGACTCCACCTCGCCACGCTCCAAGAGCACCTGCGCCCGATGTTCGGCAGGGGCATGGAGGAAGATGCTTGCGAGATGTGGGCGATGCCGAAGGATGTAGTCGGCCGAACGACCGACGAATACGGCTCCACCCTCGTCGGCCAGCTCGTTGATGACACGACTTTGGGCGGCGTAGATCGCCTCGCTGCTCATGGGAGTCTGATGNAACGAATCCTGCACCCCGAAGGATGCCGAGAGCCAGGAACGCAANGCGGAAGGGGGACGCTCATCGTATCGGGCGAAGACATGCTCGGAGAANCCGAGTCGACGGGCGGCTTCGGCGAGCATCTCCTTGTCATAATAGGCCAGACCGAATTCTTCGGCCAGNCGCCGACCGATCTTGCGGCCTCCCGAGCCGAACTGACGGCCCACAACCACTATGGAATCCGCGGGTAAACGGGTGTTTGACATGCTGAATTATCTTTTATCACCACAAATTTAATGAAAATTAGGCGTATGAGGAAATTTTTTACTAAATTTGTGGCCAAACTTGTATCAGACGCAAGCCTATGAGCGAAAACAACACCCAAAGCCCCGCCTCTGACGAGGGAAAGGGGATGGAGATATATGAATATATCGTCAATAATGTCGGCGACTGCCGAGATCGGCTCGACAATCTCATAATGGATTTGAAGCGGGCCGACACGTCGGGTCAGTTCCTGGCCAGCACGGCGCGTTTCCTGGCTGCTGTCGACCGCGAGGGATTCTCGGAGTTNCTCCCCTCTCTGATAGAGGGCGCCATCGAGCGTGACAGGGAACGTCGTTACATCGGACAGCTNCCCGAGGCCATATGGGGTCCGGACTACCGGGAGAGNGCCGAGGAGTTGGCGTCAACTGACGACGTATTCCGCCGACTCTATAAAAGAGTATGCCCGAGCGGCACGTTTGACAANTGACAAACGTAAAGTATGATAAATCGAATANTAATACCCATCCTTCTGGTTCTTGCCGTAGTGTTCGGGGCGNAAGGAGCCGCGNCCACGATAGCCGGNCCGGAAAAAGATTCCACAGAAATGACAGACACCGTCAAGCAACACGACGTTATCGTGGAAATCGAGACTACGGAGGGCCCCATAAAGGTGCTCCTCTATGGCGATACCCCCGCCCATCAGGCCAACTTCCTGAAACTTGCCGGGGAGGGATTCTACGACGGAGTGCTTTTCCANCGAGTGATTAAGGATTTCATGGTCCAGACCGGCGACCCCGACTCCAAGAACGCCGCTCCCGGCCAGCATCTCGGCTCCGGAGATCCCGGATATACACTTGAGGCCGAAATCCTTTACCCGAAGCATTATCATAAATACGGAGCCTTGGCCGCCGCCCGCACAGGGGATGCAGTCAATCCGGAGCGCCGTTCATCCGGCTCGCAGTTCTATATCGTCACCGGCCAGAAACAGAATCCCCGTGCTATCGAGCAGGGGGAGATGCGCATGGCCAACGATGTAAAACAGAAATACTGGATGAAGCTCATGAAGGAGAACGCCTCCAAAATCAAGGAGCTTCAGGCAGCCGGAGATCGCGACGCGCTTGAGGAATTCCGCCGTCAGCTCATCGACCAGCTTGAGGCCGAGGTGGAGGTGCCCGAACTTCCGCAACAGCTGAAAGATGACTACATCAACCTCGGCGGCACGCCTCACCTCGACAACCAATACACAGTCTTCGGTGAAGTGATCGAGGGAATGGACACCGTAGAAAAAATCCAGAACGTAGAGACCGATGCCTCTGATCGTCCGCTTGAAGACGTCAAGGTGTTGAGTGTAAAAGTAATAGAAAAGTAATAAACCCTAACCTGATACATGACTGATCCCGAAATCATCACAGTTTCCATAGAGACAGTGGAGACTGTGGCAGACACTTCAAATGCGGCCGAGAGCCCGAAGAACGTGCATGCCATGAGTAAAGAGGAACTTCTGGCGGATCTCCGCCGGATCGTAGAGACCGAGAGTGTCAACTCCCATCGCGANGTGATGACCATCAAGCAGGCACTGTTCGCCCTTCGTCAACGCGAGGTGAATGAAGAGATGAATGCATTCGTAGAGGCCGGCAATGCTCCCGAGATGTTCTCCGCCACCCCCGATGTTCTCGAAGCAGAGGCAAAGGAACTCATCAACAAGTTCCGCGCCATGCGCCTCGCATATCTTGAGGCCGAGGAGAAGCGTCTTGAAGAGAATCTCGCCGCCAAGCGCGAACTGCTTAAGGAGATGGAGACCATAGCCGCCGATGCCGACAAAGTCAATGTTCATTTCCCGCGTTTCCAGGAGCTTCAACAGAACTTCCGCGACATCAAGGGGGTCACTCCCTCGGCTGAGACTGAGATTTGGAAGCAATTCCAGTTGACAGTGGAGAAATTCTACGATACGCTGAAGATGAACAAGGAGCTGCGCGACCTTGATTTCAAGAAAAATCTCGAGACGAAACTCCGCATCATCGCCGACACGGAGGCTCTCCAGGAGGAGGCCGATGTAGTCGAGGCCGGCAGACGCCTTCAGCTTCTTCACGCCGAATGGCGCGAGGTAGGCCCCGTNGTNAAAGAGCTCCGCGATGAAATTTGGGATAAGTTCAAGACNGCCTCGGGTATCATAAACCGCCGCCATCAGGAATTCTTCGAACAGCGCAAGGCTGANGAGAAACGCAACGAGGAGGCCAAGACAGCGTTACTCGAAGAGATAGGCAAAATCGACATCGAGAATCTCAAGACCTTCGCNGCATGGGATGAGGCNACCGAGAAAATCAAACAGCTTCAGGCNGAATGGAAAAACCTCGGGTTCGCCTCAAGAAAGGTCAACAACGAGCTCTTCGCACGTTTCCGTGGAGCCTGCGACGCATTCTTCGCCGCCAAGGCNGCCCATATGCAGTCGACACGTGACACATTCCAGGCNAATCTGGCCAAGAAGACAGCCCTCTGCGAGCGTGCCGAGGCTCTCGTCGAGGCCGGAGACTCCAAGAANAACTTCGAGGAAATCCAGAAGCTTCAGGCCGAATGGCGCACAATCGGCAGTGTCGGCAAGAAGAACTCCGATGCAATATGGGAGCGCTTCACGAAAGCCTGCAACAAATTCTTCGCCCTTCGCAAGGAACAATATGCCGCCCGCCACTCCGAGGAGATGGCCAATCTTGAGGTGAAGCGCGGAATCGTGGAGGCCATCAAGGCTATTCCGCAGGATATCGACCGCCGCGAGGGTCTGCGTCAGATCAAGGAGCTTCAGGCCAAGTGGGATGCCACGGGCTTTGTCCCCTTCAAGCAGAAAGATCAGTTGCAGGCAGAGTATCGTGCCGCCTGCGACGCCGTCTACAANGGTTTCAGCGCGAGCCGNAGCCGTGAGCGTCGGCAGCATTTCGAGGGACAGCTCAACAATATCAAGGATGANTCCCGCAAACTCGGTTCAGANCGNGACCGCATCCTTCGCCAGATCGAGACCAAGAGCCAGGANCTCAAGACATATGCGAATAATCTTGGATTCTTCAATGTCAAGAGCGCGAGCGGCAACGCCATGGTGAAGGAGATGGAGCGCAAGATGGCCCGCATCGAAGATGAAATAAAGGAACTTAAGGAAAAACTCTCGATGGTCGACGCCAAGAAGGCGGAGAAATAAAGATTTAAGGAGAGACCGACTCTCCGGATGATGCCGGAGGGCGAGCTCCCGTTCAATCTAACCTATACATTGAGAAACAGTTCCCCCGGATAGTTGTGAAACTATCCGGGGGAACATTTTTTAACATATAATTGTTGAANATTTATGATTCCGGCTATGTGGTTGTCTAAACATGTTTAAGATANATGTGGGACACACCGGAACGGTTGCCAAAAATTCAATAAACCCCGTGACAGAAATGAAGATTCCCTGTAAAAGTATTATCTGCACTCTATTCGGAGCGTTGTCAGTCCTGAACGCCTCACCTTTCGAAAGCAGGCCGATGTCACCCGGCTCACCAGGTATGGCCGATTCCATACCGGATATGAAGGAGGCACTCGCGGCTCCGACGTTGCCGGCAGACAGCCTCATGCCGACCCCGCAGGTGGCTCAGGCTTACCGTAAGGGTGATTATAAGGTCGGACTTGTGCTGAGCGGAGGGGGNGCGAAGGGAATTGCACATATCGGTGTCATCAAAGCGTTGGAGGANAACGGGATACCCGTGGACTGCATCGCCGGNACCTCGATGGGAGCCATTGTCGGTAGTCTCTACAGTATCGGCATGTCGCCCGATGAAATGATGGCATTCATCAAATCTTCCCTATTTCAGGATTGTGCGACCGGCACCCTTGACCCCTCCCTGGTNTATTACTTCTCACAGCCTGCTCCAAGTCCGGCATGGGCATCCGTCAATCTTAGCCTGCGCGATTCTGTAAGCAACAGCATCACCGGTCAGCTCATTCCGACCTCGCTCATCAATCCGCTTCCGATGAACATAGANTTCCTGCAGATATTNGCTCCATACACTTCGCAATGTCAAAAGGATTTCGATAACCTTATGGTGCCGTTCCGGTGTGTGACGAGCGATGTCTACCACAAACATAAGATNGTATGCGATAAGGGCGACCTTGGCAGGGCGGTGCGGGCTTCCATGAGCTTTCCGCTCGTGTTCCGGCCNATCGAGATGGATGGTGTGCTNGTCTATGACGGAGGCATCTACGATAACTTTCCCGTTGACGTCATGCAGGATGACTTCGATCCCGATTTCATTATCGGCGTCTCNGTCTCGGGNCCGGATGGCAAACCGAAGAAAAACAATGTGATGTCGCAGCTGGAGGACATGATTATTCAGAACAACAACTATAATGTCCCNTCGGAAAACGGTATCAAGATTCAATGTCCGGTTCTTAACTTCGGTGTGCTCGACTTCAATCAGGCTGACGTAATCTATNACATAGGNTACCGCACGGGACTGGCTATGGTNGACAGNATAAAGAGCCGCACGAAAGCCCGGCGCAGTCCGGAAGCTGTGACGGCGCGCCGNCATGAATTCGCCTCGCAGACACCGGTNCTNATGTTCGATTCCATAGATGTTNAAGGGGGCACTCCCAATCAACAGGCCTTCCTGAGGTTTCTCTTCAATAGAGGATTNGCCGACCGTCCGTTTGGTCTGGAGCAGACCCGGGATGCCTATTATCGCGCCATAAGCGGCGGGAAACTTAGAAACCTGATGCCTGACGTCGCTTTCGGAGAGCCGGATCCCCAAGCCCCTCTGATACGCAAGAACAATACACTTATCTTGCAGCCGGAGATAAAGAGCCCGTGGAATATCGGCGTGGGTGGATGGTTGACAACCGGCACACAAAGTATGCTATATCTTGACCTGGGATATCACACTTTAAGCTACAACTCCCTCGACATCGATCTCTCAGGTTGGGTCGGGCAGAGTTATTATGCNGGGATGCTATCCGGCAAATTCACTGTGCATAGCCGGGTGCCCGCTTATATCAAGCTCGAAGGAGTGCTGAGCAGCAGGAAATATTACGATTCGCAGTTGATGTTCTATCANGACAATGCCCCGACATTCATCACCGATGTGGAGCGATTCGTCAAGTTGCATTACTGCGTGGCGACAGGACGAAAGTCAGTGGCTACGGCCTCGATAGGCTACGGCAACAAACGCTGGAAATACTATCCTGCGGCAAACGACATTGACTTCGATNCCGATAATCGTGACATCAGCAGGCTGAAAGTGGCAGCGATTGACTTGGGTTGGGAATATAATACGCTGAACGATGCCATGTATCCCATGGCGGGGCGTCAATTGAAAGTGGATGTNCTCGGGGAATGGCAGCACACGAACTATGACAGGGACGGNAANCATGATATGCGCGTCAGCTACTCTCCATGCTATAAACTATCCGCCGAAGCCATATGGCGGCAATATTTCAAGGCCGGCNGGAATGTCAGCATCGGNGGTTATGCNCGCGGTCTCTTCACATTCGGACGGCTCTATCAGACCTATACGGCCGAAATGATCATGGCTCCCTCCTTCGCGCCGACACCATCCACATCAAATTATTTNAATACGGGATTCAGAAGCGACAACTTTGTGGCGATCGGACTCAATCCGGTCTGGAACCCGGTGGATAAACTTCAGTTGCGAGGCGACTTCTACGGGTATATGCCCGTGAGACGCATCACGAGTGATTCAGCCGGGATGGCTCAACATACAGGATGGTTCAGCCGACCGGAATTCATAGGGGAGGTGGCAGCCGTCTACAACTTCCCGTTCGCCTCCCTCTCTGTCTATGGCAATTATACNAGTTGCCCGCACGGCAACTGGAATTTCGGGGTCAGCTTCGGTCTATTCTTCCTCGCTCCCCGCTTCGGCCGATAGACTCTCGGGGATNCGGCGCGAGACCTTCGCTCCCATCTTGCGNAGCCGCTCGGCGCGAGCCGTCAGACTTTGATTGCCTGTAATCATCAGATGTCGGCAATCATCATAGGATNTCAGCGACAGACGGAGATTACGCTCAATCTTCTCGAATTCATTGATAAACTGCACGAAGCGATCGTAGAGGCGACCTGCCGTCTCCGCGATCGCTTCAGCATTGCGGTTCTGGCGTTCCGTTCGCCANAGCTGACCGACGAGTTGCACAATAGAAATGAGGTGNGCCGGGGANACAATCACGACATTCAATTTAGCCGCGTACTCTCCCAGAGCCGCATCGCCACGCATGGCGGCTATGAACGCACCNTCATTGGGCATAAACATAAGCGTATGCTCCATTGCGGAGGGAATCAAACGATGATATTGCTTATCGGCAAGTTCCTTGACGTGCTTCCTGACAGANAGGATATGNCGGCGCAGGGCCTCGGCGGCAGCGGCATCGTCGGAAGCCTCCACATATCGCAGATAATCGGTCAGAGAGGTCTTCGCATCGACGGCNAGGCGATGTCCTCCGGGAAGCGAGATTACGCAGTCGGGCCGTAGAGCGGCTCCCGATTCCTCCCNAAGAGTTTTACCGTCGACNGAGGTGGTTTGCANCGTAAAATTGATNCCCTCGGTCAGGCCGGCGGATTCAAGGAGACTTCTGAGCACGGATTCCCCCCATTGTCCCTGCAGGCGTGAGTCGCCNCGGAGAGCATTNGAGAGTCGGCGCGCCTCCATACCGATTTCCGAATTCGAGCGGGCGAGAGCCTCCATCTGCCGAATNATNGCCGCCCGGGAGGCATTGTCGCGGGTATGGTTGTCGCTGACAGTCTGCTGAAAATCGGAAATTCGCTCGCGAAGAGGGGAGAGGATTGCATCGATATTCTCGCGATTGATGTCAGAGAGAGACGCTTTCTCGCGTGCGAGCACATCGGAGGCCAGAGANGCGAATTCAAGNCGGGCCTGCCGNCGGATTTCCTTATCGCGATCGGCCATTCGGATTTCAGCGTCGGCTTGTCGCCTGTCGAGCCTATCCTCGAGCGATGCGATATGGCTCTCATATTGTCGGCGGGTTTCCTCAAGGAGCCGGCGGGTGGATTCCTCATATCGATNGATTTCACTGCGGGCCGAGACCTCGCGCGCACGGAAACGNGACAGACTGACGGCGAGAAAGATTCCGAGTATGATGACTGCCNCTGTCAGGGCGGCCAANAGAATGTAAAGAGTCATGAGATTTNANGGGATATTGCGAGATAAAGTTTAAATTTTAGACTGCAAAATTAGCAAATTTCAATAAAAAGTATTATATTTGAATGAAAATTTTCTCAAGTTGCGGAAAAAACTCCGCTGTAGAACTTTGATAACCTACATATAATACTAATTAGCAATTACTTAAAGAGAGAGAAGATGAAGCAATCATTCCTGTTTTTAGCTCACGGCTTCGAAGAGATAGAAGCCCTGACGGCCGTCGATGTGCTTCGGCGTGCCGGGATACCGGTNAAGACNGTATCCATCACTGAATCGCTCCAGGTGACCGGAGCNCATGGTATTACCGTGAAGGCCGACGTACTGTATGACAACACACTGTTCGATTCACCCGAATGGCTTATTCTGCCCGGAGGTATGCCCGGTGCCGAAAACCTCTATAACTTCGCTCCCCTTCAGGGNCTGCTTGAGCGACACGCCTACAGTAAGAACGGGCGTATCGCGGCGATATGCGCCGCNCCGGCCGTGATTCTCGGTCAGCTCAACCTGCTTGAGGGCTTCCAGGCCACATGCTACCCCGGCTTCGAGGAAAAGCTATATGGGGCGAAATATGTAGACAGCCCTGTNGTGATCGACGGAAAGTTCGTCACNGCCAACGGACCCGCCAATGCTCTCCCCTGGGCAATGGCGATTGTGGAGGAAACTACCGACGCCCGCAAGGCTGAGCAGGTGGCAGCCGGGATGCTNTTCTATCCGGAACACCCGAGAATCGTTGATTTCGGTTGATAAAGANATATAAATGGATATTTATTATCACATAGTGAAGGCCGGAGAGGGGCAGTATCGAGAGAAGATGAGCCGCTTTCTGGCCTTTGCCATGCATATTGA
This sequence comes from bacterium, assembly GCA_014802625.1. Classification (GTDB taxonomy): domain Bacteria; phylum Bacteroidota; class Bacteroidia; order Bacteroidales; family Muribaculaceae; genus Lepagella. Next base: position 114,929 of record JAAVBX010000007.1, on the reverse strand, counting down.
TGATGCNGCNGAGGCGCGTGAGCTGGTCAAGATGTATCAAAATGAGTATCACGACGCGCGCCATGTCTGCTGGGCCTACATGCTGGGNGCGGANATGGAGGAGTTCCAGTTCAATGACAANGGGGANCCGAGTGGCACNGCCGGCAAACCGATACTCGGTCAAATACGTAGCCATGGTGTCACTGACGTTCTGGTGATAGTCGTGCGCTATTTCGGGGGTATCAAGCTCGGCACATCGGGATTGACTGCGGCTTACCGGGAGGCGGCCTCACTTGCGCTTGATGACGCNGGGNGAAAAGAGATGTACAGGATGGAGGAGGCGCTTGTGGAGGTGCCCTATGTCTCGGCCGACGGAGTGATGCGAATCATAAAGGAGGAGGGTGACGGTGTAGAGGTCANGGAGAGGGAATTCGACAACCTNTGNCGGCTGCATATCGCTGTCAGGGCCGACCGGGCCGAGGGTATCCTCGGTAGGATGGATAAGGTAGACGGTGTGATGCTCACGCGGTTATAACGGTGGAGTCGTGACGTCGTCGGGCGGGTTAGACAATAAAAAAATACAGGTAAAAGCACGAAAATTCGCGGAATATAGCTGAGATTTCAAAAAAAATTACGATATTTGCAAATAATTTCGCCCAACCGACCCGGAGGAGTGGTGAAATTAGTATCGAACAATAAGATAATCAGCATATTAACCATAAAGAGATAAGTTACAACAATGACAAAGGCAGATATTGTAAATGAGATATCTCGCAGCACGAACCTTGACAAGGCGGCGGTGCTTATGACCGTGGAGAAATTCATGGATGTGGTAAAAGAGGCGATGGCAGGCGGCAACAACGTATACCTGCGTGGTTTCGGCAGCTTCATCATCAAGACCCGCAAAGAGAAGACAGCACGCAACATATCCAAGAACACCTCGATCATCATCCCCGAGCACAAGGTGCCGGCCTTCAAGCCCTCCCGCGTGTTCCTTGATGAGGTAAGTAAAGGATAATCGGCTTGGCTCTTCGTAAAAGGAAAAAATCACAACACACAATTAACCCTAATAAATCATAACGTTATGCCCAACGGAAAGAAAAGAAAAGGCCACAAGATGGCTACCCACAAGCGTAAGAAAAGACTGAGAAAGAATCGTCATAAGAAGAAATAAGATTCTCGCAAGTCAGAATCCAACGCAAGAGCCCGTCCGCCCTCAACGTTTAAGCGAAAGGGCGGACGGCCCCATTTAAGAGCCGGGCGCGCCGGCACGGCGTCCCCCCTTGGCTCCATAAAATCGAATATAAATGAAAAGCGAATTAGTAGTAGACGTACAGGAAACAGAAATCTCGATAGCGTTGCTCGAGGACTCCAGGCTTGTCTCACTCCAGAAGGAGAGCCGCAATCAGGCATATGCCGTCGGCGATCTTTATCTGGCGAAGGTGAAGAAAATCATGCCGGGTCTGAACGCCGCTTTTGTGGATGTAGGCTATGAAAAGGATGCTTTTCTCCATTATCTCGATCTGGGCCCACAATTCAATACCTATTCAGCCTTCCTTAAGGAGGCCCTGGAGGATCCGAAGCGGGTGCCCAATATCTCCAAACTAAAAAGGGAGCCGGATATCCCGAAGACCGGCGCAATTCAGGATCTGCTCCAGCCGGGCAGGGAACTGCTCGTGCAGATTGCCAAGGAACCCATCTCATCAAAGGGACCGAGACTGACGACCGAAATCTCGTTTACGGGTCGATTCATGGTGCTGATACCCTTTGGAGAAAAAATTTCCATCTCTCAAAAAATCAAGTCGACAGAGGAGAAAATCCGTCTTCGTCAGCTGATAGGGAGCATNAAGCCGAAGGGATTCGGTGTGATAGTGCGCACATCGGCGGAGAACAAGCGTGTNGCCGAACTCAACAATGAGATGCGCACGTTGCTGAAATGCTGGGAGGAGTCGGTGCAGAAACTTCAGCGCGCCACGCCTCCGACTCTCATCTATGAAGAGGATAGCCGGGCAGTCAGTCTGATACGTGATATTTTCAGCCCGACGTTCNAAAATATATATGTAAATGAGGCGGAGACTTTCACGCAGATACAGAACTATGTGAGCCTTATAGCCCCTGACAGGGGTGAGATTGTAAAGCTCTACGCGAAAGATATACCCGTATTCGACCATTTCGGCATCACCCGTCAGATCAAGTCAAGCTTCGGAAAGACTGTAAGCTTCAAGAGCGGAGCCTACATCATAATCGAGCATACGGAGGCGCTGCACGTCATAGACGTCAACTCCGGAAACCGCACCAAGGCGAGCAACGATCAGGAGACAAACGCACTTGAGGTCAACATGCGTGCCGCCGACGAAATTGCACGCCAGCTGCGTCTGCGCGACATGGGAGGCATCATTGTCATCGACTTCATCGACATGAACAAGCCCGAGCATCGCCAGAAGCTGTTGGAGCATATGCGGGAAATAATGGCCAACGACCGTGCCCGCCACAATATACTTCCGCTTAGTAAGTTCGGATTGATGCAAATCACACGTCAGCGTGTGCGTCCGGCGCTTGATATCACAACGGCAGAGACGTGTCCCTCATGTTTCGGAAAGGGTGAGGTGCAGCCGTCGCTGCTCTTCACCGACAAACTTGAGGAGAAGCTTGACTATCTGGTCAATACCTTGGCCATCAAGAAATTCGTGATGTACGTGCATCCCTATGTAGAGGCCTATATAAAGAAAGGTGTCTTCTCACTCTATGGCAAATGGCGCCGTCGGTTCGGGCGTGGAATGAAATTGCTCGCCGATGAGTCGCTGGCCTATCTGCAATATCGTGTGGTCGACGCAGACAACAAGGAGATCGACCTTAAGGAGGAGAGCGACATGAACAGCAGTCATAGCAAGAATCAGGGTCGTGCCGCAAAAGGTGAGAATGCGTAATCGAGATATACGGAAAAAAGCATTCCAATAAAAATAAACAGTCATAAAAAGCGGGAATACCTGAAGTGGTATTCCCGCTTTTCGATTTTATGTGTTATCAATCTTATCTCCGCCAATTCAGAGCCCGGCGAGATAGTCGGCCACGACGAATGTGGAGCCTCCGATGTATATGATATCGGATGGAGCAGATTCGGCACGCGCTGTTTCATAAGCTGCCGAGACACCCTCGCCACACATCTTGCATTCAAGACCGAGAGGGGAAAGGATATCCATAAGTTTCTCCGCCGGCATGGCGCGCGGTATGGAAGCTTGAGTGACATAGAAGACCGCCTCCTTAGGGAGCAGTCGGGCTATGTGGATGACATCCTTGTCGTTGACGAAACCAATGACCATTCTTACGCGGCAAGTGCCCAGAGCGACCCGGCGTCTGCGGGCGACTTCATGAAGCTGGTGCATCGTGTGGCGCAGGCCGGCCTCATTATGGCCTGTATCGCAGATTGTGAGCGGCCCGCGACCGACAACCATCCAACGTCCGGCCAATCCTGTAGCGGAGCATACCTCCTCCAGACCCTCGCGCACGGCCACGGAATCTATCTCGACACCGAGACTTCGTAGAATTTCCACCTCGTTGAGTACAGTGTTGATATTCTCCAGCTGATACTCACCCCCCAATGGAGAACGGAAGGGGCCGGTCAGCACGGAGTCGGCCTCAATCGTCCCCTCATCGTTCAGGCGTGGATTGATGAGTTTCGGATTATCACAGGCAAACTTGAGGGGGACACCGGTCTCTACGGCCTTATCCTCGAAAACGGCGCGGACACTCCCATCTGCGAATCCTACGAGCGCGGGAATCCCGGGTTTGAAGATACCGGCTTTTTCAGCCGCGATTTTTTCGAGCGTATCTCCGAGGAACTGCATATGGTCGGGAGAAATATTGGTGACGACCGTAGAGATCGGCGTAATGATATTTGTGGAGTCCAGACGTCCACCCATTCCGACTTCAATGACAGCGAAATCCACCTTCTCGGCTGCAAACCAATCGAAGGCCATCATCATTGTCAGCTCAAAAAATGAGGGGTTGCCGTCGTAGGAGGCGTTACGCCAGCGTTCTACAAAATCCACAACTTTCTCCTGAGGAATCATCTCACCGTTGACCCTCATCCTCTCGCGGAAATCCGCGAGATGTGGCGATGTGTAGAGACCCACACGATAGCCCTGTGCCTGAAGAATGGAGGCGAGCATATGGGAAGTGGAGCCTTTGCCATTGGTGCCACCGATATGAATGGAGCGGAATTTCCGGTGGGGATTACCGAAATAATTGTCAAGAGCGATGGAGGTATCGAGTCCCGGCTTATAGGCGGCAGCCCCGACACGTGAGAACATCGGCAGTCTGGAGAAGAGAAAATCTAAGGATTCCTTGTAGGTCATATAAGAATGAGGTTGAAGTTAGAGACCATAGATAAGATAGCCGGTGAGTCCGGCGAGAATGATCACCAGAATAGGATGTATGGAGACCTTCCTGCCGCGCCAGGGAAACTTGAAATATACGAGACAGAAGGCGGCGACACAGATGATGATATTCGTCAGCAACTGCCAACTGATGCCGTTAGGGTTGAAATTGGCATTATTCATCAGCAGAATCGCGGCCGAGGCGATAAGCCCGACCACAACCGGACGCAGCCCGGAGAATACAGCCTTGATTGCACCGCTTTCCTGATGTCGCCTTATAAAATGCGAGCTATAGATAACGAGGAAAAACGATGGAAGCACGACAGCCAGCGTGGCGAGAAGAGAGCCGAGGATACCCCAAAGTGGGGATGCGAGAGCAGGATTGACCTCTCCGGGAGCAACGAAGCCGATATAAGTGGCGGAATTGATGCCGATCGGGCCGGGGGTCATCTGCGAGATGGCCACGATGTCGGTGAACATCGTTTCAGTAATCCATCCCGGATCGACGACCGAATGCTCCACGAGCGACAGCATCGCATAGCCGCCGCCAAACCCGAAGATGCCTATCTTCAGATAGGCCCATATAAGTTTCAGGTAGATGCTCATTATCAGGAAACGTTATCTTTTGACTTATTTATTTTTGCAGCCGACCATCTCCAGTAGGCATATCCTCCTGCGGCTCCGAGAATGATATAGAGGATGGGATTGGAGATGAAACCGATATTCAGAGAAATCATGAGGGCCACTATCAGTGGAATCCAGATGGTTTTGAGACCGATTTTGGCCGCTTTGGCAGATGTGATGACCGGGGCGACGATGAGCGCGACCACGGCCGGACGTATACCCATGAAAATCGATGAGATTACCTGATTGTTCTTTATCGTATCGGGGGTAAGGAAAATGGCGATACAAAGGATAATCAGGAAGGAGGGGAGGATAGAGCCGAGCGTAGCCAATGCGCTTCCGCGCATTCCGTGGAGTTTATCGCCCACTGCAGTGGCGATATTGACGGCAAGGATACCGGGGAGGGATTGGGCGACGGCGAGGAGATCGAGGAAGTCATCGCGTTCGATCCAGTGATACTTGTCGACGATTTCCCGTTCGATGATAGAGATCATTGCCCATCCGCCGCCGAAGGTGAACGCTCCGATCTTGAAGAAAGAGGCGAACAATTGCCAGTATTGACGCCCGATGGATGCTTTCTTAATATCAGTCATGATAACAACATGTGGATAGAGGTGAAAAGACCGGGGGAGAGTCTGAAATCTCCCCCGGATTATTCGGGTCAAAGGTTAAGAGTGTGTTAACTTTAAAGTCTTTGAAATCATTTAAAAGAAAACACGATCAAAAAACAGATCAATGATTGTAGGTGGTGTCACTTTCTGTCACCTTCTTCTTATCGATCATGCGCCAGACATACCAGATGTAGGCAATGACGAATGGAATAAGAACCGTCACCCATGTCATGCAGGTCAGAGTGAACTGCGAAGAAGATGCGTTCTGGATAGTGAGCGACGACTCGGGGCTTGTGGTAGAGGGGAGGAAGGGAGTGTCGCCGAATCCGGCGAGCCAGAAGAGAGCTACAACGGTGAAGACGGTGCCGATTCCCGCGAGCCAGATGCCCTGGTTGAAATCCTTGCGGAAGAGAGTGCCGAGGATTCCAAAAAGCACATTGGCCACCCCGAGCAACAGGAGTATGAGAGTTGAGGGGGAATCAATCAGATTATGCCAATATTTATAAGGAGTGACGGCTGTCAGCACCCCGAGAGGTGACACTTCAAGCACCGTATAGCCCCAGGCCGTGAAGAGCACGGCGAGGAATCCGAGGAAGAAAACCAGGAAAAGACCGGTATTTATCCAAAGGCGTTTCATGAGCCAGCTGCGGAATGCCGCAGGGGTATCCACGGAATTCATTATGTAGAGGATGCTGAGCACGCGGGCGAGGAAGAGCACGGCGAAACTGAGCACAAGATTACGCCAGCTGAAGATGACCTCGAATCCATGCGAAGGATTGTCCCAACGTGAAATCACCGGCGATGCACCGTCGAGAAGGCTCTGACGCTCCACACTGAACTCGCCGCCGAAGAAGAACATACCCACGGCGACACCCAGAAGCAGACAGCCGATGCTACCGTTGAAGAACAGGAAGATATCGTAGACTCTTCTGCCAAGGAGATTGCCCGGTTTGTTGCGGTATTCATAGCTGACGGCCTGCACCACGAAGCTGAACAGAATCAGAATCCACAGCCAGTAGGCTCCACCGAAGCTTGTGGAATAAAAAAGAGGGAAAGATGCGAAGGCCGCTCCTCCGAAGGTGACGAGAGTAGTGAACGTAAGTTCCCATTTGCGACCGATAGAGTTGACGATCATCTGCCCCCATGCAGGGTCGGGGGTGAATTGGAGAAGGGTCTGGCCCCCCTGCACGAAAAGGAGGAATACAAGGATTCCACCCAGGATGGATACTATTATCCACCAATAATTCTGGAGAAATTCAAGAGTCATGGCATCTTACTTGTTAAGGTCCTTGCGGGTGGCGTTGTTCACCCATTTGATCATGATGCTCACCTCGGCAGCCAGAAGCACTGTGAAGATTATGGCGAACATCCAGAATGTCACAATAACGGAGGATTCCGGGATGTCGGATATCGCGGCGCATGTCGGCAGGAGATCCTGCACGGTCCAGGGCTGACGCCCCACTTCCGCCACACACCATCCCGCTTCGGAGCAAAGCCACATGAGGGGGACGGATATCATGGCGACAAGCTGCATCCAGCGGGCGCGGGTGAAGCTTTCCTCCGCCTTATATACCCAGAAGAGCACCACCAGATAGAATAGCAGGAAATAACTTCCGAGAATCACCATTATGCGGAATGTATAGAAGGTCAATGCCACCGGCGGTATCGCCTCGCTCGGGTCGGAGAAATAGCCGTAGCCGAAGAAGGGATAGTTGACCGCCAGTTCATCGGCGGCACGCATCATGCCGGCCTCATCGCCGTTCTCCATCGCTTCGGAATACTCGCGAAGTGAGCGTTGGGCGAGTTTGCCTCGTTCGATTCTCTCGGGATAACTTACGGTATTGACCGCCTTACCACCGATGGAGTCTACACCGTTGATGATATCCGTGATACCGGGCACAAAGGCATTCCATTCATGACGCGCCAGGAGAGAGAGACCGTGGGGAAGAGAAATCTCGAAAAGATAGGGATCCTCATCATTATCCCAACGCTTATCGGGGTTGAGGATAGCGATTCCGGCGAGACTCTGACCGGTGGAGCCGTTGTAGAGACCCTCCATTGCGGCGAGCTTCATGGGCTGTGTCTTCGTGACTTCCACGGCGGAACCGTCGCCGGTCCACATGCAGAGGAGCAGACCGGCGAGGCCGATCCAACCTCCGGTCTTTATCGAACGGATGGCAAATTCACGGTTGCTGCGTTTCCAGAGGAAAAAGCTGCTGACACCGATTACGAATATACCTGACAGCGCCCAGCCGCTGAAGACGGCATGGAAGAACTTATTGACGGCCACCCCTGAGAACAGAGCCCAGAAATCAGACATCACGTTGCGCATCTGTGCGGGGTCAAACTCCATGCCGACGGGATATTGCATCCAGGAATTGGCCACGAGAATCCAGAGCGCGGATATCGAGGCCCCTATGGCAGTTAGCCATGTCGAGAGCAGATGGAATCGGGGAGACACCTTGTTCCAGCCGAAGAACATCACTGCACCGAAAGTAGCCTCCAGGAAGAAGGCAAGAATACCCTCGATAGCGAGCGGAGCGCCGAAGATATCGCCGACAAACCAGGAATAATTGCTCCAGTTTGTGCCGAATTCAAACTCAAGGATGATGCCCGTCGCTACGCCGATGGCGAAGTTGATCGCCAGGAGAGTCATCCAGAACTTAGTGGCCGTCAGCCACTTTTCCGACTTGGTCTTGAGATAAACCGATTCCATGACGGCTACGATTACCGACAGGCCCAGCGTCAGGGGGACGAAGAGCCAGTGATAGATCGCGGTCATGGCGAACTGCCATCTCGACCAGTCGATTACTGTCATGATATTATCCATAAAAAGGTTATGTTGATTTGTGGAATATCGGAAATGTTTCGTTCGGAGACGGGGCGGGAGAGATTGTGGCGCACGGCGGCGGCGCGTTCCGTGTCGGAGCTATAGTCACGTTCCAGGATATCGGGGAAGAAAAAAAGCTTGACAACGAAGAACAGCACGATAAGCTTCAGGATGACGAGCACCCATAGGGTGCGGCCGATAGTCATCTGCCTGAAGCCGTCGCGGTACATTTCAAAGAATCCTTTTGCAGTCATAGAAGGCTCACGTTGTAGGTTGAGGCGGAATGCCACGTGCAAATTTAAGAAAAAAATTGCCGAAATACCAATTGAAGTGGGATTTTTTTTGCTAACCTTGTAAAAAGTTACTACCTTTGTCTGAAAGATTCGCTTCTCGGTCCGGAAGGGGATGGAGAGAGCTATATTAGATAAGAACCCATTCAAGAAAAATCAAGCAATATGGCCCTTTGGTTTGAATGCAAGATTCGATATGACCGCATGCAGGAGAATGGTGCGGTGAAGAAAGTCAACGAACCCTATCTGGTGGATGCCTTGAGTTTTACCGAGGCTGAGGCCCGCATCATAGAGGAGATGAAACCGTTCATCTCCGGCGACTTCAGTATATCGGCGGTAAAGAAGACCAAGATAGCCGAGATATTCTTCGATGAGGGAGCCGACAAATATTATATGGTGAAATATAACATCATCACTCTCGACGAGCGGAGCGGATCCGAGAAGAAAGTGGCTGTGTTCGCGCTCGTGCAGGCGATAGATTTCGATGCGGCTCTCGTGAACTTCCGCGAAAATATGAAAGGCACCCTCGCCGACTTCGAGATTGTCTCCATCGCAGAGACTCAGGTGATGGATGTATTCCCGCTCAAGCTCGGCGATGCGCCGGCATCGGCAGGCTGATGATTTAGAATAGGATTTCGGTAAGATTGCATATGACAATGACAGCGATTGGCGAAAGGATAACCGAACTGCGCAAGGAACTGCCCGAGGGAGTCGAACTCGTGGCCGTTTCCAAATTCCATCCCTCGGAGGCGATAATGGAAGCCTACGAGGTTGGCCAGCGTCGTTTCGGGGAGAGCAGGGTGCAGGAACTCCTTGCCAAGCAGCAGACACTCCCTGCTGATATCGAATGGCATTTCATCGGCCACCTTCAGACTAATAAGGTGCGCCAGATAATGGGGCGTACAAGCTTGATAGAAAGCGTCGATACCGAGAAACTTCTTGAATACATCGACAAGGAGTCGGAACGGGCCGGAGTGGTCACCCGCGTCCTGATGCAGCTTCATGTAGCCAGAGAGGAGACAAAATTCGGATTCTATCCGGAGGAACTCCTCGAATACTTTAGAAGCCGAAAATTCGAGCACCTCAAGGCTACCCACATATGTGGGGTGATGGGAATGGCGTCGAATACCGATGATGAGGAGCGTGTGCGCGAGGATTTCCGCAAAATTGCCGAGGTCTATCAGACAATACGTGAAGATTCCTCACTTGGACTGACAGGCTTCGACACCCTCTCGATGGGCATGAGCGGCGACTGGCCGCTCGCGGTCAGCGAAGGTTCAAATCTCATCCGTGTGGGGACGCGTATCTTCGGGGCGCGCCAGTACTGAGCCACATCCGTAGGGAGGGTGAGCAAGACAACAAAGCAAGGTATGTATATAAATATATGCGTGTAAGGTCAAATTAACTACAAACTCTTAAACAACTGAATCATGGTAGAAGAAAAGAATTCAGCACAAAAGAAGAGCTACACATTACCGATTGTGATAATGTTCGCGCTTTTCTTCATGATCGCCTTCGTGACGGGATATCAGAATCCCCTGGGCTCGGTGATCGAGAAAATGTCGGAGGGCAATCCGATGATGTCGCAGCTGGGCACATTGGCAAACTTCATCGCCTATGCCTTCATGGGATATCCTGCCGGTAAATTGCTTCAAGACAAGGGCTTCCGTGTGACGGCACTTTGGGCAGTCACAATCGGTTTCGTCGGTGTGGCCGTCACATACGGCTCAGGATTCATCGCCGACAACGGCACGGCTGTCGGAATCTATCTTGTGGGTGCTTTCATCGCGGGATTCTCGATGTGTCTGCTCAACACGGTGGTCAATCCTATGCTGAACTCTTTGGGTTCGACCCCCAACAAGGGTAACCAGCTCGTGCAGTTCGGCGGTTCATTCAACTCGCTTGGCGCGACTCTGGCTCCCGTGATCGTCGGCGGTCTTCTCGGAGGTGCCGCAAGCTCGATTTCATCGGCCAACCCCGTGTTCTATCTTGCGATGGCCATCTTTGCCGTAGCATTCCTTGTGTTGTATTTCAGTCAGCTTCCCGAGGCCGAGGATCTTGGCAAACCATCTGAGAAGGTGCGTGTGCTGAATGCTTTCACATATCGCAACTTCGCGTTCGGTGTTCTGGCCATCTTCTGTTATGTCGGTCTTGAGGTCGGCGTGGCCAACTGGACATATCAATTCCTTGAGAAACATGAGGGGCTTCAGGTTGCCAACGCTGCATCCAGCGCGGCTATCGCCGGCACGGTCGTGGGCATCTACTGGCTGCTTATGCTGATCGGTCGTCTGTTAGGCGGTGTGATCGGTGGCAAGGTGTCATCGAGAGTGATGCTGACAGTGGCCGGCCTCGGCTCGATGGCGTTCATACTTTTGGGAATCATTACGGAGGAAAGCCTCGTAGAGTTTATCGGCTTTGACTCGGCCAACCTCAGATTCAGCATGGTTCATATTCCGCTCAACGCCATCTTCTTTGTGCTTTCAGGCTTCTTCGCATCAGTGATGTGGGGCGCGATCTTCAACCTCTCCGTGACGGGTCTCGGCAAATATACAGCCGTGGCTTCCGGTATATTCATGGTGATGGTTTGCGGCGGCGGTATCTTCCCCTGGATTCAGTCGTTCCTGGCCTCCGGCAATATCCTGAGCAGCTTCTGGCTTGATTTCATTCTGGCCGGTTACATCTTCATCTACGCTCTGCTCCTTTCGGCTCCTCGCGGTCCGCTGCCGGCCGAGCCCGAAGTGTTGGTAGAGAAATAATCCCGACTTATCCGACGCCCTTCCGAAGAGCCTCTCCGGAGGGGCGTCAGTCCATATACGCATCAACCCAACCAATAATCCATATCATTTAAAACATCATGGACAAGAATCTAATGAACCGCGCGGCCGACAACATCCGCATCCTCATCACCGAAATGGTGGAGAAAGCCAAGTCCGGACATCCGGGCGGTTCGATGGGAGGAGCCGACTTCGTGAACGTGCTCTTCTCCAAGATCATCAAGTATGATCCCCGGGATCCGGAATGGCTCGCACGCGACCGTTTCTTCCTGGATCCGGGCCATCAGTCGCCCATGCTTTACGGTGTGCTGGCTCTTACGGGCCGCTACACTATCGAGGAGCTTCAGCAGTTCCGCCAGTGGGGCAGTGTCACGCCGGGCCATCCGGAATTGCTTCCGGCCCGAGGTGTCGACAACAGCAGCGGCCCGCTGGGTCAGGGGCATGCGATGGCCGTAGGCTGCGCCATCGCCGAGCGTTACCTCGCCTCACGTTTCGGTGAGATTGTAGCTCACAAGACGTATGCCTTTATCTCCGACGGTGGAATCCAGGAGGAGGTGTCGCAGGGTGCCGGCCGAATCGCAGGCACACTCGGTCTGAGCAATCTCATCATGTTCTATGACGCCAACGCGGTGCAGCTCTCCACGACAGTGGAGGAGGTGACATGTGAGGATACTGCCGCCAAGTACAGGGCCTGGAACTGGAATGTGCTTGAAATCGACGGCTCCGATCCCGAAGCTATCTATGGCGCGCTGGAGATGGCCAAGGAGGAGACCGAGCGTCCGACGCTCATCATCGGTCGCACTATCATGGCCCGCAAGGTTGTCAACGGAGACGGTAATTCTCTCGAAGGAGCTGTCAGCACACATGGTCAGCCACTCTCGAAGGCAGGGGCCGACGTGAAGGCTACCGTACGCAATCTCGGAGGTGACCCGGAGAATCCCTGGGTAATATTCGAGGAGGTGCAGGAGCTTTACGCACGTCGTCGTCAGGAACTCATGCATGAGGTTGATGACTGGAAAGAGCGTTTCGCCGAGTGGAAGAAGGCCAATCCTGAAGAGGCTGAGAAACTCGGCCGCTATATGAGCGGCAAACTGCCTCAGCTCGACTGGGACTCCATAGAGATCAAGCCCAATGCGGCCACCCGCACCACTTCATCTGCAGTGCTCAATTATCTCGGCAAGCATGTGGGCAACATGATTGTGAGCAGCGCGGACCTTGCCAATTCCGACAAGACCGACGGCTTCCTCAAGAGCACCGGCCCGCTCCGCCACCATGATTTCAGCGGAGGCTTCCTTCATGCCGGTGTGGCAGAGCTGACGATGGCATGTATCATGAACGGAATCGTACTTCACGGAGGAATGCAGGCGGCCTGCGGCACATTCTTCGTATTCTCCGACTATATGAAGCCCGCAATCCGTATGTCGGCTCTGATGCAGCTCCCGGTGAAATATATCTTCAGTCATGATGCGTTCCGTGTCGGAGAGGATGGACCGACCCACCAGCCCGTTGAGCATGAGGCGCAGATGCGTCTCCTCGAAGAGCTCCGCAATCTCGGTGGAAAACGCTCGGTGCTCGTGCTTCGTCCGGCCGATTCTGCCGAGGTGATCGAATGCTATCGTCTTGCGATGCAGACCACCGATCGCCCGACAGTAATGATCTTCTCGCGCCAGGATTTGGAGGATCTTCCCGGAGCCGACCGCCGCGAGAAAGCGCGTGAAGCCAAGCGTGGCGGATACATTGTATATGGAGATGCATCGGAGAAGCCTGCGGTGACGATGGTGGCCAACGGCTCGGAGGTATCGCTCGCCATCCACGTGGCCGAGGAACTTGCGGCCGAGGGTATCAAGGCACGGGTGGTTTCCGTTCCGTCGATAGGAGAGTATCTCGACCAGCCGAAGGAATATCGCGACGCTGTAATTCCTGCCGATGGTAAGGTATTCGGTATAACCTCCGGTCTTCCCAGCACCCTCTATTCGCTGATGCGTGGCGATTGGAAAGTATTCGGACTCGACCATTTCGGAGCCTCGGCACCGGCCAAGGTTCTTGACGAAAAGTTCGGATATACCGTTCCGGCCATGCTGGCGCGAGTAAAAAGATTCCTGTCTGAATAAAGAAAAAGGTAGTGTGAAATGTTAAAATAGGTATATGCTAATGCTCTGTAACAAAGAAATATAAGGTAAAAGATGCTAAAAACTGAAAAAAATCAGTTAACTTTTCCAAGAGTTCCCTTGTTATGAGAATGTACACCGCATGAAACAGGGCAAAAGGTTCTGAACTTCAGCCTTCCGAAGGGAGGGAAGAGGTGAAAAAGCGGGTCAAATTCTTAAGAAATAAAAAAAACGTACAAAAAACTTCAACATTTTTTAAGAATTTGATGTTAGTATATAAAATTTTAATTAACTTTGCGCTACCAAATCTGAAAGGCCCGAGAGGTCAATAAGACAGGCAACCAAAGGAACAATTCGAATCAGTAACTATTTAATATTGTTGTTCTATGAAAAAAAGTGTATTACTCGCTCTCGCAGCTGTTGCCATGAGTGCAGCTCCTGCAGTCGCTCAGGAAGTGACTTATGAGCCCGATTGCTCGCAGGGTATCCTGAGAAACGCTGCGAAAGACAACTGGTTTATCACTGTAGAAGGTGGTGCCAACATGATGTTCAGCAAGCATGACATCGTAGCTCCCAAGAAAGATCGTATCGCTCCTAACGCAGCCATCTACTTCGGTAAGTGGGTAGATCCCAACTTCGGCTTCCGTTTCGGTGTGAACTGGATGAATATGAAGGGTGCGACTACTCCCGGTGGTGAGTATGCAAAAGTAAACCAGCGTCTCTCCAACGCTCCCGGCTACTACACAGAGGCTATCGCAGCCCTTGGCCCCGAGTTCGACGTAATGGTTAACCTGACCAACTGGTGGTGTGGTTATCGTCCCGGTCGTGTTTACAACGCAGTTGTACACGGTGGTGCAGGTGCATACTGGACAGCACGCCGCAACTATAAGGCAAACGGCGACGGCCAGTGGACCAACGCTCACAACACTCTGATGTTCGCTAACATCGGTCTTCAGAACAATTTCCGTCTGAGCCAGCACGTTGATTTCTTCATCGACCTGCAGTACACTATCCTCGACTTCACTGCACTCCGTCACGATGCAGCTGTCTATGCCGGTTTCAACTTCAACCTCGGCAAGACTACTTGGGACTGCCCCGTTACTGTTGTATGCCCCACTTGGAAATACACAGACGCAGAGGGTGACGCTCTCGTAGCTAAGCTGAACGCAGCAGAGCGCAAGGTGGCTGATCTCCAGTCTCAGCTCGACGCTTGCCTGAAGCGCCCCGCCACTGTACAGCAGAAGGTTGTTGACTGCGAGGGTCTCGCAACAGTTTACTACCCCATCAACCAGTATGGCCTCTCCGCTCGTGAGAAGACTATCCTGAAGTCTGTAGCATCTGTTATGCAGGAGAACCCCTCCAAGAAGTATGTCCTCACCGGTTGGGCTGATAACTACACCGGCACTGAAGACATCAATGCACGTCTTCGCCAGCAGCGTGTAGACGGCGTATACAACTACCTCGTATCCTGCGGTGTTGATGCAGCTCAGCTCGAGACTCGCACTGACAACGCCAACCTCACTGACTACGGTGTGAAGGCTGCTCCTCTGGATCGCGCGGTAACTATCCGTCTCGCTGACTAATACAGAGAAGATTATAAAAAGACATCAATAGAAACGCGCCCTCCCGCAGGGCGCGTTTTTTTTACTGTTCCCGCACCGCGCGGTGATCATGTTAATTGATAAAGACTTGATTTATGGAGGTAGTCTACGAAGATAACCATATAATTGTGGTTAATAAATCGGCCGGGGAAATCGTGCAAGGGGATAAGACGGGCGATAAGCCGCTTTCCGAAATTATTAAGGATTATCTAAAGGAGAAGTATAATAAGCCGGGAAACGTCTTCTGTGGAGTCGTACACCGCATTGATCGTCCCGTGTCGGGGCTCGTGATTTTTGCCAAGACCTCCAAGGCTCTGACAAGACTGAACGAGATGCTTCGTAAAAATGAAATCCATAAGACATATTGGGCCATGGTCGAGGGGCATCCCGAGAAAATGGAGGATACGCTGGAATGTCATATGTATTCCGACGGGCGCATGAATAAATCATTTGTGTGCGGACCCGCGCATACGGATGGCAAACGGGCTGTGCTCAAATATAGGACAGTGGCTCGCGGCGACCGATATTCCATCCTGGAGGTTCGACTCATCACGGGGCGCAAGCATCAGATACGGCTTCAGTTGTCGCAGATGGGTCATCCGATTCAGGGGGATTTGAAGTATGGTGCCCGCAGGAGCAATCCCGACGGAGGAATATCGCTTGTGGCGAAGGAAATCGAATTTGTTCATCCCGTAAGCAAGGAGAGAATACACCTCAGTGTGCCTCCGCTTCCGCAGATGGAGAAGCTATTGTAAAGTAAAAAACGATAGGGTGTAAAGTAAAAAACGATTGAGAGGGCCGGTTTGATAAGCCGGCCCTCTCTATCGTTATATTTTGAGGGGATAGGTTACCAAGACGGAGAATGCGAGGTTCCCGGGGAGTGGCATATACGTGGGATAAAAGAAAAGAAGTTTCAGCGAATGCTGAAACTTCTCTCATTTGGTAGCGGGAAGAGGACTCGAACCTCTGACCTTTGGGTTATGAGCCCAACGAGCTACCACTGCTCCATCCCGCGGTATTGCGAGTGCAAAGTTACAACAAAATTCGGCGTTTGTCAAGTTTTTTAGGGATAAATTTCAGTGAAAAAATGTTAAAATTATGTAGTATATTGAAAATCAGTATATTAGTAAATTGGTAAATATCGGCCATAAAGTAGGAGGAAAGGGATAAAAAGAGATTAGACTGCACGAAGTTGAAAAAAATGTGTAATATGTGGGAAATTTTATGTACCTTTGCGGAATAAAAGCGAGCTGACTCTCCGCCGGCAAATCGGGCGGATTGTGGAAAAGCGGACTTCAGGCAATATAAAAACCCAAAACGAAAGCGATATGGTGTCTAAAACAAGAGACAAATTTATCGAAGTTGCGCGTCAATTATTTGCGCGGAAGGGTGTCGAGAACACGACCATGAACGACATTGCCTCTGCCTCGGACAAAGGGCGGCGCACCATCTACACATATTTCAAGAACAAGCGTGATATCTACAATGCTGTCGTCGAGAGCGAGAGCGATAAAATCATGATGAACCTGCGGCTCATCGTGGCCAAGCCCATATCCGCCGAGGAGAAGCTCCGTGAATATGTGGCCGTAAGATTCGAGACAATGCGTGAGATTGTCTCGCGAAACGGTTCGTTGAAGGCCGGTTTCTTTCGTGACCTGAGGAAAGTGGACCGTGCCCGGAAACTGATTTCCAAGAAGGAGATAGCGATGCTCCGGGAGATACTCGAAGAGGGATTGGCACAAGGGGAGTTTCATATACAGGATCTCAATCACACGGCTGTCATCATCACCCACATGATACAGGGACTCGACGTCACCTACATCCGCGATTCCTTATCCGACAAGGGAATTGACCAGGAGATGCTGTCCGATTATTTCTCTGAATTGATACTGAACGGCATCATAGTCAGATAAATTCTGAAATCGGCTACCCAAAATTAAAAAAGACAACAAAAAATAATCTTTCATTATGTTTATAAACGCCATCGGACATTACGTTCCGCAGGAGAGGGTCGGCAACGATCACTTCCTTGAAGTCAACGGCCTGACGGCAGATTGGATAGAACAACGCACCGGTATCAAGACACGTTCCAAAGCGTCGGTCGGCGAGACAGTCGACACTATGGGACTCGAAGCCGTGGAGGATGCGCTTCCGCGTCTTCCTTACGACATCAAGGATGTCGATCTCATAGTGGCGGCTGCCTACAACATCTATGATGCGGTGGGAACAGTGGCTCATGTGGTTCAACGCCGATACGGCATAGCCGGGGCAAAAGCTGTGGCATGCACATCGGCATGCTCATCCTTCATTAACGGTATGGAGATAGTGGAAGGTTATTTCGCGAGCGGGAAAGCCACGAAAGCTCTCGTCATATGCAGTGAGCACAACACCTATTACAGCAACGAGGAGGACCCGAAGAGCGGCCATCTATGGGGTGATGCCGCAGTGGCCTACTTCGTCAGCAAAGAGCGTCAGAGCGAATCAGATATCGAGGTCGTCGATATCTTTACCGAGGGTCTCGGCCAGCTGGGGAAGGGTCCGGACGGAGTGAGACTCCGTCCGCGTGAAGGTGGAATCACGATGCCTGACGGGCGTGATGTATTTATCCATGCCTGCCGCTACATGATATATGCCCTCAATAAAGTGCTTGAGAATACCGGTCGCACCAAAGAGGATGTCAAATATCTCATCTGCCATCAGGCTAATATGAGAATTGTGGCTCAAGTTGCGCATCAGCTCGATCTCTCCTCCGAGTCTTTCCTGAATAACATCGAAGAGTTGGGCAACACCGGCTCGGCCTCTGCTCCCCTCGTGTTGGCGCAGAATCTCGATAAATTCGAGGCAGGGGATGAGACTGCGCTGATAGTGTTCGGAGGTGGCTACAGTTGCGGCGCGCTTCTTCTGCGCTTTTAAGGGAAGCCCAGGAGAGTGGAGCGGGTAGTTTGCACACTAAACGCCACACAACATGAAACATCGTCAAAAACAACAATAAAAGAAACATTATGAAACTTCTTGAAGGTAAGGTGGCCCTCATCACGGGAGCCGCACGAGGCATAGGCAAAGGTCTCGCTCTCAAATTCGCGTCGGAAGGCGCAGATATCGCATTCACCGACCTTGTGATCGATGAGAACGGCGAGCAGACAATAAAGGAAATCGAGGCACTCGGAGTGAAATGCAAGGGTTACGCCAGCAATGCAGCCGACTATGCTCAGACAGAGCAGGTTGTCAATGAAGTGAAGAAAGACTTCGGTAAAATCGATATCCTCGTCAACAACGCCGGCATAACCAAGGATGGTCTGATGCTCCGCATGACCGAGGCTCAGTGGGATGCCGTCATAGCTGTCAACCTCAAGTCAGCGTTCAATTTCATCCATGCCGTGCTTCCCATCATGATGCGTCAGAAGAGCGGTTCGATAATCAACATGGCCTCCGTAGTGGGTGTTCACGGTAATGCCGGACAGGCCAACTACGCCGCTTCCAAGGCAGGTCTGATCGCATTGGCCAAGAGCATCGCCCAGGAGGTGGGCTCACGCGGTATACGCGCCAACGCCATCGCCCCCGGTTTCATCGAGACGGCCATGACTGCTGCTCTTCCCGAAGATGTGCGCAAGGATTGGGTTGCCAAGATTCCCCTCCGCCGTGGCGGTCAGGTCGACGACATCGCGAATGTCGCTACATTCCTCGCCTCCGACATGTCGAGCTATGTCACCGGTCAGGTGATTCAGGTCGACGGCGGCATGAATATGTAAACCATCAATAGAAAAATGCCGCGCCCGGCATTCCTATCTCCCGGAAGAGGCAATCTTTTGCCCCTTCCGGGCGTTTTTCAGTTATGGAGTCATTTACATTACTGACTACAAAGGGATAAAGAGAACATGGAAAAGTACGCAGTTATATTGGCCGGTGGCGAGGGACGCCGGGCCGGAGGCTCAGTGCCGAAGCAATTCAGGATGCTTTCGGGGCGACCGATGGTGTGGTGGAGCGCGCGCGCGTTTCTCGATGCCTTTCCGGAGATAAGGATCGTGATGGTGGTGCATCCGGATTTCATAGAGGAATGGAGGAAAATGCAGGTCAATCTTCAGGAGGCTGATCGATTCCCCCATACGGTCTGCCGTGGTGGATCATCCCGTCCGGAATCTGTGGCCAACGGTCTGAGATGTATAGAATCCGACTACGGTGCGGCCTCGGATGCCATAGTGTTCATACATGATGGGGCGCGCCCGCTGGTCACTCCCGAAATGGTGAGGCGAGGAGCCTGTGCTCTTGAGAAAAACCGGGATGGAGTCATTCCGGCAGTAAGAGCGGTCAATTCTCTTCGCGAGTTGACCACCGATCCGGCTCTTCCTCTTGACATGGCAGAGAGTATAAGTGTGGAGCGTGCGCGCTATGTGGAGGTGCAGACACCGCAGATATTCCATCTCTCCCTGTTGCTCCCCTTATACCGCGAAGCATCGCGACTCGCCGGCTTCACCGATGACGCATCCGTAGCCGAATCCGTAGGAAAAAAAGTTGGTTTATACGAGGGAGACACCTCCAATATCAAGGTGACACATCCGCTTGATTTTTGCATTGCCGAGGCGATACTGAGAGAAAGAGAGAGAAAGGGTTAAATTGAGCATTCCTGATGACCACATTTGAAGAGACACCGATAAAATTCCTGAAGGGGGTAGGAGAGACACGGGCCGGGCTGCTCGGGTCAGAACTTGACATAGCCGTATTCAAGGATCTTCTCGATTACTATCCCTTCAGATATGTAGACCGCAGCCGTTTCTATCAGATATCCGAACTGTCCGGGGAGATGCCGATGTTGCAGATTCTCGGCCATTTTGTGGATTTTCATGTAGAGGGGGAGGGAAAATCGCAGCGTCTGCGCGGTATATTCACGGACGGCCACAGGATGATGGAGGTCGTATGGTTCGCCGGAATCAAGCGGATTGCCCAGATGTACAAGCCGATGACGCAATACGTCATATTCGGGAAGCCCGGCATATACAACAACGGATGGCAGATGGTGCATCCGGAGGTAGAGGAATACAATCCGCAACGTCCCCCTACAGGCTTGCAAGGAATATATAGTCTGACCGACACACTGCGCCGCCGGGGGGTGACGCAGAGAGTGGTCCAGACGGCGGTGCGCAATCTTCTGGCGAATCCCAAATTCAACACTATCGCCGAGACGCTCCCTGACTCCTTGATTCGCCGATATGGATTCCCGGGCATACGCGAGACCTACCGGGCGATCCATTTTCCGGAGGATCCCCAACTGTTGCGCAAAGCGAGGGAGAGGATGAAATTCGAGGAACTGTTCTATCTCGAACTCCAGATATTGCGTTACGCGAGACGCCGCAACCAGCAGTTGCAGGGCCATGTCTTCTCCACGATAGGAGAGAACTTCAACCGCTATTACTCCGAGTGCATACCCTTCGAGCTGACGGGGGCACAAAAGAGGGTTCTCAAGGAGATTCGCGCCGATATGCGCACGGGGCGGCAGATGAACCGTCTGCTGCAGGGGGATGTCGGCAGCGGAAAGACAATGGTGGCTTTCATGTCGATGCTCATGAGCGCCGACAACGGATTCCAGTCATGTCTCATGGCGCCGACAGAGATTCTCGCCGGACAGCATTACGAGACTGTGAAGGGATGGGCCGACCGAATCGGGCTGCGAACGGCATTACTGACAGGCAGCACGCGCGCAAAGGCTCGCCGGGAGATTCACGAGGGATTGCTGAGCGGAGAGATAGACATCATAATAGGCACCCACGCTCTTCTGGAAGAGAGTGTGGAATTCCGGAATCTCGGGCTGGCGGTAATCGATGAGCAACACCGATTCGGTGTGGCCCAACGGGCCAGGATGTGGGGCAAAGGTAAAATTCCGCCGCATGTGCTCGTAATGACCGCCACTCCGATACCGCGCACGCTCGCGATGACCGTGTACGGCGATCTGGAGGTATCCGTAATCGACGAACTCCCTCCGGGGAGAAAGCCGATAGAGACGTGGCTGCGTTCAGATGCCAACCGTGGGGAGGTGGACCGTCACATATGGCGACAGATACAGGAGGGGCGGCAAATCTACATCGTCTATCCCCTCATACAGGAGAATGAGAAACTCGCCCTCAAGAGCCTTGAGCAGGGATTGGAGCGGGTGAGAGATACATTCCGCGGAGTGGGGGTCAGTTTCGTGCACGGTAAAATGAAACCGGCCGAGAAAGACTACCAGATGCAGCGATTCGTGGATGGAGAGACGCGCATAATGGTGGCGACAACCGTAATCGAGGTAGGCGTAAACGTGCCTAACGCCACAGTCATGGTTATAGAAAACGCCGAGAGGTTCGGTCTATCGCAACTTCATCAGCTTCGCGGGCGCGTGGGGCGTGGAGCCGACCGCAGCTGGTGTATACTCATGAGCAAGGAACAATTGGCGGCCCCCACCCGCAAGCGACTCAGGATAATGACCGAGACGACCGATGGATTCCTCGTGTCGGAAGCCGACCTCAAACTCCGGGGTCCCGGCGATATGGAGGGCACACAGCAGAGTGGCATAGCGTTCAACCTCAAGATGGCGAATCTCGCGACGGATGGACAGATAGTGCAGCTCGCGCGCACGGCAGCCGAGGATGTGCTCTCCGGTAATCCGGTCATCACAGCCTCGCAGGAAGATGCCCCGCGCAGAGAGACGGCGCTTGCTCTGACTGAGGGAGAACTTCGCATTCTCGCCGGCGAACTTCACCGACGATTCGACCATCAGGTAGACTGGTCGCTCATATCCTGAAAAAATAAGAGTAGAGGAAATGAGCAAAAAGGTGGAAGCGGGTGTTATAAAATTATACTGGATACTATGAAAGAGAAAGATATAAGGGAGTTGCTCGCCTCCAGGGAGGGGATAACGACTCTCAACCCCATGCAGGAGAAGATGCTTCAGGCAGGCTCCGAAAAACGCGATATAATATTGCTGTCGCCGACAGGAAGCGGAAAGACGGTGGCCTTCGGTGTGCCGTTGCTTAAGATGCTGAAAGACCCTACGGGGCGTGTGCAGGCCATCATCATAGCCCCGAGCCGGGAACTGGTGGTTCAGATAGCCGGGGTATTGCGTAACATCGGTGGGGATTACCGCGTAGTGGCGCTTTACGGAGGCCATAAGGTGGAGGATGAGATAAATTCTCTCGCCGTCGTGCCGGACATAGTTGTCGCAACCCCGGGGCGTCTGCTCGACCATATCAAACGCCGCAACATCGATGTATTGCCCACGCGTATACTCGTGCTCGACGAATTTGACAAGTCACTCGAACTCGGATTCGAGGAGGATATGTCGAAAATCGTGCGACACATGAAGAACCTGAGCAGGATAATACTCACGTCGGCCACAGAGTCGGCCACGTTGCCGGACTTCCTGCCTATAAAGACTCCCATAATCCTCAATTTCCTCGAAGGCAACCGTCAGCTCAAGAAACGAATGAGGGTGCGCGAGGTGCGCAGCGACGGAAAAGATAAACTTGAGACACTACTCACACTTCTTCGCAATATATCTGACGAGACGGGGCCGGAGCGGACCATAATATTCGTCAACCATCGTGAAAGCGCCGAGCGCGTCTATGAATTTCTGCGAAAGAGAGGGGTGGCCGCGACTCTTTATCACGGAGCCCTCGACCAGCGACAGAGAGAATCAGCGTTGGAGGCATTCAACTCCGGCGCGCGCCCCATACTCGTGGCGACGGATCTCGCCGCCCGCGGACTCGATATTCAGGGGGTGCGCAACGTAGTGCATTACCATCTCCCGCTCACACCCGAGACCTACACCCATCGCAACGGACGCACGGCGCGAGTCACAAGCGAGGGTGATGTCTATCTCCTTATGGGGCCTGATGAGGAATTGAAGGAATACATGGATGTCGATTCCACATTCTCCCTCGATTCCGAAGCGAATGGAAGTCTCGATGCCGGCACGGAGGTGCTCTACATCTCGGCCGGTCGACGGGAGAAACTGTCGAAAGGAGATATCCTCGGATTCATAACCAAAGAATGCGGCGTGGAGGGGAGCGAAGTCGGGCGTATCAACGTGTTCGACCATTACAGCCTCGTCACTGTGGCCCGGGAGGCGGCGGATGTGATAATATCGACCGCGCGTCAGAAAAAAATCAAGGGAGAGAAACGCAAGGTTACCCCTCTTGACTCCATCTGACAGACTCCTCCGACACGTAATACGCATGAGGTCGGATTATTTATATTCCATCCAAATAGGCGATAAAGAGGGTATCCGGCGCACTAAATCGTCGGGAAATCGGGCTAAAATACGCGAAAAATTAGTAAATTTGCAAAATTAGGACGGGATGTAACATCTTGTCTGAAAACAAAAAGAAAAACAGAGAATAACCACCATACAGTAAAAAATCTTAACTACTTATGAGTAAAGAGAAAAAATTTCTGACCTGTGATGGCAATCAGGCTGCGGCCCATGTGAGCTATATGTTCAGTGAGGTAGCCGCCATCTATCCCATCACTCCCTCGTCGACAATGGCCGAATATGTCGACGACTGGAGCGCGGCAGGCAGAAAAAACATCTTCGGCGAGACAGTCCTTGTGCAGGAAATGCAGAGTGAGGCCGGTGCGGCCGGCGCAGTCCACGGCTCGCTTCAGGCCGGCGCGTTGACAAGCACATACACCGCTTCGCAGGGTCTGCTGCTGATGATTCCGAATATGTACAAGATCGCGGGCGAGCTGCTTCCCTGCGTCTTCCATGTTTCGGCGCGCACAATCGCTTCCCACGCCCTTTCGATCTTCGGCGACCATCAGGATGTAATGGCGGCCCGACAGACAGGTTTCGCCATGCTCTGTGAAGGTTCCGTGCAGGAGGTTATGGATCTCGCCGGCGTGGCGCATCTCTCAACAATCAAGAGCCGTGTGCCCTTCATCAACTTCTTCGACGGTTTCCGCACATCTCACGAAATCCAGAAAATCGAGGAAATCGACCAGGATGCCCTGGCTGCGCTCATCGATCAGGATGCCCTGGCCGAGTTCCGCAACCGCGCCCTGAATCCCGATGCTCCCGTGGCCCGCGGTATGGCGGAAAACCCGGATGTTTTCTTCCAGCATCGTGAGGCATCCAATAAATATTATGAGGCAGTCCCCGGCATCGTCGAGGAATACCTCAAGGAAATCAGCAAGATCACAGGCCGTAACTACGGACTTTTCGACTATTACGGAGATCCCGAAGCCGAGCATGTGATTATCGCCATGGGTTCCGTGACCCAGGCAATCCAGGAGACAATCGATTACCTTCGTGAAAAGGGTAAGAAGGTCGGTCTCGTGAGCGTACACCTCTATCGTCCTTTCTCCGCCAAGCATTTCCTTGCCGCAGTCCCCAAGACAGCGAAGCGCATAGCCGTGCTTGATCGCACGAAGGAGCCCGGCGCAAATGGCGAGCCTCTCTATCTTGACGTAAAGGATGTGTTCTACGGCATGGAGAACGCCCCGCTTATCGTAGGCGGCCGTTATGGTCTCAGCTCCAAGGATACTACTCCGGCCCAGATCCTGAGCGTATATGAGAACCTCGAACTTCCCGAGCCCAAAAACGGATTCACTATCGGCATCGTCGATGACGTGACATTCCACTCGCTTCCCGTATTGCCCGAGATGCACCTTGGCGGCAAGAGCATCTTCGCCGCGAAGTTCTACGGTCTCGGTGCCGACGGCACGGTAGGCGCAAATAAGAACTCCGTGAAGATCATCGGTGAGAATACCGACAAATATTGTCAGGCTTACTTCGAGTATGACTCCAAGAAGTCGGGCGGCTTCACTTGCTCTCACCTCCGCTTCGGCGACGAGCCTATCCGCTCTACATACTTCGTCAACACGCCTAACTTCGTGGCTTGCCACGTTCAGGCATATCTCCATATGTATGATGTGACCCGCGGTCTGCAGCCCGGCGGCACATTCCTGCTCAACACCGTGTGGGAGGGTGAGGAACTCGCCAAGAATCTTCCCGTGCGTGTCAAGAAGCATCTCGCCAAGAACAATATCACCCTCTATTACATGAACGCGTCGAAGATCGCGCAGGAGATCGGTCTCGGCAACCGCACGAATACAATCCTTCAGAGCGCGTTCTTCCGTATCACGGAGGTTATTCCTGTAGATCTCGCCGTGGAGCAGATGAAGAAATTCATCGTGAAGAGCTACGGCAAGAAGGGTGAGAACATCGTCAACATGAACTATGCGGCCGTTGACCGCGGTTCAGAATATCACAAGCTTGATGTCGATCCCGCATGGGCCGAACTTCCCGATGAGGCTCCCGCCCACAGCGATGCTCCGGCCTTCATCACGAATGTCGTGAAGCCCATCAACGCTCAGGATGGTCATCTGCTTCCCGTCAGCACCTTCACCGACCGTGCGGACGGCACATGGCCTCAGGGCACTGCCGCTTACGAGAAACGCGGTGTAGCCGCATTCGTGCCTGAGTGGATGCCCGAGAACTGTATCCAGTGTAACAAGTGTGCATATGTCTGCCCCCACGCCACAATCCGTCCGTTCCTTCTCAATGCGGAGGAGATGGCCAACGCACCCTTCGGCGAGGATCATACGATTCCCGCTATAGGCAAGGGCTTCGAGGGTCTGCGTTTCGTTCAGCAGGTGGATGTGCTCGATTGCCTCGGTTGCGGCAACTGCGTGGATGTCTGCCCGGGCAAGAAGGGTGTGAAGGCTCTTCAGATGAAGCATATCGAGTCACAGCTTGACCAGCAGAAGAATTGGGACTACTGTATCGCCGAGGTCGCTTCGAAGCAGAATCTCGTCGACACGAAACTCAATGTGAAGAACAGCCAGTTCGCCACACCGATGTTCGAGTTCTCCGGCGCTTGCGCGGGTTGCGGCGAGACTCCCTATCTGAAACTCGTCAGCCAGCTCTTCGGCGACCATGAGATTATCGCCAACGCTACAGGTTGCTCGTCGATCTACTCCGGTTCCGTACCCTCGACTCCTTACTGCACCAACGACAAGGGTCATGGTCCGGCATGGGCTAACTCTCTGTTCGAGGACTTCTGTGAGTTTGGTCTCGGCATGCGCATAGCTTATGAGAAGATGCGTGACCGTCTGGTGGATCTTGCAGAAAAGGCTCAGAACTGCGACTCCTGCAATGATGAGATCAAGGCAGCCGCCAAGGCTTGGCTCGATGTTCGCGATGATGCCGAGAAATCCCGCGAAGCAGGTGAGAAGTGGGCTGCCCTCGCAAAGGAAAATGCAGCCAACTGCGATATCTGCAAGCAGGTCTACAATCTCAAGCACTATCTGACAAAGCGCAGCCAGTGGATTATCGGTGGCGACGGCGCAAGCTACGATATAGGCTTCGGCGGTCTTGACCACGTTATCGCATCCGGCAAGAATGTGAATATCCTCGTGCTCGATACTGAGGTATATTCCAACACCGGCGGTCAGTCTTCGAAATCAACGCCTATCGGCGCTATCGCGAAGTTTGCCGCAGCAGGTAAGCGTATCCGTAAGAAAGACCTCGGCCTGATTGCCACGACCTATGGCTACGTGTATGTGGCTCAGGTTGCGATGGGTGCCGACAATGCCCAGACCCTCAAAGCTATCCGCGAGGCGGAGGCTTACGATGGTCCGTCACTCATCATCGCATACTCTCCCTGTATCAACCATGGTCTGAAGGCCGGTATGGGCCACAGCCAGGAGGAGGAGCGTCTTGCGGTAGAATGCGGTTACTGGCAGCTCTGGCGTTACAATCCTGCCGAGGAAGCGAAAGGCAACAATCCCTTCTCGCTTGACAGCAAGGAGCCGCAGTGGGATAAGTTCGCCGACTTCCTGAAGGGTGAGGTACGTTTCGCATCTGTAGCGAAGATGTATCCCGATGCAGCAGCCGAGCTTTTCAAGGCAGCAGAGGATAATGCCAAGTGGCGTTATAACAACTACAAGCGTCTGGCAGCCCAGAACTGGGGCGTGGATCCCGAGCTTACTCCCGAGGAAATCAAACTCCGTAAGGAGATCTGATTCTTGGATTAAATGATATAATCATTGATAATCATATTTGAAAAGGAGGCTTCCGGATATTCCGGGAGCCTCCTTCATTTTGGGTGGGGACGGTATTGAGTCGTAAACCGTCGGAAAAAAACGATCTGATTTTGATTTCAGATTGGCTTTTTTCGGACGGTTGCAGTATGAGTAACCCCCGGATTGTCGACCGACAATCCGGGGGTTAAAAAGAGGAGAATATTTCAATCAGGCAATCGGGATGTTACCCTTTACCCGACATTATTATCAGCGGATGACAACCTTGGAAGCGCGTACAGTGCCGTTGGAGAGGGTGTCAAGACGGAGATAGAGACCGTTGGCGGGATTAGCTATGCGACGACCCTGAAGATCGAACCATGCAGTGTCAGTGACAGTGGTGTCTGCATCAATCGAATCCACCGCTACAGTAGGAGCAGGCTCACCGGGATAGGCCGAGGAGCAGCAATTGATGACCTCGCGTGATGAATCAAGGATGAAAGCGATGACGCGAACTTTCTCAGGATCGATATTGATAGGTTGCTGAGTGTAGTTGGATATGAGTGAGGTGAGGTCGAATGTCACCTCATTTTCATATGTCTCGAAAGCTTCCATCTCCTCGGGAAGAGAATCTACAACACCGGCGCTGTATTCGTAATTAACCACGACATCATTGAAGACGAGGCCTTTGGCATAGCTGCCGATCGTGGCGAGGAACTCGGCCCATTTTTCGGGGAAACCGGTTGACTGCGCGATAACCTCGGCTGAATTTCCGGCATAATAGTTGGATTGCTCCCATAACGTCGGATCTGACAGACCGTCGGCAACGAGAAGATAGCCAATCTTCGGAGTAGCAGTCTGGTCATCGATCGACATCACCTTGGCCGTAGCTTTCAGAGTGGTTTTGGAATCATCGGTGAAATCGGTCGTACAAGTGATGGCGTAGTCGACTATGCCTTGGCAATAATTGGACCAGGTAGTGGGAATCTCGCCCGGATCAAGACCTACGGAGCGGTTGTAGTATGCGAAGGGGAAACCGCTGACTGCGTTGGGATAAGAGGATGTCACCGAGATATAATCTTGATTGTGCCATGCGGCAGCCACGAAATCATATCCGTTGACCTCTTTCATCCATTCGAGTGCGACGTAGCCGCGTGTGCACCATCCGCACCACATGCCTGTGTATTCCTCAACCAGAGGAAGCTTGACGGGTTTGATAGGAGTGAAGATGATGTTTGATTTGGCTGAAGGGAGAGCCGAGGTGTTGTCGGCACCGTTCACTTTGGTGATTGTGATATCCAGAGGATACTTGCCGGCAGTCTCCAGCTCGGGAAGAGTGAGGTAAGCTCTACCGGTGGCACCGATCGCGTTCTCTACGGGTTTACGGAAATTATAGGTCGAGGTACCCTCTTTGTCATCGAGTTTCCATGCCAATTCGACAGAGTTGATGGAAGCCGAGCCGCTGTTGATAACGTCAAAAGCGAAGACGGGTTCCTTACCGATCTCAAAGACCTCGCGTTCGGGGAGGCTGAGGGCCGCGCTGGAGGGTGAGAAGTCTCCCTCAAGCATGACGGTCATCGCGCTCTGCAGTCCTCCGGTCTCCTTGTCGACGTAGTTTGCCCATTTAAGAGCAGTGCGGCTTGAATGGAACCAGAAACCGTCGGGATTAGTGCCGGACACGACAGCTACCGGCTGTTTGTTGCTGTTTTCGAGAGTGGCGATCTCGAAAGAATAGCCTACGTAGATGGGAGATTCGGTGAGGGTGTAGGGTTCATCGAATGTGGCCGTGAGCCAACCGTCGGCGATTGTTGCGTCGACAGTGCAGATATCGGCTACGTTGACACGCACGCCATCGACGCGGTCAATCATCAGCTCCGTGGTCATGAAGGCAGATGAAGAGCTGTAAAGGGCGGGATCACCGGGAATCTCGACACGGATGCCTGTCACTTTCGCGCCAACGAGCGCGGGATTGTTGAGACAAACGGCAATGTCATAGTTCTCCTTTTTGCCTGTGCCATAGTATTCTACGGCTTCCCCGGAGGGATTGAAGGAATAACTTGACTCAGCCGCGGAAGCTGATAGCATACTGCATGCGGCTGCAGCGATAATATAGAAGTTTTTCATCATCTATATCACTTTAAATTTTTAGAATAATATTATTTTGAATTAATAAGAACTTTCTGATGACGCAGAGAGCCGTCGGCCATACGCACGGTGCGGATATAGACACCGTTTTCGGGATTGGCAACCGGGCGTCCGCCAAGGTCCGTGAAGCTTGTGCCTACGACTTCGTTATCGGCGTTTATCTCATCAACGGCGGCATCCTCAGCTATGGTGACGGCATCCGAATAGATGGGGTCAGAACCTTCGGGATCGTAGACATAGCGGAGTTTGAGGGTATTGAATTTCACCGACATGGGAATGGCCACCATCTGAACTATATTCTCCTGGGCAATGAAACAGCCGTAATCGGTGGTGCCGAAGGGAATGAGGGATGCGGGTGTCTTCAGGTAGGGATCCATTTCCTTTGTAAACTCCAATGGTTCGTCGTCAGTGAGGAACTGGAAGTAAAGTTTTGACATGTCGAGGAGTTGGTCATCGGCCGATATCATGCTTCCGGCAAACTGCACGATGTGGAGCCCATAGGCATCGTCGGCCTCATAGCTCAGGACTTCGGGAGCGGAGAGGGCAGTGATGTCAGTGTCGGTGTTGAGGGGGAATATCGACGGGGTGTTGTAGATATTCTCATAGTAGAGATTCGCGGCATCCTCCTGAATAGAGGGAACGATGATGAACGACATATCGGAAGTCATCGTGGAGGTCCCCTCATCGTAGACGAATTCGAGACAGTCCGTCTGATTGAATACGGGAGAGAATATGCCATAATAGGGATCCTCTACAAATTCAGTTTCGCCTCCTATCAGATACTGCGTGAAGCCGAAGAGCCAGCTGTCGCCGAGGAATTGGTCGGAATCGAATCTTATTACCTTTCCGTCGCGTGTGCCCTTTATAGTGGCGTCGGGCAAGTCGGAAATGCCGAGCGCGATACCTTTCAGGTAGCAGTCATCACCATCGAAGCCGACGTAGACTTCATTGGCGTATGCGCCGCCGTAGAGGATATGGGGATATGTCAGCACCATCGGCTTATATTCAATCGATGCGGGCGCGTCGATTGTTTTCTCGGTCTGTGGAGCGAGGAGAGTATAAAAATCACCGTCAAGATTCCAAGTCCAGGTGCGATCGGCGAATTCCCAGTTTCCGAGGAAGTAGGATTCTCCGGTAGAGGTGAGTTCCGGAGTGAGTGAGCCGTCGGGATTGATGGTGAAATTCAGAGTCTGCTCCGCTGTGGGCACCATATCGGCCTGATCGCCACGGACCACCATCTTGCAGACGACGGCATAGAATCGATGACGGGTGATGATACCGTTATCCTCATCATATTCATTGATTAGCTGGGGAAATTTGAAAGAAACCTGATTGCCGGTTACCGTGCCCTCGATCCAACCGGGAGAGCTTGCCCAGCTGAAGACATTGCTGATATACAACTTGTCGCCGTCACGGACTATTTTCGATAGGGAGCCCTCCGAGGGGAATACGTCCAGACCGTTTCCTTCACCCAGAGAGAGAAATCCGGTGCCTGATTTGACAAATATTTCCGGAGTCGCGCCCGGAACTGGATCCTTGATCATCACTGTGGATGGATCCAGCGGCAGGTCACCAACGTTGGCCAAGGCTGTCATGGCAGAAAGAGCTATGGCCGATAATGAGTAGAATTTACGCATAGTTGAATATAGTTAATTATGGAGAATATTCGGATCAACGACAATGCGGATCATTTTCGTGGATGAGAGTATCAGGGAGGGTTTATAGCAACAAAGATAAATAAAATATTTCAATATCAAAAATTTATGTAATAAAAAAGGGTAGAAATCATCTTTAATTATTTATATGCACGGATATATAGGCAGACATAAGTCAGTCGCGGTCTGTCGGGGAGTGAAGTCAGGAGGTTGCGGACGGTGGCTTTTGATCCTCCGCCGACTCCGGTCAGTTTAAGGTGGAGCAACGCCTCGCGCGGAGAGGGGAAGTCCATAGGGATAATTTCCTCTTCGAGTTGCAGGGAGTGGAACAGGGGTTGAAGCATCGATTCGATCTCTTCACGCGAGCGGTATAGGAGAGGGGAGGGGCGCAGCACGTCGAGTTCGGCGAGATTACCCGGGAGAAACGTGGAGCATAAAAAGATACCTCCCGGGCGGAGCACCCGGCGGACATTACGGAAGAACCTCAATGGATCGGCAAACCACTGAATCGTGCTCGCGGAGGCTACGATGTCGAAGCTGTCAGAGGGAGCCGTCTCCATCCAATCCTCCGCGTCGCCGGTGATGTAGGTCTCGCGGTCGGCGATGCCGAATGAATGGAGCGGATAAAGATCAATGAAGGTGGCTGAGGCGGGATGCAGGATTTCGGCGAGTTCACGTGTCAGGCGTCCGCTTCCGGGTCCTATCTCAAGTAAGTCGATTCCATCCGCGCCCCGGAATGTCCCGGGCAATTTGGCGGCGAGTCGGCGGGCAATATGTTGTTGTGCGGGTGCGTTGCCATCGTAGGTGGTCACCGCCCGACTGAATCTGCGGGCGATGCGGGAATGGTCGGGAGTTATTTCCGAAATGATTTTCTGAAGGGGCATCCAGTGGCCCTCCTGCAAGGTTATGATCTGGGGATGGATTTCAAGTGAACTCCAGGCCTTGAGTTGATTTCCGGCAGGAAAAATGCGGTCGTTGAGCCCGATATAGATTCTCTTCCAGGGAAGACATGGCTGTGGAATAGAGAGATGCAGGCTGTCAAGCTCGCGTTGCAGACGGAGAATCGCATCCTCCGCATCAGCGTCGGAGTCTGATATGAATTCCGCCTCCGAGATGGGGGATGGGGCCATGCGTCGGCGGAATCTGCGCAGGTTATCGATAGACAGCGTCCTTCGTGTCCCCTCATAAATCGCCTTCGGGATTCCCATTTCATCATCTGCGGGAGAGAGGGTGCCGTTGATTGCGAAAGCAGCCGCGATAGCCGAACTCCCGAAGTGTCTGGCCGCTATCTCGGCTGCCACTACCCCGAGCGACCATGCCACGACATATATCGTAGAATACCCACTGATGCACTCCACATCGAATTCAGCCGAACTATAATCATAGACCACCTTTATGTCCCATCCCGGAGCTGAGATATCGGAATAGAATGCGGGTATGGTACTCCATCCTGAGAAAATCAGTATGAGCCTGCGGTTGGCGGGATTATGTGATATCAGTGCGGTTCTCATGCGGTCAGAAAATATTATTCAATCAGCAATCATCTGTAGTGTCCGATAGCGGTGACAAGGCGATCGATGTCCTTCTCGGTTAACTTGGCGTTGAGGGAGAACCTCAGGCGTTCGCTTCCTGCCGGGACGGTCGGTCGGCGAATGGCCAGCGAATCGAATCCTTTGTCAGCAAGGAACTCCGACATTATGACGGCTTCCGAGGCATCACCGATTATAAGGGGGACTATCTGAGATTTCGAGGGAGACTCGAAATTCAGACGACGTTCCAGTTCCTTGACGAGATAACGGCTGAGACGCTGCAGATGGAGTCGGCGCTCATTCAGACCTGTCAGTTTCTCAATCATCAGAATTGACCAGGCTGCCTGAGCGGGGGATATGGCAGTGGAGAATATGAGACTCCGGGCGGAATTGATAAGGTAGCTCTTCATCACAGGTGAGGTTATGACGAATGCTCCGGCTGAGGCGGCCGCTTTGCCGAGAGTGCCCATGAGGATGTCGATCTCATCCGTCACTCCGCATTCCTCGGCGAGTCCGAGTCCGCGCACGCCTCTCACTCCGAAGCCGTGGGCCTCGTCGATGTAGAGCATCACCTTCGGGTATTCCTGTTTGATTTTCACCAATTGCTCGATATCAAGCACATCGCCATCCATGCTGTATATGCTTTCGGCTATCACGATGATGCGTTCATAAGCCTGATAGTTCTCCTTGATCAGACGACGCAGTTTGCGCATATCATTGTGAGGGAAACGCTTGAAGTCGGCGCCGCTGAGTCGCAGGCCGTCGATGGCTGAGGCATGTATGAGTTTGTCGGCCAGAAAGAGAGTTCCCGGGAGAGCGAGAGCCTGAATGATACCGATATTGGCGTGGTAGCCTGAATTGAACAGTAGCGCGGGACGCCCGTAGAGATTCCCGAGATATTCCTCAAGTTGATTATGGTATTTATTGGCGCGCGAGAGCAGCCTTGAAGCCGATGAGGTGAAGGATGCGTCGGGGAAACGCCGGAGGAACTCCGGCATATACGTCTGCGCTTCGGCGGCGAGGCCGAGATAGTCATTGGAGAGGAGGTCGACACGGCCTTGCGTGGCATCGCCTGGAATGACGCGCATCCTGTGCTCGTCGGCCAGATGGTCAAGGTGGTCGGCGAATGCTTTCAGCGGGTCGGCTTCCGCGATGTCTACGGGCACCGGTGCCGCAGCCGTAGCCAAGGGTTTCACCGCACGGCTGTTTTTTGATTTTTGTCCGGGAGCGGATGCGCCGCCCCTTCCCTTTTTCTTCTTTACCATATCAGATAAGTCATTTTCCATCGGATTCCTCAGGATGATATGGGGTGTCGGCTATCTCACCCACCAGTTTCATAAACGCATCGCAGAGGAAATTAAGCTGTTGATCGCTTATGGCGAGGTAGGGAGGCATTATGTATGCGTTCTTGCCGAAGGGGCGTATCCATACACCCTCCTCGACACATCGTTTCTGGAATGTGGAGAGATCGACCGGTTCTTTTACTTGGATGACACCGATTCCGCCGAGCACTCTCACGTCCTCCACTCCCTTCCATTCGCGGGCGGCGGCAAGACGCTCCGTCATGATTGCCTCAATCTCCTTCACACGTTTTTGCCATGGAGAGGCGAGGAGCAGACGCGTGGAGGCTATGGCCACGGCGCAGGCGAGAGGGTTGGCCATGAACGTGGGTCCATGCATCATGCACTTGGCTGAAGAGGAGGATATACGGTCGGCCACCTCTTCAGATGCGGCCACGGCTGCGAAAGTCATGAATCCTCCGGTAAGGGCCTTTCCGATAAGCATGATATCGGGTTTGACACCTGCGTGTTCCCATGCGAAGAGACGTCCCGTGCGTCCGAATCCCGTGGCAATTTCATCGAATATCAGGAGAATACCCTTCTCATCGCAAAGCTGGCGGAGTTCGCGCAGATATTGAGGATGATAGAACCGCATTCCTCCGGCACCCTGCACGACCGGCTCCAGAATGACAGCCGCCAGAGTGTCGGCATGGTTGTCGATGAGCTGACGCATAGGCTCGAAATCGGCAGGGTCCCATTCATCGTGGAAGCCGCATTTCGGCGCATCGGCGAAATAGCGCACGGGAAGGGCGGAGCCGAATGCGCCGTGCATGCCTGTGACGGGGTCGCAGACTGACATTGCGTTCCAGGTGTCGCCGTGGTAGCCGTTGCGGATTGTCGCGAAGTCGGTGCGCCGGGGATTATCCTGCGCCTGAACTGCCATTTTCATGGCCACTTCTGTAGCCACCGAGCCTGAATCGGCATAGAAGATATGGCGCATATTGTCGGGCAATATATCAAGGAGCAGGCGTCCGAGTTCAATGGCCGGTCCGTGAGTGAGACCACCGAACATGACATGCGACATACGGGAGGCTTGCGCTTTTGCGGCCTCCACGAGCACGGGATGACTGTAGCCGTGGATCACACACCACCATGACGACATGCCGTCGATGAGACGGCGCCCATCCTTGAGGATAATCTCGGCTCCCTCGGCGTGATCCACCTCATAGCAGGGGAGGGGATCATGAGTGGATGTATATGGATGCCAAAGATGTAATCGGTCGAATTCCGAATCTGTCAGCGTTTCGTTCATTTCGGTTGAATATTGGTTGATTCAGCGGCGGGATCAGACCGGATCCACGTCGTAATAAAGGATGGAGGATTTTATCCTCGGATCTCGGGCGAGACTTTCGTAAATGGTCCGCAGTATATGCTTCACCTTTGTCATCGAAGCGGAGGCTTCGATCTTGAGCATAATGCACTGCAGATACCATGTGGCGACACGGCTGACGAAGGGTTTCTCCGGGCCGAGCACACGCGGGCCGAATGTGGCTCGCAGAGCTTGCGAGAAGAGGATGGCCGCTTCATCCACATCGCGGGAGTTCTTGTTCTTCAGATAGATGTTGATGATACGGCTGAAAGGTGGATACAGCAGTTTCCTGCGGCTTTCGATTTCAGATTCATAGAATCCGTTGTAGTTGTGGGCCTTCACGAAGTCAAGGACGTGGCTTTGCGGATCGGTGGTCTGGATGAAGACCTTTCCGAGATCAGAGCGGCGTCCGGCGCGTCCGGCCACCTGTTCGAGCATATTGAATGCGCGTTCGTTGCTCCTGAAGTCAGGGAAATTGAGGATGGAATCTGCATTGAGCACACCGACGACCGTCACCTTTCCAAAGTCGAGACCCTTGGTGACCATCTGGGTCCCCACGAGGATATCCATGTTGTGGCTTGAGAAATCCTCGATAATTTCCTGATAAGAATCCTTGTTGCGGGTCGTATCAAGGTCCATGCGGCCTACGCGGCGGGAAGCGAAATATCCATGCACCTCCTCGGCGATACGCTCTGTGCCGTAGCCGTAGATTTCTATCGAGTTCTCCTGACATGCCGGACAGAGCGCGGGGAGAGGCATGGCGAACCCGCAGTAGTGGCAACGCAGTGTGTCGGAATGTTTATGATAGACGAGCGATACATCGCAGTTTGTACATTTTGGAGTCCAGCCGCAGGTTTTGCAGACAACGAATGGCGCGAAACCGCGACGGTTCTGAAACATCAGTGCCTGCTGTCCCTTCTCCATGGCCTCCTCGGTGGCTTGCTTCAGCGGTTGCGAGAGTATCCCATCCGCAAGCTTTCGCTTGCGCTGGTCCTTCATATCGACTATTTCCACCTCCGGCAGGCGTGCGCCTTCGAATCTCTCCGATAGAGTGACGAGTCCATATTTCCCGTTCACGGCCTTGTAGTAAGTGTCGACGGCGGGGGTGGCGGAGCCGAGGAGAGTTTTCGCACCGTGCATGGAGGCGAGCACCATAGCGGTGTCGCGGGCGTTGTATCGCGGAGCGGGATCATATTGTTTGTAGGAGGCTTCGTGTTCCTCATCCACAATCACGAGCCCGAGCCTGTGGAATGGCAGGAAGACGGAGCTTCGTGCCCCGAGAATCAGAAGGGACTCGTGGCTGCCGAGCACGCGCCGCCAGACATCGACGCGTTCGTTATCGGAGAATTTTGAATGATATACGAGCAGCCGGTCGCCGAATGTCCTGCGCAGGCGGTCGGTGAGCTGGGTGGTCAACGATATCTCCGGCACGAGATAGAGCACCTGTCGGCCGGCATCGAGCATCTGACGTATCAGATGGGAATATATCTCCGTTTTACCGCTTCCCGTCACGCCATGAAGCAGGCACACCTGATGGTCGCGGAAACGCTCGATAATCTCCCCATGGGCCCTCTTCTGGGCTGCGGACAATTCAGGGATTTCCGCCGTATCTTTCTGAAGGTCGCTGAATCGGTTGATACTTTTTTTATAGATCTCGAAGATACCTTTGTCCACCATCGTCTTGATGATACCGGGAGTGACCCCGGTGCGTTTGATCAGATTCTCACGCGGTACTTCATCGGGTTCTCCGTCGGCATTGATATATCTTGAAAGTTCGAGATATCCCATCAACGCGCGCTGCTGTTTGGGTGAACGGTTGGTGAGATCAAGCAGACGATGCACTCCCTCGATATTGCCATCCGGCAGAGCGAGCTTCACCATTTTTATGGTCTTGGGGCGGTACTTCTCAATGATGGTCTCCGCGACCATCACCACGCCATCTTCGAGGAGATTCTTCACCAATGCGGTAGCCTTGGGAATCTCGGTGCGGGTCTGGATATCTGTCAACGATAGTTTCTTCTCCTCTGCAAGGAGGGAGGCTATCCGGCGTTCATCCTCATTAAGACTGTCGAGGGCATCCTCATCGAAATCAGGATTGAGGGATATAAAAGTCGTGCTTTCAGGCTTCAGCCCCGTAGGTATGGCCGCTTTATAGACATCGCCGGGAGCGCAAAGATAATAATCAGCTATCCATTGCCATAGTTTCAGCTGAGGATAGCGGATTATCGGATCTGCGTCGAGGAGAGTGGAGATAGGCTTTACCTCATATCCGGCAGGTGGGTCGGGACGCAGGGCGGCCACTATGCCGGTATAGAACTTGCGTTTGCCGAACTGTACCAGTACCCTCGAACCTATGCCTATATTCTCCATGCCTTCAGGCACGGAGTAGGTAAATGTAGAGTACAGTGGGAGGGGTAGGATTACTTCGGCGTACATTGATACATTAAGATGAGGGATAGGCTGAGGTCTCTGTCTTATTTGAAGAGATAGGTGAGATTGACGGTCCAACCGGAATTTCTGGCGGAGAGATTATCAAGTTTGACGGTGCGGATCTCATATGTGGGGTTGAAGATATAGGAGCCGCTTATCTGTATGCTCTTTATAATCTCGGCTCCGATACCGAACTGAAGCCCGACAGAGCCGACGGGGTGTTCGATAGCCGGACAATCACTCTGGGCGACGTGGAACTGGAAAACCGGACCGACATAGGCAAATGGAGCCACGTAGTCTTCCACACCCTGCATACGGGTCCACTTGAATCTCACATGGACCGGCACCTCCACGCTGTGGAGTTTAAAGGGGACATTGCCGTATCCCCCTGCGCTCCAGATTTCATGCGCTCCGAGATTGAATTTGGCGGAGTGCATGGCGTAGTTGACACCGAGGTCGATGCCGAACCCGATTCCGGGAATCATGAGTTCGCCCATAATTCCTGCCATGAAGGCGGGTTGGGATTCAGATTCGATAAGGGGTTGGCGCCAATAGTATTTTCCGAAGTAAGCGGATGCCGACGGGCCCCATCTGAACTCTGCCGAGGCCGATACGGCCACGGCAGCGAACAGGGTTGTTAACAGGAGTTTCTTCATTCTTTAAATCCAAACACTCTCTTAGAAAAGCCAGGCCGCCGTGACGGTCCAGTAATTGTTCTTTATTTTGTTGTCGAAGTTGCCGCCTGTGGCGCTTTCGGCGAGTTTGGTGACGATGTTGTTGCATCCGAGTGCGTAGGATGCGCTGACCTGCAGATGATTGATCAGCTGCACGCCGAGACCGAAGTTCCAGTTGAACTGGAAGGTCTTTGATTGAACATCATTAGCCAGATCCTTGAAGCTCTTGTCGAGACGCAGGCCGAACTGCGGACCTGTGAATACATAAGGCTTGAATACGGATGCTACGACGGGGATATTGAACTTATACTTCAGGTTGACGGGAATCTCGATAAAGTTCTTGCCGTAGAGTTCGGCCTCTTCGGCAGCATTGTTCATGCGGGAGTACATGAGGCTGACATCAGCTCCGACTCCGATGATGGGCACAGTGAAGTCGGCCATCACGCCGGCGGTCCAGCCGCAAGAGTTGCCCGGTTCTGCGAGTTTGTTGACGAAATCCTTGCTGAGACTGATCTTGTTGACGTTCAGACCGGCTTTGATACCGAATTGGAAGGGACCGGCCTGAGCCATCCCGGCTGTGCCTGCCACAAGGAGTGTGGCGAGGGCGAGTTTCTTGATGTTTGCCATAATTAAACAGTTAATGTACTTGCAAAATTAACCAATTCCGCTCGGTTTTCAAAATATTTAGCCCCCATCCCACAAAAAATGTCATTGTCGGGGTTCAAATTTAAGGTTCTGATGCGTTAATATAAGAGGGCGTCCCGAGGCCGGGAATGCGGTCGGTTGACCACGAGTGCTCCCCGGAAGGAGGGATAATTTCTCTATTCGCCCATAAAAATATTTGATATTAAGCATTTTAATATTTTAATCAATGGATACAGAATCAAAAGATACAAAAGAGACGTTTGTGCCGGCACCGGATTCCACCCTTGCCGAGGCGCTGGCTGCAGCCGGGCATGAAGGTGAAGTCGGAAATGACACGCCGGTAGCCGGTCCGGAAGATGCTGTCGCGTCAACTGCTGAGGGTAGCGAGGATGAGGGTTACCGCATCACTCAGAAGGCCATCGAAATGCTCCGCACGGTTTATGATCCCGAGATTCCTGTCAACGTATATGATCTCGGTCTAATCTATAAGATTGATTTTACACCCGAAGACCGTGTGCTTCACGTCGATATGACTCTTACGGCCCCCGGCTGTCCGGCTGCCGATTTCATTTTCGAGGATGTGCGCCAGAAGCTTCTTTCGGTAGAGGGACCCAAGGCTGTGGATCTGCGTCTTGTCTTTGAGCCGGAATGGAATCAGGATATGATGAGCGAGGAGGCGAAGCTTGAACTTAATTTCCTATGATATAGGCTGATTGAAATTGAAGAAGGCATATTTTCTAAGCGATACGCATCTCGGGGCGCCTTATATGGGGAGCTCGCGGGATGCGGAACGTCGTGTCTGCGCGTTTCTGGATTCGATTCGCGATGATGCGGCGGAGATCTATCTGCTCGGAGATGTTCTCGATTATTGGTATGAATATCGTTATGTCGTGCCGCGTGGCTACGCCAGATTCTTCGGTAAACTTGCGGAGCTTACTGATTCAGGGATAAAGGTCACATGGATTATCGGCAATCATGATATATGGATATTTGATTACATACCGACGGAACTCGGTGTGGAGGTCGTGGACGGAGTGCTGGACCGGGAGGTGCTCGGATGCCGGATGGTGATGGCCCACGGAGACGGGATATGGAGCGATTCGCGGAAATTCAGGATTCTTCGACATCTTTTCCGTAATCGTTTTTGTCAGCGGCTGTTTTCGGCTGTTCATCCCCGTTGGACGGTTCCGTTTGCCTATTCCTGGAGCAATCATAGTCGGGAGTCAGGTAAGGATATCAGGATTGTGGAGCGTGAGAATCAGCGTATGGCCCGTAATGTCGCGGGCTTGCGCAGTTTTTGCGAACGTTATCTTGTTGCAAATCCGGAATGCAGATATTTCCTGTTCGGCCATCTGCATCGGTTGATAAGGGAGCGCGTGGGGGAGAGCGGCGAGATGATTGTGCTGGGCGACTGGCTGACGCTTTTCAGTTATGCCGAATACGACGGGGAAGAGATGAGATTGCACAGATATGAGGGCTGAAACTCCAAACTGTAAGTATATGGAGGTATGAAATATATGTTGTGCAACACATTTCTATCTTTTTGTCACAAAATATTTGGCGGAATGGGAATAAACCCGTAACTTTGCATCGAACCTATAACAATCTTTTTTACCTTAAGATTTTTTACCTGTAGAAACTTATCAAAAAGGGTGCGACCGTGACGGTCATCACCCTTTTGACTTTTTTATATAGGAACGATATAAAAGTGACAGTGACATATCGTTACTACGCGTAGTAAGGTAAAAGCCACAATGCTCTCTATGATATACTGTGTTTCGGACTTACCCGTGAGTAAATCTGTTGTTGACTCCCTTATCCGGTGATATCAGGTCTGTCATGCATAAGAAAATAATTAGCATAAAAGCTAATTGTATCAAAAATTTGTTATATCTTTGTAGAAAGAATATTACCAAGTAAGTGTGATATTCGCTTTGGTAATGCGGAGGCAAGCTTGTTTTTGCGACTGCACAAGTGGTATAAATGGACCCCTCAAATCCCCAAAGTACATTAGTTGAGCGGTTTTTATTACTTATGGTATAAAACACTAATTATAGAATATGGCGAAAAAATCATTGAAATTAGAACCCGTAAAAGCCACTGAAACGGCAAGTCTATATACCATCATCTTTGAGAATGACGATATGTCGGAGTTTTCAAAATTCCTTACGCGTTTCAAGGATACTGGAAGATTGCAGCGTGACTATCAAATTATTCTATATGCCCTCAAAAAGATACTTGAAAACGGTGTATTGGAACGCTATTTCCGTCGTGAAGGCAAATATACTGATAGAGTTTGTGCGCTCCCCATAGATTCGGGAAAATTACGTTTGTACTGCTTGCGTCTTTCCGATAAAATTCTTATTCTTGGTAACGGAGGGATAAAATCCACACGCACTTATAATGAGAACTCTGAATTAAACGGTTACGTAATGGATCTCCAGCGATTCGATGCGCTACTCAAGGAAGCTGAGAAAGAGGGTAGTATACAGATTGAAGAGACAACTATTACCGGAGCAGAAGATAAAATTTTTGAATTATGAAGACAACAGCAATTTTATTCGATGAGTGTTTGGCTGAGGTTTCGGATGATATAAAGATAGAACTCGATATGTCTTTTGCATTGGCTGATAAGATTGACTCGATTCTTCGAGAGCAAAATATCAGTCAGAAACAATTAGCTAAGAAAATGGGCAAAAGTGAAGCCGAGGTCTCCAGATGGCTTGGTGGCACTCATAACTTTACATTAAGGACCATAGCTAAGATTTCTAACGCCTTAGGGGTTAAATTGCTATCTATATGATTCGTGTATGCTCTAAATTGATGTGGACATCGCGACTGAACGGCAAGGCCATAGCTGGCAAGCCCAGTGCTTATGCTCCGGTGATGTCGTAAGCCCATGTAGATATGTTGCGCGTGCGCGTAGAGAAATTGATGCCGAGTCTCACGATAGGGAGATTATGGCGTTCAAACGGAAGATCATATTCCTTCTTTTTTATCTGCTCAAGAGCCTGCCGGGCGGTCCTGTTGAGTTTTACCTCAATGACGTAGATATAATTTGTGGTGCGCATGAAGAGATCCATACGGGAGTATGATGTCTGCACCTCCTCCCGACATTCCAATCCTACAAGGCTCAATATGATGAACAGATTATTCTGAAAATACACCTCTCTCTTGTTCTCGGATAATCTGTAAGGAATGGAAGCCATGAAGCTTTTCAGTACTTTCATGAAAGCATCGATGTCGGCTTTGTCGGCCAAATCCCTTAGACGGAATATCTCCGCATTTATGGCCGGAGCCGATTGCTTAGCCGCCATGGGGAGCAGCCGGCGCATGATGCCCGTCTCGACCTCCTTGTTGGGGAT
The DNA here is from genome assembly GCA_014802625.1 of bacterium. Taxonomy (GTDB): domain Bacteria; phylum Bacteroidota; class Bacteroidia; order Bacteroidales; family Muribaculaceae; genus Lepagella. The sequence continues at coordinate 72,656 of JAAVBX010000007.1, read as the reverse complement.
GCCGAGTCGATAGTTATTCCCTTCGTATTCCCTTTTCAAGGTGAGATAACCGGTCTGGAACAATAGTCCGGGGAGGGAGAGTCCGTCATCCTCCGTGGCACCGAGGTCAGAGACATTCAGCACCGGATCAAGCACTTCGCTCAATGATTCGTGGATGCTCAGATTGCTGATACGCTCCCAAAGAAATTGAGATGTGCCGCTTACAAACCAATAATCCAGCAGCTTCCCGTCGGCGAGAGCCTGAATAAGACTGAAAGGGTTGTAGACATCCAGATTCATATCTCCGAAGTGGTATCCGTCATATTGCTCCTTAAGCTTCGTCAGAGCCTCGGTATATGTGATGGCGAGATTATCGGCAACGTTCCTGACTCCTTTCCGGCAGTTTTCCTCCAGTTCCTTCTGCGTGATACCGCATATACCGGAGAATCTGGGATTAAGGGTGATGTCACGCAGATTGTTGAGACCACTGAACACCGACATCTTGCTGAACCGTGTGATACCTGTCAGGAAACAAAATTTTATATTGGCCGATTGAGCCTTTAATACTGAATATATTCCCTTTAAGGTCTCGCGCATTCTCATATTTTCCTCAGGTCGCGCCATAGTGGAGAAAAGAGGGTTGTCGTATTCATCAATCAATATCACGACATCCCGGCCGATACGTTGCTTGGCATATCTGATTATCTGCAGGAAGCGTGTGCCGGGGGTAGCAGCTTTTATATCGACGGCATACTCTCTTTCCCATATGGTGAACATGGTGTCAAGATATGAGATAAGTGATTCATGTTTCGTCATGTCATCCTGCGAAAGGTCGAGATGAAGCACCGGATACGTTATCCACTCCTTTTCGGTCTCATCTATCCGCAGCCCGGAGAATAGAGAGGCTTCCCCATGAAAGTAGGCTTCCAATGTGGAGACGAGCAGACTCTTGCCGAACCTTCGCGGACGACTGAGAAATAAGTATTGACCTTCTGACAGGAGTTTGGGAATAAAATCGGTTTTATCGACATAAAACCAGCCGTTGCGGCGTATCTTGCCGAATGTGGCGGTTCCTATGGGATAAGTTAAGTCGCTCATTTCCTTAAATTACTGATTCTCCTGCAAATATAATGAATTTTACTGACTTTTTGCCCCAAAATATTGACGTGACGAGAAAAAATATATAGACGTGACAAAAAATCGATTCGAGGAGAATTCAGAAAGACTGACGTTTGCGCAAGAAGATAGCCAGAAGAATGCAGATAACTATATCTATGGCGATGAACAACCATACCTGCCAAGCCCGGCCGGCGGCTATGAACACCGGGCCATATTTCCATGCCATTCCCAGGCCATAGATGAGGAGAAGGAGAGGAAACCAGATGTAGCGGTATTTTCTCATGCTTGATTGCCGGGATTGGATGGAGTCGGAGGAGTGGCGGGTCCGTAGTAGGGGGATTGTTCCGGTTTGAAATTGCCCGAGGAGAGCGCGTCGTAGATTTCAATGCAACTCAAGGCATCGAACGCCGCATAGGTCTGCTGGCTCGGGGTGAGATTTTTAGCCTCCCAGTTGGTGAGACGTTGGCCCTTGGATATACGTTTGCCGAATAGAATGCCGTAAATGCGGGATAGAGAGTTATCTGCTATATTGAATTTTTTAACGTAGGGCTGCAGATCAATGAATCCCTTGGGGTCAAGAGTGTAAATCTTGTGCAGATTATGGAAATCATCATGGAGAGAGACACCGATTTTCAGTTTACTTTCATCCTCGAGAATCTGCTTCACGCCTTCGGGAAGGCCGACCATATTCAGCCGGAAGAGGAAGCATTCCTCGCGTGTGGAGAGCTGCAGCAGGGCCACCTGAAAGCATTGGCCCTTCTTGAAACTCGGGCGAGTCTCGGTATCGAATCCAATGATATCGGCCTCTCTCAGAGATCTGACTGCATCATCGATCTTATCTACGGAATCCACCACATGGATTTTACCATGATATTCGGCAGGGGGGAGTGTGGCCAAGACTGCCTTTGAAATGGTCACGGTGTATTGTTGGATGTGGGATTGAGAGGGCATAATGAAAAGAATGTAAATAGATTTTGCGCTTCTACGGATCAACCGTAGAGGTGTGGAGTGGAGGAGAGTGATAGCCTTTCGTTATCAATTGCAAATTTACAAAAAATATGTATGATTGCAATCTGATTTTTAACATTTTTGCGCTAAATCTCAATAAAATCGTAGGTATTTATTGACGGTATTAATATAGATTAATATAATCTGTAATAATAATGGCGGCCAAAGAGCTTATCAAGCGTCTTGGCCGCCATATAGATATTAGATTCACTCCATCACGAGCCATAGGGCATCGGGGAATCGGGATGCCACTTTTCGGTGGATGTATTCCCTTGCATCGGCTGCGATTATGGGGTCTGAGTCAAAATAGGGATTATAGATAACGCCATATAGCGGAATCTCTCGCGCAGCTATCGCGTCGAGTGCCAGAAGAGTGTCGGAAATCGATCCGAGGCGTCCGTTGGTGACGAGCACTGTCGGGAGTTTACGCTCGGATATATAGTCGATCGTTAGAAAATCCTCGGATACGGGCACCATGATTCCGCCTGCACCCTCGACAAGCACTACATCATACTGGCTTGAGAGAGCTTTGGAGGCATCGTCGATTTCAGCCACGTTGATCTCCGTTTTGTCGAGCATCGCGGCGAAGTGAGGTGAGGCCGGATAGGATAGGATTACGGGGCATGTGATATGCAGAAGGTCAGGAGTCTGCAAAGGAATGCCCATTATTTTCCTATGTAGCATGATATCCTCGCTCATCTCGCGGTTGCCCGTCTGGATGAATTTCTGGGTGATCACGCTTTTCCCCTCGGCGGTCAATCTATTGGCGAGCCATCCGGTAGCCCAAGATTTTCCGATGTCGGTGCCGATTCCGGTGATGAAGATTACCATGCGAACATGGGATATTCGTTCATCATCTCGTTGACCTCCTGACGAACTTCCTTGATGACTTCCTCATTGTCGGCGTTGGTGAGAACGCGGTCGATGAGGTCGGCGATTTTTTCCATCATCTCCTCCTTGGCGCCACGGGTGGTGATAGCGGCGGTGCCGAAACGCAGGCCGGAAGTGAGGAAGGGTGAACGGCTGTCGTAGGGCACCATATTCTTGTTGGCGGTGATATCGGCCTCTACGAGCACACGCTCAGCCTTCTTACCCGACATTTCGGGGAATTTTGTGCGGAGATCGACGAGCATACAGTGGTTGTCGGTGCCGTCGGAGATAATCTTGTAGCCGCGTTTGATCAGAGCCTGTGCGAGGGCGGCGGCGTTCTTGCGCACCTGTTCGGCGTATTCTTTCCATTCGGGCTGGAGAGCCTCGCCGAAGGCCACGGCTTTAGCTGCGATGACATGTTCGAGCGGACCTCCCTGCACACCGGGGAAGACTGCGGAATCAAGGAGTGCGGACATTTTCTTGATCTCACCCTTGGGAGTTTTCTTGCCCCAGGGATTGTCGAAGTCCTTGCCCATGAGGATGAGACCGCCACGCGGGCCACGGAGAGTCTTATGAGTGGTGGTGGTGACGATATGTGCGTGTTTTACGGGATTCTCAAGGAGACCGGCGGCGATGAGACCGGCGGGGTGAGCCATGTCGACCATAAAGATAGCTCCGATTTCATCGGCGAGTTTGCGGATGCGGGCGTAGTCCCATTCGCGGCTGTAGGCCGATGCTCCGGCGATGATGAGTTTCGGCTTTTCGGCGCGGGCCTTTTCCTCCATCTCTTCATAATTGACGCGACCGGTCTCGGCGTCAACCGTATAGGAAATCGGACGGAACATCAGACCTGAGAAATTGACGGGGCTGCCGTGGCTCAGGTGTCCGCCGTGGCTGAGGTCCATGCCCATGAAAGTGTCGCCGGGTTCGAGGCAGGCCATGAACACGGCCATATTTGCTTGTGCGCCGCTGTGGGGCTGCACGTTGGCCCATTCGGCATCGAAAAGTTTTTTCGCACGGTCGATGGCGAGATTTTCCGCTTCGTCGACCACCTGGCATCCGCCGTAGTAACGCTTGGCGGGATAACCCTCGGCATATTTGTTGGTGAGGCATGAGCCCATGGCACGCATCACTTCATCGCTGACAAAGTTTTCGCTGGCGATAAGTTCGATTCCGCGACGCTGGCGGAGATGTTCACGATCGATGATCTCAAAGATCTCGTTGTCTCTTTTCATTGTTGTGCTGATGTTAGATTTAAGAGGTTGAAAGCCGTTGCGTCTATCGACGGCGCGTTGTCGGCTATTCGATATGCAAAGTTAAGAAAAAAATGCAAAAGAGCCCGCATAAGTGCTATAAAACAGCATTTACACGGGCTCTTTTTTAGAGAATTATTTCATCGTTATCAAAGACCTTCTACAAACTTGCGATAGTCTGCATTATCGGGATCATATTTGAGATAACCGTTGAAGTAGCGCTTTGCGGTAGTTTTATCGTTCTTGTCGAGATAAGCGTTGCCGACGGCATTGTAGAGGTTCTTGGCATCGCCGGCGAAGCGGGAAGTGTCGCCGTCGAATTTCTCGAGTTTGTCGATCGACTGGATGTAGTATTCGAGAGCCTTCTCGGTGTTGCCCTTCTGCATCTCCACGTCGCCCTTGATTTTCTCGGGACGATACATGGCGGGATAAAGCTCTGCGGCACGGTCGGCATATTTGTCGGCGAGCGCGAGATATTGGTCTCTCATCGCTACGTCATCCTTATACTGCACGCCGGCGTAGAAAGCGAATACAGAAGCCTGGATCATATCGTTGTAGCCCGGCTTGGCGGTGTGCTCGATGAAGCCATCGAAAGCTTTGGAAGCGGCGGCCATGTCGCCAAGGTCGACGTAGGCCATGGCGAGCTGCTTGTAGAGGTTGGGGTTATTGGGCATCGAGTTAACGCCATCCTGAAGCACTGCCACTGCCTCATCCGTCTTCTTCGCCTTTATGAGCTCGTCGGCGATCAGATTGTAGTCGATGGGAGCGAAGCGGTTTTTATCGGGGTTGGAAGTGTGGAGAGCGTAGAGTTTCTCAGCCATCGGCAGGAGCTGGGATTCAAGCGCGGGAATCTGGCAGGCGTTCATGAACTGGAAACGCATCGCCGTGAAGTTGTCGGGATTCTGAGCGAGGAGATTCGAAGCGAAGTCATATCCGGCCTGATAGTCGCCGTTGGAGAAGAGAAGGAGGGAGTAGCGGTCTTCGTCCTGCTTGAAGTGGTTGGGGTTCTTCACGTATTTCGCATACTCGTTTACGGCATTGGCGTAGTCATTCTGCTCATAATAAGCGTTGGCGAGTGAGCGCTGGCCTAGGGCGGAGTTGGGGTTGAGCTCAAGAAGCTTCTTGAGCATGTTGATGCCGTATTCGGGATTGACCTGCGCGAAAAGATTGGCATACTTGAAGTAGGCCGCCGTAGCGTTGGGATCATAGGTGAGCGCCATCTCATATTTCGCGCCTGCGCCGCCATAGTCCTTGGTGCGGGCCAGACGGTCACCCTCGAAGATATAGATGTCGGGATCCTGCATATTCATCTTGCGGGCCTTCTCTACACGTTTGTCTATATCTTTAGTATAAAGCTCGGGATTTACCGCGTCATATGCGCGGGCGATAGCGATTTGGACGCCGGCATCCTTCTTGCCGAGGCCCTCGGCTGTCTTAAACTGAGCCTCAGCCTCCTTCTGGGCATTAGCCATCAGAGAGAGCTGACCGAGACCGATATAGTTGAAGGGATATTCGGGGTTGGCTGCCACACCCTGTTCGAACAATTTCTTGGCCTCGGCACTGTTATCCTCCTCAAGGGCGATACGGCCCTGATAGTAGAAACTGATAGCCTTGTCGGTAGCGGCATTGTTGTGGTTACGGAGGAGGAGTTCCTTGGCGTTGTCGAGCTGTCCGGCCTCGAAATATTCCGAACCTTCGGCATGAGTCTGCGCGAAAGCTGTGAATGCCGAGCCTGCCAGCAGGAGAGCGATGAGTTTCTTGTTGATCATTCTTATGAAGTTTTGTGTTGATTATGCGTTGCGGTTTATCCCGTCAAAGCGCCCGGTGAAAATTTGTTCCACCCGGCGCTTTCGTTGCGTCGTTCTCCGGAAAGGAGAATATTCCGCTAATGAGACAACGTCGTTGCCATTCGGTTTATTTTATTCCAACCCTTATTTTACGAGCTGCACGACCCGACTGTTGACGTGGTAAGGCATGATGCCCGATTTTATGATAATCTTCTGTCCGACAAATCCGGTCACGAAAGTATAGAAGCTGTGGAGCATCGTGGAGTTGGATGCGGTAGATACCATCCATACTTTTCTGAAGAGGGGATACTCTCCGGAGTTGATGTAGAGTTGGTAAGGCTTGTAGGCCACGGGGCTGAAGTCATTGTCCTCGTTGGGGTTGCTGACCTTGATGATATTGACTTCATCGGTCAGATCGGTGTTGATGGAGTCATTTTCGTCAGCATATTCCTCCATACGGCGGTCCATCGGGATATTCTTGGCCACACTGAGGTCATTGCCGAGCCATGAGACAGAGATTATGCCGAGAGCATCCGGATCATTCTTCACTATATCGAATACGGCGGCGTTATTCTTCTGAGCGTAGGGTTTGATGTAATCAGTGATTTTCTTACCCTCCGGCAGGAATTTCTCACGCATATAAGATACGGTGGATGAACCCTCCGAGTCAAAGACGACTTTGATCGCGGTGGTGTCATTGCCCGCAAGTTGATTCCAGTGGGTGAGTTCGCCTCTGAGTATCTTGCCGATTTCATCCATCGAGAGGGCGCTGACGGGATTATCCTTGTTGACAATCATCGCGACTGCATCGACGGCTATACATTGAGAGCGGACGATGCGTTTGTTGACGCTCTTGCAATGCTGACGTTCCTCCTTGGTAAAATCGCGGGTTATGATGATGCTCTGACATTTGTCGTTGAGGAGCGAATCGATACATGCCTGCTCGGAGGTATAGAACGGCACGATATGTGCATCCTTATAAGAGAATTCAAAGGCCTGGATTTCCTCATCGAGGATATTGCGGAAGCCGTCATCGCAGAAGACTGCGCCGGTGCCGGCGGTGTAGGCACCTCTCTTGACCTCCCCGCAGGATGAAAGCGATGCGAGTAGGGTCGATCCGAGAATCACTGCGGCCAAGGCAGCGATATTCTTATACAGTCGGGAGATCTTCATGGTTTCAGCGATTAGAGAATCAATATGTCTGGCCTTTGTAAAGGCGGTAGCCACGGAATATGCCGTAAAGGCAAAGAAGGACGCCAATGGCGATAGACACTCCGTAGTTGATGATATCGAATACATTGCAGAGGAAGAGAATGCCGACACCTACATATACGAGAATCATGAAGATTCCAAACACGGCTCTCATGCCCTTGGGCTGATTGTTGTTATCCATAATATTCAAGTTTTAATAAGTTTTCGATTTCTTAAGTAGCTGTTCAAATTAAAACGATCTAATAAAGTTAATTTCAATGATTTAATCTCGCATATCCTACGCTTGGCGATTTTGGCCGCTTTGGCCTTGTCTCTCAGTCACGATGCCCGCATCGCTCCTTCGCTCCGCGGCCAAATCGCCTCAAAATCGCCAGAGCGTATAATATGCTTTTAATTTGCCCAGCTACTTACTTTTTTAACAATTCAAAAGGTTTTTGGTTGTCGCAGGAGACAATATTTCAGCAGATGAGTGGAAGGGAGTATATAAAAAAGCGGAAGAGGCCGCCCGATTGAGGGCAGCCTCTTCTGATGATGTCGGCCCGAAGGCCGGAAAATTCTGTCAATACGAATTACTGGTTCTGCAGACGGAATGTCACGGGCAGGTTGAAGTAAGAGCGCACGGGCTGACCGTTGTTCTTACCGGGCTGCCACTTGGGCATGCGCTTCACGACGCGGAGAGCCTCCTGGTCGAGATCGCGGTCTACACCCTTGACAATCGTGGGATTGCCGATGGAGCCGTCTTTCTCAACCACGAACTTCACTACGACGCGGCCTGAGATGCCATTCTGCTGGGCAGATTCGGGATAGCGGATATTGTTGGAGAGCCACTTCATCATAGCGGCCGCGCCACCGGGGAATTCCGCGGGCTGCTCCACAGCCACGAAGATCTGCTCCGGTTCGGGCTTCTTGACTTCGGGTTCCGGCTCGACTACAACGACCTGTTCCTTTACAGACTGGAACTTATCGACGTCATCGGCACCCTCCTGGTTGACAACGCCACGGGCGGTGTTGTCCTCCTTCTGCTGCTCCATATCAATCACCTCGTTTTTCACCTTATCGGCATCGACGATAGCGATCTGAGTGACCTGCACGGTGGCGAGCACCTCCTCAGGCACCTGGGGAATCTCCTGCTCGAACTTCTGCTGTTCGGGTTCCTCCTCCACTTCCTCGGGTTCGTCGGAAACAGTCTCGATCTCAAGAGCCTGCATTCTCTCACGCTCCTCGATGAGGGCGAGGCGATCCTGCTCAGCCTTGTAGTCGGAATATTTCGAATAGCCGATGATGAGGATTACAACCACGATGAGACCGATCAGAGCGTAGAGAGCGGCGAGGTTATGACGCTTGTCGCTATCCTTACGGAGCTGGTATGCACCGAATTCCTGATTTTTATCGGCGAAGACTATGTCACGCCATTCTTTCGACGTTAGATCTACATTTTTAGCCATTTTGCATTCTGATTAAAGATTAATAAATCTAACATTACTCATTGTGGTGTTTACGATAGTCGTCGAGCATGACGAGGTCGGCGTCGGTAAGGTTATCGATCTGATACTTCGAGATCGAGTTGATCTGCATCTCGTCGAGGATATCCACGAGGCCACGGTAAGAGGCTTCGGGAGTGGACTTGATGATGATCACAGGCTTCTTGAGGTTCTCATCCTTACGCACTTTGGAAGCGGCCTCGTTATACTTGGCCATAGCCTCCTCGCGCTCGGCCTTCGTTTCAAGAGAACCGAATTTGCCGTCGGCGAGATCCTTCTTGAGAGCGTTAACCTGCTCAAGCACGGCCTTGTTGCGGTCCTGGATGATTTCGCGGATACCGCGGGCCTTGTGGTCGCCTACGGAATTCACTTCATCGCTGAGGAGGTCGGATTTCTTGAGGTTGTTGTTCTCAGAGAGCACCGCGCCGCCTGCGCCGAACATACCGGCGTCGCCACCGGGTTTGCCATCGTAATAATAGATTTCATTTACCACATTGCCGTTGACGGAGTCAACCACGAGAGTTCCGGGCGTGGGACCCGGTTTTTTCTTGGCGTCGATAATGATTGTGATCGCGTCGTCGGCCGAAGCCTGCGACATGTTCTCCTCATTCTGCACCTTCTCGTTGGTAGGCAGCGCAATGGTCAGGGTCTGGGACTTGATCATGGTCGTACAGAGCATGAAGAATGTGATAAGCAACATGTTCATGTCGACCATAGGCGTAAAGTCCACGCGGATCTGCATTTTTTTCTGGTGACCTTTCTTTCCGCTGTCACCACCTGATTGCTGAACTTCTGCCATTTTATTCTCCTCCTGCCTTTAGTGCGGTAAGTAAAGTAAACTTATTCTGTTTGATGGTCTGGAGGTTATCCATCACCATGTGTACGACCTCAAAGCTTGTGTTCTGGTCGGCCTTGATAGCCACACCCATACCATCCTTCATGGCCTGGGAGAGGTTGTCGTTGCCGGCCTGACGGGCAGCCTTGATCCACATCTGGAACTCATTGAGGTTATCCTCAGAGTTTTCCTTAGAGATAGGTATACCGGTGATGTGGTTAGGATTACCATCTTCTCCGGCCAACCACTCATCCATCTTGGTGAGGCCTTCCTGTCCTTCGTCGGCCAGGTTGAGGAATTCACCCATCTGGCGGAGGGGGACACCGAAAGCACCCAGCTTGCTGAATGCCTGCTTCTGCTGAGCGTTGAAGCTCACGGGGTTACTCTTATGCGACTGATTGTAGATTTCGGTCACCTGATCAAGCAATGCCACACGCATATTGGCGTTCGACCATTGAGCGGAGGTATCGTTGTTCATTGTGAGCCAAACCTGGCCTTTCGGGCTTACCAGGACCTGCAGCACGTTGGTCTCCTGCACCTTCTCGGTCGACACCGAGGCGGGGGTGATAACGGTGGTAGGCTCCTTGGAAAGGAAAGTTGAAGTCAACATGAAGAAGGTAAGCAAAAGCACGGTCACGTCACTCATCGCCGTCATGTCGATGAATGTACTTTTTCTTGCTATTTTTACTCTTCCCATATTAGCTATTAACTTTTATCGGTTAATGTTTGATTACAAACTCTTGCTGTGTCGTCGATCTGATTCCTTGCGGGAATTAGTGAGTGGCAGCGAAAGTAGCTACGATTGAGAAACCGATTTCGTCGATAGCGTAGGTGAGGTTGTCGATCTTGTTGGTGAAGAAGTTATAGGAGATAACTGCGAACGCACCGGTTGCGATACCGAATGCAGTGTTCACAAGTGCCTCGGAGATACCGGTCGAGAGCTCGGTGGAGTCGGGAGAACCGGAAGATGCGAGAGCCTGGAATGACTTGATCATACCCATCACAGTACCGAGAAGACCTACGAGAGTACCGAGAGTAGTGAGAGTAGCGATGATCGGGAGGTTCTGCGACAGAGAGGGCATCTCGAGAGCGGTAGCCTCTTCAACCTCGTTGCGGAGAGTAGTGAGCTTCTGCTCCTTGGAGAGCTGAGTGTTGGCGTCCATCTCTTTGTACTTCACGAGAGTGTTGTATACCACTGAAGCGACGGAACCCTTCTGCTGCTTGCAACGCTGCATGGCTGCGTCGATCTTGTTGGCGGCGAGGTCAGCCTTTACGTCAGCAACGAACTTGGTGGTGTTGCCCTTGCCGGAAGCAGAGCTGATGGCGATCCAACGCTCGATGGAGAGCACGATAACAGTAAGGAGAAGAGTCATCAGGATCGGCACGATGAAACCGCCCTTGTAGACTGTACCTGCGAGGTTCAGGGGGTGTCCGTCGGTTGTGCCACCTTCGAAGTTACCGCCGTAACCCATGCCGAACAGGAAGATGCAGATTGCGGCTGCGCAGCATACCAGGATCACGATGAAGGCATTACGGATGCCACGTACCTGAGAGATTTTCTCCTCTTTCTTTACACGTGCTGCCATGTTGTTGGAAGCGGGTGCAGCGGGCTTAGCCGTTGCCTTGGGATCTTTAGATTCCATACTGATAAGTTTGTTTGTTGATGTTAAAAAAGAATTGTTGTTTTTTATTGATTTCGGGTTATATCCGGCTGCCGTCGGAGGTCAGTGTAAACAGTTGCAAATTTACAATATATTTTTGGTGTTGCCAATAGTATTTTTGCAAAAAAATGTTGGAAAAAGAGTCCCTTTGACTAATTGATTTAAAAGAATCTGTAAACATGTTGAAAAAATATGTTATTCAACATATTTCAGGACTCCTTTTCCTCTGTTTATATCTCTGCGGCTGACCTGAGCCGGATTGCGCATCAACCTCTGATGGCCGCGATGCCGGGGAGAGTCTTGCCTTCGATGGCTTCGAGCAGAGCGCCGCCGCCGGTCGATACATAGCTTACGGAGTCAGCGCAGCCGAACTTGTTGACACATGCCACGGAGTCGCCGCCCCCTACGAGCGAGAAGGCACCGTTGTCGGTAGCTTCTACGATAGCCTCGGCGATAGCCTTGGAGCCTGTCGTGAAGTTGTCGAATTCAAATACGCCTGCGGGGCCGTTCCAGAGGATAGTCTTCGCAGGGAGGATAGCCTCGCGGAAAGCCTTGATGCTTTCGGGGCCGGCGTCGAGACCTTCCCAACCTTCGGGGATATCCATTACGGAGCAAATCTGAGTATTGGCATCGTTGGAGAATGCATCGGCGGCCACACAGTCGGTGCCGAGAACGAGATTCACACCCTTCTCTTTCGCCATCTTCATGATGTCGAGAGCGAGCTGGAGCTTGTCATCCTCACAGATGGAGTTGCCGACGTTGCCACCCATAGCCTTGGCGAACGTGTAGGTCATGCCGCCGCAGAGGATGAGATTGTCGACCTTGTCCATGAGATTTTCGATGATGCCGATTTTGGTTGACACTTTTGAGCCGCCCATGATGGCTGTGAAGGGACGCTGTATATCCTTGAGGATATTGTCGACAGCCTTCACCTCTTTCTCCATGAGGAAGCCCAGCATCTTGTTGTCAGCGTCGAAATAATCGGCGATGACAGCTGTGGAAGCGTGCTTGCGGTGAGCTGTGCCGAATGCGTCGTTCACATAAACGTCGGCGTAGCTTGCGAGCTTCTTGGCGAATTCCTTCTGGCTCTCCTTCATTGCCTTCTTGGCATCCTCGTAGGCGGGATCCTCCTTGTCGATACCGACGGGTTTCCCCTCCTCCTCGGGATAGAAGCGGAGATTCTCCAGCAGGAGCACCTCACCGGGTTTGAGCTCCTTGGCGGCTTCGGAAGCCTTCATGCAGTCATCGACGAACTTCACGTCGGTGCCGAGGGCCTTTGCCACGTCCTCACGGATTTGAGCGAGGGAGAATTTCGGATTGACTTTGCCCTTGGGTTTGCCCATGTGGCTCATGAGGATGAGGCTGCCACCGTCGGCGAGGATCTTCTTGAGCGTGGGGAGGGCTCCACGGATACGGGTGTCGTCGGTCACGTGGCCGTTCTCGTCGAGGGGTACGTTGAAGTCAACGCGTACGATTGCTTTCTTACCTGCGAAATCGTAATTTTCAATGTTTGCCATTTTCTTATGTGTAAATTTAACAGAATTGTCGTGTTTCTCTATTTGGGTGTCTATAAGCCGGGTAAGTATATGTCGGGTCTGCTATTGGAGTCAGCATGGTGAGGAGGTTAACACCGAATAATCCGGTTCACTTTGCAAAGATAAATAATTTTGGTGAAATATGTCGTAAAAAAGTTGTAAATTTGGGGTATGGAAATAAAAGAAATCATAAATTTGTGTGAAGAGCGGTTCGGAGTCAGTCCCGACAAGGTCGAGGAATTGCCCGGGGCGGGGAGTTCCCGCCGCTATTTCCGTCTTTGGCTTCCGGAGGGGGATGAGACGAAGCATATGCTGCCTCTCACGGTGATCGCCACTTTCGGCGAGGATGTGCGCGAGAATGAGGCTTTCACGGGGTTGTCCCGGGTGTTTCACAGATACGCCCATTCGGGCAGCGTGGCGCTTGCTCCGGCTATATACGCGGTCTCGGAGTCGGGCCACATATATTTACAGCAGGATTTGGGATCCCTGTCATTCCTTGACTGGATGAAGCGGATGCGCTTGGAAGGGGAGGATGGCAAGGAGAAGATTAAGGAGGGAGTGACGAGAGTAATCGTAGGCTTGCTTCAGATACAGAATATACCCTACAGGTTGATCGAGGACTATATAATGTCGGCAGGGTTCGGCCGCCGTCGTATAGAGAGTGATCTCGACTATTTTAAGAATTGTTTCCTTCGCCCGTCAGGCGTAAGCTTCAATGAGGAGCGGCTCGACGCCGAGATCGCGAGATTCGCCGAGCGTGCCGCCGATTATCCACCCGCTATGGAGGGATTCATGCTCCGCGACTGTCAGAGCCGCAATATTATGGTCGACGGCTATGATATGGACGGAATTGCGGTAAGATTCATAGATTTCCAGGGTGGAATGATAGGCCCGATGATTTATGACGCGATTTCATTCCTATGGCAGGCCAAGGCCGGTTTCTCCAAAGAGGAGCGATGGAGCCTTCTGGAAGATTATGCGCGGTGGCTCAGCGGCTGGCGCGATATCAGTCCCGATCAGTCGCTTGCGGTGGCGCGTCCGCTGATTGTACTGCGTCTGTTGCAGGTATTGGGTGCCTACGGTTTCCGCGGACTTATAGAGCACAAGGCTCATTTCGTAGAGAGTATTCCGCTCGCGCTCGATAATCTTCAGGAAGCTGTCGATGATGGATTGTTGGCCGATTATCCGGAACTGGAGCGTTGTTGCCGCGAACTTGCGGGGCTTGAGCGTTTTCGCCCGGAGGTGAGGGATGATGGGCTGCATGTCGAGATTTTAAGTTTCTCATATAAAAAGGGGTATCCGGAGAATCTGACCGGCAATGGGGGTGGATTCGTCTTCGATTGCCGTGGAATGCACAATCCGGGACGTTACGAAGAATATAAATCGCTGACGGGACGCGACCGCGCCGTGATAGATTTCCTTGAGGAGAGGGGAGAGGTGCAGGAATTCATGAAGAATGTCCGCGGTCTGGTCGTACCCTCTGTCGAGACCTACAAGCGGCGCGGATTCAGTGATCTGCAGGTAGCGTTCGGATGTACGGGTGGCCGTCATCGCTCGGTGTATTGCGCCGAAAGTCTGGCCGCGTATCTTGCCGCTAACTATCCCGACATCCACGTCTCCCTCATACATCGTGAGCAATCCATCAAAATCCGTAAGTCATGAAAGCATTGATACTGGCAGCCGGTCTCGGCACCCGATTACGTCCGTTTACACTCGAACATCCAAAGGCACTCGTGCCGGTCGGGGGTGTCCCGATGCTTGAGCGAGTTCTTCTGCGTCTCAGAGCCGAAGGCTTCGACGAGATTGTGGTCAATGTCCACCACTTTGCCGACCAGATCGAGGAGTTTCTACGGGCCAACTCCAATTTCGGTCTTAAGATAAGCATAAGTGATGAACGCGGGTGTCTGCTTGATACGGGGGGTGCCATACTCCATGCCCTTCCTCAGTTGGGAGGTGATGAGCGTCCGTTTCTGGTGCATAACGTGGATATCCTGTCAAACGCATCCCTGGCCAATCTTGTGGAGCGGCATGAGAGAGGGGGCGGGATGGCCACATTGCTCGTCAGCGACAGGAATTCATCGCGTCGGCTATGTTTCGGCAAGGATATGGAACTTCTTGGCTGGCATAACGTAAAAGAGAACCGCTATCGTCCCGCTTATTACCGTCCGGCGGCTGCTGACCGTGAACTTGCCTTCAGCGGGATACATGTAGTTAGCCCGACCGCGGTGCGCTCCGAAATGGAGCGGCAGCGACGGTCGGGTGCATTTTCAGTTATAGATTTCTATCTCGAATCCATCGGCACTGCAGGCGTTTCGGGTGTCTGCGATACCGCGCTTGAGCTTATCGATATCGGCAAGCCCGAGACATTGTCGAGGGCCGAGGCGATGTTCTCGCATCAGAAATGATGCAGGCTGGCGGAGCGGTTGGCGTTGAACTGGCAGACACATCCGATAATGAGCGCAACTACTGCAGCTCCTCCGAGCCACCAATCGGCCGAGATGTTGGTCACAAAACAAGAGGTGACCAAAAGAATAGAGCCAATAATGTAAAAAATGATGGACAGTGCTTTCATAATACTAAAGATTTAGGTGTAAGGACTTACGTTGTGTTTACTCCTAAAACGTCGCCGGTCCATTGAAGGTTGAGTGATGAAATGTTAAAGTTCGGCCGCCTTCAGCTTCTCCGTATTTTCGGCGACGATGAGGCGGTCGATACATTCCTGAATGTCGCCGTTCATGAAGGCCGCGAGGTTGTAGAGAGTGAAGTTTATACGATGGTCGGTCATTCGACCCTGCGGAAAGTTGTATGTGCGAATCTTGGCCGAGCGGTCGCCGGTGCTGACCATGGTCTTACGTTTGGAGGCTATATCTTCGAGATATTTACTGTGCTCTTTGTCATAAATGAATGTGCGCAGGCGCGCGAGGGCTCGCTCTTTATTCTTGGGCTGGTCACGGGTTTCGGTACACTCTATAAGAATTTCCTCAACGACACCGGTATTCGGGTTCTTCCAATTATAACGCAGGCGCACTCCTGATTCCACCTTGTTGACGTTCTGCCCACCGGCACCCCCGGACCGGAAGGTGTCCCAACGGATTTCCCCCTCGTGGATTTCTACATCGAATTCCTCCGCTTCGGGGAGTACGGCCACGGTCGCCGCGGATGTGTGGACACGTCCCTGGGTTTCGGTGGCAGGGACACGTTGCACACGGTGTACGCCGCTTTCATACTTCATGGTGCCGTAGACAGCGTCGCCGGTCAGCGTAAAGATAATCTCCTTGAATCCCCCCGCCGCTCCTTCGGAAAAGGAGGAGACCGCGAGTTGCCACCCCTTTGACTCTGCGAATTTCTGATACATACGGAAGAGATCTCCGGCGAAAAGAGCGGCCTCGTCGCCACCGGTACCCCCTCGGATTTCCACGATACAATTCTTCGCATCATCGGGGTCGGCAGGGATTAGGAGGAGTTTGATTTCCTCCTCCGTCTCGGGAATGATGGCGGAGGCGCGGTCGAGTTCCTCGCGGGCGAGGAGACGCATCTCCTCATCGGATTCCTCGGCGAGGATATTTTTCGATTCGGTAACGGTATCGAGCAAGGCTCTGTAGCGACGTGTGGCGTCGAGGATGCGTTCCAGGTCACGGTACTCCTTTGTGAGGCGGACGTAGCGTTTCTGATCGGCGATGACGGCCGGATCGGTTATAAGGGTAGCCACCTCTTCGAAACGGGCGTCGAGCCCTTCGAGGCGGTCGAGAAGGTTATTTTCACTCATGGGAATACAAATTTCCCTACAAAATTAGTAAAAAGATATCAAAAAACCTGCGTGAAACTTGCAGGAGTGGGAAATAAAGCGTAATTTTGCAATCGCTAAAGCGGAGAGGCGCTGAAACCGCAAGTTGAAGCAAAAAAATCTCCGCAATCACGATATAAATCAACCGGCAAGTTTATGGCAACAAAAATCAGATTGCAGCGTCATGGCCGTAAAGGCTACGCTTACTATCCCATTGTAGTCGCCGATAGCAGGGCACCACGTGATGGTAGATTTATTGAGAGGATAGGTTCTTATAATCCGAACACTAATCCTGCTACAGTAAATTTAGACTTCGACCGTGCTTTGTATTGGGTAGAAGTAGGTGCACAGCCTACCGACACAGTTCGTTCTCTTCTCTCGAAAGAGGGTGTAATGCTCATGAAGCACCTTCGCGGAGGTGTCAAGAAGGGTGCATTCACCGAAGAGGAGGCACAGCGTCGTTTCGACGCCTGGAAGGCCGACCGCACACGTGTGGCTGATGCCGCCAAGGCTAAGAAGGATGCAGCAGCTGCAGAGACCGCCAAGAAGATTTTCGAGGCAGAAGTCGAGAAGAATCGTCTGAAAGGCGAGTCTGTAGCGAAGAAGAAAGCTGAGAAGCTCGCAGCCGAGGAGGCAGCCGCCAAGGCAGCTCTTGAGGCTGAAGTGGCCGAGACTGAGGCCGCAGAGTAATCTCCGCGCTTCCGACACGCAACCATCACGCTCCCCGTTGGTCAGCATAGTTGATCGCCGGGGAGCGTCCTGTTATATAAGCCGAAGTATCAGCGGCTTACAAAATACTTTGGAAATTTTTGTTCAAAATATTTGGTGGAGTGAGAATTTATTCGTAACTTTGCATTCGCAAACGGGAAACAACCTCGCTTCAAACGGAAGTGACTGAATCCCGGAGATATAACCGAATGGTCGATTAGTGTAGCGGTTAGCACGCCACCCTCTCACGGTGGAGACTCGGGTTCGAGTCCCGGATCGACTACCACATAATTCAAACTATGGCCGATTAGTGTAGCGGTTAGCACGCCACCCTCTCACGGTGGAGACTCGGGTTCGAGTCCCGGATCGGCTACTGAAAAGGATTGACTCCTCAGGAGTCAATCCTTTTTTGTCTCCATAGAACTATGGGGTTTTGTGCATAGACCATAGGCCATAGGACCATGGGGTTTTGTCCATAGACCAGAGGCCATAGAACCATGGGGTTTGTACATAGACCATTGACCATAGGACCATAGGTTTTGATTAAGTAGTAAGTGGTAATTGCTTACATAAAAAGACCGGGATCCACCGTCGCAACGGCAGATCCCGGACCGGGTAATGAAGGTCTATGAAATGAGTTATTTGTTGAGATGGCGGATGGGTGCCACATTGAGCCAGGGAGTATTGTCGCCTTTGACGGTGTATTGATTCTGGTAGCCGGCGAATATGGCTTTCTGCAGGAGGTCGTTGGCCTTTTCAAGATTGCCTGTCTGAGCGTAGTACACGGCACCCCAGTAGAGATCATCCTTGCCGGTATTGCTCTTTAAACCCTCTTCGACGGTGGAGTCGGCATCAAGTTTCTTTCCGGTCTTCGCCTGCGCGATAGCTTTGTAGGCAATAGCGGGGAATGCCTCGGCATCCTCAAGAATGACACGGTTGAAGTCGCCGACAGCGGCTTTGCCATTTTTCAGGAGATCCTGATTGGTATAAGCGCGGAGCAGGAGGGCTTCCTGATTATCCGGAGAGATCATTATGAGTTCGTTGAGCGTATCGAGAGCTCCCTGACCGTCATTAGATGCGATCTGAGCCTTTGCTTTCGCCATGAGAGCATCCGTAGAGTTAGCGTCGTAGGTGAGGGCTTTTGAGGCATCCTGGATGGCCTTGGAGGCGTCGCCGTTGGCGAGATCAACGATGGATTTCAGGGCATATTCATCAGCGGCTCCACCGAGAGTGATGGCGTTGTCAATGGCCTGAGCGGCACCGGCGAGGTCGTACTCGCCCAGTTTGGCCTCCGCCAGTTTGGCATATACACCGGGAATCTTTGCCTCCTGATAGGAGAGAAGCTGAGTCAGGGCTGCGTCGGCCTGGCTGTAATTACCGCTCTCGCAGGCGATATTGCCTTTCAGGAAGAGAATCGGGATACGGTTTTCAGCTTTCTCTGCGGCGAAATCGAGAGCCGTGGCAACGGCATTGTAGTTGGAGTCGGCCAACGCGATAAGAGATTCGAGCGGACGCTGCGAATCCTTCGACATAGTGAAGCCGAGCAGATAGTTGGTGGCGGCATTCTCCGGCTGATCCATGTCGAGATAGAGGTCGCCGAGTCGGCAGTAGGTAAGATAGTTTGTCGCGTCGGCATTCTCTGCCTCCTTCATCAGCTCCTCAGCCTCCTGATAATTCTTCATAGCGATGCAAGCCTTGGCCATACCTATGTAGGCCTCCTGACTGCGTGATTTCATCGACTGCATGGCGGAGAAAGTGCGATAGGCATCCTGCGGGCGGTCGAGATAGAGAAGGATATTGCCCATCTTATATGTATAGGCATAGTTGCCCGGGGAGAGTTGGAGGGCCTCCTCGATTGACTGCAGGGCGAGGTCGTAGTTCTTTGTCTCGACAGCTACATCAGCCATAAGCGAGAGCTCGCTTTCACGCAGGGCCTTCTCCTTGGCAGGAGTATATTCGAGAGCCTTCACCAGATCATTATGGGCATCTTCGTAGCGGGAGAGAGAGTAGTACTGAGCGGCGCGCTCATAGAGGGTCTGATAGTCCTTGGGATTCTCCTTGAGAAGTTCGGAGTATCCGTTGAGCATAGCCTTAGTGATGGGATTTATCTGCTGGGCCGAGCACAACAGTGATGAAGCGCAGAGGGCCAGGCATCCGAGAGTCTTAAGAATTTTCATTATATAGAATATAGTGTTAATAATTTCCGATTGAAATTTTAACACTTCAGCGGGTATAAAGGTTTTACGGGGGAGTGCAGATTTATGGAAGAAACCTGCGGACTGCGCCAATAGGATGACTATTTATCATCCGAGCTGAAGAAGCACGTGGATAGTGTCGATGGCTGTCACGGCTGCAGTTTCGGTGCGCAGACGGCTCGCGCCGAATGTGACCGGTATAAAACCGGCATCCACGGCCATCCCGACTTCCTGAGGAGAGAAATCACCCTCCGGGCCGATCAGAAGCGTGACATCCTCGCCGGCGCGGTATTCGCGCGCAAGAGAGAGCAGGGGATAATTTTTGTCGCAATATCCCATGAATTTCATTCCGGGATGGGGTTCCTTAAGGAAAAGCGGGAGAGGAGTGAGGTCGGCTATTTCGGGGAGAGTCGTCTTCAGACTCTGCTTCATGGCCGAGACCGCTATCTTGCGCAGGCGGTCGGTCTTCAGCACTTTTCGTTCGGAATGGCTGCACAACACCGGCACGATACGGTCGACACCAATCTCCACGGCTTTCTCCACCATCCATTCCATGCGGTCAATGTTTTTGGTGGGGGCCACTGCGAGAGTGATTTTACACCCCCAATGATTGGGGATAGTTTCAGTCGATTCGATGTCAACGGCAGTGGCGCGGGGATCGGCCGAGACTATACGGCAGCCGAACCTGTGGCCTCGACCGTCGATTACGGTTATCAGGTCGCCTTCACGATGGCGGAGCACACGCGCACAATGCAAGGAATCCTCCGGCGGGAGGATTCCTGTAGATTCAATATCGGGAGCGAAGAATTGTATCATTAATTTAAACGATATAGACTTATACAGTAGTTTGAAACTACTTATTTCGGAAGATTATCATTGACGAAGCCGTCGCCGGAGCCCTCATCACCACGGACATCATCGAGAGTCACCGGGACCTCATCCTTTTTCGAGGGGGAACGGAAGATGAAAAGGAAGAGAAGCATAACCACTGCCGCGTAGGCTGCGAAGATGAGCCAGGTCGATGTCCAGTCGCCAATCATATAATCNCCTTCATAATGGCAGAAGGAGTTGACGATCGCGCCTGCGGCGAGCATACCGAGAGTGGCGCCGATACCATTCGTCATGAGCATGAAGAGTCCTTGTGCAGAAGCCTTGATCTTGGGATCGGTTTCCTGTTCGACGTAGAGAGCGCCGCTGACGTTGAAAAAGTCGAACGCCACACCATAGACAATCATGGAGCCGATAAAGAGGAGCACACCCGGCATCGCGGGGGAACCGAGTCCGAAGAAACCGAATCGTAGCACCCATGCGCCCATTGCGATAAGCATGACATTCTTGATGCCGAATTTCTTCAGGCAGAAAGGAATCAGAAGAATGCAGCAGGCCTCTGAAATCTGGCTCAATGAAGTGAGCAGGGTCGCGTTGTTGGCGGCGAAGGAGTCGAGGTATTCCGGGAAGGCCTTGAATGATGTTATGAAGGGTGTGGCATAGCCGTTGGTGATCTGAAGCGAAACTCCGAGCAGCATGGAGAAGATGAAGAAGACAGCCATTTTCGGAGACTTGAAGAGCTTGAAGGCGTCAAGACCGAGAGATTCGGCAATGGAGGGTTTCTTGGTGGGGCACTCGTTGACCACGATGAGGGGGATGCGGGGCATCATGAAGCAATAGATCGCGAGGAGGAGGCCAAGCAAAGCACAGAATCCGAGCTGATTGACGGTGTACTGGAAACGAGGGTCGAAACCTGCGGTGTCGCCGAGAGGGTTGGAGAGCATATATCCCCATGAACCGTCGTAGATATAGAATCCGTTGACAAACCACATGGCGGCGATGAATCCGACGGTGCCGAGCACGCGGATGGGAGGGAAATCTGCCACGGTGTCGAGTCCGTTGCGTTTAAGAGAGGAGAATGCGACGGTGTTGGCCAATGCGATCGTCGGCATGAAGAATGCTACGGAGAGTGTGTAGAGGGTGAATATCGGAGCGAATTCAATTCCGTCGGGATGAGAGAAGCCATAGTACCAGGCCATGGCCATGAAAACGGCGGCGGCCAGATGACACAGACCGAGCAGACGCTGGGGCTCGATATATTTATCGGCAAGCACACCCATTATGGCGGGCATGAATATTGACACTACTCCCTGAATAGCGTAGAAGAGCGAGATTTCGCTTCCGAGACCGTTTGCACCGAGGTAGTTGCCGATACAGGTCAGGTAGGAGCCCCAGATGGCAAACTCAAGGAAGTTCATCACCGCGAGCTTGGATTTGATGGAGGATTTAGGGTTCATGTGTGAGGGTTAGAAATTTAAGGCAAAAATAGTGAATTATGTTGAATCCTGCAAATGTTTCAACACGTTGCTCCGGTGCTTTCATAACAGGAGTGAGGGATGATATTTTCAGGGTTCAGTAAGATTTCACGCGGACGAGGATATCATCCTCAAAGTAGAGCGTCGTCGCATCGGGATATACCCATAGCAACAGTAGTTTTGAATAGTCGTGGCCGTCGTAGACATCGGAGGGGTTCCCCTTTGAGAGGCGACATTCTGTCTTTGTCATGCCGGGAGCGACCTGGGCGCGTTGGATACGCGCCCATACCTCATCCGTTATTCCGGGATATGCCGAGCGGGGATCGGAGAGAGAGAAGAGATTAGCGAAACCGCGAGAATCTTTCCCTCCGCTGCCGAAGTTCATCAGATATCGTCCCTGACGTCCCTCTGCATCCCGGAATGTAATGCGTAAGGGAAATACCATTGTGCCGGGCTCTACCTTCTCAATTGTCACGGGCACATACTTCAATCCATCCAGTCTTTCTCCATCCTTGTCGAGCCAGAGGAGGGAGCGGGTCCAATAACGGTTGCCCCGCATCAGTCTGTCGGCTTCTTCCACCATTTCGGGGTCTATGAGGCCCGGAATCGCGTCACTCATTATAATGGCCCTGTCATCGGTTGTTCCTCGCGGTTGGTAACGGAATTCATCATCGCCGCGNGAGAAGATGAGTGTGACGCATTCAGTGCCGTCAGGTGTACGGATAGCCTTTGCCTCGCGGAAAATCAGAGTGTCGTTGGGGGAGAGGGAGAAATTGCCACTGACTATTCTCCCTGCGTCGATAAGCAGAGAGGCTTTTTCATCGGCAACCAGGAAGGGTTTGCCGATGTTCCAGGTGGTATGTGGAGTGGGTTTTACATTATCGAGATAAGTTTCTTCCGGAGTAGGTAGGGTATTTTTACGGTCATCACGTGAAAGAGTGATTTTCTTGGTCGACTCAATGCCTGTGAAGCATGAAGAGAGGGGCAAGCATATGATTGCCAGAAGGATAAAGGTGTATATGCGGGAGGTTTTTATGTACATAATGTTATGGTTATGGTGGGTGTAGTATGGGAGGAGAGGTATTGATGAGTGCAAAATTACAAAAAAAAATGCACTTTTTTGCTGAAATATTTGGTGGAGTCAAAAATAGTTCGTAACTTTGCAATCGCAAAAGCGAAAGCAGATGCAAGTTTTTAGGTTGATATTTACGGCGGGATAGCTCAGTTGGTTAGAGCGTCGGATTCATAACCCGGAGGTCTCGAGTTCAATTCTCGATCCCGCTACTACAAAGGAGGCTTTTTCGAAAGTCTCCTTTGTTGTTTTTGGTAGCGAGTCGGATTCACATAATCTGAGTAGGTCTCGAACTCAATTCTCGATCCCGCTACTACAAAGGAGGCTCTTTTCNAAAGGTCTCCTTTGTTGTTTTATACTTAGTCTCCTTGGATTCTGCCGGCGCGGTCGGATTTAACTTAAGAATAATATTGCTGAAATGACTGAAAAAGAGAAGATGTTGGCGGGCGAAATGTACGATGCCTGTGATCCTGTGCTTTCGGAGGAGCGCTTCGAATGTAAGGAACGGTGCTACGACTACAATCATCTCCGGCCAAGACAGATGGAGAGCCGACAGGAACTTATGCGCCGGATTCTCGGNCGTGTCGATGGAGCATGTCTTATAGAGCCGCCATTCTGGTGCGACTATGGCTACAATATCACTGTCGGTGAAAATTTCTANGCCAACCACGGTCTGACGATTCTTGACTGTGCCGAGGTGACGTTCGGCAAGAATGTTTTCATCGGTCCCGGTTGCGGTTTTTTCACCGCCGGTCATCCACTCGATGCGGAGACCCGCAACAAGGGTCTTGAATATGCCAAACCCATACATGTCGGCGACGACGTATGGTTCGGCGGCAACGTTACGGTCTGTCCGGGTGTGACGATTGGAGAGGGGTGTGTCGTGGCTGCGGGGAGTGTCGTGACACGCGATATGCCGGCTCATTCACTCGTGGCCGGAAATCCGGCAAAGGTGAAGCGGTCGCTCAAATCTTCTGAAGGTNCCGCTGAAAGCGGGAAAAGGGATATTTCACAGGATGCGTTTGACAACGGTAAATTCGGATGTGGTTTCCGTATGCCGGAGGGTGGACTCGAACAGCTCGGTCTTGATTCATCCGAGGATGGATTCGANGATTATGTGGATGTCGATGATNNGNCNNNTNANCCGGATTTCGGACGTTTCGAGCAACTCGGTCTGGATTCATGTGCTGACTGACCNGCGATAACATTTGATTTCAAAGGGGTGCATACATAGAGATTAATAAATATGGAGCTATTTGAGAAAGATAAGGATATAACGGGNCTGACGACATTCCGGCTGCCTGTGGAGGCCGCTCTCTTTGCGGAATATGATTCTGTAAAGAGCCTACAGAAGATATGCCGGTCAGAGGAGTATCGGGAGAATATCGTGTTGCACATCGGTGGAGGGTCCAACCTCATGTTTGAGTCGCGATTCGATGGGCTTGTGCTGCATTCTGCGATACGCGGTATCACGACTTATCGCAAGAATGATGACACAGCCTATGTGATCGCCGGGGCAGGGGAGAAATGGGAGGATCTTGTGGATTACTGTGTCGACAACGACCTTGCGGGGCTGGAGAATATGGCCGGTATCCCGGGTGAGGTCGGTGCGGCTCCGGTGCAGAATGTGGGTGCATACGGTGTCGAGGCAGGCGACAGAATCTGGAATGTGGAATGTCTCGACAGAGAGACACTCGAAGTCGTCACGATAAAGGGGGAGGACTGCGGTTTCTCCTATCGCGATTCAAAATTCAAGAATGAGTGGAAGGATCGCTATTTCGTGCTTCGAGTGAGTTTCCGCGTGACGCCGGGTAAACATGCCGCAAATCTCGAATATGCGGCCTTGGCGAAATTCGCCGAGCAGCTCGGCCACAAGCCGACAATAACTGAAGTGAGGGATGAGGTGATCCGCCTGCGCAATTCCAAACTGCCTGATCCGCGACTGGTCGGAAGTGCCGGAAGTTTCTTCAAGAATCCCGTAGTGAGAAAAGCATATTATGAGTGGGAATGTCTCAACTTCAACACGCAGATTCCGGGAATACCGGTCGATGAGACCCACATGAAACTCTCGGCGGGATGGCTGATCGATAAATGCGGCATGAAGGGTGTAAGGGTAGGCGGCGCATATGTTTATCCTGACAACTGCCTGGTCATAGCCAACGACGGCACGGCCACGGCGGCCGATGTGCGAGAGCTGGCCAAACGTATCTATGACCGTGTGCTTGAGGCTTATCATATAGCCTTGGTGCCGGAGGTCAACTATATTGATACCGAAATCAGGGTGACAATATTGGGGAGCGGCACGTCAAAGGGTGTGCCGGAGCTGTTGTGCCGTTGCGGGACATGCACCTCACGTAACCCTAAGGATCAACGTCTCCGGGCCTCCGCGCTCGTAGAGACGATGGGGGTGCGCATCCTCATAGATCCCTCTCCCGATTTCAGACAACAGGCTCTTCTTCATGACATAGGGCATATCGATGCGGTCCTGATTACTCATGAGCACTACGACCATGTCGGCGGCATAGATGACTTGCGCCCCTATTGTTTCTGGGGACCACTCGATATTTACTGCCGCGCCGATGTCAACGAGGCGTTGCACCGCCGTCTTGACTACTGCTTCAAATCTCATCTCTATCCCGGGGTGCCCACATTCAGGATGCACACCGTTGAGAACCGCCCGTTCTTCATCAAGGGTGTCAGGATAGAGCCTATAGAGGTGCTTCACGGGAAACTGCCGATATATGGCTATCGTATCGGGAAATTCGCTTATGTCACCGATGCCAAGACTATCTCGGATGAGGAGCGGGAGAAACTCTACGGACTTGACGCGCTGGTGATCAATGCGCTCCGTTGGCGCGATCATTTCGCCCATCTGTCGGTGGGGGAGGCGTTGCAGCTGATAAATGAGGTAAAACCGAAAAGAGCGTATCTGACTCATCTCTGTCATGAGGTGGGACGGCATGATGACTTCGCTATCCGCCTTCCCGAGGGAGTCGAACCGGCTTATGACGGATTGACAATAAGATGTTAGGCTACGGTTTGGTTAGCCGCAAATAGTATAAAAAAATGTGCCCCGTCGCGATATCCATCGCGGCGGGGTTGTGATGTTGTTCTATTCGATATTATGGAAGTGAAGAATTAATCGGCAAGTGAATAAGTGTATCAAACTTATTTGAGTTTCAGCGTCTGTCCGACCTTGATGGGATCAGTGGCGGCCAGATCGTTGAGCTTTCTCAGAGTAGTTGTGGAGATACCGTAAGCTTTGGCGATTGAAGAGAGGGTGTCACCCTTCTTGACGGTGTAAACACTCTTGGCCTCTGCCGCTGTATAAGGATTTGTTCCTTTGTCGCTCTTGGCGAGATCGCGGGAGGGGGCGAAATTACGCGGCTGAGTATATGTCTGCTTTGAGAAGGTATATGTGTCGGTATGAGTCGTATGGTTAGCGAAATCGAAGATAGCCGAGGGGTTNATNGCATANCCCATATAGCGTGTCTCNAAATGGAGGTGCGGGCCTGTGCTTCTTCCGGTNTTGCCACCGAGACCNATCGGNTCACCGGCTTTGACTACCTGATCCGGCTTCACGAGATGCTTGTTGAGGTGGCCGTAGACAGTCTCAAGACCGTTGGGGTGGCGGATGATTACATAATTTCCGTAGCCCTTGGCTTCATAATTGGTCAGACGCACCTTGCCATCGAATGCGGCGCGGATTGTATCGTTCATCTTCAAGCCTATGTCGACACCCTTGTGCATACGTCCGAAACGGGCACGATAACCATAGTTGGATGTGATTTTGCCCATATGGGGCATGCAGAAATTAGTGACGTCGATTACGGCGGTGTTGGGGACATCGGAAGCTTTGAAAGGATTGACGCTTTTAGAGTTCCAACCCTCGGTATAGATATCGATTTCGGGTTCGGGCTCATCGACGAGATCGATGAATGCCGACTGGTCGATGAGTTTGATCTGCTCCTTGGCAGAGGCGTTGTTGGCGAGAAGCTCACGATGTGCTGCTGCGTGGGCGCTTGTCTTTGTCTGGGCCACGGCAGTCATGTTGCTTCCGACGAGGAGAGCCGCTGCAAGGGCTAATATTGCTTTTACCGATTTCATTCTGTAGTTTACTTATTTTTTATCAGTNCTTCCGGATTAGTTTAATTCATCATCCCCATAGAAGAACTGTAGATTTGACGGAGTGTAATCAAATATCTCCTCGGGGCGGAAGAAACGTTCGATTTCNATTTTNGCATTTTCCACGGAGTCGGAGGCGTGTACGATATTTGCCTGTCCGCTCATGCAGAAGTCACCTCTGAGAGTACCCGGAGCGGCCTTGCGTCCGTTGGTGACACCTGTCATTTCTCTGAAGACAGATACCACGTCGACCCCTTTGAGACACATGACAATAACCGGAGAGGCTGTCATCGACTCCACTATGGAGGGGAAGAATGGGCGGTCGACCAGATGAGCGTAGTGCTCGCGGAGAATCTTCTCGTCAAGTTGCATCATTTTCATTCCNGTGATGAAAAGACCACGGTTTTCGATACGGCTTANGATCTGACCGATAAGGCGTCGTTCTACAGCCGAGGGCTTCAATATGACGAGAGTTTGCTCCATGGTATAAAATGCTTTTGAAGTCTGCTTTTAAAACTTTTTTAAGATTTCTCTTTTGAGGATGTTCAAAAGTACAAACAAATTCTTACCTATCCCAATATTTTTTTGCTATTTTTTGTTAATGGNGCTATAAAACAGGAGTTTNTGACCGGATAACTATCTGATTAATAATGGTTTTGCTTAAAAGTATGTTATACAACATGTTTTTGTTTTCCTGCACAAGGATATATTCAATGTGCAAAGTGATAAAGAATTGAATGTGAAAATTTGTTAATGGAGTTATATGTATGGCAAAATGAGCTGATTACACACTCCGCATAATAAAGAGACAGGGTGTGAGCCGGAGGGATACGGATAGCAGATTCAAGGGGGTGNTGGGGGCGGGATAGGAAAAAGCGGATTGTCCGGGAGAGGACAATCCGCTTTTTTAAAGCGTTANGAACCGGGNATTATCCGAGGGGACGGAGTTTCACGGTGAAGTGNCGCATGAGAGGAGCCTCCCAAACGATCTCNACGCCNCGAGTGATTTCGTTGCGACGGTCGAAAACGTTCTTCAGNGCNACGGCGATAACCTTCATGTGATTGTCGGTGTATGTGCGACGCGGAATTGCGAGACGCAGAAGGTCGAGACCNCCGAAACGGTTTTCACGGGTGATGGGATCGCGGTCGGCGAGGATATAGCCGATTTCGCAGCCACGCACACCTGCCTCACGATAAAGTTCGACGGTGAGAGTCTGTGCGGGGAATTCCTCCTTGGGCACGTTGGTCAGGATCTTGCTTGCATCCACGAAGATAGCGTGACCGCCTGCGGGACGCTGATAGGGGATGCCATACTCGTCGAGCAGAGCGGCGAGATACTCCACCTGGGCGATACGTGTAGCGAGGTTGTCGAACTCNGTGTTCTCGTCGAGGCCGACAGCGAGGGCAGCCATATCGCGGCCGTTCATACCGCCATATGTCAGATAACCCTCGAAGGGGATACAGAAGTTCTTTGCAGCCTCATACCAGTCTTCGTGACGGGTAGCGATAAAGCCGCCCATGTTCACGACGCCATCCTTCTTGGCAGACATAGTCATNCCGTCGGCGAGAGAGAACATCTCACGGGTGATCTCCTTGATGGTCTTGTCGGCATAGCCCTCTTCGCGGGTCTTGATGAAATAAGCGTTCTCGGCGAAACGAGCGGAGTCGAAGATGACGCGCTTGTTGAACTTATCGGCCACGCGGCGTACATCCTTGAGGTTCTGCATCGAAACNGGCTGGCCACCGGCGGTATTGTTGGTGATGGTCACGATGATGAAAGGAATCTTGTCGGCGTTCTCCTCAAGAGCCTTCTCGAGTTTGTTGATGTCGACATTNCCCTTGAAGGGGATTTCCAGCTGAGTATCCTTTGCCTCGTCGACAGTGCAGTCGAGAGCGACAGCCTTACGGCTTTCGATATGACCCTTGGTAGTGTCGAAGTGAGAGTTGCCGGGNACNACGTCGGATGCCTTGATGAGGGCGGAGAAGAGGACGTTCTCGGCGGCACGGCCCTGGTGGGTGGGGATTACATAGTCGAAGCCTGTGAGACGNGTGATGGTGTCCTTGAGCTCGAAGAAGGAGCGGGAACCGGCGTAGGACTCGTCGCCCATCATGAGGGCNGCCCACTGGCGGTCGCTCATNGCGCCTGTGCCGGAGTCGGTGAGGCAGTCGATGTAGACGTGCTCGGCNGCGAGCTGGAACACGTTGTAGTTGGCATCCTTCAGCCACTGTTCGCGTTCTTCACGTGTGCTTTTCTTGATGGGCTCGACCATCTTTATTTTCCAGGATTCTGCAAAGGGTAGTTCCATGGTCAGGTATTTTTTTAAGTTGATAACGATTGTAAAGGTAATCCGGATGAAAGGGAATGATGATGAGGCATTCCCCCTTATCATCCGACNGCAAAATTAGCGAAAGAAATTTGATTATGCAAAAAATATTACCAAAATATTTACATGAAAAAAATTGCGTATAAAAAATTGAAGAACGTGGCTTGAAATTGCGCGGAAATTAGTATTTTTGCAGGATATGGATAATAAGACACTGATAGAACGCGTCGCGGCCGACACGGGTATGTCGCGTGAGGAAGTTCAGGAGACACTCAACGCCTTTTATACGCTGACGGCCGAATGCTGCGTTGCCATGGATACGATNATAATCCCCGGCTTCGGGCAGTTTGAACCCAAGAAGCGCAAGGAGCGGCTGACGGTGCATCCCGCCACGGGGCGTCGTTTGCTCGTGCCCCCGAAACTGGTTGTCAACTTCAAGCCCTCGGGCGTCATGAAATCGAATCTTCAGAATACTAATGGACAATAAGATAACCCTATCCGTCTTGGCACAGATGCTTTCCGACCGCACCGGGCGCAGCCGCAAGGAATGCGAGGAATTGCTGCGCAGTTTTTTCCAGACCATCTCGTCGACGCTGGCTGCTGGCGAGGCGGTGAAGGTGCGCGGATTCGGCACATTCAAGATTTCGCAGGTCGATGCGCGCATGAGCGTCGACATCTCCTCTGGGCAGGATTTTGAAATTCCGGCCCACAACCGTATTGTGTTTCTCCCCTCCAAGGAATTGGCGGGGGCTGTCAACGCACCCTTCGAGATGTTTGAAACCATCGAACTCGCCGAGGATCTTACCGACTCCGAACTTCAGGCTTCCGAGAGCGAATCGGCTGCCGGGTCAAAGTTGGAACCGGAATCTGATGATGAGCCTCAGACGACTACGGAATCGGAGATGGTGGAGACTCCGACAGCGACAGAACCGTCCGAGCCGGTGTCCGAACCGGTATCAGAACCTGAACCCGTATCCGCACCCGACCCGGTAACGGTTGACTACCGGAAGCAGGAACCTGCACGGGTAGAGGAATCTCCCTCATTCGCACCCGCCGACGACACCGATAACTCCGAACATTCCGTCGACGCGGATGATAATGAGGCGGCTGAGCCTGTAGTGATCAAGTCTAAAAGCCATTTCGGTCATGGATTCATCTGGGGAATGATAGCGGCTGTCGTGATAATCCTGATCGGATTCATGGCGTGCTATTGGATGAACGAAGATTTCGCCGGGCATGTGGATCAGATTCGTGGAAAGAAACCCGTGGCCGAGGCAATCGCCAACCCCGGTGCGCCGGCAGAGGAGGCGGGCGTGAAGAACGAGGGTGTCGTCACGGCCTCGGAAGTGCTCGGTGATATCGAGAGCGGAGTGGATGGTGTGACAGAGGATGCCGTGCTCCCTGAGGCACCGGCTGAGACGGAGGATAACCCTGTGCCGACAAAGCCGTCGGACACTCCGGTGTATGACACTATCCGTCCGAACTCCGGATTGGGTGTGATGGCCCGTAAGCACTATGGCAATTATCATTTCTGGCCCTATATATATAAGGAGAATGAGAAGATTCTCGGGCATCCGGATCGGATCACGCCCGGCACACGCGTTGTGATTCCGGCGCTGTCAAAATATGGAGTCAATCCAAAAAATCCTGACGATCTTGCTAAAGCGAAACGACTCGATGCGGAAATTTATGCGAGATACCGCAAACACTCCGGTCGATCGAAATAAGAACAGGGTCCAAAAGAAATATGGGGTCCGCCAAGGAATAAAATCTTGGCGGACCCCATTGATATCAAGTGAAGATGAGTTANTTNCCGGTATCGTTANTGTTACCGGCTGCCGGTGATGCCGGTT
Organism: bacterium; assembly: GCA_014802625.1. Lineage (GTDB taxonomy): Bacteria > Bacteroidota > Bacteroidia > Bacteroidales > Muribaculaceae > Lepagella. The sequence goes on along the minus strand of JAAVBX010000007.1, from coordinate 41,552 downwards.
GCTGAGGTGCNGCTGCCTGAGCGGGGGCTGCCGTTGCCGGCTTGATTTCTGCCGGAGCTTCCGGCAGACCGCCGTTCTGGAGGAANGGATAGGGGAGGCCGAAGTAGAGATTGGGATCCCGGCCGGCTTCAAGCACACCGTTGACAATCGTGTCGCGGCCCGAGGCATTCTCGTAAGTGTAGAGATGGAATCTNCCCATCATGATGGCGAAATGCTCGAAGATGGCTGACTGGATCGCTTCATAGGGCAACCATGCGGAGGTATTGGTGAAGCAATANACCTGCAGCGGAATTCCGCTTGCGGTCTGGGCGAGGGCGGATATGAAGCAATCGTCGGCGGGAACATGACTGACGTGAGGATGCGCGTCAAGATATAGTTTGAGGTATGCCCGATAGACACCGAGATTGGTTTCGATGCTNCCGTCGACAAGGCCTTCGGAATTGTTGACATTCTCCACCTTGCCTGCCTCNCGCTGAGCGATTTTTTTCTCTATCCAGTCTTTGAGAAGCGGGATTTTCGCATACTCGGCGAGCATATGGTCATCTGTCGGGAGCACGGAATCCGCGTCGATCATATAACTGCGGCAGATACGACGTGTATGCGATTCCTGCATGGGNCGGTAATTGGTGAATGAGCCGGAGATGAGGCTATAGGGCGGGAGAGTGGTGACGGTCTTATCGAAGTTCTGCACCTTCACGGAGGTCAACGTTACCTCAATGACATTGCCGTTGGCATCCGTGCCGGGCACTTTGATCCAGTCGCCGACATGAAGCGAGTCGTTTTCAGAGAGCTGCACACCGGCCACCACGCCGAGGATACTGTCCTTGAATACCAACATCAGGACGGCTGCGAAAGCTCCGAGACCTGCCAGNAGACTGGCGGGAGATTTATCGACGAGGATACCCACTACTACAATTGCGGCGAGCAACCAGACGATGCCCTTAATCAGCTGGACGAGACCGCGCAAAGGAAGCTTCTTCTTATTTTCTCGTGCGTCGACATGACTCCAGACCACCATGGCGAGGGTATTGAGGGAGGATGCCACTACGTATATCACATAAATCCAGGTGATGCGGGTAAGCCAGGTGGCGAGGGTTGCGGTATTCCGGCTATTNAGAGTGAACTGGATGAAAATCAGGAACACGATCGGCACGACAATCCGGCANGCCTTCGCGAAGAANTGGCTCTGCTGCAATCTTATATAGATGTCATACTTGATTAATTTCGAGAGATGGTCGACTATTCCGAGGATGACCCACTTTGCCATCTGGCCTATAACGATNGCGAGGAAGAAGACCACGATAGCGTANACGGCCGTAAAAATAAAACTATTATTTTCAAGTCCGACAAGACTTAGGATCCAATTGACGCAACGCATGATAATACGGGCGATTGCGTAGGAACTCTCCTCGGTAAAGCCATGAAGTTCGAGGGCGGGGATAGTGTGCCCTGCTGTGGAGGCAGCATCATGAGCTTCGGGAGCGATGAGGGTAAGTAAGGAATATAGATTCATAATCAATGATTTAGTCAGATATGAATGGAAACAATTAAGTAGCTGTTCAAATTCAAACGATATATTAAAGTCATCATTTCGATGATCGAATCTCGCATATCCTCCGCTTGTCGATTTTGGCCGCTTTGGCCTTGTCTCTCAGTCACGATGCCCGCATCGCTCCTTCGCTCCGCGCCCAAATCGCCTCAAAATCGCCAGAGCGTATAATATGCGTTTAATTTGACCAGCTACTTAATTCAAAGAGGAATCTCATAAATTAATTACAATTCGGAGGTCGGTATGGTTCAGCATATCTTGGAGTCAATGTCGACGGGAAATTGGCTAAAGAAAAAAATCTAAAAAAATCGTGATGATATTTGGTGGAATGAAAAAAAAGTTGTAACTTTGCATCGCAAAACCCCGAGAGAGGGGCGGAAGCAAGAGAATGGTTCCATGTCCGAGTGGTTAGGTACCGGTCTGCAAAACCGTTTACACCAGTTCGAATCTGGTTGGAACCTCTAAGAGACTTCCTTGAAATCAGCTGATTTCAAGGAAGTCTCTTTATTTATACCGCTTACCTTTATGGAAAGCCTCATTCCGCGATAAAATAAAAATCAGGCGCCATCCGACATTGGATGACGCCTGAGCGGTTTGATATAAGCGTGAGATTACTTGATAAGATGCTTGCGGCCGCCAATGATATAAAGACCCGGCTCAAGTTCATCGATTTGCGCGGGTGTGGCGGCGCGGAGGATGAGACGCCCGTCGACAGAGAATACATCTTTAGGAGATACATCACCTGAGATGGCATCGACTCCCACTGCATCTGTGGTAGCCACGGCACGCAGACGTCCGGTGGTCTTTTCGCCGAGTGCGGGAAGTTCAACGGAATCCACGGTCGGGTCAATCGTGCCGATAAACAGCCAATCAGTACCCCGGACCACATTAACCTCTACATTCATCCCCTCGGGAGCGGAGAATCTGACGCTCATGGGAGTGAAGCAATTAACGAAATAGGGTGAATACACATCCCCTGTGGCGGGATTGGTCTGCATTCCGGAAACAATATCCACATCTTCCAGCTGAAGATTCCAGAAAGTCATTCGGAAATCAGACCAAGGAGAAATTGAATGATAAGCATTGGCCAAATCATTGGGGACGTTAAGCCAGCAGTTGGGCGTGTATCTGGAATAGAAAGAATTCTCGCCAACGCTCAGAATCTCATCTGCGTTCAAGGTCAGGCTACGCATATAATAGGTGTCGTAGAATCCGCCGTCGGGGATGTCGGTAATCGTCGATGGAAGAGTGACGGCCGATGCTGTCGAGAAAGAGAAAGCGTCGGGGCGTATAGACTCGACAGTATAGCCATTGATGGATTCAGGCACGTTCACCGTTCCGGAATAAGGAGCGCCCTCGGGGGGAACGACGCACGCCTTCTTGCGCGATTCATCAGTGATGATNTAAGATATGCCATCCGACACTTTTACGGGTGACGTCACGATCAGAGGGGTAGAGGATGAGATAGCGTTNCCGTCGGTNTCAGCGACATACCAAAGATAAGAACCCGGTTTCAATCCGAGGTCGCGAGGCTGNGCCGTCACGCGTCCGGCATACTTCGCCGGGATTACGAGAGTGTAATCCGGCAGCTCCATGACCTTCTCAAGAGTNANGGCATCCAGAAGTTCGAAACGGAACTGAATGGTTTCCTCNAAGAGACTCGTAGACTGAACCGTGAAATACACCGGATTATCTGATTCGGATGTCATGAAATTCGGGGCAAGATCCGATACGGTCACCTTGCCGGTGTCAATAGGTTCGGGGAGATTGCCGTCGACCACCGNGATTTCATAACCATCGATAAGCATATTGTCCTCGTCATCGGAGATAAAGAGCAGGTACTCGCCGGGAGCGATATGGTCGTCGAACGCCACNTCCCATTCNGAGAAACCCTTTCCGGGGACGGGCGCGGACTCCGACAGAGAGACGGAATCTCCGAAATCATCATTCTTATCGATGAGTGTAAATCCGAGGTAACCCATNTAGTCTCCGCGTCCTACATTAAGCACCGGCACTTTGAACGCCATGTCGGAGTTGCCATATATGACAGGAGTGGATTCCGGCAGATTCACGATAAGATTCGCCTTATTGGAATCATCGGCCCCGACGTTGGCAAACGACTGCTTTCCTCCGGCCACCTCAAGGCGCACATAGTTCTGCTTACCGAGCGGAATGAGCACCGGCTCCCAGTCGCCCTCTCCTCGGTAGACGGGCGTGATCGAGTAAGTGCCGTCAGGCAGGTTTGAGGGCATGGAGACGGAGAACTCATTGATACCGGAGCCGGAAGGGAAGGTGGTGGATCCGGCAGATACATAGACCGGGGAGGCCGACGGATTATCGATTTCAATAATCTTGATGCCGAGTGTCAGCGACTCCGAATAAATCATAGGATTATAAATCAGATTGAATCCTCTCGGATCCTGCTGGATATTGAATGTATTGCTCTTNGAATAATAGAAGCCGCCGGTGGAAAGNAGAGCGATCTGGTCATCGGCTTTTGAGCCGCTACGGTTCGGGGCAAGTCCGGTGAGGATAGTCTGGCCGGAATTATAGCCACCCTCATATGATCCCGCACCGCCGGAAGCGGGGTTAAGAGCCGTCAGTCGGAAATAACCATCCTGATAGCCACCCCAACCCCAGTTGAAATGGAAAAGATCATTTTGAGAATAGCCGTCGCAGACAAAGGCGTGACCGCCGTCGCTCGATGCACCCGAATAATAGAGTGGGCGCCCTTCAGCGAGTTCGGAATAGACGATTTCGGTCCATGAGGAGAGGGGTGTATAATCCTTCCAGACCATTCTGACGTCGGGACCGTAATTGAAATACTTTTCAAAAGCATAGGGCACGGCCATATCATATGCGCCGCTGGCCCATGACGAATACATCATATTGACTGCCGCTCCGCATTGGCGCATAAGGGTCGCCACGGCCTGAGCCTGGGCGGATGTGTACTTGCCATCTACATAATTGTCGAGCATATTGGCCCAGGCATATGTAGTGCCGTCGAAGACTATTCCGCCNCTGCTGCCGGTGGGTTTAAGGGGCCATTCATGATACTTCATCAGCTGGGCCATGGCAGTGGCGACGCAACCGGTGACGGATTTCTGGCCATAGCTGTCGAGGGGGCAGTCGTTNTTNTAGGGAGCATCCTGATTCCAGGTGGTCTTGGTCATGGGAGCGATCGGAGCGCGCTGTGCCGAGGCGCGTTTGGCGGATGTCGGCAGAGTTTCCGGGGCGGTGGGGAGCCATGCGGAGATTTCACGCTTGTATTCATCGAGCCACCATCGGAAATTCTCNGGAATACGCTTCTCGTCAAACTCGCCGCAATCCGAATAACCGAGCACGACGGGCAACCTGTCATCGGCAGAGATGATGACGAAGCCACCTTCATGGTTGAAAACATAGAAAGCCGGNGCCTGCTCCGAGGTCGCGGCGGTATAGGCGAGCGATAGGGCCGGATTGGCCGGAACAGATTTTCTACCCTCTGCGGGGTGAGACAGGAAAGATGCCGCCTCCTTGAGGGCGGCCTCAGGGTCGACGGNNGCACNGANCACCGGCATGGCAGCCGCCATAAGCGACAGGCCAAGCAGAGCGGCGGGGCGCAGCATCGGGGAGATTGAGATATTCATAGTTCGGTTGGATATGGTATTCAACAGTGGATATGNGGNGGTCGGCCGGAGTCAGAACAGGTGAAACCATGTCAGAGATTATCCGGAGACCCCGACTTCTATGACAAAATTAATAAAATCAATTGAAAATTCATCAACAGCCGCACGATTTTTTATCACTATATGAGGGATTTTTATTAACTTTGCAATCTAAAGCAGGTCAAAGCCTCCGGACGGAGGAACCACGTCAGTCCGGAAGTGAAAGACACGAGGTATAAAATTATTTGACGAATCAATGAAAAAGAGTGCACTTCAACGAGTTAGGGCAGAGTATCAGCCCAAACTGCCCAAAGCACTGCAGGGCCCGGTAAAAATCAAGGTAGGGGAGGCCACGGAGTCGGTAGCCGACCAGAGTGAGATCAAAAAATTATTCCCCAACACCTATGGCATGCCCGTTGTGGAATTCGAGACCAACGACAAGCCCGANCGNGTAGAGGAGCCGTTCAATGTAGGTATCATCCTGTCGGGCGGNCAGGCNCCNGGCGGCCACAATGTGGTGAGCGGTATTTTCGACGGTATCAAGAGCCTCAATAAGGAGTGTCGTCTGTATGGCTTCCTTATGGGTCCTTCGGGATTCATCAACCATCAGTACATGGAGCTGACAGCCGCCTACATCAAGGAATACCGTAACACGGGCGGATTCGATATCATCGGTTCCGGACGTACGAAACTTGAGACACCCGACCAGTTTGACGCCGGCTTGAAAGTGCTTAAGGAACTCAACATCAAGGCACTCGTCATCATCGGTGGAGATGATTCCAACACAAATGCGGCCGTTCTCGCCGAATACTACAAAGCCAACGGCGCAGACGTTCAGGTCATCGGCGTGCCCAAGACCATCGATGGCGACCTTAAGAATGAATGGATCGAGACCTCCTTCGGTTTCGACACAGCGTGCAAGGTATATTCCGAGGTAATCGGCAACATCCAGCGCGACTGCAACTCCGCAAAGAAATACTATCACTTCATCAAGCTGATGGGTCGTTCGGCATCGCATATCGCCCTTGAATGTGCACTTGAGACACAGCCCAACGTCTGCATCATCTCCGAGGAGGTGGCGGCCAAGCGCATGACGCTTGACAATATCGTAAGCCANATATGCTATGTGGTTGCCGAGCGTGCGAAACTCGGGTGGAACTTCGGCACGGTTCTCGTTCCGGAGGGTCTGATCGAGTTTATCCCCTCGATGAAGAAGCTCATCGCCGAGCTCAACGATGTGCTCGTGGAATTCGCAGAGGAACTTGAGGGTCTCGAAGAGCTCGACAAGCTGTCGGCTATCCATGCTCACCTTACTCCCGAGTGCGCCGCCCTCTATAAGTCACTTCCCAAAAACATCGCGCTTCAGCTCAGCCTTGACCGCGACAGCCATGGTAACGTCCAGGTGTCGCTCATCGAGACCGAGAGCCTGTTGAGCGAGATGGTGGCCAAGCGTCTCGAAGAGATGGCAGAGGAGGGACAGTACAGCGGAAAGTTTGCCGCCCAGCATCACTTCTTCGGATATGAAGGCCGCTGCGCCGACCCGACNAACTTCGACGCCGACTACACGTATGCNCTCGGNTTCAACGCNGCAATGCTGATCAATTCCGGTCTGACNGGTTANATGTCGAGTGTACGCAACCTCACTGACAAGACAGAGAACTGGATAGCAGGCGGTATCCCCATCACAATGATGATGAACATGGAGCGCCGTCACGGCCAGATGAAGCCGGTGATTCAGAAGGCTCTCGTCAACCTCAACGGACGTCCCTATCTGAAGTATGCCTCCATGCGCGAGACACTCGCTCTCAACACGCTCTATCAGTATCCCGGCCCGATCCAGTACTTCGGCCCGTCTGAAATCTGTGACCGTCCCTCGATGACACTTCTTCTTGAGCACAACAAGGAGATCTGATTGACCCGAAATCTGTAATAAGAATACCGGGGATATCGGCATTATGCCGATGTCCCCGGCTACTTTTTTCATATACTTTCGATAATATTCCGATTCGTGGGGGGAAGAATGGAAAATTTTGATTAATTTTGGAGGCGAAAATATCGTAGGCCGTCTCGCATGGGCGGAAAGACAACAATAAACTAACCAAAAACATATGGCACAACAGACCCTAACAGCCGCCAAAGGCGGCAAGACGGAGCTACTCCGCGACAAGGCATGGGCACGCTGGACCGCGCTCGGCCTTCTGGCATTCGCGATGTTCTGCTCCTACGTCTTCATGGATGTGCTCTCGCCGATCAAAGACCTGCTTCAGTCGACTCGCGGATGGGATTCCACTGCGTTCGGCACCATGCAGGGATCCGAGACATTCCTCAACGTCTTCATCTTCTTCCTCATCTTCGCGGGTATCATACTCGATAAGATGGGAGTGCGTTTCACGGCATTGCTCTCGGGAGTGGTAATGCTTGTCGGGGCGACCATCAACTGGTATGCTCTGACTGACGGTTTCATCGGCAGCCCGTTGGATATATGGTTCACCAATCATCTCAACTACATCCCCGTATTCGATGAATTGGGAGTGTCGCCGTTCTATGAGGGTATGCCGGCATCGGCCAAGCTCTCGGCGGTGGGCTTCATGATTTTCGGTTGCGGAGTCGAGATGGCGGGTATCACGGTGAGCCGAGGTATCGTNAAGTGGTTCAAAGGCCGTGAGATGGCGCTTGCCATGGGTTCGGANATGGCCCTCGCACGTCTCGGCGTGGCGACGTGTATGATNTTCTCTCCGATGTTTGCNGAAATGGGAGGCACGGTGAATGTCAGCCGTTCCGTGGCATTCGGCGTGGTGCTCCTGATGATCGCGCTCATCATGTTCATCGTCTACTTCTTCATGGATAAGAAGCTTGACGCCCAGACAGGNGAGGCCGAGGAGAAGGATGATCCTTTCAAGATATCGGATCTCGGCAAGATACTTTCAAGCCTCGGCTTCTGGCTGGTGGCATTGCTCTGTGTGCTCTACTACTCGGCTATCTTCCCGTTCCAGAAATATGCCGTNAACATGCTCCAGTGTAACATCGAGTTCACACCGCTTCCGGAGGGCTCATTCTGGGCTACGGATGCAGTCACTTACATCCAGTACGTGATAATGCTCGTCGTGGCGGCTACGGCATTTGCCGGAAACTTCGCCAAGCAGAAAGCACTGAAGGGAATNCTGTTCGCCATCTCTATCGCNTGTCTGGTGCTGTATTGCTGGATGGGCTATGAGAAGCAGAGCGCCGGCGCAATCTTCGCNGTGTTCCCGCTGCTTGCAGTGGGCATCACTCCGATTCTCGGAAAATTCGTNGACTACAAGGGTAAGGCAGCCTCCATGCTCGTGCTNGGTTCATTGCTGCTGATCGCGTGTCACCTCACNTTNGCCTTCATTCTCCCGATGTTCAAGGGTAATGCGGCCGGAGGTGTGACNGTGGCCTATATCACGATTCTNGTGCTCGGAGCTTCATTCTCGCTTGTTCCCGCGTCGCTCTGGCCGTCCGTTCCGAAACTTGTTGACGCCAAAATCATCGGCTCGGCCTACGCCCTTATATTCTGGATTCAGAATATCGGTCTGTGGCTCTTCCCGATGCTTATCGGTAAGGTGCTGACAAGCACCAACACCGACATCGAGGCGCAGGTAGCCGCAGGAAAAATGAGTGAGGAGGTAGCTTCCGTCAGCTATAATTACACCTGGGCACTCGTGATGCTTGCCGGTCTCGGAGTGGCCGCACTCTTCATCGGCCTTTACCTCAAGATTGTAGACAAGAAGAAACATCTNGGTCTTGAGCTTCCGAACGTCGCTGATGCAGCGGCAGTCAAGGCTGAAATCGAAGAATCGGAGGTCGCTTCCGCAGAAGGATAACAATCCAATCATCATTCCAAATACAGAGATGGCGCCGGAATTCCGACGCCATCTNTGTATTTTAAGGCCACTATATTATGACTGATTATTGGGAGATTACGGGACTAATCATATATCCAACATTTTCCCGATAAGAAAATATTGTTAAAGATTTTATGTTTATTATAGACTTTATAGACTTTTAATTNGACATTGTTCTATTCTTCTGACGGTTGTCCGTCACTGATTTCCTTGTTTCGCTGATATTCTTTGGCGATGGCAATGGCTCGTTGCAGTTTTTCTGAGAGAAGTTTCTTGTCGGGTAGTTTTGTGTAATATTGAGCTACTTTTACTGGAGAATCCTCTTCGAGCATCAGGTATTCTATATGCTCTGTGTTCCCTTCGGAGCATAGGATTAGACCGATAGGTGCTTCTTCTCCTGCCCTACGGTCATTACGGTTGAGATAACGCAGATACAACAACATCTGGCCTTCATGTTCCGGTTTGAAACGTCCCAGTTTCAGATCGATCGCTACCAGACGGTGTAATCCTCTGTGGTAGAATAATAAATCAAGCTTATAGACAGTGCCGTCGACCGGAATNCTTTTCTGCCGGTCTACAAAAGCAAAGTCCGAACCAAATTCTTTTATGAACTGCTGTATCTGGTTTAGGATAGCAGTTTCGAGGTCGCTCTCGCTGAATACATCAGGCAGGCCGACAAGATCGAGGAAATAACTGCTCCTGAACACAAGGTCAGGGTGTATTCGGTCGGTGTCCTTCATNGTGTCAAGTTCAGACTTGATGATCTCTTCAGGTCTGCGACTGATAGTTGTCCGCTCATAAAGTTGCGAGTCGATTTTCTGATCAAGAGTGCGGGTCGACCATTTCTCCAACCGACACATCTCCATATAGAATTTTCGTGCGAGTTCGTCCTCGACAAACATAAGTGATCGGAGATGTGTCCAACTCAATTGTCTTCGCACTGCGTAGTCAATCTCAGCCTCCGAAAAAGTATACGCAGCGCGTAGACAATGTTGTAGTTTCTTGAATCCCCATCCGCTGCCATAACGCTTGACGAGTCGCTCAGCGAGGTGTTTGACAACCTGTTTGCCATATTCAGCGCGGGCATTATGCAGAACATCCTCTTTGATTCGCATACCCACATGCCAGTTCATCCGACATACCTCGGAATTGACATATACAGCCACACGATAGCGAGAGTCTTCAAGGATGGCACACACGTCATCATAAAGCTTTGATTCAGTATTTTCCGGGATATGTTCTTCTTTCATTGTCATTTTTACGCGTATTAGACTGCAAAGTTACTAATTTTGCGGCAACTACAACTTAGGATTCGTAACCAACGACAGCCCCCCTCTGCGTTTCGTGCAGCACGGGGCAAGTCGGCGTATGTATTCCATCAAAATTAACAGAACAAACGACCGTTAATTTTGCCATAAAAGGGAGTGAGGTAATTAGATGGGAGGAAAGGTAAGGGGGATTGAATCAGAATAGAATATACACGGCGATCCATTCACCGATGAAGGCCGCGATGAACAGGAGACCGAAGATGAGCGCCCANTTGTTGAGCGTCTGTGCCACCGGGCGATTGATATTGCGGATGTAGCAGACGACCAGATTNAGGAAGGCAGCCATNAATATGAAAAATACATCCATATACATCCACCATGCCATTCGCATTTTGAATGTGGCAANAAGGTATATTAAGACAAATATGAAAGCAGCCCAGGCGCTTGCTTTGGATTGAAAGAATTTTTTCATGATTAAGTAATTTGTTGTGAGGGTCCNATCAGCGGTATAGCTTGATTCCGTAAGGGCGTCCCGANTCACCNTAGATNATGGCGAAATAGAATCCTGCCGGCTCCGCCTCGATATTGATATGGGCCACNGGCTGACCGCTGTATGTGGCGCGACCTATATGGCTGCCGTTCAGATTATAAATCATNGCCAGACGGGCATTTTCCGGCAGCAGCACATCGAAATGGCCTGCGGCGGCCGATTTCACGATAGGCTCGGAGGGGAGTGCCGTCAGTCGGGCTTCCTCCGCTTCCTCAGCCGNACGGGTCTCGGCCNCGAAAGAATCATAGAACTCGAAAGGCACCTCCTCCTCATCCTCCGGAGCNACATAGCGAGGTTTGGAGAGCAGGGCGATCTGGCGGTCACCGAGNAATTCAGCGGGATTAAGCAGNAGNAACCAGTCATTGGGNCGGTCAAACCGGATACGGAAGAANTCNCCCTTTCTNCCATGCACGAATGCCGGAAACATATCCTTGCGCTCATCGACATATGCAATCGCTACATTCCCCTCAGCTTCCTGATGATCGGCGATGATGGAGCTCCACTGAGCGGGGGTATATACCGCCGAGAAATTACCGTCGAGTTCACGGTCGGTCGTATAAAGCAGATCCGTCAGATCCGGCGCCACATCAGAGAAAGAGAGGGTCACGTCAGTGGCGTCGTAAGGAGCGGAAAGAAGGTCGGCAATATACCGGGGGTAATCCGACCATGCCTCAATGGCGCGTTCAGGCACCCTGTCATCATATCGAATCAATTCGATGTCACGCGCGAAGCCCTTGAGCCAGGCTCTCTCGGATTCGGATAGGTTATCCTCATCAAACGAACTTTTGAGACTGTAGCCCAGGACGGGCATCGTTTTGTTTTCGGCGGATATTATCACGAAGCCTCCGCGAGGCTGATTGTAGACATAAAAAGGGGTGAAGAGACGGTCGGTAGTNAGACGCTTGCCGTTATAGACAAGTTTCACGGGAGCCGTCGTCTCATGAAACGCCTCATCGAAGAAACTCTGAGCCATAGCTTTCGCCTGTTTCTGACTTACCGTCTCCGCAAATGCGGAAGCAAACGGGGATGCCAGAAGCAAAGCCGGGAGGAGATATGTAGATATGTTGTTTCTCATATTATCTATAACGTCTTTGGCAGATGGAAAGTGCATCGGAATGAGGGGAAAATCAGGAAATCTTCTCGAGATTCCTGACTTTCGAGTCGTGGCGCATCAGCTGCCAGGAATTAATGATATTCTGCCATGCTATATATGCGGCCGGCGCGATAGATGCGATCGGGTTCATATAGGCGAGAGCGAGCCACACGGCAAGCACGGTGTTTTTCTGCATGAGGGATTGTCCGCCGCTGACCGGATCACCGTAGCGAGAGCCGAAACGACGCCCCACCTTGAACTGAATCAGACAGGCGGCGAGCGCACCGAATGTCAGCCAAATCATAGTCATGGTATTTTCAGGGCGCCAATGGCTTATGGCGAAGCTCACGCAGCTGCCGACGATAATAAAGAGCGCGACGGCCCAGAGATAGAACGAAAGTTGCTGATGACCGACGATTTTTGAATGCAGCGAAGGCCAGGCGTACCGAAGAAGAAACGCCACCAAGAGGGGACCGAGCAGCAGCGGGACCACCTGCGACAAAATCCTGAGAAAAGACTCCGTGAAAGTCAATTCCGGAGTGTCGCCTATCCATGCGAGCACGATTGGACCGATCGCCGCTACAGTCAGATTACAAAGCAGTGAGTAAGTGGCGACTTTGGATATGCTCCCTCCAAGCATNGAGGTAATGACAGGGGCAGCCGTCGCCGTCGGGACGAATACACAGATGAACACACCCTCGGCAACCGTGTGATCCCACCACGCCAAAGCTCCGTAGACAACGGCACTCAGGAGGAACTGAATACCGAGCAAGAGGCATTCCTCGCGAGTCAGTCGGAAGTCGGAGGGACGCAGCTTGCAGTATGTGATGAAGAGCATGGCGAAGATGAGGTAAGGGGAGAGGAAGGTGACGTAGCCCATCCATTGATGGAAAATGGCACCACCGATAAGGGCCACCGGCAACATCACCGTTTTATTATGAAAAAGATGAGGCATCGCAGGAGACTGTATGTTTTGATTAATTGGAATCAGAGATGTTCGAGGACGGTCGTAACCGCCTTGAATGTGGTTTGAGGGGCATGAGTCCAGAAATCCTTGTACTGTTCGATATTCTCACCCGCTCCGGGAGTGTCGCTGACCACACGGATTATGGCGAACTCCACCCCTTCGGCCACGCAGGTATGCGCGATGGCTGCGGATTCCATATCGACGGCCACAGCCTGCGGGAAAATCTCACGGATACGGCTGATTTCCTCGGCTTTTGATATGAAGATGTCGCCTGTGGCGATAAGGCCGAATACCGGAGAGGGGTCGGATAGATAATTACGCGCGGCCTCAAGCACCGTGGGGGATGGCAGGAAAATACGGTCGAATCCGTCGGCGTGACCGGGAAGAGTGCCGGGCCCGCACCAGACGTCATGATAAGCTACGGCATCGGCCACCACGAGCGCCCCGACATTGAGACCGGAGGCCCCGCCGGCCACACCTGAATTGATTACCAGTTGCGGGGAGAATGCGCGTATCACCCGGANCGTATTGATAGATGCGTTGACCTTGCCGATTCCGCATTTGGCAAGCACCACGTCGTGATGGCCTATATTGCCTGTGACGCAGGGGGTGCCGTCAGCTGTCGTCTCCTGCGGATTGGAGATAAGAGTCTTGAGGAGGGCCATTTCTTTATCCATGGCCGCGAGAATCGCTATTTTCATATCGAATGGGATTAAAACTATGCAAAGTTAGCAAGAAATCGTGAGTCGGCAAAGAGATTATACTGCATGTTGCAGGCCGGGGGAGATAGCCTGTTTCCCGCGCAAGAACTCGCGGAGATGTTAAAATCGAGAGATTGATTCAATAAATTACCGGAAAGCGGCGCCGGAATCAATAAAAAATATATATCTTTACATGCCGGTTCCGCACGCGTGAAAAACGTCTGCGAAATCGGTGCCAAACAATAGACTGACTACTAAAAATGGAAACAATAAAGATTTGGAGTGACCGTCCTTCAGAGAAACAGGCGGAGGAGATCGCAGGATATCTGGCCGGGGGAGAGTTGGTGATAATACCGACCGACACTGTCTATGCCATAGTGTGTGATGCCCTCAATCCGAAAGCCATAGCACGCCTCTGTGATCTTAAAGGTATCAATCCCGAGAAGAATAATCTCTCCGTCATATGTTCGGATATCTCCATGGCTTCCGAATATGCCATGATAGATGACGATGGCTACCGTCTGCTTAAAGAATACCTGCCGGGACCCTTTACATTCCTTTTCCGTTCGGGGCGCAATTTGCCGAAGGCATTCAAAGGAAGGAAAACGGTAGGGATAAGGATACCCGAGGCGGCCACCCCGCGGGAGATAGTCAAGGCATTGGGTCATCCTGTGCTCACCACCTCGATAGAATTCGAGGATGACGACCATGCGCGAGAGCCGGAACTGATAGCGGAACATTATGAGGGGCGGGGTGTACGACTGATGGTAGACGGCGGTGACGGCGGCGATGAACTCTCCACGATAGTAGACTGCACGNGCTCNNCGACGGAGCCGGAAATAATCCGTCAGGGAAAAGGGGAGATATTTTTGGATAGTTGAGGAAAAAAGAGTATATTTGCAGACAGAAACGGCAAACGCCATCCGAGCGGCTGCCGCGATGACTATAAACCAGTATAACCCAACTTAAATCAAACATAATACCTATGTCAAAAGTAACAGTGGTAGGCGCCGGCAACGTGGGCGCCACTGCAGTCAACGTGATTGCACTGCGTGAAGTAGCGGACGAAGTCGTAATGCTCGACATCAAAGAGGGAGTGGCTGAAGGTAAAGCCATGGATATGATGCAGACTGCCAATCTGCTCGACATGAATACCCGCATCAAGGGTGTGACCAACGACTATGAGGCTACTGCAGGCAGCGACGTGGTTGTCATCACTTCCGGTATCCCCCGCAAACCGGGCATGACACGCGAGGAACTTATCGGTGTTAACGCCGGTATCGTGAAGCAGGTGACTGAAAGCGTGTTGAAGTACAGCCCCGATGCAGTCATCGTATGTGTNTCCAACCCCATGGACACAATGACATATCTCATCCACAAGATCGCAGGTATCCCCAAGAACCGCATCATCGGTATGGGTGGCGCTCTTGACAGCAGCCGCTTCAAATACTATCTCAGCCAGGCTCTTGAGGCTAACCCCAATGAGGTTGAGGGCTTCGTGATCGGCGGTCACGGCGACACTACAATGATTCCCATGAAGCGTTTCGCAACGCTGCGCGGTGTTCCCTGCTCAACTCTGCTCCCCGCTGAGACACTTGATAAGGTGGTGGCTGACACNATGGTNGGCGGCGCTACGCTGACAAAGCTTCTCGGCACTTCCGCATGGTATGCTCCGGGCGCGGCTACAGCTGAGGTTGTAGAGGCTGTCATCCACGACCAGAAAGCTATCATCCCCTGCTCCGCATTGCTTGAGGGTGAATATGGCGAGTCTGATCTCTGCATCGGTGTTCCCTGTCTTCTCGGCAAGGGTGGTATCGAAAAGATCATCGAGCTTGACCTTACCGCCGAGGAGAAGGAACTCTTCGCCAAGAGCGCAGAGGCTGTCAAGAAGACAAATGCCGCTCTTCCCTGCTAATTCATAGCAGCGAGCCAACCGAATAAACAATAAAATCCCGCGTCCGAATNNGGGCGCGGGATTTATTTTCAGGGTAATTTTCATTTGTGGCAATCGCAGCGTTCGGGAGAGGGTCGGTGTTGTGTGGATGAGGCGGAGTTAGAGCGTTTATAATCACGGCAAGTTTCGGCCAACGAACATCCGCAACAACTTCCCCCTTTGCTCTTTTTGCGCCGGATGCCCCATATGAGGCGAGCGACAGCNGCAAGAATGAGCAAAGCCACGATAGTATATTGCCAAACGAGATTTGTATCCATACTATAATAACAATATAATTGCATCCGNGGATTTATCAGACTGTCATCTTAGTCGTGTCGGCCATNACCTGACGGGTGATGTCAACGACCATNGACTTCAACTGATCGAGAAATTCCTTGGGTGCATATTCCTGNCTCTCGATCATACGCAGCCTGTTCTCCCANATACCGGTCAATTCGGCGCTTTTAAGCAACTCCACCTGAATCAGATTGATGAGGGCTATGCCATCNGGAGTGGCCTTGATCGATTTCCTCACTTTCTCTATNTAGCCACGCTTATAGAGCGTCTCGATAATGGCCGCTCTGGTTGAAGGGCGTCCGATTCCGTTAGCCTTGAGGGCCTCACGCAAATCCTCATCCTCCACTTGNGAGCCTGCTGTCTCCATGGCTTTGAGCAGAGTTCCCTCCGTATAGAGTTTTGGAGGCTGAGTGGTCTTTTTATTCANGCGTGGTTTATGCGGGCCGGATTCACCTTTGCNGAACTTCGGCATCTCCTGGGTCGTCTCCTCCTTGTCNGACTTATCGTCATCAGCGTCGGCGTTATCCTTTGCATATACGGCCTTCCATCCCTGGTCGAGCACGACACGTCCCGTGGCCTTGAACTTGGTTTGGTCGACGATGCCCAACACCGTTGTCTGTTCGAACGTGCAGTCAGGATAGAACACGCTGATGAAACGACGGGCAATGAGATCGAACACCTTACGTTCGAGATCGGTAAGATTGGAGGGGAGAGGCTGTCCGGTGGGAATGATGGCATGGTGNTCGGTCACCTTCGAATTGTCGAAGACCTTCTTNGATTTCTTTAGCCNGTGGCCNTTGAGGGGTTCNACAAGAGCCGCATATTCGGAAAGACCGAGCAACGTCGGGCCGCATTTGGGATAGATATCATCCGTCAGATAAGTCGTGTCGACACGCGGATAGGTNGATACCTTCTTCTCATACAGACTTTGAATGATTTTGAGAGAGTCATCGACTCCGATGCCNAATTTCTTATTGCAGTCGACCTGCAGGGAGGTGAGGTCGTANAGGCGGGGAGGAGCTTCCGAACCCTTCTTTTTGGATACATCCGTTATTTCAAACGGTTTATCCTTAAGNGNTTCAAGGAGCTCCATNGCCTTTNCCTCGGTGTCGAAGGGCTTTACCTGAGCTGTGAAGAGGGCACCTCNGTAATCGGTCTTAAGCTCCCAGGAATCCTTGGGNACAAAATTCTCTATCTCCGCCTGACGCTTNACCACGAGAGCGAGCGTAGGAGTCTGCACACGTCCTACGGAGAGNACCTGNTTCGGGCGACCGTACTTCAGGGTGAAGAGACGGGTGGCGTTGATTCCGAGCACCCAATCACCGATCGCCCGGCAGAGTCCGGCCTCGTAAAGAGGCTTGAGATCGATTTCCGGACGGAGATTCTTGAACCCCTCCCGGATNGCGTCATCAGTCAGGGATGAAATCCACAGACGCTTNACCGGAATTTTGCANCCCGCCTTCTGCATGACCCATCTCTGGATAAGTTCACCCTCCTGGCCGGCATCACCGCAATTGATAATTTCCGAGGCCTGNGTGATAAGATGTTCGATGACGCGGAACTGCCGCTCGATACTCGCCTGCGGAATGAGCTTGATGCCGAATCTCGGAGGAATCATCGGGAGAAAATTGAGCGCCCAGGTCTTCCAATAGGGATTATAGTCGGCGGGTTCCTTGAGGGTGCAGAGATGGCCGTAGGTCCANGTGACNCAATAGCCGTTGCCTTCATAGTATCCGTCGCGACGTGTCGGGGCACCGATAATCTTGGCGATATCGGTGGCGACACTCGGCTTCTCGGTGATGCAAAGAATCATCGTTGGCTAAGAAAGATTTCTAAATTAGTTACTTCTTNAGATTCAGCTTCGCCTCCTCCCAGATTTCATCCATCTCGGCGAGACTCATATTCCTGAGGTCGAGTCCGCGGTCATGGCAGGCTTTNTCAAGCCAATTGAAACGGGCTATGAATTTTTTATTGGTGCGTTCGAGTGCATTTTCGGGATTGACGCCATATAAACGGGCGGCGTTGACGACGGCGAAAAGCAGATCGCCGAATTCAGCCTCCATCTTATCCTTGTCGTCAGCCTCGATTTCAGCCTTAACCTCGCTGATTTCCTCGGCTACCTTATCCCATACCTGAGANGGCTGCTCCCAGTCGAAGCCCACATTGCGCACCTTNTCCTGGATACGGTTGGCCTTGATAAGAGCGGGCAGAGCCGACGGCACTCCCCCCAANACGGTCTTGTTGCCACCCTTCTCCTTAAGTTTCAGCTGCTCCCAATTGGCGAGGACTTCATCAGTGCCATCGACTTTAGTCTCACCGAACACGTGNGGNTGCCNGAAAATGAGTTTATCGGTCAAAGCATTGCAGACATCGGCGATATCGAACTGTTGCTTTTCCTGNCCGATTTTTGAGTAGAAAGCTATATGAAGCAANACATCTCCAAGCTCCTTCTTGATATTCTCGGGGTCATTNNGGCTCAGNGCCTCGGCGAGCTCGAAAGTCTCCTCGATCGTATTGGGGCGAAGGGATTCATTGGTNTGTTTGGCATCCCACGGACACTTTACGCGCAACTCATCAAGCACGTCGAGCATTCGACCGAAAGCCTGAAGTTTTTCCTCTTTAGTATGCATATATAGGGTTGATTTCGGGCCCACTGAGGGGTGGGACNNTTATAATATTGAGAAATTACATACAAAATTAAAGAAAAAAAACGGAAATATGAGAATAAAACGTTACCTTTGTGAGTTGAATCGGGAAACAACCCCCTGAAGAAAGCAATGAATAAGATATTGAACACGTCGATGACCGACAGATTCCGGGCATGGATAGGGGAGAGCGAGAGCATAATCCTGACGTGCCATGTGCGACCGGACGGCGATGCCATCGGCAGCACGCTTGGATTGCTGCACCTGTTGCGCACGCTTGGAAAGCGGGCGACTGTTGTCGTGCCCGACCAGCCGCCGCGCTCCTTGTCATTCCTGCCGGGCTTCAAGGAGATTTCCATCTTCACCCGACACGAGGATTACTGCCGNCGGGTCATCGCTGAAGCCGACCTGATAGTATGCTGCGACTTCAACCAGCCGTCCCGTCAGGATGCCCTCGGGCCTGTAATAGCCGGCGCAGCCGCGAGAAAAGTGATGGTCGACCATCATCAGGAACCCGACGGCTTCTGCGACCTTACCTTTTCATTCCCCGATATGTCGAGCACGTGTGAGCTGATGTTCCGGATAATCGCCGCCATGGGATATTATCTCGACATGGACCTCGCCTCGGCAACCTGCATATGCACCGGCATGGTGACCGATACACGCAACTTCTCCGTCAACTGCAAGAATCCCGATATCTACGAGGTGCTGATGCGNCTNTTGGAGAAAGGTGTNGACAAGAACCGTATCGTGCGCGAGGCCCTGTTGGCCCAGTCGCTCTCCAGTCTGCGCCTNCACGCTTACGCTCTGAGNGAGAAACTTGAGATAATAGAGCCGATGAGAGCCGCCATAATAACNATCGACTCGGCCGAACTNAAGCGCTTCAATTATGAGCGGGGAGACTCTGAGGGACTCGTCAATATGCCCCTCAACGTGCGCGGGATAGTCAGCTCATTCTTCCTGAGGCAGGATGATGACTGCATAAAGGTATCGGCCCGAAGTGTCGATGATTTCCCGGTGTCGGAGGTTTGCAAGAATCTCTTCGGCGGCGGAGGTCACCGTCAGGCNGCNGGGGCGGAATTNCACGGCACTCTTGAGGAATGCCGGCGNATCCTGATAGAGGCATTGCCGGATTATCGACAATATCTTCCGCAACGTCTGGAGAAAATCGAATGAACCGACACTGAATGATCCATAAAGAAATAAAATGAACGTGACAACATATATAACAACCCGTATCCGACTCATCGGCAGGGGNATCCTCCCGATTTCGGCGGCCATTCTCGCCGCTGTCACTATGGCCGGATGCGAGAAGGGTGAAAGCTATGCCGACCTCCTGCGCGACGAGGAGAAAGCCGTCAACTGGTATCTCGCCCAGCATCGTGTGGAGATAGAGGCTCCGGCCAAGGCCGAGGATTTCGAAATCGGAGAGAACGCGCCGTTCTACCGTATGAATACCGACGGCACCGTCTATATGCAGGTCATCAACCGTGGTGATCTATCTGACCGTCCGCAGACCGACGATAAGGTATATTTCCGTTTTGAACGCACGAATATCAAGAATCTGTGGCAGGGTTCCTCGTCAATTCCGCAAGGAAATATGGACAATCTCAACAGCAGCATAGGCTCGACCTATCTATTCTACGGAAATACGAAATATCCCAACTCCACCCAGTATGGCACCGGCATACAGGTGCCCCTNGACTATCTGGGATATTATTCGGAGGTAAACCTCGTCATAAAATCCTATTCCGGATTCACGGGCACGTCATTCTCCGCAGAGCAGACGGCATGTATCCCCTTCATGTATAACGTGAAATACTATAAACCCGAATATTAAGAAATGTCACTCATAAAATCCATATCAGGCATCCGAGGAACAATCGGCGGCCGCTCCGGCGAAGGTCTCGGAGGTGTAGACATCGTTAAATTCACGGCAGCTTATGCCGAGTTTATCCTGCGTTCCACAAATCGCGAGGCCCGCAAGATTGTCGTGGGNCGCGATGCCCGTCTGTCGGGGGAGATGGTAAGCCATCTCGTCTGCGGNACGCTCATGGCAATGGGNCTGGATGTCATNAATATCGGCCTGGCCACGACACCTACCACGGAGATTGCCGTAACCTCGGAGGGGGCCGACGGCGGCATCATCATTACAGCTTCCCATAACCCGACACAGTGGAATGCTCTGAAACTCCTTAATTCTCGCGGAGAATTTCTCAATGATGCCGAGGGTAAGCAGGTGATTNCAATAGCCGAGGCAGAGGACTTCAGTTTCGCCGATGTGTTTGCTCTTGGAAAGGAATATCGCAATGAAACCTATAACACGCGTCACATAGATATGGTGCTTTCACTTCCGCTGGTGGATGTAGAGGCGATCCGCAAAGCCGGATTTACAGTGGCGGTGGATGCCGTGAATTCCGTCGGAGGAGTGATAATCCCGCAGCTTCTTCGTGAACTCGGGGTCAAGGAGATTATCGAACTCAACTGCGAGGCCAACGGTAAATTCGCCCATACTCCCGAACCGATTCCCGAGAATCTCACGCAGATAGCCGAAGTGATGCGCAATTCCAAGGCAGATGTCGGAATCGTGGTCGACCCGGACGTAGACCGACTCGCGCTCGTCATGGAGAATGGCGAAATGTTCGTGGAGGAATATACTCTCGTCGCAGTGGCCGATTATGTGCTGGCCCATACCCCCGGTTCCACAGTCTCCAATCTCAGTTCCTCGCGTGCCCTTCGTGATGTGACGAGAGCGCGGGGATGCGAATATAATGCAGCTGCGGTCGGCGAGGTCAACGTAGTCAAAAAGATGAAGGATACCGGCGCTGTGATCGGAGGAGAGGGAAATGGAGGAGTGATCTATCCCGAACTGCATTATGGTCGC
The DNA here is from genome assembly GCA_014802625.1 of bacterium. Lineage (GTDB taxonomy): Bacteria > Bacteroidota > Bacteroidia > Bacteroidales > Muribaculaceae > Lepagella. The sequence continues at coordinate 20,152 of JAAVBX010000007.1, read as the reverse complement.
GACGCACTCGTAGGAGTGGCCCTCTTCCTGACGCTGTTGGCGAAATCCGGAAAGAAGATGACGGAGCTCAAGGCCGGATATCCCCAATATGCCATAGCAAAGAATAAAATCACCCTGACGCCCGAGACGGATGTCGATGCCATTCTGGCAGCCGCCAAGGAGCGTTTCAAAAATGAGGAAATCAATGATATCGACGGAGTGAAGATTGATTTCCCCGACAGCTGGGTGCATCTCCGCAAATCGAATACGGAGCCGATCATACGCATCTACAGTGAGGCCTCGACCATGGAGGAGGCCGAACGCCTGGGCGAGCAAATGAAGGAGATAATAGCCTCCCTCTGATGCTTCCGGGCTGACACATACCGTTTATCACAACACCATAAGCAGACCATCATGCTGAAGAAATTCTTTCTCAATCTCCTATCCTCATTCATGGGGGCATGGCTGGCACTCGGACTATTCTTCCTTGTGGCCATAATAGTCGTGACGGCCATTGTGGCCAAGATCGGCGTTTCTCAGGCATCGGATACCCCCAAGGTGCGCTCCAATACCGTCATGACGCTCGATTTATCGGGACCTATATCGGAACGTGAACAGGCACCGGATTTCAATCCCATCAGTCTGATGCAGGGCAACCTCGATATGCCCATGACGCTCACCACGGTAGTGGAGGCTATCCGCCAGGCAGCTTCCGACAAGAATGTGCGCATGATTTATATCAAGTGCAACGGGATTCAGGCCGGACCCTCGACGCTCCACGCCATTCGCGACGAACTCCTCGAATTCAAGAAAAGCAATAAGAAAATCTACGCCTATGGCGACGGCATGGGTCTCGGCGACTACTATCTCGCCACTGTGGCCGACAGTCTTTTCCTGAATCCGGCGGGTGCGGTCGGCGTCAACGGTATGTCGACGATGGTGCCTTATTTCAAGGGACTTCTTGACAAGGTTGGCGTGCAGATGCAGGTGGTGAAGGTCGGCACATTCAAATCGGCCGTAGAACCCTACATAAGCAACGAGATGAGCGGACCCGCACGTGCGCAGCTCGATACACTTTACGGCAACATGTGGGGATTCATAACCGATGAAATCTGCCGTAGCCGCAGGATGCCTAAGGAGCGCTTCAACGCCATAGTCAACGACAGTGTGCTGATGCTTCAGAACGCATCTTTCGCCGAGCGTATGGGGATAGTTGACAAGACGGTCTATGAGCGCACGATGGATGATCGCATAGCAGCCGCATTGGGAGTGAAGAAAGAGAAAGTGAATTTCGTCTCCCCTGAAGTTATGGCCGCCACATCCCAGTTCGGACTCGAATATGGGGCGTCGCGGCAGATTGCAGTGCTCTTTGCCGAAGGTGAGATCAAGGAGGGGACGAAGAGCGGCATAAATTGCGAGGTGCTTGTGCCCGTCATAACCAAGCTTGCCGACGACGATAATGTCAAAGGTCTCGTATTGCGCGTCAATTCCCCGGGAGGTTCCGTATTCGGCTCCGATCTCATAGGTGAGGCACTCAATTACTTCAAATCAAAAGGCAAACCATTCGCCGTGTCGATGGGAGACTATGCTGCATCAGGCGGCTACTGGATATCCTGTCAGGCCGATCGTATATTCGCCGATCCGATGACCGTAACAGGCTCGATCGGAATATTCGGAATGATTCCCAATGCCGCTCAGCTGGCGCATAACATAGGAGTCAGCCCGCAGGAGGTGAGCACTAACCCCGACGTCGACTTCCCCTCGCTTCTGAAGCCTATGACCGAATCCCAGCTTGCTTCGATGCAAAAGATGGTGGAACGTGGCTACGCCCAGTTTGTCGGTCGTGTGGCTACGGGGCGCAAGATGTCAGAGGCGCGAGTGCGCTCAATTGCCGAAGGACGTGTATGGGACGGACAAAAAGCACTGCAGCTTAAACTCGTCGACCAGCTCGGAAGCATGCAGACTGCCATCGATTGGGTGCAGAAACAGGTTGCTGACGGAAAAGGAAAGGGGAAATCCTGCGAGGTGGCCTTTTATCCGGAGATCGACAATAACTTCTGGAATCTCGTGCAGCTCTCGATGCAGAGCGAGCTGAGAGCCACTCTTATCAAGGAAGCCGTCAAATTCGCTCCGGAGGCCTCATATGCGGAGGAAATCGAGATGGTGCTGACGCGAAAGCCGCTCCAGGCCCGCATGATGCCCTTCAAAACAACCCTCTGATCGGCGAAGATCCCGATAGAATCAACTAAATCCCGGCTAAAAACAAAATCGACACGGTGAAATCCAATACTGACAAATTCCTTACATATCTGTTGCTCCCGCTGTCATGGATATATGGCGCGGTGATGTGGGTGCGCAACAAGCTTTTCGATTGGGGCGTGCTCCCCCAGATGGCATATGAGGTGCCTATCATCGGCGTGGGTAATCTCACGGTCGGAGGCACGGGGAAGACTCCGCACACGGAGTATATCGTCAGCCATTTGTCCGGAAGCTATCGTGTGGCCGTGCTCAGTCGCGGATACAAACGCAAGACGCGGGGATTCATCATAGCCAATTCGAAGAGCACCCCCGATTCTATCGGTGACGAGCCCTGGCAAATCTACAATAAATTCGGAAATCTCGTGAAGGTGGCCGTATGCGAGAGTCGCCGCAAGGGCATCACGGAGCTCATGAACCTTTACCCGGATCTTGACCTGATAGTGCTCGACGACAGCTTCCAGCATCGCTGGGTGAAACCGAAGATTTCGATTCTTCTGATGGAATATGGCCGCCCGGTCTATGACGACAAGCTGCTTCCGTTGGGCCGCCTGCGCGAGTCGCCACATGAGATCAACCGCGCCGACATGGTGATCGTCACCAAATGTCCCGACTCGCTCAATCCGCTTGATTACCGGATCGTCACGAAAAATCTGGATTTGATGCCGTTCCAGAAGCTATACTTCTCACGTTACGTCTACGAGGGCCTCAAACCCGTATTCAAGGATGAAGCGAAATTCAGTGTCAATCTCAGTTCATTCAGTGAGCGCGACTCGGTGTTTCTGCTGACCGGAATCGCGCATCCGAGATATTTCGTGCGCCATTTCAAGCAATATGCGTGCAGAAAGAAAGTGGAGCATTTTCCTGACCATCATGACTTCTCCCGAAAGGATATACTGCGTATAGCGGAGAAATTCAACAAAATGAAGGGGGAACGGAAAGTGATCATCACTACGGAAAAGGATGCCGTCCGACTCGTGCATAATCCATATTTCCCTACTGAACTCAAGCCATACGTATTCTATCAGCCGATAAGCGTCGATATGGTGGCCGGAACGTCGGACAACGACAACAACCTTATCCGGGATCTGCTCTCCCAACTGAAACTCGATCAGGGCGACACACAGCCGACCTCATATTCGGCAGATGTCGTAGGAGGATATTCGGATCAGCCCCGAAACGATAACGGGGATTCGAATGTTTATACATCAGAAGAAAGTCAAAACCGAAACCGAAACAATTATTATGATGGAGAAGACTATGATTGAACTTATAGAGGAGACTGCCGCATATATCCGCGAAAAGGTCGGCGAAATGCCTGATACAGCCGTGATACTCGGCACCGGGCTGGGCGATCTCGTCAGCAAAATCGAGATATCTGCGGAACTCGAATATAAGGATATACCGAATTTTCCCGTATCGACAGTAGAGGGACATTCCGGCAAACTGATTTTCGGACGCCTCGGGGGAAGATACATTATGGCCATGCAGGGCCGCTTCCATTACTATGAGGGCTACGACATGAAGCAGGTGACATTCCCGGTGCGCGTCATGAAGGCTCTGGGGGTCAACACCCTCTTTGTCAGCAACGCGGCCGGCGGCATGAACAAGGAATTCAATGTCGGCGACGTGATGGTAATCACTGATCATATCAACCTCTTCCCGGAGAATCCTCTGCGCGGACGCAACGACGAAAAACTCGGCCCCCGTTTCCCGGCCATGACCGAGGCTTATTCACAGCGTCTGATTTCCATGGCCGACGAAATCGCGGCAGCGGATGGAATCCGTCTGATGCACGGTGTTTATGTCGGCACGCAGGGCCCGACATTCGAGACTCCGGCGGAATATGAGTATTTCCGTATCATCGGAGGTGATGCCGTCGGTATGTCGACCGTTCCCGAGGTAATCGTAGCCAATCATGCGGGAATGGAAGTCTTCGGCGTGTCTGTTATCACGGATCTCGGCGGCAAGGACATCAAGGAGGTACCGACCCACGAGGAAGTGCAGAAGGCTGCCGTAAAGGCACAGCCCGTCATGACAAAGATCATCACCGAGATGGTAGGTCGTCTGTAAGGAAATCTGTAAGGAAATAAGAGAAAGCCTCTTGAAGAGAGTTAAACCGTAATTTATCCGGATTGTTATAATAGAGAAAGTCTATATAAAAGGCTTTCTCTATTTTGTCAAAAAATCTTACTCTAAAAATCATATGGCAACCGAAATATCCTCGCTCGGAGAATTCGGTCTAATCGACCGTCTGACCCGCGAATTTCCCCTTGTGAATGAATCCTCAGTGCTCGGTGTCGGAGATGATGCCGCAGTCATACGGGTGCCCTCCGACAAGGAGCTGCTCGTCACGACCGACCTTCTTCTGGAAGGTATACATTTCGATGTGCGTTATGTGCCCCTTATGCATCTCGGTTATAAGGCGGCCGTCGTCAATTTCAGCGATGTCTATGCCATGAATGGCACTCCGAAACAGATTACGGTCTCCATCGGCGTCTCCAGCCGTTTCACAGTCGAGCATATAGATGCCATCTATGCGGGAATCCGTATAGCCTGTGAAAATTACGGAGTCGACCTCGTGGGTGGCGACACATCGGCTTCCGTCACCGGACTCGTGATCAGTGTCACCTGCCTCGGAGAGGTCGAGAAGGGTAAGGCCGTCAAACGCGGAGGCGCGCAAGAGACGAACCTCATATGTGTCAGCGGCGACCTCGGGGCGGCCTATATGGGTCTGCAGCTTCTGGAGCGGGAGAATACTGTGGCGGCGCAGAGCGGAGATCCCAATTTCCAGCCCAACTTCTCCGGCAAGGAATACATTCTGCAGCGTCAGCTAAGACCGGAGGCCCGGAAGGATATCATAGAGAAACTTCGTGAGGCCGGTATCGTTCCGACGGCTATGATGGACGTCAGCGATGGTCTCTCATCGGAGCTGCTTCACATCTGCAAGGCTTCCGATGTGGGTTGCCGGGTATATGAGGATAGAATCCCGATTGACTACCAGACAGCGTTGATGGCCGAGGAACTTAACATGAATCTCGTGACAGCCGCCATGAACGGGGGAGAGGATTATGAGTTGCTCTTTACTGTCCCGCTGACGGATAAAGAGAAGATCGAACGCATCGACGGCGTGCGGATGATCGGATACATAACAGCTCCACAGCTCGGCGCCGCCCTTGTGACACGCGACGGCGGTGAGATTCCGATCCGCGCTCAGGGATGGAATGCCTTCAACAATCCTGCGGAGACCGAGGAGGTGGAGGTCGTAGAGGAGACGGCAGGGGCGACGGCACCCGGTGACGCTGCTTCAGCAGAGAGCGACGGCGAGACGCAAGGTGAATCATAAAATGGCCGGAAAACCTGCGTAAAAGCATAAATCACGCCGGATTTAAAAATGTTTAACACTGCATTTGCAAATCTTAGGATATAAATCTTTACTTTTGCAAAAAGATTAACCGACTATAATAATGAGCGAACAAGTAAATATTCGTGAATTGAATGATCTGATTGCTTCAAGAAGCAATTTCCTTACCATGATCCGCACCGGCATGCAGCGTCGCATCGTCGGCCAGAAACATCTGATCGATTCCCTGCTTATAGCGTTGCTGGCCAACGGCCATGTGTTGCTTGAGGGTGTTCCCGGACTGGCGAAGACACTCGCCATCAAGACCCTCGCCACTCTCGTCGACGCCAAATATAACCGAATTCAGTTTACCCCCGACCTTCTTCCGGCCGATGTCATCGGCACGCTTATTTACAGTATAAAGCGTGAGACATTCGAGGTGAAGAAGGGCCCGATTTTCGCCAACTTCGTTCTCGCCGATGAGATCAACCGTGCTCCTGCCAAGGTGCAGAGCGCGCTGCTTGAGGCGATGCAGGAGCGTCAGGTGACAATCGGCGACGAGACGTTCCCTCTCGACCGTCCCTTCCTCGTGATGGCCACCCAGAACCCCATAGAGCAGGAGGGCACGTATCCTCTTCCCGAGGCACAGACCGACCGATTCCTGCTTAAGGTGGTCATCGGCTATCCGACACGTGATGAGGAGAAGGAAATTATCCGTCAGAACATCGCCGGAGTAATGGATGAGATCAGCGCGGTGGTTTCCAAATCGGAAATCAACGAGCTTCAGAAGATCGTGGAGAAAATATACATCGACGAAAAAATTGAAAATTATATCGTCGACATCGTGTTTGCCACCCGCGAACCCGCCAAATATGGTCTCAATGATCTTGAGGATCTCATCGAATACGGTGCTTCTCCGCGTGCGTCGATATCGCTTGCGAAAGCTTCAAAGGCCTACGCGTTCCTTCAGGGTCGCGGATATGTGATTCCCGAGGATGTGCGCGCCGTCTGCCATGACGTCATGCGTCATCGTATCGGCCTTACATATGAGGCCGAGGCCAACAATATTTCCGCCGATGAAGTAATCACCGATATTCTTGATAAAGTAAAGGTGCCCTGATCCATAAGCGGACAGGCATCCTGTGAGAGATTGAGCTCTGCCTATGGACGCAAAGGAATTATTGAAAAAGGTACGCAAGATTGAGATAAAAACCCGAGGACTAAGCCAGAATATCTTCGCGGGAGAATATCATTCCGCCTTCAAAGGGCGCGGAGTGATATTTTCCGAGGTACGCGAGTATCAGCCCGGGGATGATGTGCGTGATATCGACTGGAATGTCACGGCGCGTCACAACAAGCCTTACGTCAAGGTCTATGAGGAGGAGCGCGAGCTTACCCTCATGCTTCTTATCGACGTCAGCGGCAGTGAGGATTTCGGCGCCAAAGGAGTCGAGAAGAAGGAGATGATGGCTGAATTGGCCGCCACGCTCGCCTTCTCGTCGCTTCAGAACAACGATAAGGTCGGGGTCATTTTCTTCAGCGACCGGATAGAGAAGTTTATCCCTCCCAAGAAGGGCAAGAAGCATATCTTGCTCATAATCCGCGAAATTATAGATTTCCGGCCGCAGAGCCGTTCGACGGATATCAAGGTGGCCCTGGAGTTTATGACCAACGCTCTGAAAAAGAGGGTGACGGCATTCCTGCTGAGCGATTTTATCGATACCCACGATTTTTCCCATCAACTGACGATGGCCAATAAAAAACATGAACTCGCGGCCATTCAGGTTTATGATGAGCGCGACAGCCGGTTGCCGGACGTTGGCCTGATGCATGTGGCCGATCTTGAGACGGGAGCCGAACGCTGGATCGACACGTCGTCGAAACGCGTCAGAAAAGCATATGAGCGCGCATGGTATGACCGTCAGCAGCGGCTGTCGACCATGACGGCCCGCAGCGGTGTCGAACTCGCTCAGGTACGCACCGACGAGGACTATGTCAAGGCTTTGCTCGCCGTATTCCGGCAGAAGGCAACCCGGTAAATTTTGAGTTATGAAATTACGTAAACTGATTATAACGGCTTTCTGTGCGGGCATGGCTGTTCACGCCTCCGCCGCCCCCCTGATGTTATCGGCCAAGCTCGACTCGGCCACGATGCTGATGGGCACGGTCAACACGCTCCGCCTGCAGGTCGTGCAAGATAAGGGGACTGCCGGAGAATTTCCACAACTTGCCGGAATAAGGGAGAGGGGATATGCCACTCTCCTCAATGACACTATAGAGTTGGGGGCGCGCATAAAGGCCGACACGACTGAAATAGGCTCCGGACGGGTTCAGATTGACTATCAGGTGCCCGTGCAGGTCTTTGATTCCGGCTATTACCGTCTGCCGGAGTTTGTCTATGTGGCCGGACGCGACACCGCGCGTTCCAAGCAGTTGGTGCTGACGGTTACACCCGTCAAAGTGACTGCGGAGGATGAGATTTCCCCGATGACACCCCCGGCCGATCCGGAAAATCCATCTATTTTCGATTCGATTCCCGATTGGCTTTATTATTGGTGGTGGGTAGCCCTGTTGGTGGCTCTTCTCGCGGTCGGCGGCTGGTGGGCATGGAAGCGCTATCGTAAAGAGGGGACAATTCTGTCTCCCAAACCTGAACTGCCGGCTCACATCGTGGCCCTGCAGCGACTTGAACGTCTTAAGAAACTCAAGTTGTGGCAGTCGGGTCAGGAGAAGGAATTCTACACTAAACTTACCGACATTCTGAGGTCGTATCTCGACAAGCGTTTCGGCATCAAGGCCATGGAAATGACCACAGGTCAGATAATGGATAAACTTGCCGAGGACTCATCCATGCGGGAGTCCCGCCAGATGATGCGTCAGGTGCTTGATATGGCGGATTTCGTTAAATTCGCCATGGCGCGCCCGTTGCCCGATGATAATGTCAAGGCATTTGATAATGCCGTAGCTTTCGTCGAGGCGACCAAGCCCGTCGATAAACCTGCAGATGATAATGAGGAGGAGGATTCCGAGAAGGTTGACAAGGCACCCGCAAATGCCGGTCGAAAGTCTGACGCTAAGAGGAAAGGGGGTGAGGCATGAGTCTGAAGTATCCCTGGGTCCTGTGGGCCTTTCTGATATATGTGCCTCTGTTGTGGTGGTATTTCAAGCGCAACAGGCGGTCGACACCCTCGCTCGGGCTGTCGACGCTGGCCCCGTTTACCAATCTGCCGAGAAGTTGGAAGGAATATCTGATGAAATTCAATTTTATCCTCAAACTTCTGGCCATGGGCTTCCTGATTGTGGCGTTGAGTCGTCCGCAGACCTATGATTCACATCGGAAATCACACGTCGAGGGCACCGACATTGTTCTGGCTCTCGATATTTCCGGATCGATGGCTTCAAAAGATTTCGAGCCTTCGAGATTTCAGGCTGCCAAGGATGTGGCGATGAAATTTGTCAATCAGCGTGACAACGACAATATGGGTCTGGTGGTCTTCGCCGGTGAGTCTCTCTCTCTGATGCCCCTCACCTATGACCGCGCCGCGCTTATCAACGCGTTGCAGACAGTCGAGATGGGCGACCTTACAGACGGCACGGCGATAGGCGACGGACTTGCCAGCGCGATCAACCGTCTTGTATCCGGAAAGGCCAAGTCAAAAAGTGTGATTCTTCTTACCGACGGCAGCAACAATGCGGGTGAGGTACCACCGATTACGGCGGCTCAGATAGCCAAGAAGAATGGTATCAAGGTCTATACCATCGGTATAGGCACCGACGGCTCGATTAAGATAACCGATCCCTACGGATTCTCCACGACGACGCTTGAGACAAAAATCGATGAGGCATCCCTCAAGAAGATAGCCGAGGAAACCGGGGGTAAATTCTTCCGGGCCAAGGATGAGAAGATGCTGCAGAAGGTCTTCAAAGAGATAGATTCGCTTGAAAAGACGCGACTTGACGTAGAGAATTACACACGCACCGACGAGGCCTTCTTCCCATGGATGCTCGCGGCCCTCTGCTGCTACGCCCTTTCGATGCTGTTGCGCTACACAGTGCTGCGTAGAATTCCGTAAAAGATAATAGATAAAGATGAGTTTCGCTTATCCCTACATATTGTTTCTCCTCCTCGGGGTGCCGGTCTATATAGGCCTTTACCTCTGGGGGCGAGCTACGCGCCGCAGGAAGCTGCGCAAATTCGGACGCCCGGAGACAATCGCGCATCTGATGCCGGCCGTCTCCCCCTATAAACCGCCGTTGAAACTTACGCTCCAGTGTCTGGCATATGCCATGCTGGTCATCGCGCTGGCCCGTCCCTGGGGTGGCGTGAAATCGGAGAAGAGTGTCAAGGAGGGTATCGAGGTTGTGATATGTGTCGATGCCTCCAACTCCATGCTGGCCCCCTCCTCTACAGAGAAGGGTGCGCCCGACAGAATGCGAATGGCAAAGATGACCCTTGAGAAACTGATCAATCGCCTTAGCGATGACAGGGTGGGTCTGATCGAGTTTGCCGGTGATGCCTACACGCTGATCCCGGTGACAAATGATTATGTATCGGCCAAAATGTTCCTGAATTCGATAACACCGGATCAGGTGGCGAATCAAGGCACGAATATTGCTGCCGCGATTGATATGGCTACACGCTCCTTCTCCGATAATAAGGATATCGGCAAGGCAATCATACTGCTGACCGATGCGGAGGAACTTGAGAATCCGGAGGGAGTCATGCAGGCTGTGGAGCAGGCTTCCAAGCGGAATATACAAATCGATGTGATTGGTGTCGGCGGGTCGGAACCTGTGCAGATTCCTCAGGGGCGCTCAAGCTATTTTATCGATCCCGAGACGGGAGAGCCTGTAAGAACAGCCTTGAATGAGGATCTGGCCATACGTATAGCCGAGCAAGGTAAAGGTATATATGTCAATGCCTCCAACAAGGGGAGTCTCAACGAGCTTGAGAAGCAGATGGATAAGGTCGCGAAGACGGCTCTTGAAGGCAGTCTGACAGCTGTGCATGATGAATTGTATGCTTTCTTCGGGTGGCTCGCCCTTGCTTTCATACTGCTGGATATTCTTGTGGTCGACAGCAAGTTTGGCTGGCTCGATAAAATCACATTCTTCAAAAAGGAGGAAAAATGAACAAAGGCATAGAGAATATAGCGCGTCTTTCCATTCGGTTGGCACTTGCCATACTCTTCGTTGTCGGTGGTTTATCTACCGCCCGGGCGCAGTCCGTGCGTAAGGAACGCCGGGCTATCAATGCAGGCAATGAGTTGTATGGAGAGGGAAAGTATGCCGAGGCAATCCGGGAATATAAGTCGGCCCTCGAAATCAACGGGGGGAGCAATGTGGCTAAATTCAATCTCGGATTGACGCAGATCAGAATGTCCGACCGATCCGGCAAACAGGAGAAGGATTCCCTCTCATCGGCCCTTTTCTCGCAGGGAACGCAATTGCTCGAAGAGGTGGCCGCGATTGGCGATAAGAATGCCGACTTGAGTTCAAAGGCCAATTATAATCTCGGCAACCTTCAGTTTGAGAAGGAGGATTACGGCGCGGCCATCAGGTACTACAAACAGGCGCTGAGACTGAATCCTTCATTCGAGAATGCGCGTCGAAACCTACGCATCGCCCAGCTGCGTCAGCAGAATCAGCAGGACGATAAAAATGACGACAAGCAGGATAAGAATCAGAATCAGGATCAAAACAAGGACCAGGATCAGAAGCAGGACCAAAATAAGGACCAAGATCAGAACCGGGATCAGGAGCAGAAACAGGATCAGCAGAATCAGCAGCAGGATGAGCCAAAGGAAAATGAAATCCATCCTGAGGCAGCCCGGCAGATTCTGAATGCCGTGGAAAATAAGGAGGCTCAGACGCGTGCGCGCCAGGGCAACAACAAGGGGGAAAAAGCCGTCGGTGCCGGTGGAATGCAACGCCGTTGGTAACAGCGGGCAGCCGTAAGGTTAACCATTGAAAGATTGCCGTGAAATGAATAAATATCTTCATAATATCATCCGCATGACGCTTCTCGTGCTGGCGTCGCTGCTTATGCCGATATTGGCGTTGGGAGCGCAGACGGTGGAGTTGCGTGTAGAGCCGGCTTCGAGATCCGGCCTGATTGAGGTAGGGCAGAAGTTCTACATCAAGATAATAGTGTCAAACATTCAGGAGGCTCCTGCAAGTCCCTCGTCGGTGCCGGGTGCGAAGATACAGTATTTCGGTCATCAGAGCAGCAGCTCATCATTCACGTCGGTCAATGGTAAGACATCGCAGTCAATAGTCAATATCTACGCGCTTACGCTGAAGGCCGACAAAAAGGGTAAATTCAGTTTCGGCCCCGTGACGGTCGGAGGTGTTAAGAGTAACACGGTCAGCTACTCCATCGAGGAGGCGGGGTCGACTCCGCAGTCATCCGCCGTGCCGCAGGGTGGAACATCCGCGCAGGGTGGGCAGGCGGGAGCATATGACCCCAATACACAGAATCAGCAGGGCCCGACGTTCATCGGAAAGGGCAACGATCAGCTGTTCCTTCGCGCCAATGTCTCGAAGACCACGGCCTATGAGCAGGAGGCGATCGTATACACCGTGAAATTGTATACGACCTACAGTACGATCAAATTCATAGGTGCGACGGATGCCCCCAAGTTCGACGGATTTGTAATCGAGGAGTCGCCTGCAGTCTCCAATCAGCTTACCTACGAGACCTATCAGGGGCGTACATACGCCACGGCCGTCATAGCCCGCTACATCATCTTCCCTCAGATGCCGGGTCAACTTAAGATCATAGGTAATAAGTACACGGTCAGCACTGATGCCGAGGAATATTATCACGACCCGTTCTTCTCACGTTTGACCGTGCGTAAACCCATACAGTTGAATGTAACCCCGAATGACCTGACTGTGAATGTCAAGGCTCTTCCCTCGCCGCGACCGGCCAATTTCTCGGGAGGTGTCGGAAAGTTTACGATATCATCGAATCTCGCGTCGACCGATGCCGTCGCCAATCAGGCTGCCTCCGTATCATATCTCGTTACGGGAGAGGGTAATGTGAAGTATGTGCACCTGCCGGATCTGAATGCTCTTTATCCGGATGAAATTGAAGTATTTTCTCCGACCACTGATGTGAAGACCACCGTCGGAAGCACGAATGTCAGTGGCAGTGTGAATTTCGATTACTCATTCATGCCGATGGAGGCAGGCACGTTTGAACTACCTCCGGTGCAGCTTGTATATTTCAATCCCCAGACGGGCAATTACGAAACTTCTACCTCACGCAGCTATACGTTGAAGGTGGCTCGTGGGGCGGAATCGGAGAAATCCCAGGCGGCGCAGGTCTATAACTCCCGTCTTGTCCCCGTCGTGTTGCCTGCCTCTAATCCCGTTCGGCCCTATGTGCGGGGGTTCCTGTATTGGCTGTTGTGGTATATCATTCCGACTCTGCTGCTGACGGGAGCCTTGATATGGCGACGCCGCTATGCCGATATCCATGCCGATATGGAGGGACTCCGCAGCCGCCGTGCAGGTAAGATGGCCCGCAAACGTCTCAGAAGGGCTATGGACTGCATCCGCTCTAATAATCAGGATGCCTTCCTTGACGAGATGCTCAAGGCACTGTGGGGTTATCTGGCCGATAAACTGAAATTGCCTACCTCGGCGCTTAACCGTGAGAATGTAAGTCAGATTCTGGTTGAACGTGGTATTCCGGAGTCATCGGTAAAAAGTCTCCTCGCTCTGCTGGATGAATGTGAGTTTGCCAAATATTCACCTGCATCCGCCCGCAAGGAGATGCAGGAGGTGTATGATGAGGGAGCGGAAGTCATCGATAATCTTGAGACAGAGTTTGCGAAAGCATCAAAGACAAAAGCTACAACCCCAAAAACTGAAGAGGATGAAATCATATGATATAATCGGCAAGCCTCTCATGGGGCTTACACTGGCGTTGGCCTCCTTCGGAGCGACACCGGGCGCAATGGCCGCGCCGGTGGTGCCGGCCGACGTGCAGAAGATGGTGGCGGAAGCAGATACCGCATATGCCAAGGGTGACTATGAGAAGACGATAAGCCTTTACACCGGGATTATCGAGCAGACAGGGCCGTCGGCTTCGCTCCTGTATAATCTTGGGAATGCCTATCAGAAGAGCGGCAATGAAGGAGAGGCGCGGCTCTGCATGGAGCGGGCCAAACGTTATGATCCCTCCAACAAAGATATAGATCAGAATATAGATTACATAGCGATGCGCGTCGGCGATGCCAATCAGGCGGAGCTGAAGGGGAAGAAGGGGGATGTGATGCCCGACGACCCCGGCTTCTTTGATCGTGCTAACCGTAGCATCAGTGTCGATACCTCATCCAATGCCTGGGCGGAGATGGCCGCCACAGCTTTCGTGCTTCTGATACTGGCCTTGGCGTTGTATTTCTTCTCATCCAATGTGCGGTTTAAGAAAATCGGTTTCTTCAGTGCCATTATCTTCCTATTCTTTTCGGTGGTGTTTGTGGCGTTTTCTGAGATGGCCGCATCACATTTCCGAAGCAAGGATGAGGCGGTGTTGATGCAATTTAAGTTGACGCTCAGTTCGGAGCCTCTTGCCGACGCTCCTGAGGTAGGATTCCCGTTGCACAGAGGCACGAAATTCAGGATACTTGATTCCGAATTGGGGGCCGACGGTAAAGTGGAATGGTATAAGGTTGAACTGAACCACAGCAATATCGGTTGGGTGCCTGCCGGAGCCATAGAGATCATATAATAGTGTTATTAGGCGGAGTTTCAATGTTTTAGCCCTGTGAGGGGTAGAAATGATGTTATATAACACTAAAAATAAATTACAAAATTTTTGCGTATACGGCAAATAATGCGTAATTTAGCAAATGCAAGAGGGGAGCGGTGCCTTAAAGTGTCGCGAAGCTCTGCGAATGAAACAGCAATATTATAAAAAGAGATTCATATGAGCAAAACAATCACCTTCAACGAGCTTCGCCGACTCAAAGACAGCTTGCCTGATGGTTCGACCCATCGCATCGCGGATGAGCTTAACCTCACAGTGCAGACAGTGCGCAACTACTTCGGTGGCGTCAACTATCAGTTCGGTAAGAACATCGGCATGCACATCGAGCCGGGTCCCGACGGCGGTCTGGTGGTACTCGACGATACCACTATCTACGACATGGCTGTCAAGATTCTCGAAGAGGAGAAGGCCAAGAACGCTCAGTAAGAGCGTCGAGCGGGAGGCGGTTCATTCGTAGGAATGGAGGCTGCCCGAGTTATACGAAACTTTTTGTCCCTGCAGCCGCTGAGTTGCAGGGATTTTTCTGCGTAGAAGATTATGATATATCCCTCGAGTTTTGAAAATAAGATAGGCTTCGACCGTATTCGGCAGGCCGTGATAGAGAAATGCAGCGGTAGCCTTTCGGCTGAAGAGGCACGCGCCATGACATTCTCCGATGATTACGATACAGTGTCCCGGAATCTTTATCAGACCGATGAGATGCTACGTATCCTTACGGCGTCGCTCAATCTCCCTTTGAATGATGTGGGAGATGTAGGCGCGTCGTTGCTTCAGCTCAAGGCCGAGGGAAACTATCTCTCCGCCGCACAGCTTTACAAGTTGATGCTCATGATGACGCAGGCATCCGAGGTGAGGGCCTTTTTCTCAAAAAGCGTCTCTGCGGAGGATAATGCTCCTGCTTTCCCCGCATTGGCCAAGGTAGCCGAGCGTCTTGAATCATTCCCTGAGCTTATAAGGGTCATTAATTCCACCGTGAATAAATTCGGTGAGGTGAAGGATACGGCCTCCGACCGTCTGTATGAATTGCGACGTCAGTTGCAGCAGGCTGCCGGCTCACTCTCAAAGACACTTCGTAGAGTCCTCGACCGTGCCGTAAGCGAAGGTTTGGTCGATCGCGACACCGCTCCCTCCATGCGCGACGGCAGAATGGTGATTCCCGTGGAGGCGGGAAAGAAACGCTCCCTCGCAGGTATCGTGCATGATTCATCCGCCACGGGAAAGACCGTTTATATCGAGCCCCTTGAGGTGGTGGAGGCGGGCAACCGTATTCGCGAACTTGAGATGGAGGCCCGCAGGGAGGAAATTGAGATTCTTAAGGGAGTCGCGGCTACGCTCCGCCCTCATGTCCGCGCGTTGGGATCATCCTGCCGTGTTCTCGCCCGTCTCGATTTCATACGTGCCAAAGCTCTCTTCGCCCGGGAGGTGGATGCCAGGATGCCGCATATCGAGAGGGAACGTGTCCTTGAGTTATATCATGCCGTGCATCCGCAGCTGTTCCTGTCGCTGCGCGCTCATGGCAAGGAGGTGGTGCCCCTGTCGCTGACTCTTGACGACAAGCATCGCATTCTCGTGATCTCCGGCCCCAATGCCGGAGGTAAATCGGTCACCCTCAAGACGGTAGGAGTGGTGCAATACATGATGCAATGCGGAATGCTTCCTACGGTATATGAAAATTCCCATATGGGAATCTTTAAAAACATATATGTGGATATAGGCGACGAACAGTCAATCGAGAATGATCTCTCCACCTATTCATCGCATTTGCGCAACATGAAGTATTTCCTTCAGCACACGTCGAAACAAACCTTGATACTTGCCGACGAGATGGGATCGGGCACTGAACCCCAGATTGGTGGTGCGCTCGCGCAGGCGATTCTGGAGAAACTTGCCAGGACGCGCTGTCTGGGAATTATAACGACCCATTACCAGAATCTGAAGACCTTCGCCGGCGAAACGGAGGGTTTCATCAATGGTGCGATGCTCTATGACCGTCAGCATCTGCAGCCGGCGTTCCAGCTTGAAGTCGGGAATCCGGGGAGTTCCTTCGCTGTGGAGATAGCGCGCAAGATAGGGCTCGATGGCGACGTGATAGCGAAGGCGCAGGATATAGTCGGGAGCGACTACGTGAATCTTGACAAGTATTTGCTCGACATCGCCCGCGACCGTCGCTACTGGAGCAACAAGCGGCAGAATATCAAGGAGAAGGAGGCTAAGCTCGATCATCTGCTATCGCTGTATGAGGATAAGGCCGACGGTCTTAAGTCGCAACGCAACGAGATTCTTCGTGAGGCAAAGCGAGAGGCGAAGGAGATACTCTCCACCGCCAACCAGCGAATCGAGAAAGCTATTCGCGAGATACGAGAGGCTCAGGCCGAGAAGGAATCGACCAAAAAGATACGCACTGAATTCGAGGCATACAAAAAAACTGTCACTGATTCCGAGGATGCGGATGCCGCTTCCGCACTTCCCGAGGCATTGAAGGAGCTTCGCCATAAGAGCAAACAGAAGAAGGAGGGGAAACTCACGAGAAGTCAGAAGGCTCCGGTGGATACCAAAAAGGAAATCGCCGTCGGTGATTATGTCAGGATGAAGGATGGGAATGTGGCCGGTCAGGTGCTTCGTATCGACGGGAAAAGGGGAGAAGTGGCCTTCGGCACGCTACGCATGATGGTGGAGCTGAATAAATTGCAACCCTCTTCGGCACCGAAAGTGACGGCCGCCACTCAGGTAATAGGCGTGAGCAGTTCGACATCGGAATCCTCCCGGGCCCGACAGCTCAACTTCAAGACCGAAATCGACGTTCGCGGTATGCGGGGCGACGAGGCGGTGCAGGCTGTTATCTATTTCCTTGATGACGCGGTGCAGTTCAATGCCGGTCGGCTTCGTATTCTTCACGGCACGGGAGAGGGTATCCTCAAGACTCTGATAAGGCAGCAACTTCAGGCCAATCCCAGCGTCCGGAGCTATCGCGATGAAGATGTGAGATTCGGAGGAGCCGGAATCACTGTCGTGGATCTTGATTGACGCTACGATAGGGAGCATGAAATTTATTCTTTTTTATCGGTCCATATATAGCTTGTTTGCTGAAAAAATCGTAAATTTGCAGCTTGAAATTCGCGGAACGTCCGATGTTGACGTATTCGCGGGAAGTTGAAGAATTATTTATAACGAAAGTGAAAGCACGCTATACGGGCCTGTGGCTTCTTCTGGCCATTGCTCTTGTCATATTCCTTGTGGTGTCATTGGTCGATGACATCACGGTCGGCCCCTACACCGTTAAGAAAGCACCCTTCAGGGAGACGCTGCTCAAGGATCCTACGGCTGAGGTCAGGGAGAAGGAGGCTACGGATTCTATTCTTGCCGTGCGCCATGAGGAGGAGAGGGAGATAAAGGCTGAAGTCGACACCACCCCGCAATCCATCCTCTTGATCGGCGATTCCATGACGATGAATCTCGCCCTGCGTCTCGCGGAATATGCCAAGGCCAACGGCCATGATTTCCATGCCGTCAATTGGGATTCGAGCAATACGGTGAAATGGGCCAAGTCAACGCATCTTGAAGAATTTATAGAGGAATATGGCGCCACGTATGTTTTCATCTCTCTTGGCGCGAATGAGCTTTACCTCAAGAATCCGTCATCTCACAGACATTACGTCGAGACGATAATCGCTCAGATAGGGGAGAGGCCTTACGTCTGGATTGGGCCGCCCAACTGGAAAGAGGATGCCGGCATCAACGACATGATAGAGGCGGCCTGCGCCCCGGGAGCATTCTTCCGAAGCGCGGGGATGGAATTCAAACGTAAGAAAGATGGCATTCACCCGACGCGCGAGGCTTCGGCCCTATGGATCGACAGCGTGGCGCGATGGATGCCGAAGTCAGGTCATCCGATCCGGCTCGATTTCCCTTCCGACTCACTCGGACGCGTAAACGCGAAGATTAAGTTCATGAAGTCAACAGATAAGTGATTCTCTCCCCAATCATGACAATTCCGATGTTAGATATAGATAACCTGATCCATAACGGCCGCATCGCGCTTGGCAACATATGGAATATGCTCGCCTATGACCCTACGGCCCCGATGCTCTTCTCGAGCGGTCTGTTCTGGCTGCTTTTCATTCTGATTCTTCCGGTCTATGTGGCTCTCAAGTCGAGCAAGCCGAAGATGGTATTCTTCGTGGTGCTCTTCTCGCTATACTTCTATTATAAATCTTCAGGATTATTTTTCCTGATGTTGATAGCCACTTCGTATATCGACTGGTTGATATCATGGCGAATACGCAAGACTGAGTCGCGTGGAGGGAAAAAAGCGTGGATGTGGCTGTCAATATGTGTGTCACTCTCTATTCTCGGCTATTTCAAATATGCCAATTTCTTTCTCTGGAACTGGAATCAGATGGTTGAGGGAAATTTCCAGCCACTCGATATTATCCTTCCGGTCGGGATATCGTTCTATACCTTCCAGTCGATATCCTATGTGGTGGATGTATATAAGGAGCGGATAAAGCCTACGCGCAACTGGATAGATTATCTGTTTTTCCTCTCTTTCTTCCCCGCGCTGGTGGCCGGCCCCATAGTCAGGGCGGATTATTTCCTGCCGCAGTTGGCGAAAAATGAACGGGCCACGAAGGAGATGATTTGGGGCGGGTTATGGCTGATAATTCTCGGAATTTTGAAAAAGGCCGTTATAGCCGATTATATAGCCCAGTATAATGATTTGATTTTCAATGATCCCCAGTTATATACCGGCGTGCAGACCCTGATGGGTGTGTTGGGATATACGATGCAGATATACTGCGACTTCTCCGGCTATTCAGATATGGCTATCGGTCTGGCTCTGATAATGGGCTTTCATCTGGGCATCAATTTCAACGCGCCCTACCAGAGCCGGAATCTTACGGAATTCTGGCGACGCTGGCATATCTCGCTTTCCTCATGGCTTCGAGATTACCTGTATATCCCGTTAGGTGGTAACCGAAAAGGCACGTTCCGCACGTATGTCAACAATTTCCTGACGATGCTCATCGGGGGTCTGTGGCATGGCGCCGCCTGGAAATTCGTATTCTGGGGAGCCATGCATGGCGTGGGACTTGCCGTCCACAAGGCATGTCAGCCGATATTGCGGAAGATACCCGATAATTTCTTCACGGTTTTCATCTCCTGGGCACTGACTTTCATATATGTGTCGTTGCTATGGGTGTTTTTCCGGGCGGCGAGCTTCGAGGAGAGCATTCTTATAATAAAGAATATCTTCGTAGATTTCGACTGGTGGCAGTTGCCGCAGTTTGCACAGGCCCGTCCGGAATGGTGTATTATGATGGTCCTTCTTATAATTTGCCATTTTCTGCCGCAAAGCTGGGGAGATGCGATGGAGCGATTCTTCGTGCGATCGCCATGGGTGGTTAAACTGGGAATTTTTATCATAGCCGTGCAGCTCGTAATCGAGTTCATGACTTCCGAAGTGGCTCCTTTTATCTATTTCCAGTTCTAAACTGAAGCTGAAACAATATAGAAAGCCAATAAAAACATAAAAAAGAAGCGGAGACAAGGAATGAACCTCTTGTTTCCACTTCTTTTTTATGCCGTATAGCATAATCGCAGAATATATGGTTTACATAAATTAACATTATTATACATATTTTTATTTAATTGAATATCAATGGATTATCGGCTATATTTTCGTAAATATTGATTTTTTTTGCGGCAGGGCTTGCACATCGTGATTTTTTGTTGTAACTTTGCATCCGCAAACGAGAAACACCCCGCCGCCCTGAGAGCGGCACCGAAACGGAAGG
>JAAVBX010000006.1 GCA_014802625.1 bacterium | reverse complement strand
GCTGAAATACGACGGAAGTCCCGCCGAGGCCCTCCGTCAGATCGAGGAGAAGGGCTATGCCCGCCGCTTCGCCGGGGATTCCCGAAAGATCTTCCTCATCGGAGTCAACTTCTCCTCCGTCACCCGCCGCATTGAAGGCTGGGAAATCGCTTGAACAAATAGGAGTTAACATTTAAGTATTTCACAAAATTGCGTAATTCATACCTTAAAATTAGCTTTTTCTGTCTGGGGGGATTACTTCTCCTCTTACTCGGTGCCCTACTTTACTTTTCGCATAGGAATGTGCAAACGCCTAATCAGCCTGAACGAAAGGAACCGGAGTATCTTGTGGATACATTCATATGCGACACCGCATCTATTCTCTATCAAGCTGATGTCGCACCCGGACACCCTGACTATGATAGAAACGTTGTAGATAAAGTTATTAAATATGGCTATTTTATACCGGGAATGTCGATATTCTTGAGAGAATTCGAAATTGAGAACTACGATCAACCCATATACGCATGGTCGGAAATGGTTCCACTGCCTGTAGATGCGGGAGCGACCTCCGTGACGTTTGGCATTTTCAATGGTGAGCCAATCCATATCGAGAGACTATACTCCATTTCAGGCGATACCATAATCCATATTACGGAGGATGCATGGGAAGGTCTTGGTCTCCGGCGGAAAAGTGCCGGACAGTACAGTCTGAGTATCCCGGCCAACCTGACAGGGGAATGGAGAGGTTGGCTGGCAGTGTGTAAGTCCGATAAACCGAATATACCCGACCTGCAGCATCATGACGGTATCTCTGACCCTCCACCCGACTCAATCTACGGCATATGGGGCATAGGAATAGTGCAACTACCTGAAATGGACACCATTCCAAGAGCCTATATCCTTTCTAAGATGGAGGAGTTTTACCACAAACGTACCACCGTACTGGATCTGGAAGAATGCACACAACAGTATTGAGCATGCACAGGTCATCGCATACTCCGCGCAGATAATTTGGATTTCCGGCGGAAATGACCTATATTTGCAGAAAAGATTAAGTTAGCAATGGGAAAAGATCAGACTGTATTATTTCATTCCACCGTATTCGGACCTATCCACAGCCGCCGGCTGGGAACATCGCTCGGTATCAACCTGCTTCCCGACGACGGTAAGGTGTGTACATTCGACTGCGTATATTGCGAGGCCGGCTACAATTCACAGGGCACCGGCACCACCGGCCTACCTACCACCCAACGTGTGCGTCTGGATCTCGAGAAGAAACTCAGAGAAATGAAGGAGAAGGGTGAGAATCTCGACGTCATCACCTTCAGCGGAAACGGTGAGCCTACGCTCCATCCCCAGTTCGCCGAAGTCGTCGGGATAGTCAACGAACTGCGCGACAAGTATTTTCCTCAGGCAAAAACATCCGTCCTGACCAATTCCACCCGTATCTTCGACCCTAAAGTGGCCGCGGCTCTCCGGTTGGTCGACAATAACATATTGAAACTCGACTCCGCCATCGATCCCACGATGCGGCTTATCGACAATCCGGTGAGCGCGGACTTTACCGTGGAACGACTTGTGGAGGCCCTCAAGCAATTCAGTGGCGAGGGTATCATCCAGACAATGTTCCTGCGTGGCGAACACAATGGCCGACACATCGACAATACCACTGACCAAGAGATCGAGGCCCTCATCGCCGCTTACCGCGAGATCAATCCCAAGGAGGTCATGATCTACTCCCTCGACCGCTCCACTCCCGAGGAGAGACTTGAAAAGGTGGAGAAACCGGAACTCGAACGAATCGCCGACCGCATCCGGGCAGCCGGTATCAAGGTGAAATAACATCTCCCTCCCTTCAATGCGCCCGGCAGCGGAGGAGAAAACCTCAACGTTTCAAGGCCGCCAAGGCATAGAAAGCCACGAGAAGGAGAACGATAGAGGCCGAGGCCGGCACACTGATCCAGTAAGCCGCCCAGAGACCTCCGAGGCAACCCGCCAGCGACACTCCGACCGACATGATGACCATCCGCCAGTAACGGTGAGTGAAACGCTCGGCCACCATCTGCGGCAACGACACGAGCGACATCAGCAACATTATCCCTATCATCCTGATCGTCAGCACAATCGTCACCGCCACAAGAATTGTCATAGCCACGTTGATGAACCCTACCGGCAGATTGCGCGTCCGCGCGAAGTCCTGGTCGAAACTCACCGTGACTATCAACGGATGGAAGATAGCATAGAACAGCAGAAGCACTCCCGTCAATCCCGCGAAGGCCCATAGGTCGGCTCGCGTGATGGTCAGCACATTGCCGAAGAGAAACGTGTTCAACTCCGGCACAAACCCATGGGTCAGGAAAATGAACAATATTCCCAATGCCATCCCCAACGCCCATATCACGGCGATTGCCGAATCCCGCCGCTCCCCCCGACGCGACAAATGCTCCACCCCCAACGATCCGCCGACGGCAAACAAAGAGGCCATCAGCATCGGTGAAATCCCGAGATAATAACCGAGCCCGAGGCCGCCGAAACATGCGTGGGTAATACCTCCGGAGATAAACACCATACGTCGAGTCACTATATAGCTGCCCACCATCGCGGATGCCACCGATATCAATATCACGCCGATCATGGCGTTGGTCATGAATGTCAACATAAGCTCTTACTATTATTTATATCCAAGGTCGGATGCCATCATAATCCGCATACCGGTCATGATCCGAAGCGCCTGATCTCGAATCCCAATCCCTTCAACGCATCCCAATAACCGGGAAATGATTTCTCGACCACTCCCGGATTCTCTATCGCAAGATAGGGAAGCTTTACGGCTGCCGGAGCGAACGCCATCGCTATTCGATGATCCGAATATGTGGCGATCACCTCATTTTCCGCCGTCGGCATGCGCCCACCCGTCCATGCCATATGGTCGGCTCCGGTTTCCACACGGTAACCCACCTTCTCCAGTTCGTTGGCTATCACCGTCAGACGGTCGCTCTCCTTATGACGAAGATGCCTTATGCCGGTCAGTCGGAACCGGATGCCCGCGAAGCACAGCCCCACGGCTATGGCCGGCATCAGATCCGGAGTGGAGTTAAGGTCGAGTTCAAGGGGAGTATCCATTCTGCGCAGCTCATTGAGAATAGTCTCGTCACATCTGAGCGTCGCCGAGCCGTCGGAGGCCCATATGGTCCTGACTCCAAAAAGATTGAACATTGCGTTGCAGATGGAGTCTCCCTGCAGCGAATTATCAGGCCGGCTCAAGCGCCCGACGGGTATATCCCTTCCGGGGAGAAGCAGCGCGAGTTCATAAAAATATGATGCCGCGCTCCAATCCGTCTCTACCTCGAATCGCTTCGGAGGCGACAGCCGCCCCGGCTCTACACGGATACCCCCTTCCGACACCCCCACCTCCGCGCCGAACCTCCGCATAACCTCCGCCGTCATGGCGATATAAGGGGCGGAGACCGGCCGGCCGTCGGTAAACTCAAGATTCAACCCTCTCTCCCAGAGCGGTGAGGCAAGCATCAGGGCCGACACGAACTGCGAACTGACCGAGGGATCGAGCCGGAGCCCGGACGGTCGCAGAAGACGCCCCCTTATGGTTAACGGAGGATAGCCCTCGCGGGTTGTGCAGACAATGTCGGCACCCGCCATATCCAACGCATCAAGCAGAGGTTTGAGCGGCCGCGACATGAGGGAGGAGGCACATGTCAGCTCTATCTCCACTCCGGACATCGAAGCGGCGAGAGCCGTGAAGAAGCGCAGGGGCGCTCCCCCCTCCCCTATGTAAATATCACGCCGACCCTCTTCAAGCGCCCCGATGGCGGCATTGAAATAGCGCGCATCGTCGCAGTCGCTGAGTTCCGGCACAACAGTCGCCCGTCCTCCCTGCCGACGGGCGACAGCGTTGAGAGCCGATACCCTTATGGCTATCGACTTGGAGAGGGGGAGCCTCACCGGCTCCGCAATCCCCTCCGGACGGTAAATCAGCTGATATATCATCGCTCTAATCTCGTTCCCGGGGATATTCTGTTATGATTTGCGCCGGCTGAACAGGCAGGCGTCGCCATAGGAAAGGAAACGGTAATCGCCGGCCAGCGCACGCTCGTAGATCTGCCGCCAACGGGGCTTCTCCGGAGTGTCGAAACCCTCTAAGAAACTCCCTACCAGCAGTAGAAGCGTGGATTGAGGCTGATGGAAGTTGGTGACCATCATATCAGTGACCCTCCATTTGAATCCCGGGGCAATCATGATTGCCGTCGAGCCGGTCAAGGCATCCAGGCCCGCATTCTCCATACGCTCTAAGAGTTCGCGGAGCAGGCTTACCCCGGTCTCCCCCTCGTAGGCCGGATCATAGGCGAGCCATTGGTCGACGTGCATGGCCTCCGCGTCATCCACGGGGCGCGTGCGGCTCAGAAGTCCGAGCCAGGGAAGCGACTCGATAGTGCGCACTGAAGTTGTGCCGACCGCCACCACGGGTCTCCCCTGCTCCATGGCATCGGCGATGGAGCGTATCACGTCGATATCGACATGTATCGTCTCCGTGTGCATCGGATGATCACCGATTTCGGCACTCTTCACGGGCTGAAAGGTGCCCGCTCCCACATGCAGCGTCACCTTCCTGACATCGACACCCCGCGCGCCGAGTCGGGCGAAAAGTTCCGGAGTGAAGTGCAAGCCCGCCGTCGGGGCGGCCACAGAGCCCTCCACACGCGAATAGACGGTCTGATAATCGTCGAGGTCGGAAGCCTCCGACGCTCTCTTCAGATAGGGTGGAATCGGAATGTTGCCCGCGTGCTCCACGATGGTGGCGAAGGTCACGTCAGGACTGTCCCAGCTGAATTCCACCCTTCTCGTGGCCGACGGGGCCTCATTCTCCGCGAGGGGGAGCAACCGGGCGGCCAGCGTCACCGGCCGGCCCTCGATTTCGACATTCTTGAAAAGAGTCTCATCCTTCCATTTCTTGAGGTTGCCGATCATGCAGGTCCAGATACACCGTTCGCGTGCCGCGAAACTAAGCACATAATCCGAGGGGGCATACGGTTCGAGCAGAAACACCTCAATACGCCCCCCCGTGGATTTATGAAATTCCATGCGGGCATTGATGACTCGCGTCTCATTGCATATCATAAGCGCATCCGGGGGGAGAAGGGAATCGAGACGGCTGAAGGTCGTCTCCTCGACCGACCCGTCGCCGCCGCTGACGATCAGCCGGCAGGAGTCGCGCTCGGCAAGGGGATGCAAAGCGATACGCCCGTCGGGCAACGGATAATCGTAATCCTCGATTCTGATATGCGCGGTCTGCGGGGCGGGAGCCTCAGATATATTATCGTTTTCCTGATTCATCATTCTTTTTTTACAAAATTAATAATTAAAATCTATATACTCTTGCCCATACCGTCGGTTTTTGGTAATTTTACCATATTTCTACAGGATTAACACATACTACAAGACGACGTATTTCATATAACAAGGAAATGACCGAACTTCTTCCATTGGCCATCGGAGGCACCGAACTTTCAAAGCCCATAATCATATCGGGTCCCTGCAGCGCGGAGACTCGCGATCAGATGCTTGAGACCGCTCGCCGTCTCGCCGCGACGGGCGTGACCATATTCAGAGCCGGAATCTGGAAACCCCGCACCAAACCCGGAGGATTCGAGGGTGTAGGCGAAGAGGGCCTTCCATGGCTCCGCGAGGTGAAGGCTCTGACCGGGATGAGGACCGCCACAGAAGTGGCCACCCGCGCCCACGTCGAGGCGGCACTCAAGGCAGACGTCGATCTCCTCTGGATCGGGGCGCGCACCACTGCCAATCCTTTCGCGATGGATGAAATCGCTGCAGCGATAGCAGCTGTCAATCCCGATGTGCCGGTGCTCGTCAAGAATCCTCTCAACCCCGACCTCGAACTATGGATCGGAGCCCTCCAGAGACTATATAACGCCGGTCTGCGCCGTCTGGGTGTAATCCACCGGGGATTCTCCACCTACGGCCCGACCACCTACCGGAACAATCCACTGTGGCGAATCCCCCTCGAACTCCGCATCCGTTATCCCCGGCTCCCGATCATATGCGATCCGAGCCATATCGGGGGACGCCGCGAACTAATCGCCCCTCTCTCGCAACAGGCACTCGACATGGGACTCGACGGCCTTATCATCGAGACTCACCGCGACCCGGACTGCGCATGGAGCGACGCAGCCCAACAGGTGACTCCCGAAAGTCTCGGAGTCATCCTCGACAGCCTCGTCTACCGTTCCGCACCGGCCCCGGCCGAAACCCTCGCCGGACTGCGCCGACAGATCGACCGGCTCGACACGGAACTCCTCGAAGTGCTGGCCAAACGTATGGATGTCTCTCGCGAAATCGGCGAATACAAGCGGTCGCAACATATCCCGGTCGTGCAGAGCGCACGCTTCGGCGACATCCTCTCATCACGCGTGGAGGCAGGCCGCCAACTCGACATGAGCGAAAATTTTATCCGATCCATATTTTCAGCCATTCACGAGGAGTCTGTGAGAGTCCAACTGACCGACACCGCAATCCACGGAAAATCAGCCAATTAAGCGATTACGGCAATATATGCGTCAAAAAAAATGAAAAATTTTTCAAAAAAAGTTGCCGAAAAATTTGCACAAACCAAAATTTCATACTAACTTTGCACTCGCAATCGGGCGATTAGCTCAGCTGGTTTAGAGCGTCTGCCTTACAAGCAGAGGGTCTGCGGTTCGAATCCGTAATCGCCCACCGATTAAAATATCCCCGACAGTCTCGGCTGTCAACCCGGGCGATTAGCTCAGCTGGTTTAGAGCGTCTGCCTTACAAGCAGAGGGTCTGCGGTTCGAATCCGTAATCGCCCACCGGAAAATCGACTTCCCTCTTAGGAAGCCGATTTTTTGTTTTTTATCCCCTCCTATCCGACGCTTATGAAGCACTACGGCAAAATACTTCTCCTCGCGCTGACGCTCTCCGCATCAGCCATATCGGCCCTACCCGTCGTCGGGCCGGCCGACGTCACCCAGTCAGCCTTCCTCCGAAAGGGACGCTCGATGATGGCCGGCGGCAACTACCGTGGCACAGTCGACCAGCTCTCACATATCGCCACCGAGAATATCCCGCTCTCCCCCGCCGAGGCCGAGGAATTCCTGTTCCTGCTCGGTTCTGCCTATTATGAAACCTCGGATCCGCGATGTCTGAGTGTCCTCGATGAGTTCCTCGACGAGTATCCCGCCTCGGCCAACGCCCGCGACGCTCGCATCTGTCTGGCCGATTTCCATTTCTTCGCCCATGACTGGACTGAGGCCCTCCGCGCCTACGACCTCATTGATATCGACGCTTTCGATGCCACCACCCGCAACCGCTGCGCCTATCGGAAAGCCTTGTGTCTCATAAACACGGGCGACATTCACGCAGCCCTCCCCCTTATAAAGTCGATTCTCGATGACAAGGATTATTATCCCGCCGCCCTATACTATGACGCTTATATCGATTATGTGGAGCATCGTGACGCCGAGGCCCTGCGTAAGTTCGAGCGTGTGAGCCGCGACCTGCGCGCCGACGACTCCCGCGCCGATACGGCGGGAATCTGCCCCGATTATTATATCGCCCAGCTCCTGTTCCGTCAGGGTGATTGGGAGGGGTGCATTCGCATGGCTCTGAATGTGCTCCGCCGTGACACCGCTCCCGAACTGGCAGCCGGCACCCGTCGAGTGCTGGGTCTCTCATATTATGAGACCGGCGATCTTATTTCAGCCCGCGGGCCCCTCGACGCCTACCTGGCCGATGCCGGCAAATACACCACCCCGGACGCCATCTATGCCCTCGGATGCTGCGAATACGCCGCCGGCGACCTGCGCTCGGCCGCCGCACGCTTCAGCAGCGTGGCCGACGAGGATGATGCCGTCGGACAAGGGGCGCTTCTCTATCTCGGCCAAATCGAGGCCGCCGAGGGCAATCCCTCCGGAGCCGCCATAAACTTCGAGAAGGCCTACCGCATGGGATATGACAGGAAAGTGGCGGAGACCGCTCTTTATGATTATGTAGCCGCACGCTCGAAGGGGGGCAATATCCCGTTCGATTCATCGGTCGAGATGCTGGAGGATTTCATCCGTCTCTTCCCCGATTCCGAATATGCCCCGGCCATAGAACGCCATCTCGCGTCACTCTTTTACTCGCAGGGGGACTATAGGCGTGCCCTCGCGGCTATCGACCGGATCGCCCGTCCCTCGGCGGCTGACCTGGAGCTTCAGCAAAAGATACTCTACGGAGCCGGCACGGCCTCCCTCTCGGCCGGAGATACCTCATCCGCCATCTCTCTGCTGCGCCGTTGCATCGGTGTGCGTGGCGGGGATGCCTCCGTCAATTGTCAGGCAAATATCTGGCTCGGCGACGCTCTATATGCCTCGGCCGACTACAAAGGGGCCGAGACGGCCTACACCTCCGCTCTCAATTCAGGAAAAGCAGGAGCCAACGCCGCGCTGCTCGACTATGATCTGGGCTACGCGCTCCTGATGCAGGATAAATTCTCCCGGGCTCAGCAGAGCTTCCGAAAGGCTCTGCAGCCATCGTCGGGTCAGGGGTTGAATTCCGCCATGCGGGCCGACGCGGAAATGCGTCTGGCCGACTGTAAATATTATACCGGCGACTATCGTGGCGCACTTGAGGATTTCTCCCGTCTGCGCGACGGCGAGAACGCCGACTATGCCCTCTACCGTCACGCCCAAATGCTGGGGCTGAACGGCGACACCAACGGCAAAATCCGCGAGCTTGAACGCTTCGAGCGTGAATACTCCGGCTCCCGGTGGCTCCCCAACGCGCTGGGTGAATTGGCCGACACATATGCCTCCGTCGGCGACAATGCCAAGGCTGCTGTAGCCTATGGACGTTCGCTCGAGAAATACCCCGTGGCCCCGGGCGCGGCCAAGGCCGCTTTGGGCCGGGCCACCGCGCTCATGGCCTCGGGCGATACCGAGGCGGCCGTGACGGCCTACCGCGAGTTGCTCTCCACCCGTCCCGCATCCGACGAGGCACGTGTGGCCGACCGCGAACTGCGCCGATACTATGCCTCCACCCATGAGCTGACGGAATATGCCGAGTTCCTCTCATCGATTCCGGGCTACTCCCTCGATGCGGCCGATATGGATGATCTCGCCTTCTCTGCCGCTGAAAACGAATGGCTCGACGATAACGACAATATCTCGGCCATCGAGGATTATATCCGCCGTTATCCGGCGGGCCGACACACGGCGGAGGCCTACTCGATCTATGCCGCCTGGCTATCTGATTCAGGCGACAGCAAGGGGGCTCTGGCCGCCTACCGCGAGCTTGAACGCCGAGGTGGGGCGGAATATGCCTCGGAGGCCTACACCGGAATAATGCGCAACGCCGACAATTCCGCAGTGCNGCTTGAATACGCNCGCAAAATCCGTCAGGCGGGAGGNGCCGGCGCCGATGCTCTTGAGGAGGCCTCGTTCTATGAGGCCGAAGCCCTCGTGGACTCCGCGAGTCCGAAAAGT
Organism: bacterium; assembly: GCA_014802625.1. Taxonomy (GTDB): domain Bacteria; phylum Bacteroidota; class Bacteroidia; order Bacteroidales; family Muribaculaceae; genus Lepagella. Next base: position 133,554 of record JAAVBX010000006.1, on the reverse strand, counting down.
GTCATGGAGGGTGAGGCTATCCTCAGCCGTCTGGCATCCAACCCCTTCTCACTCTTCGGCGCCNGGAGCGCAGTGACGCTCGCGGCCAAGTATCTCGCCAATGGCGACGCCGAGACCGCCCGCNCGATGNTGGAGGATTTCACGTCGTCAGGTTCGGGCCAGCAGTATTGGGTGGCCCGGGGTTTCATCGTGCTCGCCGATGCCTACACCGCCCAGGGCAAGGATTATCTCGCCAAGGAGTATCTGCGCAGCCTGCGGCAGAATTATCCCGGCGACGAACCCGACATCGAGCGTATGATTTCATCGCGCCTCAAGTAGCGACGTGCNCTGTGAACCATCTCATTTCCTCCACCCCCTTATCCCTCAGCAAATGAATATCTCCCGTCATATATCCCCTCTCCTGCTGCTGGCTACGGCGGCAACCGCCTCGGCTCAGCTGCATGAGTCGGTCAATGTCGAAGGCACTTACCTACGCGACGTGCTGCACCCCNACCGCATCAACCGCCTGCCGGAACTCACCCACTTCCGCATTGCGGATTCATCGCTCGATTACGCCCTGCAGGGTGTCCCGGCAGCTTTCTCCCCGGCAAGTCCGGCCATCCCCGCCACCCTCTGGGGAGCCGACCGTTCGGCTGAACCGCGTCTCGGCTATCTTGAGCTTTCTTCCGGTTCATTCCTCAACTCCNCCCTTTATTTCGGGGTCGGCATCCTTCGTCAGCCCGACCGCCGCCTNGACCTGCGCCTCAGCCATAACAGCACATCGCTGTGGCGNCCCTTCGGAGAGGCGGCCGACCCTCGCAAGAGCTATGANGAGAACATCGGATTATCATATGCTCAGCGATTCCGCGACGCGGGCACTCTCTCTATCTCCGCCCAGTATCATCTCGGATATTTCAACTATTACGGCATCGACCCNTCTCTTGTCNCTGTCAACTCAGCCGATGTGCCGTTCCAACGCCAACTTACCCAGACCCTCAACGACGCGGCCTTNAANGCGGAATGGANCTCTCTTCANGGCATCTCCCCTCTTGACTGGCACGCCTCGGCAGGCGTCCGCNTCTTCGCCACCCGCACCGACACNCGCGAGACCGATATCTCCATCGCCGGNGGAGTGGCCAAGGATTTNGGAGATGAACACCGGGCAGGAATCGATGCCGATGTCGATGCGCTCCTATATTCGGAGGCCCNCGGAGGTGTGGCCCCCGACAATTATTCAGCCATCTCGCTCAAACCCTTCTACCGTTGGCAACGGCGTAATGTCCAATTCAGGGTGGGCGCTGACCTCGACCTCGTGTTCAATGCCGACGGCGAGAAACAAGGTTCACACTTCGGAGCTTTTCATGCCGCGCCCGATGTGCGGTTTGACGTGACCGGACGCAACACCGGNTTCTATATCCATGTCACCGGCGGCACCGAGCTGCATACCCTCGCGTCGATGTGGCAGCTCGATCCTTACCGCAATCCTCATCTGGAGTCGACGATGCCTGTCTACACCCCCCTCGATGCCGTAATCGGCGGAGAGTTCACCCCTTTCAGAGGGTTCTCGGCCGGAATCGGACTACGCTACAAGATTAGCCGCAACGTCCCGATNGAGGGATGGTATATGGCGTGGCTTAACGGCCCCCACGCTCTCCGCTTACCGGATGTGCCGGCCGGAATCAATCCGGAATATGGCATGGGACTCGAACGCTACAATCTGTCGGGTTTCGGAGTGGAGGTGAAACTGCACTATCAACCCTCGCGGGTNTTCGACATCCATGCCNGNGGTTCATATACGCCTCAGAGTGACGACAGCGGTATATTCAACGGACTCGACCGTCCGCGCTGGGTGGCCGATGCCGGATTCGAGGTGGAGCCGGTGCGTCAGTTCCGCTTCGGAGCCGACGTGGAGTATCGCGGTGTGCGCCGCGTCTACACCGGTTATTACGATCCCTCCTCCTCATCGCTTACTCCCGGCGGAAGCCGTCCGGATCCGGCGAAGGCCGATGAATTGATTGTGACTTCGCTCCGTCTGCCCGACATCTGCCGCCTGTCGGCCCATGTCGTCTGGAACGTTACGCCGACATTCGCGNTGCGCGTCGACGCCGACAATCTGCTCAACCGCCGCTTCGAGATTCTCCCCTATATGCCCACGGAAGGTATAGCCGTCACGGGCGGCCTGCAATGGCTCTTCTGAACAGCCTGAAGCCGTCAGACGTTAGATGTATGACAACGTTTCCGGCTGCGGAGAGCAGCCGGAACAACCGACTCCAAAATATAGATAAAAAACGATATGGCTCTTACTCTCAAATATAGCAATGAGGATGACCGCGCCTATGGCCTGGCCGGCATGACGATCACATTGGCGGATCTTGACGCGGTCGACCGTGTGGTCAGCGTCTCGCTTGATACAGAGGGTCCGATGATCGACTTCTCTCAGGAATATTATTTCTCCGTCTCGCCGGCGGTCTCACCCAAAGCGGTATGGAACAATCTCTTGCAGAATTATCATATCACCGCCTCGATGGTGGTTTCGAATATCCTCGCCCGCTCCCTCGTGCGTCTCGGAGAGGATGTTCCCTCCGATATAATGCAATCCGTCTATGATGAAATCGAGGCGGAGGGGAGAGACACCGTCGGCCTGGACCCGGATGAAGTGAAGATGATTTTCAACAAGATACTTTCACGCAACCGCCGGATCTTCAACAATCCGCGTCTGCGCCCCGCCATAGCCGAACTGGCTTCCATCATTTCGCGCGAGCGCACTCTCTCCGGCGGCGAACTCCGCGACCGTCTCCATTATCTCCAGCTCTAAGAGAGAGTGTTAGATTCAAACACTCTCTAAGATATGCGGAGAATGTCCGTTTCGAAGGTATCGGGATCAAGGGCGCGCCGACGCAGTTTGGAGCGGTAAGTGTAGATTGTCGTGATGGAGCAACGCAGGAACTCCGCTATCTTGGCGTTCTCGGATATCCCTATCCTTATCAGGGCCTGGATGCGCAGCTCGGTGTTGAGTATCTCGCCGGGCTTCAGCTTCACCTGCTCGTCAGCTTTCAACAGGGCATTCACCTTCTCGGGGAAATCGGGGTAGATTTTGAGGATCGCTTCGTCAAATCTCGAATAGAATTCCTTGATTGTGGAATCTATGAATTCGGATGATTCAAGTTTCTTAAGCAGTATCGATTTAGATATGCCCTGATTGGCCATGAGCCGGAGCGACTGATGATAACGCTGCAGGGCGTTGATGGCAGTGGCGCAGTATTCCATGAAGAGAGCCGTGTACTGCTCCTTGATGACGTTGGATTCGTTGAGCACCCGGTTCTTATCCTCCAGATCGGTATTGGCGATTCTGAGCTGTTCCGACACCCGCGACAGCTCCTCATTGTATCGGGCCACTTCCGCATTGGCCGATTTCAGACGGGTGTACTGACGGCGGATATAGAATAAGGTGCCGACAAGGCCCAACGATAGCAGACTGATGATAGCCACCATCCATTCAAGACGTTGATATAGTTGCCGCTGCCGTGTGGCATAGGCCCCGTCGACCGTCGGGAGTATCCTCAGCGACTGCGCGTTGCGCATACGCGCGGAGAAGAAATTGGCATCCGCTATGCTCTTTTTCAGATATATGTTAGCCCCATCGATGTCACCGTCGTCATACATGTTGGTGGCCATCTCCCGGAACGACATATTCTCCTTGACCGCCCCCTTCAGATCGGATATGGCACTCCGCGTCAGATACTCCTTGTAATCATCACGATCTCCATTGACTTTGTAGACATAGGCCAGAATGGAGGCGAGGATAGAGTATTCACGGCTCCCCTCCGGATAAGCCCCTAACGCATCCCTGAGCCGGCTGATAGCCTTCGCGGCGTCGCCATCGCCTTCGATTTGCGGGATGACGTAAATCGTATATATGAACGACAGGGTGTCGGAGACGTTCCTGATTGAATCGACATACTGCCGCCTGCATTGCTCATATTCATGCTCAAGACCGGCATCGAAATCCGTATTGTATTCCACCATATACTGATAAAGCGAGCAGTAATTGGCAAAATACTGTTCGCGGTCGGCATCGGGAAGCGAGGAGGCATCGATCGATTCCATAATTCCTTTGGCATCGGAAAATAATCCTGCATGGGAATAGAGGTCGGCCTTCTTCAGCAGAAGCCTCATGTGTGTCAGGGAATCCGACTCGGCTATCGGCGATTCGAGGTTTAGATTTATGTAGTGGAGCGCGGAATCTGCCTTATAGGCTTCATATTCATTGATGAGGAGATTGACGGTCTCATAACGTTTCCGGGGATCCTGTGGCCTCGACAGGAGTCTGCGCAATGAATCGAGGCGATTTTCCTTAATTTGCACATATTTATCTTCAGAGGCGATGAGCTGGTCGAGATTACGGCGCAGATCATCCGTGGCGCCCCCGTCGCCGTCGCGTCGGCAGCCGCTTACGATAAAGAGAAGGAGTGTGACAATGTAAAGTATTTTCATATGGCGCGTCCTGATCAGAATGAGAGTTGCAGCATCGCCTCAAGGCGGTTTGAGGAGCCATGGCTGCCGTCGAAATTCTTGCGCTCCCCTATCATATACTCTCCGCCGACACTGAGGCGCGGAGTGACCTCCCAGAACAGATTGACGGCGCCACACAAGCCATATTTATAGCCTGCCGGATCGGCCGGACGATCCTCGTAATTGCGCAGCTGCGAGAATGTGACGGCCGAATAGAGGTCGGGGCGGAAATTATATTTGCAGCCGACAAAATAGGAGAAAGCCCGGGGCAGCTGCAGCACACCCGGCTCCCCCTCCACCCCGACGAGGTCATGGGCGCCGTTGCTGAGGTCATACATATAGCTTGAATGGCCCGCGCCGTAGACGGCGATGCCATAGACGGAAAGGTCGGGGATTACCTTTACGACCGTGGAAAGCGCGAGTCCCCAGCCCGTCTTGTTATGATTGCGTCCGGCGATAAGGTCGCGATATGTGAGGGTGCGCAGCAGACCCGACAGACGGATATGGCTGAATCCCTGATGCCATTGATATTGCCCGAAGGCAGCCACATCCGGCAGGTAGGGGGCGCAGGCCTCTGTGGAGGTCTCATTGTCGGCTATATAAGTGGATGGGAATTCCAGTCCGCCGGCCACGCTCCATCCGCTCCGGAAATCCTTCTGATAGCGCACGAGGATGTTGGCGCGGTCGACCGTACCGGCTCCACCGCCTCCGTCACACATTCTCGGCATGGCTCCGGCATCGAGGAATGTGCTGAGGGCGTAACCCGCCGTGAACCCTCTCATGCGGATGTAGGCGCGGCGGATTCGGAAATCCGTCCTGTTGTATCCCCTGAATCCACCCTCGAGATATGCGAAGAAATCCCCGACGGCGGTGTTGCGCCCAAGCAGGGTGAAGAAGAAGCCTGAGTTGGCGGGAGTGGCGTAGAGCCGTTTCATGGCCGCCGGATTCTTGGGAATGGGGATATTGTAGGGGGAGAACACATATGGCTCCACTATGCCGTTCCAATCCTCCCAGCCGCGGATCGTCAGCAGGCCTCCCACTCCCAGCGCGAGATGGGCATCCTTGGTCATCATCATGAAATAGGGGGCCTCCGGATCACGGAATGTCCTGAACTGGTCGGTATAGAATATATCCATCAGCGTGCGCACCGAGTCGGATTCCTGTTCACCTCCGGGGGTGAATATTTTCTGTCGTTCGAGCAGTTTCTGCCGTTGAATCTGTTCGGGGTATATGAGCGGTGTCTTTATGGTATCGGAGGCATAGGCGGAAATCAGGATAGATATACATCCGATGAGCAGATTGAGTTTCTTCATGATGATGGATATGTTTGACGTGCAAATGTAGCCAAAAATAATGACATATCCAATCTTCTCGCCGATAATTCATCTGAGCCGCCCGTCATTATGCCGAATCCGATTCTCTCTCCCCGCGCCACTGCAACAACCTATCGCGGAAAGGAGTCGGGCAGGGAGGCGGAAATTGGCTAAAAAATGTAAATCAGCGACTTTGATTCACAGCTTTTTTTCTTAGATAAATTGATTGAATAAATAAGCTATATCTCTGATTTCAAGATAGTTGATATTTAGATAATTTAGATTGTATCCGAGATGGTTTGACAATGTAAAAAAGTATTAAGAAATTTGCAGGCGATAAGGCACCTCTACCCTATCGGACATTTACCGTGAGAAGACTCAAAAACAATTAATCTAAATATTTTTTACATCATGGAATCCAAAACCAGTAGAATCCGGATCGCCCTCGTTGCGGTCATGGCTACTCTCGGCCTTCTTCTCTTCCCCGCCGAGGCCTTGGCAGCATTGACCGTGACCGGCACAGTATCCGATCCGGGTGGCGATGTCCTTATCGGCGCCACAGTTTCAGTCAAGGGGCACCAGTCGAATGCCACGGCTACCGACATCGACGGTGTCTACACCCTTAAGAATGTCCCCGAAGATGGCACTCTCGTATTCAGCTATGTGGGCTTCGGCTCGGTTGAGGAGAAAGTCAACGGACGCACCACCATTAATGTGGTCATGAAGGAGGACACCGAAATCCTCGACGAGCTCATCGTCGTCGGCTACGGTTCGCTCAGCCGCAAGGAACTTTCCAGCTCAGTGACTCAGGTAAACAAGGATGACTTCCAGCAGGGCGCCATGAACAACGCCATGGAGATGCTCACAGGTAAGGTGGCCGGTCTCAACGTCAGCAACACTTCGGCCGCCGACCCCAACGCCTCATCATCTCTCCAGGTGCGCGGCGCGACATCAATCTCCGCCGGCAATGGTCCTCTCGTCGTTATCGACGGTGTGACGGGCGGTGATATCCGCACACTCGCTCCCCAGGACATCGAGTCAATGACCGTCCTGAAGGATGCCGCTTCAGCCGCAATATATGGTACACGCGGTGCGAACGGCGTTATCCTCGTGACTACCAAGAAGGGTGCCGGCGAACCCGGCAAGCCCATCGTGACTTATGAATCATACGCCGCCATGTCTATCGCGCGCGACAAGCCCGAAGTGCTCTCTCCCTATGAATGGCGTCTCGCCCGCCGAGGCAACGACTACGGCGCAAGCACCGACTGGTACAGCCTCATCACCCGCGATGTCTCCTACGACACCAACCAGTATGTCTCTATCGACGGCAACCTCGCCAACGGCGGCTACTACACCGCATCTCTCAACTACAAGCAGGCCAACGGTCTCGATATCGTGAGCAAGCGTCAGGAATTCGGCGGCCGCACAGCAGTATCGGCCAACCTGCTTGACAACCACCTCCGCATCTCGGCATCTCTCAACGCTCGCCGTGTCAACGAGGACTGGGGCGACAGCGGAATGTTTGACACCGCCCTGGGCATGAACCCGACAATCCCCGTCTTCAACGAGGATGGCTCTTATTATCAGCCCACATCTCCGACCGATATCAAGAACCCCGTCCAGCAGCTCAAGGTCAACACCTCTAAGGGCTGGCGCAATTACCTGCTCGGCACTGCCGACGTGAAATACTCCATCTGGAGCAATGAGAACCACAACCTCAGCACTACCCTCTCCTACTCCTACGACTACAACGACCTCAAGAGCGACTATTATACCCCCTCGACTTCAGGCGAGTCTTACTGGGGCGGCTATGCAGGCCGTGCATCCAACCAGTATCAGAAATGGTGGACAGCCCGTCTCGAATGGATCGGCAACTACGGTTATGTCAACGATGATCATGACTTCAAGCTCATGGGCGGTTACTCCTTCGAGCGCACCAACTGGGAGCAGATGTTCATGCAGAACAACAACTTCACATTCGACAATCCGCTGTGGTATGGCATCGGCGCCGGCTCATGGCTGAGCGACGGTAAGGCGACTATGTACGGTGGCCGTACCGAATCGAAACTCATCGGCTTCTTCGGACGTGCCAATTACTCTTGGAAAGAGATGCTCATCGCGTCGGCCTCCATCCGTTATGAGGGTAGCACCAAATTCGGCGCCGACAAGAAATGGGGTGCCTTCCCCTCCGCCTCTATCGCATGGGAAATGGCTCAGGCTCCCTTCCTGAAGGATTATCCCGAAACAGTGCAGAGCCTCAAGCCCCGCTTCTCTTATGGTGAGACAGGCCGAAGTGACTTCGCCGCATACCAGTCTCTGACAACCTACTCCACACCTCCGTCAGAAGCAAATTTCTGGCAGGGAGACCAGTACCTTATTGACGGCTCATGGATACAGGCTTACATGCCCTCCAACAATGCTAACCCGTTACTGGCATGGGAGAAGGTGACCAGCACCAACTACGGTGTGGACTTCATGTTCTTCAATCGTCTCTACGGTTCAATCGAATACTATGACCGCCGCTCACGCGACCTGCTCTATACCTACACTGCTCCTCAGCCCCCATACATGTATCCCTCGATCCTCGTGAACGTAGGTACAATCAAGAATACCGGTGTGGAACTTGTGCTCAACGGCGATATCATCGTCAACCAGCCCTGCACATGGTCATCCACTATCAACTACTCCTACAGCACATCAAAACTCACCAAGCTCTCCAACTCCATCTATCAGGCATCCTATCTCGATCTTTATCAGAAGCCGGGTATCGGTACAAGCGAATACTTCTTCCGTGTCGAAGAGGGTGGCAAGGTCGGTCAGTTCTACGGCTATGAGTATGCCGGCTACGATGAATCCCACAACATGCTCGTCTATAACAAGGATGGTGAAAAGATTACCGCATCCTCAGCCGACCCCAACGACAAGCGTTACATCGGCAACGGTGCCCCGAGCCACTTCCTGACCTGGAGCAACAGCCTCAAGTGGAAAAACTTCGACCTGAACCTCATGTTCACAGGTGCATTCGGTTTCGAAATCTTCAACATGCGCAAATATGGCATGGGTCTGCAGGGTTCAGGCTCCGACAACCTGCTCCGCAGCGCATATCTCGAAGATAAGGATGTATGGAGCGGCGGTGGCGTAATCTCCTCTTACTTCCTTGAGAAGGGCGACTACTTCAAGCTTGAGAATATCACTCTCGGCTATACCGTCCCGCTGAAGAACCGTCGTCTGCTCGACAATCTCCGCGTCTACGTTTCAGCCCGCAATATCTTCACCCTCACCAAGTACAGCGGCACCGATCCCTCGGCTGTCCCCTCCACGGGCGTGACTCCGGGTGTCGACGTATCAAGCGCCTACCCGACTGCCACACAGCTCACTCTCGGTGTGACCCTGAAATTCAAATAATCATCTCCTCTGATGAGACACATCATCTTTAAATCACAGAAGAATACAATGAAACCTATAAAATATATCGGAGGCTTCCTGGCAGCCACAATGCTTTCGTTGGGCACCGTAGGCTGCACCGACCTCGATGAAAAGACGTTCGACCGTATCGACGCATCGACATACTATCAGGATGAGAATAGTGTCAAGGGTGCGTTGGCGGCAATCTATCTCAGCGCGCAATATGGCTGGCTGGAATATTTCTGGTATCTTAATGAGTTCCCCGCCGACCAGATCGCATGGCGTTCATGGAACGGTAGCGCATGGGGATGGGACGAAGCCGAAAAATTCGTGCTCTCGTCACAGACCTGGAACTCCGAGTCCAAAATTATCCGTGATGCCTGGGAACACGCCTGGCAGACAATCGCCCTCTGTAACCTCTTCATTCAGAATCTTTCACAACTTGATCCCGGTTCAATCGGCATGACGCAGGATGCCATTGACAACTATATCGCAGAAGCACGTACCATGCGTGCATGGGCATTCTATAATAACTTCGAACTATGGGGAGGCGCACTCCCGATCAACACTTCTACAGGTGGCGAAGTTCCCGGATCAGCGTCAAGCAATTTCGACGAAGGGTGTAAACTGGTATATAACTTCATCATGGATGAGCTTGACGAGTCGAACTCCAAACTTCCATCTGAAGATGGTTCCGGTGCAGTGCGCGGTCGTCTGAACCAAGGGGTCAACCGTATGTTGAAGATGCGTCTTCTCCTCAATTCCGAAATCTTCATCAAGGAGAACCATTACAGTGAATGTGCCGACCTTTGCCAGGAAATCATCGACGGTAAATACGGCAACTATTCTATCGCCGGCGACTACCGTCAGATCTTCAGCATGGGTAACAATGCTTGTCCCGAGATTGTATTCGCATTCTCCGAAGAGGTCGGTCATGCCAACGTAACCAACTGCCGCAACACTCCGTTCCTACCCTATAACTATGATGAGTTCACAGGTTTTACCTGTGATCAGGGTGGTTGGAACTGTACTATGGTAGTTCCCTCGAAAGACAATAGCGGCACTCTTGTTCCCTATGCCGGCACAGCCAATCCGAAAAGCTTCATCTTCGATTACGGCGACAAGCTCGGCGCTCCCTACGACCGTATGAACGACAAGGATATCCGCAAGCAGCCTTTCCACTGCGACGCCGCAGGCAACTGGCAGGGCAGATTCTTCATGGGAGCACAGCTCAACTATTCGACAGCCGCTCCGGTGCTCGCCGACGCTGACCTTCAGGATAAACCTCTCACTTATGTCGACCAGTGCGGCACATTCCTCAACCTTGGCCGTCAGCTTGAAACTGTCATGTCTCCCCGCTGGGGCGAGACCAACTCAGGTTTCCGTATTATAAACTATCCCATCTATCCCGCATCCGTAGGCTACGACTGGCGTGACATCAGCGAGGTGGAATTCCGTCTGGCAGAGGTTTACTACACTCTCGCCGAGTGCCGTCTGCGCGAAGGCAACTCCGCCAAGGCAAAAGACCTAGTAAATGAGGTTCGTCAGCGTTATTTCCCCGGTACATCCATATCTGAAATCGAGAAACCGGGCCCCGGTTTCAACGCTTTCGATGCCGACTGGATGCTTAGCGAATGGGGTCTTGAGTTCCTCAACGAGGGTCGTCGCCGCCGCACAGATCTGCGCCGCTTCGACAAGTTCACTCAGGGTCAGTGGTGGTTCTTCGGCCGTGCAACCGAGCCCGATCGTCCCGTCCCCGCCAAGCGCGACCGCAAGTATGAGTGGTATCCGCTTCCCCAGTCAGCCCTCATGGTTAACCCGGGTCTGCACCAGAATCCCAACTATTAAAAATTCTCTTTCGTAGTCACCGGATAGACCCGGTCAGGACTTCCGGTGACTACGATAAACCAATAAATCTTTTATCCCGAATTTCAAGATGAAGAAATCATATATTCTCCATTTGTTCCTCTTGGCACTCGTGACACTGTTCGGTGCCTGCTCGAAGGAGGAGATTGTGTTCGAGAGCGAACTCCCCCGCTTCGAACTCCGCCCCGGCTATCAGCTGCTGGAGGTGATTGTCCCCTGGGGAACATTCGTCGATGACGAGATCTATATCGTCGGCGACTTCAACGGTGGCGAGGAGAAGGCCGTGGGCGACCCCCGCTGGCTCCTCCAGAAGGCTCCCGACTCCAATGACAAGTGGGGCATCTATATCAACCCCGCCGACTGCATCGACGGCTACACTCTTGCCGACGGCTATACGTTCTACAACGTCGAGCAGGGTATGGAACGCACTCTCGATAACCAGGCCGTGCTCCATCATGAGGTGCCCGCAGTCGGAGAGCGCATCAATGTGCTCCTCTACCGTTGGGCCGACTACTTCACCATCGACCAGCCCGAGACTCCGATCGAGCATGACGGCTACGTCATCTACGTTGTCGACAACTCCGGCTACAGCGACCTCGCCCTCTACGCATGGGGTGACGCCGAGGCATTCGGCGGATGGCCCGGTATGAAACCGACCGGCACTGTGACGCTCAACGGCGTGGAATACAAATATTTCGATACCGGCGCATCCAACGAGGGTCTGAACCTCAACCTTATCTTCAACGATAACGGCGGCGGCAAGCAGCTCGGCGACTACAACGTCACCCTCAACCAGGACTTCTATCTCGAACTGACTCCCGACGGCGTGGTGGAATATGAGCCCTCCGAAGTAGTGGAGCATGACGGCTACACTGTCTTCGTACATAATATGTCGGGCTGGGATGAGTTATATCTCTATATGTGGGGCGATGTCAACGACCTCAACGGTGGTTGGCCCGGCATGGCTCCGACAGGCACTCAGAAAATCAACGGCGTGGAATACGTCTACTTCGATCTCGGCGCTGCCAACTGCGACCAGGGGCTGACAGAGCACGTCATCCTCAACAACGGCAACGGCAAGCAGATTGACGACGTGGTTGTCTTCGCTCTTGACCGCGACGTGTATGTGAAGCTGACTTCCAATTCAGCATCTGAAATCGATCCCGCCGACTATGTGCCCGGCGATGAAGAAGCGGAATAAGCCGCTTGATAACCGATATTATCTTTCTTAGAGATGAATTTCAAGAAACAACACTTTCTCCTTTCCGCCGTTCTCGGAGTCCTCACGATGGCTGCATGCGCATCGTGCGGCTCCGACAACGACGAGCCCGCACCCGTCACCCCCGGTAACCCGTCCGCCGGGGGTGATGAAAAGGTGGAGCCGGCATCGACCGACATCATCTATGAAGCCAATCCCCGCTTCTTCGCCAAGACAGGCGCGCTGCGTGAGATCGAGAATCAGTTGCCGCGCATCTCCGGCATGGGATGCGACGTGCTCTGGCTTATGCCGATCTTCGAGCCGGGAGAGGTAAAGAGCGTAGGAAGCCCCTACTGCATCAAGGACTATAAGAAAATCAATCCCGCCTACGGCACCGACGCCGACCTGAAATCGCTCATCGGCAAAGCCCATTCCCTCGGGATGAAAGTTATCCTTGACTGGGTGGCCAACCATACGAGCTTCGATAACACCTGGACAACATCCCACCCCGAACGCTACAAGAAGGATGCCAACGGCAATATCGCCGCAACAAAGGATTGGGCCGACGTGGCTCAGCTCGACTATTCAGTGGCATCTACCGAAGAGGGAATGATCGACGCCATGGAATATTGGGTCAAGAATTTCGGTATCGACGGCTATCGCTGCGACTATGCCGAAGGTGTGCCCCATGATTTCTGGAAGAAGGCCATCACCGCTCTGCGCAAAATCGACCCGAAGCTGATAATGCTGGCCGAGACTTCGCAGAAAGGTTTCTATGAGGATGGCTTCGATATGATTTATGACTGGAGCTTCGCCCCCGACCTCGCAAAAGCTATGGGGAAAGGGAAGATAGCCTCTTTCGTCAATGACGCGCGCACGACCATCACATCGCTGCCGGAAGGAAAGAGCATCCTCCGATATGCTTTCAACCATGACGTCGTTGCCGAAAATGAATTCGACCGCTATTTCGGTTCCGCCGACGGCGTGAAGGCCGCCTACGCTCTGGCCGCCATGCTCGGGGGCACACCGATGATATACTCCGGCATGGATGCCGACAACGTGAAGGGTAAACTCTCCTTCTTCAACTATTCTCCCCTCACATTCTCATCAACGCTGACCGCGGATTACTCCGCCATCGACGCCGCCTATAAGGAGACGGCCGATGTGCGCGGCGGGACATTCGCCGATTTCTCCAACGGCGACGTGGCAGGTTTTACCTACAAGGCCAACGGCAACACCCTGCTCGTGGTCGTGAACACCGCCAATTCCGCCAAGAGCTATCGCACTCCCATACAGCTCTCGGGCGAAGTGATGGAGGATCTCCTGTCTGGCTCCGAGGATAAACTCCCCGTCAGCCTCAACCTTGAACCTTACGGATATAAATTTTATCTGAAAAGATGAAAACTACTGTTATTTTCTCTCTATTGTGCGTGGCAGGCGCCCTGCAGACGGGTGCCTCCGCGCAGAATATCTCATCACCGTCGGGCGACCTCAGCCTGACATTCGGCCTGACTCCCGAAGGACAACCCACATATTCGCTCGATTATAAGGGGAAGAATCTCGTGAACCGCAGCCGTCTCGGTCTGAAAGGTGATGAGCGTGACTTCACGGAGGGTTTTGAAATCGTATCGGTCGACACTCTCTCGACCGACCGCACATGGCAACCCGTATGGGGCGAATACGCCGAAATCCGCGATAATTTCCGCGAGATGGCCGTCAATCTCAAGGCTGACAAGCCGGAGCGCGAGATGACAGTGCGTTTCCGCCTCTTCGACGACGGACTCGGTTTCCGCTATGAGTTTCCCAAACAACAGCAGGGTTCATATCTGACTCTCAAGGATGAGGCCACGGAATTCAATTTCAACGGCGACCACAAGCTTTTCTGTATCCCCGGCGATTATGACACCGACGAATATCTATGGTCGGAGACTACCTTCAGCAGTCTGCCGGAAGCGATGGGCAACTACCATCGCCATTCCGAAGCTCAGCGCACCGGGGGAAATACTATCCAGACTCCGATGCTGCTGAAGACCGACGACCCGGTCTATGTCAATGTCCATGAGGCCGCGCTGGTCAATTACCCCGCGATGCTCCTCGATGTCGACACGCAGGAGAACAACATGAAGGCTCATCTCGTGCCTGATCGTCTCGGGGTGGCAGGATACCTCCAGTATCCTTTCCAGACACCCTGGCGCACTCTCATCGTCAGCGACGATGCCCGCGATATCCTCGCCTCACAGCTTATCCTCAACCTCAACGAGCCTTGCGCGATTGAGGATACCTCATGGATCAAACCCATGAAATTCATGGGTGTATGGTGGGAGATGTTCACCGGAAATCAGAAGACCTGGGCTTATTCCGACGATTATCTCGCCAAACCGGGTGTGACCGATTATACGACCCTCAAACCCAACGGCCGCCATCCCGCCAATACGGCCAACGTGAAGAAGTATATCGACTTCGCCGCTGACCACGGCATAGAGGGTGTGCTCGTGGAGGGTTGGAACGAAGGTTGGGAAGACTGGGCAAGCTACCGCAAGAACCGCCAGTTCCTCTTCGACAAGGCGTATCCCGACTTCGATGTCGACGAGCTCCGCGACTATGCGGCATCAAAGGGTGTGAAGCTTATTATGCACCATGAGACCGCCGCCAACGCCGCTGACTATGCTCTTCAGCTCGACCGCGCTTTTCAGTTTATGAAAGATAACGGCTACGATGCCGTGAAGACCGGTTATGTCGGGGCGATCATCCCGCGTTCGGAACATCACACGTCGCAGTGGATGGTCGACCATGTTCTTGACGTAGCCAAGCGTGCAGCCGACTATAAGATTATGGTCGACAGTCACGAGGCTCCCCGTCCCACCGGACTCTGCCGTACATGGCCCAACTGGCTTGCACAGGAGTCAGCTCGCGGCGGTGAGTTCGAGTCTATGGGCGGCAATCCCCCCTCGCATACCGCGCTCCTCCCCTTCACCCGTCTGAAGGGTGGTCCGATGGACTATACGCCCGGTCTCTTCGAGACACGTCTCAGCTATTACAACGAAGGTAAGGATTCGCAGGCAGGCACAACTCTCGCGCGTCAGCTCGCCCTCTATCTGACGATGCCCTCGCCGATGCAGATGGCCTGTGACCTCCCGGAGAACTACGAGCGTTTCCCCGACGCATTCCAGTTCATCGAGGATGTACCCGTAGACTGGAGCGACTCCCGCTATCTCGAAGCCGAACCTGCGCGTTTCATCACCGTTGCCCGTCAGGACAAGCATTCCGACGACTGGTATGTCGGAGCAATCACGGATGAGACACCCCGCACGGCTGTGATCGATCTTTCGTTCCTCCCCAAAGGTCAGAAATTCGAGGCCACCATCTATGAGGATGCTCCCGACGCCGATTGGAAAACCAATCCGCAGGCCTACCGCATCCGCACTCAGAAGGTCGACTCCAAGAGCGTGCTCCGTCAGCCCCTCGCCTCAGGCGGCGGTGCGGCCATCCGCCTCACCCCTGTCCGCTAAGAGTGTGTTTACTTTTAAATGATTTTAGCACAAAGAGAGATTTTGGAGTTATTTTCCAAAGATGAAGAGGGAGTGATGCGGGCATCATGACCGATGAAATCTTTGAAAAATAACCCAAAAGATTCTTTGTGATGAAATCAAGTCTTGATTATGTTATTTAAAGACGTTAAAACGGTTTAAAAGGAAACACACTCTAAGAGTGTGTTTGAATTAAAACACTCTCTCAGAATCAATTCGTATTTTGCAAACTTAATCATAGAGTTAGTGAGTTAGTATCAAGTAAGCAAGAATCGCATTTCACACACACACGAATCAATAGTTCTACATTTCCTGTCGTCGGTCCGGCGTGGTGCCGTGCCGACGACTTTTTTATATCTACACATCAGCTCCGGCCACCGGAATTTATGTAAAGGTTTTGGTCCAAAGACCATAGACCACAGTTCCATAGGGTTTATTTCCTTGGTTCTATGGTCTTTGGTCTTTTGACTGCCTCTTTGGCGCTATGGACAATGATTAGAAGAAAAGCATTATGCCTGTGGAAAGGGTCGAGAACGAGAGCCCGGCTGACTTTTTCATCATCTGCATCGGAGAATACCGCACGTAAAGAGCAATAGGGCTATAATGTACGACACCAAGAAAATCCACTGTCACCGGACGCTGCCCGATATGTCGCGTCACAACCGAATAGTCGCTGTCCCCGATACGGTAAGAGGTCTGGAGATGCCCGGTAACGTTGAAATTGACGACAGGTCCGACTGCAAACCCGAACCTACGTGCGCGTCCAAGCTGCAAATCATAAAGCATGGGCACCTGCAAGCTGAAGAATCGGAGTGAAGAGGCCCCCCTCTCCTGCATCTCAGAGAAGGGTTGTGTAGATATCCGGCCATCAGCCTCTTTATTGAAATAATGACCTTTTTTTAAGCTGAACCACTTGCCATCAAGACCCAGGCCGGCGGAGACCGAATGGCAACCGTAATTCCATTTGACACCGGCAAGTATCGTCCAACTGAGCTCCAGGCTTTTCCCCATCGCCACATCAAGCCCTGACGGGGCATTAAGTGGAGTCGCCCAGCCGAGACCGAGACCGAATGATACGAAATCCCAACGGTGCTTCCCCTTACGGTTTAGGCTGAGGTTTACCCCCTGATAGGGATTACGCACACCGGTATAAGAGGAAACAAAGCGGTTATCGGGGTCCGGTATATCGAAACTCAGGACATTCGGCACGTCAGTCTCACCCTTGAACGAGATAATAAGCACCCGGTTATCCTGCTCAACGACGTTGATATCTTTTAAATCTTGATATTGGGCCATATAACTCAGGTTGTCATCGTGGCCGCCTGTCTCTTCAAGTCCTGTATTGTAGTAATAATTTTCCGCTCCGTTGTCAAATTTCTCGATAACGACGGAGATATTTTCGTTATTGGAGGTGATACGCAGAGCTTTTGCCGAGGAAGCTGAGAATACGGTATCACAGTTCTCCGTCTGTGCATATCCGCATATCGCAAAAGACAAGATAGATAAGACGATAAGGATAAGTCTTATATTAAAAGATTTCATAATGTTCAGTGTTGTGATAGTTGGATTTTTATTTAGCTTTCTTGGCAAGAGATTGTATAAGGTCGGCGGCATCCTGCTCGGACAAGGTCCCCTCAAGATAAAGGATCAGTACGTTGCCCCCTCCACCTACCGCATTATTCAGGTAATAGATGTAACGATTTAGTTTCTTGCCATTGACGTTGACCGGCTTGAGATTGAAAAGCGCAAAGTACAGTTTCCCCTCGAGATAGCGCACATTCTTACCGATGGCTTTTGCCCCGTCGGATAACACAAGATGCTCTGCCTCCTGCCTGTATACGGCAGCCGGACCCTTGAAAGAAGCAAATACCGTAAGACGGTGACTCTGCAGGAATTTGTTTTTTCCGCTTATCATGGTTTCGGACACCTTCGGATCATCGACATACCTTCCGTTGAATATCCGGTTGATTTCCAATCCTGACTGGGCATAGCCCGGCAGTGACACGGCAAGCCAAAGGAATAGGGTTATCAGTAAACGGTTCATAATTATAGTATTATACGGTTTCATAATAGAGGGTCGAACTGAGACTCGAAACAGAGGGCCGCCGGAGCAAGGGTCTCCATGTCATCTGTGATATCACTCCGGTTCCCGTCAAGGCAAGCGTTCAGTTCTTTCATATCTTCGCAGATGATCCTGAGTACTTCATCCTCCTCAACGATACGTGTGCCATTGACATAGGCGAAGCATCTATCATCAGCAACCCGTGATGCAGTCAGACCCTTTATTCCTATCACCACTCCCCCGATCAATGCGATTGCAACTGCTATGCCGGCGATCCGATTCCACACATGATGCCTTGACGTCGAAGCCGGAGCAGTGTTCACCACGGTACGGCCGGACCTGATAGTAGTGAAGCCCATCACCGCCCTCGCCTCATCAAGAATCGGGTGAGAGAATGTAGCGGAAGCCACTCTTCTCATCAACAATTTCTCCTCATCATCCGTAAGCAGACAGTCGAAGTATCGGCTTATATCCTCAAGCAACAATTTATCGGAATTTCCGGGGTGGGATTTATCTTCATTCTTTACCATAATGCCTGTATTAAGGGTTCATACTTCGGTAGGTATCTCTTATCTGCTTACGCGCCCGACTAAGGATTTT
The DNA here is from genome assembly GCA_014802625.1 of bacterium. Lineage (GTDB taxonomy): Bacteria > Bacteroidota > Bacteroidia > Bacteroidales > Muribaculaceae > Lepagella. The sequence continues at coordinate 115,092 of JAAVBX010000006.1, read as the reverse complement.
GCGCACGTTGGTTTCTGAGAGGTCAAGCCGCTCCGCCACTTCCGCATACGGAATCTCATCGACGTCGTGGAGGATGAACACTTCATATTGCAGTGGTTTGAGCACTCTCTTGGCGAGTTTTATGAGCTCATCGCAAAGTTCACGGTCGGATTCAGCATTCTTTTCAGAAACCGGCAAATCGACAGATTCGGAAGTGATGGTCACCTGCGGATGTACGCGCTGTCTACGGAAAGCGTCAATCGCCGTATTACGTACTACCGTATAAGAGAGACGTTCAGCCGCCAAGTCGTCAGCGACCTCCCTATGGTTGGTCCATAGTTTGCAGAAAGCCTCATGCAGCACATCCTCGGCATCCTCCGGACTTCCGACGATGCCCGCAGCCATGCCGCGCAAGCGGACACGTATCCGGATGAAGGCAGATGTGATGCGAGACTTTTCCACAGATAGAGATTTTTATTAATAGAGATTTTCAGTCCTTACGGCCCGAAATCCGTAAAGATAACGATACCAAGTAGAGTCTGTGACAAAAATCTGCAAAAATATATCCTTTTAGTCAATGCCTATCCGGAGTCCATAGACACTAAATTGGGGTCCATAGACCAGAGACCACAGTTCCATAGATTATATTTCCTTTGGTTCTATGGTCTCTGGTCTTTGGACAACCACCTTTGGTTATATAACCTCTCCTTATCCTGCCGCGCTCCGCGCAGCAGGATAGGCTTGCGAACTGACCGGGTTTTCCAATCGAGAAGGTATGAATCGACTAAGCGGGGATAATACATAGGCAACGCATTGATAATTACCCTGCAAAGGGAATAATTTCAAATTATCCAAACAATTAAATCAGCAAAATTCTAAAAAATCCAAACAATTAAGGCAAAGGAAACACTCAATTAAAGAAAAGAAAATTCATAGCCATTCTCATAAAGCCATGCGACGGCATCCTTGAAATTCCTAAGATTATTGTTTTTGCTGAATTGGTGGTATATGTGCTTGGCCATGCCGACGATTCCTTCGGCATGAGTCAATCCGAGCGCCCAATGATGCGTGAATAATACCAAGGTATCCGCTTCACTTCTCTTCTCCAGCGCGCCACAGATGTCGACACGATTCTCAGTCCGGAGATCCGTGCGCAGGTATAACCGGTCATTTTTCATTAGTCGCCCCCGAGTCCATACGGTCGACGCCTCATCAGTATCGAGATCATATGACACCCGGCCCTCGCTATCGGCGCACAATAGGGTATGCACGCCATCCAACTGATTCAGAAGGGAATCCGGGGAATAGTAATAATGTACGCGCAACGCCGTGGAAAGCATGGTGCTGTCAGCAAAATCCCTGATGGCATTCCTCACCATATCATACCCCCTCTTGAACTCCGACACCGTTATATCCTCGCTGAATTGAGGTGCGGGCCAATGGTATCCGATTCTGAGCCATGAGGAGCAGTCACGGAATTCATCCCGGAATTTCAAGGGAACGGATGTAATCTGAAGTCGACCCTCCTTCAGCGTCGGATATGTGTACAATGTGAATTTGGCACCATATTCCTCATGCAGTTCACGAAGCAGGGCGAAGAGCGGCTCATCGAACAATGAGTCATATCTCTCCTCATTCTCGACAAGAGCTCCCCATGCCTCTACATCATCGATACTGACATGGACAATCTTACCTGACTTCTCCGGCTTGGCCGGATCGGAGGCAGCGCATCCGGTCATAAGGAGGAGCACTATAACCGAAACAAGCAACTTATCTATAATTGATGTAAGCATAAGAATAATTATCCGATTAAAGAAAGTTTTGAGTAGACATGACCGAGAATCAATATGCGATGCCGAGAATCGTGGCAGAACAAATTTAACAATTTATCATGAATCCCACAATTTTTCCAAAAAAATTTCAGTACTTAAGGTAGGTCATATACTATAGTGGGAGTGGTGTAATTTATAGATGAAGTATGCGTTATAGGGATGATGAGACATGTGACAATCTTTTTTTCAATTATTTCTCTCTTTTTTCTACCCGGTTGCTCAGAGGAAACGGGTGAGGGTCCTTACGGCGAGGGTTACGTGCCGGAAGCACCGGCTTATGACTCTTCGGAGATGTGGGTAACGTATCCGAATGATACCGACGGGAGGGGAGCCGACGTGTTCTATATCCCCTCCACGTGGGAATTCGATTGGACAACCCCGGAGGGTCTGATATGCCATTACGCCGACCCCTCGCTCGCGCAACATCGTGCCGACATGAAAATCGAGATAGATGGCGTCGCCGATTATATGTCGGAGGGCAACAACTTCTTTTCTCCCTTCTACCGCCATATCACTCTCGACACCTGGGCGACTCTTGACGAGGATCTGATAAATGAGCGTTACAGCTCCGTGTCGTTTCTCGATGTTAAAAATGCGTTCGATTATTTCATGGAAAATTTCAATGACGGGCGCCCGTTCATACTCGCCGGATTCAGCCAAGGTGGGAAATCCGTCGTGGAGCTTATGAAGGTCTTGCCTCCCGAGCAACGTGAGAGAATGGTGGCGGCATACGTTATGGGGTATAAGGTCACCCCCGCCGATCTCTCGGTGGCACCTTGGATCAAGGGAGCGCAGGGTGCGGAGGATACCGGGGTCACGATCTGTTATAACTCCGTTTCCGATGTGAGATACGTCAAGCCAATCGTAGCTGCCCCGAATGAGTGCTGCATAAACCCGGTCAACTGGCATACCGACGGCACCCCTGCTATACTGAACGACACTATAACCGTGACACTCGACCCTACACATAATGTACTCGTGGTCACCGGCTACGATGGCTCATCCCTACCCAATATCCTCGATATACTGAATGTCGGCGACTATCATGGAGCCGAACCCTGGCTCTATAGCGACTGCCTCAGGAAAAATTTCAAACTGCGCATCCGGAAATTCCGTAAATGATATGAGACCTATAATCTTTACGGTTGACTACTTTCCCAACGAAGTTTTATTGTAATCCGCTATAGCCTATACTAAATCGCTCCCGCATGACTAATACCAACCTGTCACATAGGTCCTATCAGAGCTGTAACACCCAAAATTGTTATAAAGACCATAATGACAATAATTCTTATCCAAACACTTTTGAATACTTTTCCTTTCCCCTTTTTAAATATCCAAAACAAGACATACCCTAAAAGTAAGTCCAGAACCACAGGCACGACTATACTTAATATCTGTACTGCATGATTACTCGCATAGAATACAGCGGGCCATATTCCTATTATCAACAGTGCCCCTATTGCTATTACAATGTTGCGTCCCGGAAAGCGAAATTTTTTTAAATCTTCCATACATGTACCTTAAACTTACGAGTAATTATTAGAGCACGTCCCTAATAATAGGGGAAACCAACCTATTAACAGGATGTACCACTTTTTCATAATATTTAATATTAATTTAGTTTAATAACACCAAATACCCATAATAGTTCAAATATATGAGACCTACACTTGATTATGTAAGAAGGAAGTTCGATGAGTTCAACGCCCTATGTTTCAACGGGGATCTGCCACCCATCCCGCTGCGCATGAGCAACGCCGGACGCTCGCTCGGAATGTTCGTGCATCCCCGCACATGGCCCGTGTGGAAACCGCGCGGCAAGGGAGAATGTCATATGCGTATCAGCACACGTCTCGACCTGCCGGAAGAAGAGGTGGAAAACACTATAATCCACGAGATGATTCACTACTGGATCTGGTATAAAGGTATCAGGGACAACGGTCAGCACGGGGATGCCTTCATGGAGAAAATGCGAGAAATCAACCGCCGTCACGGAAGGAAAATCACAGTGCGCCACCGCAGTTCGGAGGAACAGCTGGCCACGGACCAACACCATCGCAACAACTATATATGCGTGCAACACTGGTCAGACGGGCGCATGACACTCACCGTCTGCGCCCGAACCTGCATCTTCGACATCCACCGCGCCTTCGCCGGACATCCGCAAATCCGGCGGCTCGAATGGTACTGGAGCATGGACTCATGGTTCAACCGCTTCCCCCTATCCCGTACTCCCAAAGCCTACCTGCTCTCCCATCCTGACTTCGATTCCCATTTCTCAACCGCCACCCCCTGCGTCTGCGACGGCAGGACTCTCAAACCCCTGCCACGCAACTGAACGAGAGAGCTGCGGGGGGATACACAACAACATTTTTTCAGCAGAAAAAGCGAATTTGGTCGGTATTATCTTTTGCAGTATGGAAATTATTTGTAATTTTGCGTGCAGTTACGCCGACCGTGGATGAAAGACGTGTCATTTGCTCACGCCCTATCCTCGGGAAAGCCGACAAACTAACCTTAAACATCTAATACATATCTATGTTACCCGGCACTAATGTCAAGACCTTGGACCGTGTGGTTGTCCGTTTCTCGGGCGACTCCGGCGACGGAATGCAGCTCGCTGGTAATATCTTCTCCAATGTTTCCGCAGGAGAGGGTAGCCAAATCAGTACTTTCCCGGATTATCCCGCCGAAATACGTGCCCCGCAAGGCTCGCTCAGCGGAGTCTCGGGCTTCCAGGTGAACGTCGGCAAGGGCGTACACACACCCGGCGACGAAGCCGACGTGCTCGTGGCTATGAACCCCGCCGCCCTGAAGACCAACCTCAAGTATCTCAAACCCGGCGGCATCATAATCTGCGATGTCGACACTTTCCGTCCCGCAGATCTGAAAAAAGCTGAATACAAGACCGACGATCCCGTAACCGAACTCGGCATCGACCCCCAGCGCATCATGCTCGTGCCGATGACGACGCTCCTGAAGCATACTCTCGAAGATTCCGGCATGGACCCGAAGTCAATCCTGAAATGCAAGAATATGCTCGCCCTCGGCCTTATCTGCTGGCTGATGGATCGCCCGGTGGAGAGTGTGCTCCGCAAACTCCAGACTAAATTCGCCAAGAAACCCGCCGTCTACGAAGCCAACGCGAAGGTTGTGCAGGCCGGTTGGGACTACGGCCACAACACTCACTCCTCGATGTCGACCTATCGCATCGAGACAGATGATGTCGTGCCCGGAACATATACCGACGTCAACGGCAACACCGCCACGGCCTGGGGCCTCATAATGGCCTCCGAAAAGAGCGGCCGTCCCCTCTTCCTCGGCTCTTATCCCATCACTCCCGCCACAGATATTCTTCATGAACTCGCAAAGCGCAAGGACCTCGGCGTGAAGGCTTGCCAGATGGAGGATGAGATCGCAGGCGTTTGCTCCGCAATCGGCGCAAGCTATGCCGGCCACCTCGCCGTGACATCCACTTCCGGTCCCGGCCTCGCCCTCAAGAGTGAAGGTATCGGTCTGGCCGTAATGGCCGAGCTTCCGCTCGTTGTCATCGACGTGCAGCGCGGCGGTCCCTCTACGGGTCTCCCGACCAAGACAGAGCAGACCGACCTCATGCAGGCCCTCTACGGCCGCAACGGTGAATCCCCGCTCTGCGTTCTGGCCGCCGCAAGCCCCACCGACTGCTTCACCATGGCCTTCGAGGCCGCCCGAATCGCAATCGAGCATATGACCCCGGTCATCCTGCTGACCGACGCCTTCATCGCCAACGGCAGCTCGGCATGGCGTATTCCGGAAGCTGATGAATTCCCTGAAATCCGCCCCCACTACGTCACAGGCGATATGCTTGAGAATGGTTGGAAACCTTTCGACCGCGACAATAACCAGGTGCGTTTCTGGGCTATCCCGGGCACCGACGGCGCGATGCACCGTGTCGGCGGTCTTGAGAAGGATATCAAGACTTCCGCCATCTCTACCGACGGCAAGAACCATGAGAAGATGGTCGAGATCCGTCGCGAGAAAGTGGCCCGTATCGCCGAGGATATCCCCGAACTGGAGGTGATGGGCAATCCCGATGCCGACACTATCCTCGTGGGCTGGGGCGGAACATACGGCCATCTCTGGACAGCGGCCGAGGAACTCAACGCCGGCGGCCATCCCGTGGCATTCGCTCAGTTCCGATACATCAATCCGCTGCCGAAGAACGCCCTTGAGGTGCTGCGCGGCTACAAGCGCATCATCGTGGCGGAGCTCAACACCGGCATGTTCGCCGACTATCTCCAGATGCATCTCCCCGGTAAGGAGATTCTGCGCGTCAACAAGGTGGAGGGTCAGCCCTTCATGGTGCGCGAGGTGGTCGACGGCGTGATCCGCCATATGGAAGAAAATTGAATACAACCGGGAATCCCATAAATATAAAACCATGGAATCCAACAACATACAGACAAACTTCGCTCCGCAGGACTATAAGAGCGAGCAGAGTGTGAGATGGTGTCCCGGCTGCGGCGACCATGCCATCCTCAATGTGCTTCACAAGGCCATGGCGGCAATCGGCGTGGCTCCGAAGGACACGGCCGTTATCTCGGGCATAGGATGCTCGTCGCGCCTCCCCTATTACATGAATACCTACGGCATGCACACGATCCACGGTCGTGCGGCCGCCATCGCCACAGGCGTCAAGACCGCACGCCCCGACCTGACCGTATGGCAGATCTCGGGCGACGGCGACGGTCTCGCTATCGGCGGCAATCACTTCATCCACGCCGTAAGACGCAATATCGATATCAATATCCTCCTCTTCAACAATAAGATCTACGGTCTGACCAAGGGTCAGTACTCCCCCACATCCGACCGTGGCGCCGTCACCAAGTCATCCCCCTACGGCACGACCGAGGATCCCTTTATCCCCGCTGAGCTCGTCTTCGGAGCCCGCGGCAACTTCTTCGCCCGTTCGATCGACATCGCCCTCGACACTACGAAGGAGGTGATGATCGCCGCCGCACGCCACAAAGGAGCATCCGTCGTGGAGGTACTGCAGAACTGCGTCATCTTCAACAACGGCTCCCACTCCTTCCTCAGCGACAAGGAGAAACGCGACGAACACACCATCCATCTGCGCCAGGGGCAGAAGATGCTCTTCGGCAAGGATATGGAAAAGGGCCTCGTGCAGGATGGATTCGGCCTTAAGGCCGTCACCATCGGCGAGGATGGCTGGACGCTCGACGACGTGCTCGTACACGACGCCACGACCCGCACCAACTTCCTCCACCAGCAGCTTGCCATGATGGACGGACATGAGCTCCCGCTCGCAATCGGAGTGATCCGCGATGTCGAGGCCCCGAGCTACGAGGCCGACGTCGAGGCTCAAGTGAAAGCCGTAAAGGAGAAGAAAGGTTTCTCCTCCCTGCGCGACATGATCCTGCGCTCCACGGAGACATGGACAGTGGAGTGATCCACACCCTCCCGATCCCTATCCATACATCCCATATTCTACGCCCCCGAAGATGCCCTTGGCACACCTTCGGGGGTATTTTCTGCTTAAAAACATAAAAAACGATGCACGTATTTAAAAAATTTGTGCAATTTCGAGTGAAAAATTTTCTCAATTGAAATTTTATCGCTTAATTTGCAGTCTGAAACGCCCTCACTCCCTGAGGAGGAGAGCGAATCAACCCGAAACAAGACAAAAATCCTTATATTAACACAAATAATAAATCTGAACAACTATGTCTGATGTTGCAAGCAAAGTAAAAGAGATCATCGTCGACAAGCTGACTGTAGATGAGGCTGAGGTAACTCCCACCGCAGAATTCAGCAAGGACCTGGGTGCGGATTCACTGGACACAGTGGAGCTGATCATGGAATTCGAGAAGGAATTCGGTATCTCTATCCCCGACGAGGACGCTGAGAAGATCACCACTGTAGGCGACGCTATCGCTTACATCGAGAACCATCAGGGTTGATCGCCTCTCCCCTGCCGTCCTGACGCAGGGCTGCATCAACAACAACACCTATCAAGAGTCGGGGCTGGATCCGTAGCGTGCTGACACACGACGGATTCAGATTCTGACTCTTACTTGATTATTCACTATCAATCAATTTCCTCAACATCATATGGAATTAAAAAGAGTTGTCATTACCGGCCTCGGCGCCCTCAGCCCCCTCGGCAACAATGTGGCCGAGACCTGGAAGAACGCCGTCGACGGCAAAAGCGGCGCCGGCCCCATCACCCACTTCGACTCATCGCTTTTCAAGACGCAGTTCGCTTGTGAGGTAAAGGATTTTAAGCCCGAGGAGCATTTTGACCGCAAGAAGCTGCGTCAGCTCGATCTCTACGCGCAATATGCCCTCGTGGCAGCGCAGGAGGCTATCGACGACGCCAAGCTCGATTCCGACGAGGGTGTCGACAAGAACCGTGTCGGTGTCGTCTTCGCTGCCGGCATCGGCGGCCTGCACACTTTCGAGGAGGAGGCCGGATACTATGCCATGAATGCCGACAAGGGACCGAAATACAATCCTTTCTTCATTCCCAAGATGATCGCCGACATCGCGGCCGGACACATCTCGATCGACCATGGTTACCACGGCCCGAACTTCGGAACCGTATCCGCCTGCGCATCAAGCAACAACGCTCTGATCGACGCATTTAACCTCATACGTCTCGGACAAGCCGACGCGATTGTGGCCGGCGGCGCGGAAGCTGCGGTATTCCCCGCAGGTGTGGGCGGCTTCAATTCAATGAAGGCGCTTTCAACCCGCAACGATGATCCCCAGGGTGCTTCCCGCCCCTTCAGCGGATCTCGCGACGGCTTCGTCATCGGTGAGGGAGCGGCCGCTCTCGTGCTCGAGGAGCTTGAGCATGCCAAGGCTCGCGGCGCCCACATCTATGCCGAGGTGGCCGGCGGCGGCCTGAGCGCCGACGCTTTCCACATCACCGCCACTCACCCCGAGGGACTCGGCGCACGTCTCGTCATGGAAAATGCCCTGCGCGACGCCGGAATGAAACCGGAGGAGATCGATTACATCAACCTCCACGGCACTTCCACCCCCGTAGGCGATATCTCGGAGGCCAAGGCTATCAAGCAGGTTTTCGGCGACCACGCATATAAGATGAACCTCAGCTCCACCAAGTCGATGACAGGCCATCTGCTCGGTGCGGCCGGAGCAATCGAGGCCCTCTTCAGCGTCAAGGCCATCGAGAACGGCATAATTCCTCCGACAATCAACCATGTCGAGGGTGACAATGATCCCGAGGTGGATTATGATCTGAACTTCACGTTCAACAAGGCCGTGAAGCGCGATGTGAACGCCGTGCTCTCCAATACTTTCGGTTTCGGAGGACACAACGCCTGCATCATCCTCAAGAAATACAAAGATTGACAATATCCCGTAATACATCCATAAAGTCTCTCTGACGGCGGCCGGCATCCCCTCATGGGATTCCGGCCGCCGCTCCGTTCAAACGCCCTCAGCGGGTCGCGGAGGAGCCGGCAGGGCTATCCGAGTATTGCTCCAGCGCCCCCCGGAGAGCCTCCACGACCATCACGCGCAGCTCCGGAGGATCGAGCACCTTGACGGCGTCGCCGAAGGCCATGATCTCATGCACAAGCTCGTAGTTGAGCTGAAGTCGGTAAGTGAACACACTGTAGTCATCGTGCATCTCCTCCTGCTGGGAGGGATGGAGCGGCAGGGCTCTCAGATATTTGGCCTGACGTGATGACGTGCGCAGCCGCACGGTGTGCACCGGAGCCTTCGATGTCGTGATTCCTATGATATTTCCGAAGTAATCGGCTGTGCTGACACCCTCCGGGAGCTTGAAATGATGCTCCGTGAGCGTCAGGGCCTTTATACGGTCGAGAGCATATGTACGCACCCCTCCATCCTTTTCGCGGCAACCGAGCATGTACCAGCGTTGCTTGTAGCGTTTCAGAAACCACGGACTGAAGAGTATGTCGCGCTCCGCACGCGAACGGTTGAAGCCCGCATACGTGAAACTGACCTTCGTGGAGTTGCGTATCGCTTCGAGCACCGAAGGGAGCCATTCACGGGCCGAGGGAACATCCTCCACCTCCACCCGCTCCGAAGCCTCGGGAGAATCCGAGATGGCTCCGTTGACCGCATAGTTATCGAGCATAAGGTTGGTCAGCGAACGGTTGCGCGCCAGCGATCCGGGATTGATGTAGTAATGCCCTGTGGAATCGCAATTGATATCGATATGGAAATTCTGTTCGATGGAGCGACGGTAATGATGGAATGTGCGCTCGGGCAGATCGCGCCCGTTGGAGACGGAGGAACGTCGCCACAGTTCATTGAGGCGTTCGCGGGTCAGACGGTCATAACGGGTAAGGGTATCGATGATCCATACATATTTGCTGAAAAGATCGCGTGTCATATCGGCGCTTGTTTCTTATTTTAATTTTACGCAAAAATAATGATTTCCGTTAAAAATATCATATCCACACTATAAAAATATCCGTCTGAATAGGAAAGAACGTTGCACATCTGAAAAATAATTATTAAATTTGCAGTGTCTTCCGGGCGATGGCATGACTTTTCCATATCTCAATTACCATACCGGGTCATCGTCGGAAGTCAAGGATTGTCTTATGGTGTAATGGTAGCACTACAGGTTTTGGTTCTGTCTGTCCAGGTTCGAATCCTGGTAAGACAACACAATCCCCCGCCGGTGGCAGCTCGTATTAGAGCTACTGCCGGTTTTTGTTTATCCATCCTATCCTCCGGAAAGGAATTTCACTGCGAATCGTTGTTATTACATCATTATATAACCCTCAAACACTTGGACAATATGAAAATCAAAACATTATTATCCGCTGTCGCTATCTTGGGAATCGTGGCGACAGGATGTGTATCCAATAAGAAATACGCGGAACTCCAAAGCCAATATGGCTCCACCCGCGAGGAACTTATAAACTGTAACGCCGACAGCCGTAATCTGCAGGCGCAGCTCGATGCCGCCCGTCAAAGTAATGCCGAACTTAAGAAGGGCATGCAGGAACTCAAGAATACTCTCGACAAGAGCATGGAGGCAAACAGCCAGGGCAGCATGAATATCTCCAAACTCGTGGATGAAATCAATGCCTCCAATAAATATATCAAGCAGCTCGTCGACGCCAAGTCGAAGTCTGACTCGCTCAATATAGCCCTCACCAACAAGCTGACCCGTTCGCTCGACACCGATGAACTGAGGGATGTCGATGTGAAGGTGTTGAAAGGGGTCGTCTATATCTCGCTTGCCGACAACATGCTGTTCCAGACGGGCAGCTACGAGGTCAGTCAGCGCGCGATGGAGACTCTCTCCAAAATCGCCAAGATTCTTAAGGATTTTAAGGATTATGACGTGCTGGTAGAGGGTAATACTGACAATGTCCCCATCTCACGCACGAATATCCGCAACAACTGGGATCTCTCGGCTCTGCGTGCATCGTCGGTCGTGCAGGTGCTGCAGAATGATTTCGGTATCAGTCCGAACCGTCTCTCGGCGGCCGGACGCGGTGAATTCAACCCTATCGCCGACAACACCTCCGAACTCGGAAAACAGCGTAACCGCCGCACCGAGATCATCATCACCCCGAAACTCGACGACTTCCTCGACCTCATCGACAAAGCCCCCGAAACCGGGGAGCAGGCAGACTGACGCTCCTAAAACCAATGGAATATGAATGGCCGGCACGAAGAAATGCAGGGATACCCCTTGGGACAACAGGATTTCAAGGAAATCCGGGAACAGAAGCTTGTCTATATCGACAAGACTATGTTCATTGACAAGATTCTTAAAAGAAAGATACAGTATCTTTTCCTTGCACGTCCGCGACGCTTCGGGAAAAGTCTTTTCCTGTCAACGCTACGTTACTTCTTTGAGGGTCGACGCGAACTATTCGATGGATTGTATATCGCCTCCACCGGCTGGGATTGGACCCGCTATCCCGTGCTTCATCTTGATTTGAATCCGGAAAGATTCTCAGAACCCCACCACCTCGACAGATTGCTGGAAGCTCATTTCCGGGTCTGGGAAAAACAATATGAGGTCGAGGTGACGGCTCCGGGATATCCCCAGAGATTCCGCAATATTATCAAAGCGGCTCACGATAAAACCGGGAAGCAGGTGGTTATCTTGGTCGACGAATATGACAAACCTCTTGTCAGTAACCTTGACCGCAGGGAATCTCTCGATCTATTCCGTACACTACTCGCGGCCATATATTCCAACTTCAAGAGTTCAGCCGAACATATCAGGTTTGTAATGTTGACCGGTGTCAGCCGGTTCAGCAAACTCAGTGTTTTCTCCGATCTGAATAACCTTGATGATGTCACGTTTGATGATGACTTCGCCGATATCTGCGGAATAACTGAAGAGGAGCTCCTCGATTATTTTCCGACAGGCATTCAGCAATTTGCCGCAACCCAGAAGGTATCCTATGAAGAGGCTTGCGCAAAACTGAAGATAAACTATGACGGTTACCGGTTCGCAAGAGTGGGGAGCGATATATACAATCCATGGTCACTGCTCAGTTGCATGAGAAAAAGCCGCTTAGGCAACTATTGGAACCAGACGGGAATCCCGACTATAATAGCCAAGACACTGCGCGACCTTGACTCGGATCTTGAGAAAATACTCAACACCCGTTGCAAGTTCTCGCAGCTGGCAGGTCTTGACCTCAGCAGTATCGATCCCCTCGCTCTTCTTTATCAGACAGGATACCTGACCATTAAAAAGTTTAATCAACGCAATGATACAGTAACCCTCGGTGTCCCGAACAAGGAGGTCAAGGAGGGGCTGTTCGATGTATTGTTACCGTTTTATGTGAAGGTGCGGCGTGGAACACCGGAGTCGGTCGTACGCGACATCATTAACAGCATAAGGGATGGTGAACCTGAGGAACTTATGAAAAACCTGGATATATTCCTCGCCGGCATCCCATATGACATGCGGATGGATGATGAAAATAATTTCCAGAATGCGATGTATGTGTTACTGACCCTAATCGGAATCGATGCCAAGACCGAGGTTCATACCTCTTCAGGACGTATAGATGTCGTAATAGAGGATGAGGAGTACATCTACATCATAGAACTTAAGTTCGATAAGGATTCACAGAGCGCATTGAGCCAAATCGGGGAGAAAGAGTATGATCTGCCATTCCACCGTGACTGTCGCACGATTTTCCGGATCGGTGTCAACTTCAACAAAGCTACCCGCCATCTTGACAAACCGCTGATTGAAATTGTCAATCCCGGCAGATAATCCGGGAAAGTATCGGGAATTTAAAGAGAATCGGGGGTCTCGATAAGGCAGGAGGAGAGGCGGCGTGTAGCGGTGTCGAAGGAGGCTCCGATAAGGCGTATCTCCTTGCCGGAGGCGGCGTATTTGAGCCAGTATCTCTTGCGCCGTATCTGCTCCATGGCAGCCTCAGCCGTCGAATCCACCTTGAACTCGAAGATGTAGACGTATTTCGGTGTCTCGACCGTCAGGTCAATTCGCCCGTCGGACGTGCGCTCCTCCGCCCGCACATACTGTCCCATCAGTGAAAACAGTATGTAGGCCGCGTTGCGGAAATGCGACTCGGCACTCCCCTTCTCCGAATACGGTATGCCCGCCACCATGCTTTCCATCAAAGCCATAAAACCCTCCGCGTCACCCGAAAGGACCGCCATGACAAACCTCTTTATCGAGAACTCCTCCGGCTCCTTCTCGGGCTTGACATAGTAGGGTATCAGGAAGTAGAGGAAACTTATGCGCACCTCATTGTTAGGATAATCAAGTGTGTAGGTCTCAAACGTCCGGTCGTAATCCTTTATGGTCAGGTAGCCCGTCTGGTAGAGCGGCGGAACCGGATTGGCCGACAGTATACCCGCCGATTCAAGCTTACGCGCATCAATCTCGACGGGTGCCAGATCACTCAGCAGCCACTGTTCACGCCCTATCAGATTGACAAGAAATGTCGGTGTGCCCGAATCAAACCAATATGAACCTATCTCAAGTTTGGCGAATGCATTCATCAGGCTGAATGGATTGTAGATATCGGGCGACTCTTTTGAGAAATGATAGCCGTCGTAGTTGTCACGCAACCTGCGACGCACCTCTCCCGCATCGACCCCCTCCTTCGCGGCAAGCTCCTCTATGCCGTCGCGGAAATATAGGTCAAGTTCATCGGAGGTTACGCCGCAAATACCCGCGAACTGACTTTCATAGGATATGTCGCGCAGGTTGTTGAGGTCGGAGAATATAGAGACCTTGCTGAAGCGCGCGACACCCGTCAGGACCGCTATCTCTATACAGCCGTCCATCGTCTTGAGATTGGAGTAGAACGCCTTCAGCAACACCCGGCATTCATCCGCCACAGATTCGTTATTGATATTGCTGATCAGAGGCTTGTCGTATTCATCGACGAGTATGGCCACCTTCTTGCCGGTGCGCTCAAAAGCCGAGCGGATGACGGCTCTGAAACGCATGCTCGGAGAGATGGAGTCGGCATTCCTATCGTAAGTGACACCATACTCCGTTTCCCACTCATACAGATGGATACGGAGTACCTCCTCCAGACCTTCCACACTCTTATAGGTGCCATTGTTGAGATCAAGATGCAACACGGGATGGGGTTCCCAGTCATCTGTCAGCACATCAAGGGCGAGACCCTTGAAAAGGTCGCGGCGCCCCTGATAATAGCCTTCGAGTGTCGACAGCAACAGACTCTTCCCGAAACGGCGCGGACGCGACAGAAAGTAGTAACCCTTAGTTTTAATGAGTTTGTATAGGTATTCCGTTTTATCCACGTATATATAACCCTCCCCCCTGAGTTTGGCGAAGCTCTGGATACCGACAGGATACTTGATATGGGCCGATGAATCATTCATATCGCGAAGATAGCTAAAATTTATGTGTTGTCAAAATAATGAAGTCGCGGTTTCTGTTTTTCCATTTATGAGATTGGGCAGACAAGAGACTGTAACCCGCGTGCGGATATTTGGGGCAGTCTTGTCACATCCAAACGGAAGATGGTGGCTGTTAATTTGCTATGGCGGGATTTTTTCGCTAATTTTGCAATCTGAAATCAATCGTTAATCAGATACTTATAATGGCAGAAACTCTTTCACGTACGGATTTCGGCTTCAAGGGCCAGAAATCGGTGTATCATGGCAAGGTGCGCGACGTCTATGATATCGACGACCGCCTGCTCGTAATGGTCGCTACCGACCGTATCTCGGCATTCGACGTTGTTCTTCCCAAGGGTATCCCCTACAAAGGACAGGTGCTCAACCAGATAGCTGACTATTTCCTGACGGCGACGGCCGATATCGTGCCCAACTGGAAAGTGGGGGTGCCCGATCCCATGGCTACGGTAGGTCTCAAGTGCGAACCCCTCAAGATAGAGATGATCGTGCGCGGCTATCTCACCGGCTCAGCATGGCGAGACTATGCCGCCGGCGCACGCGAGATCTGCGGTGTGAAGATTCCGGACGGAATGCGTGAGAACGAGAAATTCCCGGAGCCTATCCTTACCCCCACGACCAAAGCAGACGAAGGACATGACGAGAATATCTCGCGTGAGGAAATCATCGCCCGCGGTATCGTGGCCGAGGACATCTATACCCAGGTGGAGAAGTATGCCCTCGCCCTTTTCGCACGCGGACAGCAGATGGCAGCCGAGCGCGGCCTGATTCTTGTAGACACCAAGTATGAGTTCGGCCTGCTCGACGGCAAGGTAATCCTCATCGATGAGATCCACACCCCCGACTCTTCCCGCTATTTCTATGCCGACGGCTACGAGGAGCGTTTCGAGAAGGGAGAGGCTCAGCGTCAGCTCTCAAAGGAATTCGTGCGCCAGTGGCTCATATCCAATGGATTCATGGGCAAGGAGGGACAGCAGGTTCCCGAGATGACCGATGAATACTGCGACGAGGTGAGCCGCCGCTACATCGAGCTTTATGAGCACATCACCGGCCTTGAGTTCCATCGTGCCGACGAGAGCGCTCTTCAGGAGCGTATCTTCGCCAATGTCTCCGAATGCCTCGGCAAACTCAACGAGGAGAAGTAATATCCTTCCCTATAAATAATAACGTAAAGGAATCCCGCGTCGGCACGGCTCTTCACAGAGACGCCTGACGCGGGATTCACATGTTGAAAGAGAGAAGTCTGCTAACACATTACTTCCTGCTGATTATTACTGCGGCGCCCCCTCCGCTTGCAAGATTAAGGTTCAGGGCGGATGTGGAATCTACTTCTACCTCAGAAATGGCCACGGGCAACGGATTCGAGCGATAATCGGCTCCATCCCCGTCGGCAAATATCTTGGCCACATATTTCTTTCCCGGCTCAAGGAAATCTAGCGGGAGACGTGTCTGACGTGCGTTACGGTTGGTCATGGCGCCGAGCCACCAATCCCCATTCTCCTTATCCTGACGAGCAACGGTCACGTACTCCCCGATTTTCGCTTCCGGCACAAGTGTCTTGTTCCAATCTACCGGACAGCGGCTGAGGAATTCAAATTCAGGCCGTCCCTCGTAGTTCTCGATCATATCGGATGCCATCTGCAGCGGACTGTAGAGCACGACCGACATGGCGAGTTGCTTGGCCAGCGTCGACTGCGGACGTGTGTAAGGGGGCACAGGATTGTCGTAGTTGAATGTGCCCGGAGTATAGTCGACCGGACCCGCCAGACAGCGTGTGAAGGGGATAGTGACGGTATGTTCCGGGGGATTGCCTCCGTCAGGACTCCAGGCGTCATACTCGCATCCGCGCACACCCTCCTGCGTCATAAGATTAGGATATGTGCGTTGCAATCCCGTCGGCATTACCGGCTCATGGTTATCGATCATTATATGGTGTTTGGCCGCCGTCTCGATTACCTTGCGGTAGTGACGCACGGCATACTGGCCGGAATGGTATTCCTTGCCATCCATCAGGGGATTCACATAGCCGGTCTTCACCGAGTTGATGCCGAGACGGTGATACATGGCGAATGCCGAATCCATCTGCTGCTCATAGTTGAGAGCCGCTCCCCCCGTCTCGTGATGTCCTATCAATCTGACTCCCTTGCCGGCTCCATAACGCGCGATTTCCTCGATGTCGAAGTCGGGATATGGTTCGGTGAATGAGAAGAGGTCGCCGTTGGCACTCCAGTCGCCGTCCCAGCCACGGTTCCAACCCTCGACGAGCACACCTCCGAAGCCGTTATCGGCCGCGAAATCCATATAGCGTTTCGTATTGTCGGTCGTAGCGCCATGTGTCGGGCCCTGCCCCCATGTGTACTCCTTACGGTGCATTCCCCACCATATGCCGATGTAGCGCGCCGGCTCGATCCAGGATGTATCCTCTATTGCGCAGGGTTCGTTGAGATTGAGCATCACGCGCGAGAGCATCAGTTCGCCGGGGGTATTGACGATTGTCATCGTGCGCCAGGGTGATTTGAGAGTATTTGAAGCGAATACCTTCTCCCCGGTCGACCATGGCGTGAGCCAGGTGCGCAGACGCGTGGAATTACCTATTGGGTGCAGGTTCATGGCGGCGTAATCCTCCAGAGCCGCTTCATGGATGGAGACATAGAGGCTGTCGGTCATCTTCACCGTCAAGGGTGAACATACCGTGTCGAGACGGCTGACAAGCGAAGGCTCGTAGAGATGCTCATAGTATTCATGATTCCATGGAATCGACCAGGCTACCCCATCCTCATGGAGCGCGAATTCGGTCAACTCCTCCATCACCGTCATCTCACTTACATTCTCCTGTCCGGGAATCTCGTAACGAAAGCCGACGCCATCGGGAAAGACGCGTACACGCAGCATATAGTCGATTCCCGAGGTATCCCCGCTGTCGCTTTCATGGAGATGCACACACATCTCATTGTAGTTGTTGCGGATTTCACTCTCCTCCCCCCATACGGGATGCCAAACCTCATCCTTGGCGGCGCGTTCCACCTTCCGCACCTCCGTACGATGACCGAGGCTGAACTCTCGGCAGGCCAGGCCGAGACCGGATGAATCGACAACGGCGGTGCCATCCTTTCGGACCTTATAATAAAGCTGCCCCTCGTCATCAAGCAGGAGCGAGAAGTTCAGCCGTCCGTCGGGACTGCTGACATCCATGGCATGACTCTCTGTGCAGGCACTGAAGATAACCGGCGACAATAGAGCGGCCACTGCGGGGATAATCAATCGTTTCATGGTTTTTTACTTGATTTTTCCGCAAAGTTACAAGGAACCCCACAAGCGGCAAACCTCTATGGCCGAAATATAGGAATCAGCGGACTATATTTCATATAATCCGCTGATTACCAATAACCATCTATAGAATAAAATATAATAATTATCCTGCTTATCTGACACTCCTGATGTGCATTATTCGTTCCTCGAACTCTTCGTTGGGCACTATGGAGCGCTTCTTGGCCTTGGTCTTGTAGGTGTTGATGGTGTTGACCGAATAGTTGAGGAAACGGGCGATGTTGTTGTTGTCGTTGATGCCGAGGCGAATCAGGGCGAATATGCGCATCTCCGGAGTCATTATGCCGTCGTCGACATCGTCGAGCGTGTCGTCGTCGGCAGGGAAGAGTTCGCGGTATTGCTCCATGAAGGTCGGGAAGAGACGCAGGAAACTCTTGTCGAATTCCTGAAGCATCTTCCGTTTCTCCTCCTTTATATCCGTCATCTTGAGCAGGCTCTTAAGTTCTTCGGCCTGACCGACAGTCACCTTGCGGTTGACGAGCTTATAGATTCCCTCTATTTTCTCGATATACTCCGAGTTCATATTGAAACCATAGCCTATGTATTCATCCTTGATACGCACACTCTCGCGGAGCTTGGAATTGAGGGAGTTAAGCTGTTGGTTGAGAGCTGTGAGGCGTTGATTAGCCTCGCTGAGCTGGGCTGTCTTCTCCTCGATGGTGCGCTTGCCGGCGGCCAGCTGCTTGTTTTTGCGGCGGATAAAGATAAAGCCGGCGGCAATAAGCATACCGAGAATCACCGCGCCCCCGAGAAGGGCCATGAGGGTATAGCGCTGGTTGTTGACTGATTTGTAACGGGTCGATTCGATAAGCGACAGTGCGCGACCGATTTCAGCCTTGCGTTGCGGAGCATTGTAGGCCTCGGCCTCCTCAAGGGCGGCATGGATGTAGCGTGAGGCTCGGTCGATATCCCCTCTCTCATAAAGCTCATAGGCCAGGAAATGTTTCGACGTCGTCTCGCGGGTAGCCTCCTGAATGTCGATTATGGCTGATTCCGCCTTATGAGCGAGTCCGAGGTCGGTCTTTCCCTCCGATATGAATGCATCGCCGAGCATCGAATGCAACATCGCCTTTACCGAGGGGGGAACATCGCTGCGACGGAGCATGGATTCATAGGTGGAGATGCGTTGCCCGGTGTTGACCTTATAAGCGTCAAGGAAGTTTGACGCGAATTGCGCGGCATAGCTTCCGGGGGCGGCATAGCGCATCACCGTATCGGAATATGCCCGGGAGAGGGTGGCATACTTATCGTCCCAGGCGGCGGAGGTGAAGTTGGAGAGGTCGGAATATAGTCTTACCGCTTCCACATAGAAATCGGCCTTCAAGGAGTCGGTCACTCCGGTAAGGTCGGTGGCGTTGAGCACATCGACCGCGCTGGTGAAGTCGCCGCGCGACATATAGGTGAAAAGATTGTCACACTGTGCTTTAGCTATCAGATTACGGTCATCGAGCCGACGGGCGATTTCCAGTTCCCGATTGTTATAGAGACGTGCCGAGTCATTCTGGAAACTTTTATAGGCCATGTATATCTTATGATTGATATCGAATAGCCTGCGGTCATCTCCCTCTTTCCTGATATCGGCAGCCACACGCTTCAGGCTGTCGATGTGATGCTCATGGCGCATGAAGTATGTGTCGCGACGCTCGACGGTGCGGTCGAGTTCCGCGAGTTTCTCCTGCAGCAGTCGTTGAGGGTCAACTATATCTGCTGATAAAGTGGCCGTTAGCTGAGAGAGGGTAAGAAGTATAATGATTAAGGATAGTCTCATGATACGGTAACGATGCGATTCTGACCATAAAATTGGCAATTTTTTCCGAAATTATCAATAGAAGTGTTTCAAAAATTGCTTGCTGTGTCTCCCTTTGGAGTCGCATAGGATATAGTATCCTGCCGGGAGGAAATGCGCGTTGCATCTCCTCCCCTGCATATCATAGATAGCCGAGGCCGTCTCCGGAGTGATAGCTGCGGAAGGCTCTCCTATATCTATCCGGGTCAATCCGGTAGTGATTTCCTTAAAATCGAATCCTGCGGGCACGGGAGCCATGAAGGGTTCGGTGACACCCTCGGCCGTTATGCCGCTGTAATGACCGTTGCCTTTTACTGACGGGTTGATCGCCACTCCCCAACCGTAGCCTCCGACACGGTATATATGGATGTTATGGAGCTCAAGATTATTGATTGATTTCCCCGATTGAGCCTCTATTGAGACGGCATCGCCGCGAGAATCATATATGTCGATGTTTTCGGCGCGGACGTTGTTGAGGTCATAGGCATAACCGGCGCGAAACTCGAGTGCCGCATCGGCGCCACCCCAGAAACCTCCCTGTTCGCCGGGTGTGCCGCGCAGCGCGCCGCATCTATGAATCGTAATATCGCTCAGGTGAATCTCCCCCTCGTCGCTGAATCCTGTGCCGGGGAAGTCGCATGTGACTCTCACGCCTGCTTCCATAGCGTCATAGACGGCTATATGATGAGCCATGTGACCGGCTCCGCCGAAGAATCCGAGGGATGATGCGCGCCAGTTGTTTTCAGCTGTATTATAGGCGTATACGTTGCGCGACGCATAGCTTCCGGTCGACCATGACGCCATATCATCATCGCCGTTGTTGCGGAATGAGCAGTGGCTCACCTCGCAATCCGAGGAATTGTTGGCGAGGTTGATGCCGTCGGCATAATTATTGCGGAAACGTGAATGACGGACATTCAGATTACGCGCACCGGTAATCCATGCCCCGCATTCGAAATGATCGATTCTGACATCGCTGACTTTTGAGTCGGCTCCCCATGAGCCATTCAGCCCTTTTCCTACCTGAAATGAGGAGTTGTTATCGTAATATCGCTTGTTATTGAGGGTGTTGAGGGTGAGGCCATGCAGCTCGGTGCGGCTGCGGTCGCTATGGATTCCGCGGGCCGCATATGTATGGCGGTCATCGCTTGAGGCCGTGAAATTAATGGTGGTGTGCCACATTCCGGCACCGATTATCCTCGTGTCATCGGCATTGACGGTGATCGGACGCGATTCATTGTAATAGCCGGCAGGGATAAAGATGGCCTTGCCTCCGTTGCGGGCGATGAATCCACTCAGCCCGCTGCCGTCATACTCCACCTTATCGGCAAATTCAACCTCCTCGAATGTAAGCGGAGGGGCAACCGGCTCAAGCTCGATGAAATCGATGGTGTAGACAATTCCATCGTCAAGGGTCTTCTCCAATGTAATGGTCGCTCCTGCCGGAATATCCTTGTCAAGGAGAAGTGTCGCCTCGTCAAATCTCATGCGTGCGAATTTATCCGGAGAGGGGGTGTTATCGGGATATTTTTCATTGGCATGGGCTATGACGGTATATTGCCAGGCCCAGTAGGAATCAAGGGGAATGGTGACGGGGTCTCGCCCGTCGCTGCATTTCA
The DNA here is from genome assembly GCA_014802625.1 of bacterium. Classification (GTDB taxonomy): domain Bacteria; phylum Bacteroidota; class Bacteroidia; order Bacteroidales; family Muribaculaceae; genus Lepagella. The sequence goes on along the minus strand of JAAVBX010000006.1, from coordinate 93,640 downwards.
CCGTCAATTCACCCTTGCGCCCCTTTCCATCCTCCGAATCCGGAATTGAGAAACGTAAGGTAAGCCCGCGTCCCGGACGATCCACGACCCAGCTGACATGATCGCCGGGAGTCTCAAGCTGCAACGCCGTCAGGCGGGAAGCTTCAGCCTGCAGAGGCTGCTGGCTGTAGATCGCCGGAGGAAGCAGGAAAGTGCCCTCGGCCGAGCAGAGACCCGGCTCGGCCTCATAACGTTGCCACGGGCGATCCGTATAGCCGCGCCCGAGCAGATCCTCCTCGAATTCCACAGCCTGCGCATAGCCGGCCGTCGGGGCGGAGAGCAGGGCCGCAACTCCAGAGAGGATAGTGATGATGGGAAATGATGTGTTCATGATTAAGTGTTATTGCTGTATAATTTCTTGCAAAATTAAGGTTTTAATGGCATATTCCCCACCCCTTTTCCACCACTCAACACCCAATATAGCCCGTGTCATTATATCTTGTCGCCAAATAATTGAATAGCAGAAATTTAACAAGTTATTATTCCTGTGAAATATGATACATCTCAAAGAGGCCGACTGATAGTTCCGGGATATATCTTATCTCCCGACTCGCCTAAAAACGATTATATTTCCGTTACCTCACCCGTTGAACTACCTATTGATTATCTGGATGTTACAGAAATATAAAGGTAGAATCGACTATATTTCGCCAATACTCACTCGCCAAGCGTTGACTTTCCTCTAATTTTGCAGTCGGGTGAGCGACCCGTAAAAACAATATGCGAGTCGGCTCCGGCACGAATCATATCCGTGAATAAGTCGAAACAACTTCAAAATCATAAACCAAAAGTTAAACTCAAAACCTATCAGTTATGAAAAAAGCGTATCTACTTCTCGCTTCTCTTCTCTGCGCATCAAGCGCGATGTACGCGCAGGACGTCGTCTTCGCCAACCCTACAATGGAGGATGGCTCCTTCATCGTGAAGTATGATCTGGAGAACCACAAGTTCGCCGAATCAAATGATTTCGAAATCGATGAGACTTTCCTCTTCGCCATCGACGTGACAGGCACCGACTACGAGACGGCTCTCAAGACCCCCTCGCGCAATCCCAACGTGCTTGGCCGCAGTATGGCCCACGACTTCTATGTGAACAATGACGTGTGCGAATTCGAGCACTACACCAACGGCGGCAACCTCGACGGTCGCCTCTTCCACATCGAAGGCAACATCTATGGCGCCGTATTCAATCTTTTCCAGCTCGCCCACGGTCGCTATAAAGACACATGCTTCGGCCTATTCCAGGAGAACGGTGTCGACAATTATGACGCGCTGCAGCCCGGCGCGGTGGTGACCTTCGGTGCAAACCACTTCGGCTTCGGCTGGTCGGCCACTAATCCCGGTGAGGAATGGTGGGACGCTATCGCCGCTCCTATCACCACACTCTGGTTCCACACCGCCCCCTACACCGGCACCCGCAAGAGCGCCGATTTCTACTTCGACGACTTCACCGAGGGTCCCGCTTTCGAGGGATGCGAATCCACCTGGGCCGACAAGGGCTACGCAATGCCTCAGTATATCACCGAGCTCACCGGCGGCGCGGGCGTTGAATTCATCGGTATGGATAACGCCGACGCACCCGCGGAATACTATAACCTCCAGGGCATGAAAGTCAACAACCCCGAAAAGGGTATCTATATCGTACGACAGGGTCGCGAAGCCTCTAAAGTCGTGCTCAAGTAACTCTCTACAAACCTAACTCCACACATCACGGGGAGCGGAGCGGCTCCATGGCCGACTCCGCTCCCCATTCACTAAACCCTACATCATGAAACGCCTTCAATCCCACATTCTTCCACTTGTGCTGACACTGCTGCCTGCCACTGCATTGGCAGGAGTCGTGACCGGCACAGTAAAGGATCCCTCCGGCGAACCCCTGATCGGCGCCACCGTATTCGTGGAGGGCACATCCACTGCCGTGACGACCGATATCGACGGTAATTTCTCTATCGACGTTCCTCAGGGGAAGTCGCTGAGAATCTCTTATGTCGGCTTCTCACCGGCCACTATCAAGACCTCCCCCTCAAAGACATCTTATGACGTCGTGCTGAAAGAGGACGCGATGAATCTCGATGACGTGGTGGTGGTGGGCTACGGCACCCAGAAACGTTCCGAGCTGACAGGAGCGATCTCTTCGGTCAAAGGCTCCGACATCAGGGATTTCTCAACCACATCCGTAGCCGATGCCCTGGCCGGCATGGCGGCCGGTGTGGCCGTCACAAAATCCACGGGTAACCCCGGCGAGGCCCCCGACATCATTATCCGAGGTGCAGGTTCAGTCAACGGTATGGCTCCGCTATATATCGTCGATGGCGTGCGTCAGGCCACGGGCTTCAGCTTCAATACCAACGATATCGAGAGCATCGAGGTGCTCAAGGATGCCGGATCCTGCGCCATATATGGAGCGGAGGCTGCCGGCGGTGTAATCCTCGTCACAACCCGCCGAGGCTCCAAAGGGAAGGCTACTCTCAACGTCAACGCCCGCTACGGCATACGCCGCCAGTCGTCGGGCATCACGCTGCTCACACGCGATGAATTCATCGCCGCCAAAGCCCTGACGGGCATGGATATCCTGGCTCAGGATGCAGTCGACTCCGCCGACCAGCTGCCCGACTGCGACTGGATGGACGTGATGTACGGCAACGGCCATGAACAGGAATACAATGTATCCCTCTCCGGCGGCTCCGAGAATTTGAGATATTATCTCTCCGGCGGATTCTATGATGAGAAGGGTGTCTATCTCGACTCGAAAGCCGACCGTTTCTCCTTCCGTACTAATGTCGACTGGGATATCAGCAAGATTTTCAGCGTCGGCACCTCTTCCTATGCCAATTTCCTGAGCACTAACCCCACGAAGGTTAACTCTATATATACGAACGCCGTGCCGTTCCGCACGGTGCCGACAATGAATCCGGTCGATGAGGACGGTAACTTCGCCTCCACTCCATTCTATCTCAACGGCCCCAACCTCTACGGTAACGAGATGGCCTATCATCAGAAGGGCAACACCTACGGATTCGATATCCTCGGATACCTCGATGTGCGCTTCCTGCCGGAGCTGACGCTCCATGTCAACGGCGCGGCCAAGGTATCCTCGCAGGCACTCAGGGTTTTCTCCGAAGCCATCGACTTCCGAGGCGTCAAGGAGAACGCCTACATGGAGTCACGCGCCGGTCATTCGCGCGAACTGACATATAACGCCACCCTCACCTACGAAAAGACTTTCCGCGACAAGTGGTATCTCAAGGCCATGATCGGCACCGAGGCCACCAAATATGACGCTTACTATAACTATGTCAAGGCCATCGATTTCCCGGTGGATGAGGCATGGTCGCTCAATCTCTCCTCCAACACCGCCAAGGAGGCCTCCGACTCTCCGGGAGTGGGACGCGCGCTATCCTTCTTCGGACGCATAAATTTCAATTATGACAGCCGCTATTTCCTGACGTTCAACCTCCGTCGCGACGGCTCCGACCGTTTCGGACGCAACCACCGCTGGGGCACATTCCCCTCGGTCAACGTGATGTGGCGCGCCATCGGCGAATCCTTCCTCCGCGATAATGCAAACTGGCTATCCGACGCCAAGTTGCGCATGAGCTACGGCATCCTCGGCAACGACGGTATCGCTCAGTTCCTATTCTCCCGCGCATATGTCGGCGACCAGATTATCTACAACTTCGGCGGCAATAATGAGGTATCGGGCTGGGCAAACTACAAGGTGCCCAATCAGGATATAAAATGGGAGGAGATTCATCAGTTTGACCTCGGTGTGGACTTCGCGTTCCTCAATAACCGCCTGAAGTTCTCCTACGACTATTATAACCGTCAGACACATGATATGCTCTACTGGAAGGTAGTGCCGTTAGGAGCAGGTATAAACTGGTACTACGACGGCGCGACCAACACTATGCCTATCAATATCGGACGCGTCTCGAACATCGGTCATGAGTTTGCCCTGCACTGGACCGACAATGTGCGCGATTTCTCCTATGACATCGGGCTGAACATCTCCCTCAACCGCAACACAATCAAGGAACTCGGCACCGAGGGGGCCGCTCCACTCACCAGCCCCGACGGCATCAACCGCACCGAGAACGGCCGCTCCATGTCGGAGCTATGGGGCTATCGCGCCATCGGCATCTTCCAGTCGCAGGAGCAGGTGGATGAATATAACGCACGCGCCGCTGAAGCGGGTCATCCCTATTATTGGCGACAGAACACCGGCGTCGGCGACCTCATCTTCGATGACTGCGGACAGGGATTCGTCGATGAGAATTGCAAACAGTATATCGGCAATCCATGGCCGAAAGCCACATGGGGTCTCAATCTCTCGGCCTCATGGAAGGGTTTCGACATCACCGCCCTCTTCCAGGCCGCCACAGGCTTTGAAATCTACAACGGGGTGAAACAATATACCCAGAATTTCGGCAACGACGGCAACACGACCCTTGACATATACAAGAACTCATTCTTCGGTGACAATGGTCTGACCGATCAGCCCCGATGCGGTTACATCGACGAGACCGGAGCCTGGATAGGCGACCCCTCGGCCAACTTCTCCACCATCTCATCCTTCTGGGTCGAGAAGGGCGATTATCTGAAGCTGAAGAATCTCGTAGTGGGTTATTCCATCCCTCTCCCCTCGAAGTGGAGAAATGTGATCACAAAGGCCCGCGTCTATTTCTCGGCGCAGAATCTATTCACGATAACGAAATATTCCGGTATCGACCCGGAGATAGCGGGGACATCGACCGCCATCTCCAACAATGCGGGCACATCAATGACAGCACGTGGCGTCGACACCTATAACCGCTATCTCCCCTCACGTCTCTATTCCTTCGGACTTGACCTGAATTTCTAATGATAAGTAAGTTTTAGAACGATGAAATCCCTTATAAAAAATATATGCAGCCTGTCGCTGGCGGCCATCCTGACCGCCGGCACGGCGGGATGCTCCGACTTCCTTGATGTGACCGATGAATCGTCGGTATCTCCCGATAATTTCCCGACCAATATGGAGCACGTCGATCTCCTCCTTAACTCGGCCTATGCCGGCGGACACGGCTACGGTCTATATGCTTTCTATTGGTTCCCGCAGATTATGTATCTGCTCGATAAGACCCATGACTGCTACGGCGACTACGACTCTCGCTCGCAACTCCTCGCCAACGACGGCTCCACTTCATGCGCGAAATTGCGCGAGGCTTATGCCTCCATCATGAACTGGATTCAATACTCCAACGCCGCCATCGACGCCTGCGACGCCTATGCGCCACAGGCAGCCGAGAATGAGATGGCTCTGCTCAACCGTCGCAAGGGTGAGGCTCTGTTCCTCCGTGGTCTCGCCTATTGGCATTCCCAGATATTCTTCGAGCTTGAATCGAAGGCGGATGGCCTCGGATTCCCTATCATCAGCAAGGTGCCGGAATCGATCGACCAGATGTCACCCGCCCGCGCAAGTGTGACCGAGACCTGGGACTTCACCATCGATACATTCCGTGAGGCGGCCGAGCTCCTGCAGGGGAATAATTCCGACAAGACACGCGCCACGGAATGGGCCGCAAAGGCTATGCTCGCCAAGTCGCTTATGCAGGCTCGCCGCCCTGATGAGGCGCGCCCCGTGCTGGAAGATATCATCCGAAATTCCGGAGCATCGCTGCTTGATTTCGACACCTACTCGAAATCTTTCTTCGCCGACGAGGCTTATGAGTTCAACCGCGAAACACTCTATGAAATCGATATGACCGCAAATCCGAAGCAGGATGGTCCGTGGGGTGGCTTCACCACCGGCTCAGGCATGCAGCTCGTGATGGCGCCATGGTATTGCTCGCTCGATCTCCGATGGAAAGAACCGGCGGCCGGAAATGAGTTCGCAACACAGAACAATGGCGGTTGGGGCAACAATTTCGTTCACGACGGCAATGTGCTCCGTTTCGGATTCCCTCTGGAGATTCCACCTATCCGCGTGCTCAATACCGACTACAACTCACGTTCGGCAATGAGCACCGACAATTATCCTTGGATTCTCGACCCCTCTTACGCGGCGCGCAGTCAGGCAGTCAGAGACAACAAGGAATGCGACCCGCGTCTCTTCATCGCGGCCGGCCAACCCTATTTCGACACTTTCAAGGATCCGCGTGGTCGCGACACATGGTATGACCGCTCTCCGGAGGCCGGCGACCTCGGCTACACCTCCCACTATTATTTCTCCCCCCGCAAATTCACCAACCTTCAGGGGACGGAACTTCAGCTGAATTCCTCAAATCCGGCAAATATTCCTATCGTGCGCCTCGCCGACATCTACCTGCTCTATGCAGAAACGATTGCCGCCACGGATGCGGCGACTGCCTTGGAATACGTGAATAAGGTCCATCGCCGCGCCTACGGTTACGCCCCTGATGCCACCTCACCTGTAGACTACGCATCCCTCTCGGCTCAGACAATGGCCGCCCGTAACAATCCTCAGGACCTCCTGGCCAATAATCCGCTCAGATACGAGCGTTGGGCAGAACTCTTTGCCGAAGGTCAGTGGTGGTATGATATCCGCCGTTGGGAAATTCTGGAAAATGAGATGAAAGTCTATAAGAAGACCCGCTATGGCAATCTGACATATATTGGAGAACGCGGCTACGCCCAGCCTATCCCCAAATCGGAAATTGAAGCCTATAACGGCAATCTTCCCCAGAACTACAATTATTGATTTACGATAACGAGGCTGCTCCGTAAGGTTTATTACGGAGCAGCCTTTTTGTCAGGTGGGGTAAGGAAATATAGGTTTTTGAAGTATGAGGTTTTGTCAATTGATGATTAATAGCTAACTTTGCGGGAAATAATTCCGATATGGACACGAATAAAAAGAAGTTTTCCAATCCTTTCAAAGGGAGAGAGGGGGCTTTTAATCCGCGTAAGGCCAATGTAATGAATGAGCCTATGGATGAAGCCGGATTCATGGCTATGCTCAAGGACATTCAGCGTATGGAGCGGGAGTTCGGTCCCGAAGAGTTCGAGCGATTATTAAGTGAATCTCTGGATGAATTATCCGATGAAGCCAAAATGGGCAGGGATGACCTGGATTTTGACGGAGTTCCGGATGATGAATGGGATATGGACTTCGATGAGCCGATCACGAAGGAGGAATGGCAACACACCCATCCCGCCAATCTCACATGCGGTTCGGATAAATATTATGCCGATCTGGCCACACTTCTGACGGATATCGTAGCTTCGTTCAATCTTCCCCCATCGACACCCGAAGGTTTTTGCAGGGAAGTAGGCAAGGTGTTGGCCGCATATCTTGAGGACGTTGTGAGCGGCACGAAGGTATTCTCGGCCATGCGTCGTGTCTGCTACGACCGCTACGGATATTATCTTCCCTTCTATGATTGCCTCCACGACAACTATATGCCTGACCACATCAATGAGGAGGATATCCGCTTTCTGATATGGATGACCATATGCCGACTCGGTAAAAAACAAAACTCGACCTATTCCCCGCTTGCTCCCGGTTGGGAATTAATCGCCAATCGGTTGTTCGACCATCTTAACGAACAATTCCCTAAGGCTCCGGAAGCGACTCGCATAGCCGGATGGCTGAAGACTTCATTCCGCAGTGGCGACTATTTGAATATCCGCGAGATTGCCATATGGCTCGTCATGCACAATCCTATGACCTGTTTTTCAGGATTATATGAGGAGCTACTGACACAGACAACGAATTTTGACTACAGTATCAACCCAAATATTGATCCATCCACAATCCTGTACTCGATTACCGTCTCAGAGGCATGGCAACGCTCGATGAGCCCGATGGGATGTCCCTCCCGCACTCTTGTCGCGGCGATAGCTACCGAATTCGGCAACTCCGGGTTGGCTGCTGAAATCGAGGCTATCGAAGTGCTTCCGCTTCAAATCTTCAAAGTTAGCCGGGAAGCCAAATCCCGCCATATCATTTTTGAGGATGCGGCTAATCGGGAATACGTCGTAGAACGCAATTCCTTTGCCAATGGATTTCGCCCTGATGAGATCGGCTATGCCAAATGTAATCTCGTATGTTATAAGGGGCAGTATCTACTCAACGGACTGCTGAGCGGTGACGTTGACCTTAAAGAGGAATGGGAAGAGGCGACTGCACCCATAACTCCCGAGCAACAACGCAATGAGGCATCCGGATGGATCGAGTCGTTAGAGGGGCGACAGGTGGTCTGTATCACTAAAATCAAGCCATTTCTGGCACAACTCGGATTCCATCCGAATACGGGTTCGGAATATCCCGACGCCAAGAATTTCGTTGCTCTTATCAGCCGTGAACTCGGCTTGACTTTCCTTCCTGATGCCGGATATGCATTTGATCTTCCGGGCAACAGAGCATATCGCAAACGCAGAGCGGCCAAGGAGTCATTCATGCATTTTATTTTCCACAACGCGATTCCCTACGATGTGGCCAGATATATTCAGGAACATAATCTCCTGCCCGAGGCAAAAATCGGGGCGAGCCAAGGTGAAGAGGTCGGCCGCCGCATAATTCAGGATTACATAGCCTTCTGGATAGGCTTTTATTCCAACCTTCCGGCATATGGCCGGACGATGGTTTATTCGGAGCCGGATTGATTTACCGCTTACTCCTCAAGCAGAAGAAGGATAGTAATGTCGGAAATTCCGCGCACACCTAAAACGCCGCCCGTCGCTCCGTTGATGAGGATATGCCGCCCGAGCAGATCGGGGCGTACGTCGAGGCTATAGGCGCGTCTGAAAGCACCCTGAAGCATCACCGGGGCCGATTCCGAAGGTTTGCGTGTCAGCGGAGTGCAGCCGATCACTATATCGCGTCCCTCATAGCCGTCATCGCTCTGCGGAAGGCGGTAGCGGATGCCGGTATCGAACAGGGGGCCGCTGACAAAACCTGTCACATACCCCTCCACCCATATATCCTCCTCATCCTCCTCCATGCTTCGAAGAGCCGATACGTTATAAGGGTCACTGCGGCTTCCCTTTCCGGCAGGTTTCACCGGCATCGAGCTGTCAGGTTCATCAGAATCTGAAGGAGCGACGTCTCCGTTATCCGGATCATCCGGAATATCAGGTTTATCGGAGACTTCGGGATTATCAGGCGATTGTATGGAGGGTGGTTCATATCCTCTTTCACATGAGGATAGAGATAAATCCGCCACGGCAAGAAGCGTTATAGCCCATGCCGTGGCGGATTTATGCAATATTGACCGTATGTTCATAACAGGGTCAGGCCGGAATAAAATCTCAATCAGAAGAATTTGATTTCCTTACCCTCCATAGTGCTGAGGAGGTTGTTGGCGAGCGAGGATGCCCCTATACGGAAGAGGTCGCGGTTGAGCCATTCGTCGCCGAGCACCTCCTTGACGACAGCGTAGTATCGCAGGGCCTCCTCCGCAGTGCGGATACCGCCTGCAGCCTTGAAACCGACCTTACGACCGGTCTTCTGATAGTATTCCTTTATGCACTGACACATCACCCACGCCGCCTCCAATGAGGCGCCGGGATAAATCTTGCCGGTGGATGTCTTGATGAAGTCGGCATCGGAATACATCGCCAGCACCGATGCCCTTTTGATATTCTCGGCCGTTCTGAGGGCTCCTGTCTCGAGGATTACCTTCAGTTTGGCTCCTCGGGCGGTGTGCTTGAGCTCTACGATTTCATCTGTGAGGCTTTCATAGTCCTCGGCGAGGAATTGACCGATATTCATAACGATATCGACCTCATTGGCCCCTCCGGCCACGGCCAGAGCCACATCGGCTACCTTGACGGCCTGGAATGTCTGACTCGACGGGAAACCTCCGGCCACTACAGCGATATCGACACCCTCGACATCAAGGACCGTATCGACCACCTCGGCGAAATTGGAATAAACGCAGATGGCGGCTACGTTTTTATACTGTGGATATTCGTTGTCGAAGGCGTTGACACGCTCTGTAAAAGCGGCCACGCTACGCTCATTGTCTTCCGATGAAAGGGTGGTCAGATCAATCGAACTGAAGAGGAATGCATAGGTTTCGGGAGAGGCATATTCATTGGCCTTCTCGATAATTTTATTGACTTCGGCGGCCACTACTGACTCGTCGGTGAGTACGTGGCTCGCGGCCAGCGCTTCTTGGTATCTGTCCATTTACAACAGGCAATTTAAGGGTTTCTTAATTACAACAATCCTAATGGCGGAAATTCCCTCCGGCACCGGGATATTACCCGGCAGGCTACGAAGCTCGGATTATCGGAACTGTACTAAAATCTCACTTGTCACGTTATCTACGAAAGATAACGTAAAAGAAAGTTATTTCAATCAAAACAGAATTATGGATGAGGCTGTAAAGAAATATGAACGGGTAATCATGGGCATCGACCCCGGCACGAATGTCATGGGCTACGGTGTGCTCGGAGTCAACGGGAAGACACCTGAGGTTGTGGTGATGGGGGTGATCAAACTGTCGAAGTTTGACAGCCATTACCTGCGTCTTCGCCGTATTTTTGAGCGCGTGACCTCTCTTGTCGACCAGTATCTGCCCGATGAACTGGCTATTGAAGCTCCGTTCTTCGGCAAGAACGTGCAGTCAATGCTGAAACTCGGAAGGGCCCAAGGGGTGGCCATGGCAGCCGTGTTGGCACGCGACATCCCCATCGCGGAGTATGCTCCGTTGTCAATCAAGCAATCCGTCACAGGTCGCGGCTCTGCTTCAAAAGAGCAGGTGGCATCCATGTTGCAGCATATCCTTCATATCCCGAAGGAGAATATGCCTTCTCTGCTTGACGCCACAGACGCCCTCGCGGCTGCCCTTACTCATTTCTATGAGAGCGCCAAGCCGGAGATTGCCAAAGGTCCGTCATCCTGGGCACAATTCCTCGCGCAACACCCCGATCGCATCGCTCCACGCCGCAAATAAAAGCTCTACAGGTCTATGTTCCGGAGTATGGTGGCAAAACTATGGGCTTTCTCCATCCCGAATCGAGCGGCATATTTTCCGACGACCGGCTGTAGATACACCTCGGCCCATTTCTCGGCATCCTCAAGAGTCTGGAACTCTGTCTGAAGGGCGAAACTGCACGCATGTTCACCAAAATCCGGTGCCCCCGGGACGTTCACAACCTCCGTCAGCCTCGGTTCGCGTGCAGGAGATTCCGGATTCATCAACTCGGCCAAAGCCTCATCCCTCAGCCACTTCAGAAAAGCATCGCCATCCTGCTTTTCAACCACAAAAGTTACATTATAAATATACATGTCTTATTTTTATAAGTATGTCGTGGCACAAATATAATTGAAAATTTGGAAAGGGACAAAAAAAAACGGCATGTTTATCACAAACACACCGCCAAAACAAAATTATGAAAAACATTCAACGCTTATGCTGCCGAAGCAGCACCTTTCATTTATCCTATTGTTCTTTCTGATTGCTCCATGCGCTTCACAGCGGAGAAATATCTTGCCTATTAGAGCCTCTTGTCGGATTCGAACCAACGACCCCGAGATTACAAATCACGTGCTCTGGCCAACTGAGCTAAAGAGGCAGGTGGGAGAGCTGTCTACATCGCAGTGCTCAACCTAATACCCTTGCTTCGATCAAGATCTGGGGGATTCAAAGGGAGCTACTCGTGCAGGACTCACCCGATGCAAAGTTACGCATTATTTCTTAATTGACAAGAGATAATGCGTAACTTTTAACATCTTTTATAACTTTATATACCCAGCTAAAGGGTATTTTTAATGAATTTAACTCTTTTTGTTCTTACGCTCGCGTTTTACACCTTTTTTTGAGGGATTATTGCGGCCATGACTGCGATTGCGTTCACGACGCGGTTTGTTGGGATTCCCTTCGTCGGTGATAAGAGCGAAATCAAGCTGTTTGCGCTCAAGATCGGCCCGGGCCACCTGAACTTTCACGCGGTCGCCGAGAGTATATTTGTTATGATGTGAGCGACCGATAAGGCAGAAATTCTTCTCATCAAGCTCATAGTAGTCGTCGTTGAGATCACGCACCGGCACAAGACCCTCACACATATTTTCGTCGAGCTCCACATAGAAGCCCCATTCGGTCACACCGGAGATGACACCCTCGAATATCTGCCCCATCTTATCCTGCATGAATTCCACCTGCTTGTAGCGGATGGAGGCACGTTCCGCGTTGGCGGCCAGCTGTTCCATGTCGGATGAATGACGGCACTGATCCTCGAGTTTCATCTTGTCGGCCGAGCGACTCCCCTCCGCATATTTGGCGAGAAGCCTATGAACCATCATGTCCGGATAACGCCGGATCGGTGATGTGAAATGAGTATAGTAATCGAGGGCCAGACCGTAGTGGCCGACGTTATCGGTCGTATAGACAGCCTTGGCCATCGAGCGGATGGCGAGAATAGAGAGCATATTCTCCTCGCCCTTTCCTTTCACATCCTTCAGCATTCTGTTGAGGCTCTTGTTGACCTCTCTCGCCTTTCCTTCGGGATTGATCTTATATCCGAAGCGGGAAGCTATCTGGGCGAAGTTGGTGATTTTCTCGGGATCCGGATTGTCATGCACACGATAGACGAAATTCTTGGGTTTCTTATCCCCCTTGACTTTGCCGATCGACTCAGCCACCGTTAGATTGGCCAGAAGCATGAATTCCTCAATAAGTTTGTTGGCATCCTTGGATTCCTTGAAATAAGCCTTGACAGGTTTGCCATTCTCATCGATTTCGAAACGCACTTCAGCGCGGTCGAACTCCAGCGCGCCGGCATCGTAGCGACGACGGCGCAGATGCTTGGCAAGCTTGTCGAGAGCGAGAATCTCCTCCGCATAGTCACCCTTTCCGGTCTCTATGACCTCCTGCGCCTCCTCATAGGTGAAGCGACGGTCTGACTTGATTACCGTGCGTCCGATACGATAGTTGACCACGTTGGCGTTCTTGTCAAGCTCGAAAATCGCGGAGAATGTAAGTTTTTCCTCATTCGGGCGCAGCGAGCATATTCCGTTCGAGAGACGCTCCGGGAGCATCGGGATAGTGCGGTCTACGAGATATACGCTCGTGGCACGCTCGCGCGCCTCCTTGTCGATTGTGGAGTTGGGAGTGACGTAATGAGTGACATCGGCGATGTGCACGCCCACCTCATAGTTACCGTTGGCAAGTTGCCGGATAGAGAGGGCGTCGTCGAAGTCCTTGGCATCGCGCGGATCGATAGTGAAGGTAGTGACATTGCGGAAATCCTCACGCTTAGCCACCTCCGCCTTGGTGATACCGGCATCGATTTTCTCGGCTGCCTTCTCCACATTCTCGGGATACTTGTAAGGGAGGCCGAACTCGGCCAGGATAGCATGCATCTCCGCAGTGTTCTCACCTTTCTTGCCGAGGATGTCGACGATCTCACCGCGAGGATTCATCTGGTCATCGGTCCATTGCGTGATACGCGCTATAACCTTGTCGCCATGCTTGCCACCGTTGAGCTGTTTTCGCGGAATCACTATATCGGCGGCAAGGAATTTGGAGTCGGTCACGACAGCCGCGTAATTTTTCTCCACATTGAGAGTGCCGATGAAGACCTGCTCTTTCGGTTCGAGAATCTCGAGCACCTTTGCTTCGGGATCCTGTCCCGGACGTGCGGCGGCGATCTCCACTCTGACGCGGTCGCCGTTGAGGGCATGCATCGAATTACGCTCGGCAACCATTATCTGCTGCTGATCGGGAGCTTCACCGATTATGACAGCATTCTTGCCGTTGGAGCGGCGCGAGAATATGCCCTCGCTCTCCGTGGCGCGGGTGTCGAGGGCGCGATACTTTCCAAGTCCGACCTCTATTATGCTCTCGGCCGCCACGAGGTCGTCGAGAAGATTGAGCAAATCGTTTCGCTGGCTTTTCGACGTGACGTCAATGCCATAGGCGATCTGCTTATAATTGAATGATTGATTTTTTCTCTGATCGAGAAATTCCAGCACTTTCTCCTGCAGCTGGGCTTTCTTAAGGCGTGTGGAAGGAGCCTTTTCCTTTATATCGTTCTTCATTTGAAATATTATTGTCTATTATTTAGGTTATATTACTCTTTTCGTTAACTTTATAACGCCTCTCACAGGCATTTTTGTTTGAAACACGTTGAATTTTATCATCATTCCACTTTTCCCGCCTCCGATCCGGCGTGGAAATGATCGTATAATATCTTCGCTTTCGCGTTGCCTATCACCTCGGCGAGTTGCTCGAGAGTAGCCTCGCGCGCTCTCTTCAGACTCTTGAATTCCGACATAAGCAGTTTCTGCGTGGCGGGGCCGATACCCTTGATGGAGTCAAGTTCGGAAACGATCTGACCCTTCGACCGACGGTCGCGGTGATGTGTGATACCGAANCGGTGGGCTTCGTCGCGCATATGCTGAATAACGCGCAGCNAGGGGGATTTCTTATCTATATACAAAGGTANGGAATCACCCGGGAAATAGATTTCTTCGAGGCGNTTGGCAATGCCGACGAGCGTCACCTCTCCCCTTATCCCCATCTCGTCAAAAGCCTCGACAGCCGCGCTGAGCTGTCCNTTACCACCATCGACAACGACCATATCAGGCAANTTCTCCCCCTCGGCCATCATACGTGTGTAGCGACGGTGAAGCACCTCCTTCATCGATGCGAAATCGTCGGCTCCCACCACTGTCTTTATAATGAAATGGCGGTAATCCCGCTTGGANGGTTTGCCGTCGCGGAAGACTACGCAACTCGACACCGGATTCGTGCCCTGGATATTGGAGTTATCAAAGCACTCTATATGACGCGGCTGCACCGGGAGTCGGAAATCCTTCTTCATCTGCTCCATCAGATTCTCCACGCTTCTCTCTGGATTTATCTGAGCCAGTTGTTTCTCCTTATCGTTCATATATTGGCGCACATTCTTCATGCCGACTTCAAGAATCTTTTTCTTGTCACCTCTCTGAGGTATCAGGAATTGCACNCCTTCGAATTCCACATCCGGCAGGAACGGGACGATTATCTCCCCGAAAGTGCGGTCAAAACGGCGTCCTATCTCGGCGATGGCCATCGAGAGAATCTCCTCGCGGGTTTCGGCAAGCTGGCGGCGAAATTCAAGATTCAGACTCTGAACCACCGCTCCGCGATGCAGATGCATGAAGCANACATAGGCAGTGTTGTGGTTCTCCTCGTAAGCGAACATATCCACATCCCCCTCNTCCGCGCGTGTTATGACGGATTTGGCATTATATTTCAATACTGCCTCATACTTCTCCTTTACAATCTGCGCCTCCTCAAACTTCCATTCGTCNCTGAGACGTGTCATCTCATCCTTGAGATGGCGTTCAAGCATGAGGGTTTCCCCGCTGAGAATCTGGCGCACCTGCGAAATAACNTTCCCGTAATCCTCCGCATTCATCAGGCCGCGACACATACCGCCACATTTCTTGATATGATAATCCAGGCACAGACGGAATTTATTGCGGGCTATCCCCTTTTCATCGAGATAATGGCGACATGAACGAATCGGGAATATATCGCGGATCAGCTGAAGNACGACCTTTGCCGACTGTGTATTGGAATATGGNCCNTAATACTTGCCGGCCTCACCNTTAGTNCGGGTCATGAACACCCGGGGNAAAGGCTCTTTGGTCACTACAATCCAAGGGTAGGATTTATCATCCTTGAGCANCACATTATAGCGCGGCTGATACTCCTTGATCATGGCATTCTCAAGATGAAGGGCATCCTCCTCAGAGTGNACCACGATAAAACGCATATCCACGATGTTACGCACGAGCAGATTCGTCCGCACAGAATCATGATGACGGTTAAAATAAGAGGAGACNCGACGTTTCAGNCGCTTTGCCTTTCCCACGTAAATGACCTCTCCCCGCTTGTCGACATACATATAGACTCCCGGAGACTCCGGAAGAGCGAGTATCTTGCGACGCAGTTGCTCGCCGGGACGATTATTACGCAGGTCATCGGGAGTGCGGTCCGGGGTTATCTCAATGCCGAATCCACCCTCCTCATCTATCGTGCGGCCGAAGCCTTCAAGTAGCTGACCGATACGTTTGTTTCGTTCGGCCACTACCGTATCCACGACAGCATCCTTGACTTCAGCGGTCTCTCCTATTTTAACATTCTCCATCTTTTCCATTATTTTTTTAAAACGCAACCCTCACTCCTGAAATATATNACTGATGTTAAAAAAGCATACAAAACGTGGAATCCGGAGATTTTCCCCAAGGATTCCACGTTCCATACATTCACGGGAATGTTCCACGTGTCACAAAATTGAACACTTCTCGTTTANCCTTGCCCGAGGACATCAATACTTCAGCAGAGAAGTAATCTCGCAATCCTGCGGAAGATTCTCTCGCCCGTTGAGACCCGTAAGTTCCACAATAAAGTTGATGTAAATCTTCTTCGGGTTCATCGACTTTACGAGATTATAGCAGGCATTCATAGTGCCGCCCGTTGCCAACAGATCATCATGAAGCACCACCACATCATCAGAAGTGATGGCATCGCTATGGAGTTCTATAGTATCGACCCCATACTCCTTCGCATAGGACGCCTTCACTGTAACCGAAGGAAGCTTACCCGGTTTACGAGCCGGCACGAAACCGGCACCGAGTTCATAGGCAAGTATACTTCCACCGATGAAACCNCGACTTTCGATGCCGACTACCTTCGTCACACCCTTATCGCGATACAGATCAGCCATGGCATGGCTCATCACTTTCAATGCTTCTCCATCCTTGATCATAGTGGTCAGATCACGGAAGATAATTCCCTTCGAAGGGAAATCGGGCACATCACGAATGATACCCTTCAATTCTTCAAGCTGCATATCAATTTTAATTTATCAAACAAATTTTCAAAATCTACCCCATACCACCATCCCTCACCCACGAAATCTGCGATGAAAACGGGATTTTTACACCTTATATATATAGGTGTATATTCCACGCCACCTCACTCATGTTCCACGTGTAACAAATCAGGACGTTCCACATAAAACATCAGCGGCCGAGCAACATCAAAAGTATATTTATATCAGCAGGCGAAACACCCGGTATACGCGATGCAGCTCCAATCGTCGCCGGACGAATACGCGAAAGCTTCTGACGGGCCTCCGTGCTGAGAGCAGTCACAGAATTATAATCATAATCGGGCGACAGTTTCACATCCTCAAGCCGCATAGACTTCTCGGCAAGCTCACGTTCACGCTTTATATACCCGTCATATTTAATCAAAATCTCCGCAGCTTCCACGATTTCATCGCGAATATCCGCATCCAATGATTCCACAAAACGAGCGAGACGCGGAAATCCTTCAATCAACGATTGCATGTCAAGCTGCGGACGTTTCAAGAGTTCAACCATTCGCGTTCCACACGTCAAAGGGGATGTTCCACGTGTAACAAAATAGGCATTNATTTTTTCATCCACACCTACCCTCTCCTTCGAAAGAAAATCCATCAACGCGTCGCGTTGACTACGCTTGCGTTCCATTACGGAATATCTATAATCGTCGGCGAGACCTATNCGATGCCCGACAGGTGTNAGACGCATATCAGCATCATCCTGCCTGAGAAGAATNCGATATTCAGCNCGNGAGGTAAACATCCGGTAAGGCTCATCGACACCCTTCGTGACAAGATCATCGANAAGCACTCCAATNTAGGCTTCATCACGACGCAGAACCAATGGAGGCTCCCCCTTGACAGAAAGCGCGGCATTAATCCCGGCCATCAAACCCTGAGCCGCCGCCTCCTCATAACCGGTCGTACCGTTTACCTGTCCGGCAAAATAAAGACCGGCCACAAGCTTCGTCTGCAAATCATGCTTAAGCTGAGTCGGAGGGAAATAATCATATTCGATGGCATACCCTGGACGATAGAAATGAACATCCCTCAAGGCCGGAATTTTTCTCAACGCCTCCAGCTGAACATTCCATGGAAGCGAGCTTGAAAATCCGTTGATATAATATTCATCGGTCGTCTCCCCCTCCGGTTCAAGAAAAAGCTGATGACTATCCTTATCGGCGAACGTCACAATCTTGGTTTCAATCGAAGGACAATAACGCGGACCCACGCTTCGNATATCNCCATTATACAGGGGCGAGTCTGCAAGATTAGCCCGAAGNTCATCATGCACCTCGGGAGAGGTATGAGTGATATAACATCCACGCACCTTAAGGCGACGTTTCACATTCGGCAGAAAGGAAAACTTATGCATATCCCTACCGGAGGGCANNGCNGCCTCCGATGAAATCGCAGGATTCGGATCATCACCATCCTGACGTTCGC
The DNA here is from genome assembly GCA_014802625.1 of bacterium. Taxonomy (GTDB): domain Bacteria; phylum Bacteroidota; class Bacteroidia; order Bacteroidales; family Muribaculaceae; genus Lepagella. The sequence continues at coordinate 75,346 of JAAVBX010000006.1, read as the reverse complement.
ACAAAGAGAAATCAATAGACTTTCCCGAAATTCGTGCCGGTGTGCCGGTCTTCATCCGTCCGGTTTCAAATCCGAGTTCCACAAGACGCTCCGTCAGACCCTCGGACGACGGTTCGGAAATGCGACCACCCTTCACCTTCGTGGGGCCGAAGTGCATCAACCCTCCGAGGAAAGTGCCGGCCGTCAGAATCACGCGTCGTGCGCGAAACTCAAAACCCAATGCAGTCAAGACCCCGCTCACACGATATTTCGCACACGATGAAATCGGAGATTCCGAATTACGTTCCACGGTNGAATCGGANGGTTCCACGCAAATATCGATCACCATATCCTGGAACAGTTCCAGATTTGGAGTAGAGTCAAGAATACGACGCCATGATTCCGAGAAACGCGTGCGGTCAGATTGCACCCTCGGCGACCATACGGCCGGTCCCTTGGACCGATTCAGCATCCGGAACTGAATAGCGGTTTCATCGGACACTANACCCATCTGACCACCGAGTGCATCGATTTCACGCACAATCTGNCCCTTGGCNATACCGCCNACCGCAGGATTGCACGACATCTGCGCCACNCGGTTNAGNTCCGGAGTGANNAGCAANGTCCGGGCACCCATTTTTCCCGCTGCCACGGCGNCCTCGCAACCGGCATGACCGGCTCCGACCACAATCACATCATAATCGAAAATCATACGTTCTCCCCCATTTCATCGTAAAGAGAGAGAGCCTTATCCTCCGCAGCCTCCATAAGCTCACGCTCCCCCGGCTCCTTGTCATGCTCGCCGCAGAGATGCAGAAGNCCATGCACGATCACACGAAGAAGCTCACGCTCATAGGCCANCCCGAGACCCTCGGCATTCGACGCCACAGTATCCAGGGAGATAAGAATATCACCACCCACCTTTCGGCCTCGGGTGTAATCGAACGTAATGACATCGGTATAATAATCATGACCGAGAAAATTACGGTTTGNCTCGAGAATCACCTCATCCGAACAGAAGCGGTAACAGAGGGTTCCCACGACCCGGTCATAACTTCCCGCCACGGCGTTCAGCCAACGGAACAGACGCCCCTCATCAAGGCGGGGCATCTCGACAGAGTCTGTCTGAAATTCTATCATACGAAAATACCTTTTATGATTCCAACCCGCAAAAATAGTAAAAAATCCCCGCTGACGCAAAACAACAGCACAAAACATCGTTCCACAATCAAATCATTTCTGCAACATCACACTACGATCAAATGTTAAAANTAATATAACATACTATATATCAGTATATTAANCTCTAAAATCTAAAATTTAAGCCCCTGAGAATCCAATTCATCAATGATTTTCCACCGAATCCACGCGATTATAGCAAAATGTATTCTCAGAGCCTTAAAAACTTTCACCTTAGGAAATCGCGCACACGCGGTTAGTAGATTGCGCGCACGCAAATAAAAAAATTTTTGAATTTCTCACAAACTTTTGTGGAAATTACGTCAAAAATCACTAACTTTACGCATTGAATCCAAAAAGGGTGTTCCACGCCCTTTTTACAACACATGACTTCCTGCATGACTCTACATAAAGACAACATAGAAACCCCNTATCACATTCCGGCTCTACTACCGGAAGCATTGGAGGGACTTCACATAAAACCGGACGGAATCTACGTCGATGCCACATTCGGCGGAGGAGGACATTCCCGGGGAATCCTTGACCGGCTCGGGCAAGGAGGCCGACTCCTCGGATTCGATCAGGACATCGACGCGGCAGCCAACGCCATCGACGATGCGCGCTTCACATTCGTGAGGTCAAACTTCGAATACATCCCCAACTTCCTACGGTTTCACGGCATCGATAAGGTCGACGGCATCCTCGCCGATCTCGGAGTTTCGTTCCATCACTTTGACGACGCCGAGCGCGGATTCTCATTCCGCGCCGACGCGCCGCTCGACATGCGAATGAACCGGGCCGGTGGCGCCACAGCCGCCGAGATTCTTAACGACGCCGACGAAGAGACGCTCGCCCGTATCCTGCGCACAGGATCCGATCTGGCCAATACTCGCCAGATTGCCAAAGCCATCGNCAAAGCCCGGGGCGCACATCCCCTGACTACGACCACCGACCTGACAGAGGCCGTGCGTCCTCTTATCAATCCCCGCAACGAAAAGAAGGATCTCGCGCAAATATTCCAATCCTTGAGAATCGCCGTCAATCATGAGATCGACGCCCTCGAGACATTTCTCCGCAATGCCGCCCGCTGCCTCAAACCCGGCGGACGCCTCGCGGTCATAACTTATCACTCGCTGGAGGACCGTCTCGTAAAATCCATGATGAAAGCCGGCAATCTGACCGGAGAAGTGGAGAAAGACTTCTTCGGCAATGTCAGCAGNCCTTGGCGGCTTATCACACGCTCTCCGATCACTCCCACCGAGGAGGAGGTAGAGCGCAATCCGAGATCAAGAAGCGCGAAACTGAGAATAGCAGAGCTCCGATAACTCCACCCCACCCTACCGAGACCCAAATGGCAAAGAAAAGCAAGACAGCCAAAAAATCCACAAAAGGGAAAGGGGAGGCCACCGACTCCTCCGTCGCGAAGCAGAAGCAATCCAGCTGGCTTAAGGACCTCCGATACGGACGGTCCCTGTCCATTGACTTTTTCTCCTACAACGCCTGGATTCTTGTGATTGTCCTCGTGGCCGTGCTCTCCCTCATCGGACTCCGCTACAAGACGAAAACCAAGATGTCGGAAATCAAGAGCCTCACCCACAAACTTGAGCTCGCACAATCCGACAAGCTGCGCGAGAAGGCCGCCTACATGTCACTCGTCAGAGAGACTGAGATGCGACGGCTCGTGACAGAGAAACGGCTCGGTCTCATTTTCCAGGAACAGCCCCCGTATGAAGTGGAACCCGTCAAGTAAAACCCTCTCCCAATCCTTCCTTCTTCACCATGGCATCATCCAAGGATAAAAATAAAAACAACAAAGCGACGATACTCTCGAGGTACGGTGTGATAACCGTTGCGTTCATGATCTTCGCCATCATCGTGGGCACCCAGCTCTTCAACACGACGATGATCGAGGCTCCCGCATGGAACGAACGCGCCCAAAAGGATTTCGCCAAGATCGACACCCTCAAACCCGAGCGCGGCGACATCCTGGCCAACAACGGCAATATACTCGCCTGCAACCTCAAGGTATACGACATAAAGGTCGACCTGCGCCACTCCAAAGTGCAACGCAAGAAACTCATCTGGGCACAGATCGACTCCCTCGCCGACTCGCTCGACCGATACTATCCGCGTCGGCCGGGGCTGCTCTCCATGCACCCCGATACGATTAAAAAATACTCATGGCACACACGCCTCAAACGCGAATTCGAGAAGGATCCCGGCAAGCGTACGCGTGCCCTGCGGTTCGTGAAGGGTGGTACCCTCGAGGACTTCAACCGCATAAAGACATTCCCCTACCTCCGCGACTTCAAAGGGCGTGGATTCCGTAATCCCGTCTATGTCGAGGAGCGCAATGTGCGTATCTACCCCTATGGCCGCATGGCCTACCGAAGCATCGGCCGCGTAAATGAGAACGACAACGGAGAGTTCCACGGATACTCCGGNCTTGAGAAAGACCTCGACTCGCTCCTCTACGGCAAGGAGGGATACGCCAAGAAGGTCACGATGACCTCCGGTGTCAGCAACTGGGTCACAAAACCCACACAGCGGGGATTCAACGTCCAGACGACCATCGATATCGACCTGCAGGATATGCTTGAGGAACAGCTCCTCCAGATCTGCAAGGAGTCGAACGCCGAATGGGGCACAGCCATCCTCATGGAGGTGGCCACNGGAGAGATCAAGGCTATCGCGAATCTCGAGAACATCAACGGGGAATATGGCGAGGCCCTTAACCGCGCGGTGCGCGGATTTGAGCCGGGCTCGGTGATGAAGCCCATATCGCTGATGATCGCTTTCGAGGATGGGCTTGTAAAATCCGTCAACGACGGTATTGACTGNTCACCTTTCCAACGCACAACCGACCCTCACGCACCCTCCTACAAAACGATGAAGCAAGTCATCGAGATGTCATCCAACACCGGCATCGCCCGGGTCATATTCAGAGGGTATGCACAGGACCCCTCAAAGTTCCACGACCGACTCACCTCGATCGGATTTTTCGAACCGATGCACTCCGGAATCGCCGCCGAGGATACTCCTCATGTCCGCAAACTCCTCCCGCAGGATTCCAAGGGGAACAACATAACCATGACATCGCGTCATCTCGACCTCGCGCGACAGGCCTACGGTTACAACACGACCATCCCCCCGCTCTACACGCTGGCGTACTACAACGCCATCGCCAACGGNGGTAAACTCGTGAGGCCACACCTGACAAAGCGTCTTATCGGTGAAAATATCGACTCCACTCTCCGCATCACCTACATCCGGGAACAGGTATGCTCACCGGAGACTGCCGAGAAAGTGAAGCAATGCCTCCGGGAACCCGTATGGGGTGAACATGGCACCGCACGCGCCGTCCGCGACGAAAGGGTGGCTATCGCCGGAAAAACCGGAACAGCCTANCCTGTCCACGAGCACGGCGGCGGATATGACGTCTCGCGACGCCGATATGCTTTCGCGGGGTTCTTCCCCTACGAAAANCCGAAATACTCCTGTATGGCCCTCATCCTCGCCCCGAGCGGCACGAGCGCCAACCGCACATCCGGACAGGTCGTGAAGAACATGGCCCTCAAGATGTATTCCAGGGGGATGCTCGACAATGCCTCGACCTACACCCAGCAGCGCTCTGAATCCACCCCGATTCTGGCAGGATCGACCAAGGGGGACGCCTCCTCACTNGGACGCNGACTGGGAGCCGAAAGCGTNAAGACCATAAAGACGGAACCGCCTTACAACAANATCTCCGTCAAGGCCATGCCCAACGTCATGGGCTACGACGCACCGACTGCCATCAAGATCCTCGAACAGCAGGGNGTCAACGTGCGCCTGCAAGGATCCGGACGCGTCGTGGCACAATCCATCCCNCCGGGCACGAGTCTGAAGAAAGGCTCCGTCATAACCCTTACCCTAAAAGTGTAATTCCTAATAACCCGAAAATATGATCAAACTCAAGAATCTTCTCGACGCCATCAATCCGCTGGAAGTGATCGGCGATACCGACAAGAATATACATTCCCTGCAGAGCGACTCCCGAAAAGTGGAGCGCGACGGCATGTTCGTCGCTGTGCGCGGCGTGACAACCGACGGTCACAAGTACATTCCCGTAGTGGCCTCCACCCACGTNGGCGCGATNGTATGTGAAGAATTCCCCGCGACACTCGCCCAGGGTATCACCTACATCCGCGTCGCCAACTCGGCCGAGGCCCTCGGCTATCTCGCCTCCGAATGGTTCGGCAATCCATCACNGAAGCTGAAACTCGTCGGCGTGACCGGNACAAACGGCAAGACCACAACCGCCACCCTGCTCTATGAGATGGCCCGTCTCGAAGGATACCGCGCAGGTCTNCTCTCCACGGTCTGCAACTATGTCCATGACCTCGCAATCCCCGCCACCCANACCACCCCGGATCCAATCTCCCTCAACTCCCTGNTGGCCCGGATGGTCGATGACGGATGCGACTATGCTTTCATGGAGGTATCATCTCACGCGGCGGCCCAGCACCGCATAGCCGGACTGAAATTCACCGGCGGTGTATTCTCCAATCTCACCCGCGACCACCTCGACTACCATCTTACAGTCGAGAACTACATGAACGCGAAAAAATCATTCTTCGANATGCTCCCCGCCGATGCCTTCGCCCTCGTCAATGCCGATGACAAGGCCGGAGCATATATGCTCCAGAACACCCGCGCGCGCAAATATNCCTACTCCCTGCGCTCTGATGCCGACTTCCGTGGCCGTATACTCGAGACACGTCTCGACGGAACTCTCCTCATGCTCAACGGACGCGAAGTCGAGGTGCAGTTCACCGGCAAATTCAACGCCTACAACCTCACGGCNGTCTACGGTGCCTCCATCCTGACAGGCTTCAATCCCGAGGAGGTGCTCGTCAACATGTCGCGACTTGTCCCCGTAGCCGGACGCTTCCAGACATTCCGCTCTTCGACCGGAGTGACNGCCATCGTCGACTACGCCCATACGCCCGACGCGCTGGTCAACGTTCTCGACACTATCCGCGACGTAATCGGNGCATCCGGAGAGATCACTACTGTCGTGGGATGCGGNGGCAACCGCGACCANGGCAAGCGTCCCATGATGGCTCATGAGGCCGCCACGCGCTCCGACCATCTCGTGCTGACATCCGACAATCCCCGCGACGAGGAGCCGGAGNCNATCATCGCCCAGATGAAGGAGGGGCTTACCCCGGCCGAACTCCGCGCCACCCTCTGCATCACCGACCGCCGCGAGGCCATCAGAGCCGCTATCCACGCCGCCAAACCCGGCTCGGTCGTGCTCGTGGCCGGCAAAGGACACGAACCCTATCAGGAAGTGGCCGGAGTGCGCCATCACTTCGACGACCGGGAGGAGGTTGCGGCCGCCCTCGCCGAACTCGGCTGATTCTTAACCCATAAGACTTAAGAGAGGAATGTTCTATTCAATCGTACAGAGATACCTCGAATCCTCGGATTTCCCCGGAATCCACCTGATGGACTACATCTCCTTCCGCGCCGGAGTGACCTTCGCGCTTGCCCTCCTGCTGGCNCTGATTTTCGGACAGACGGTGATCCACCGTCTCCAGAGAATGCAGATCGGCGAGGAAATCCGCGATCTCGGGCTCGCCGGCCAGATGGAGAAACGCGGCACACCGACTATGGGGGGAATCATTATCATATTCTCGATTCTCGTGCCATGCCTTCTCGTCGGAGACCTCCACAACGTCTACATGATTCTGATGCTTGTGGCCACCGTCTGGATGGGGGCGATCGGATTTCTCGATGACTTCCGGAAAATCAAATACCACAACAAGGATGGGCTCAAAGGGAAATACAAAGTCACGGGCCAGGTGGGTCTCGGCCTACTTGTCGGTCTGACAATGTGGCTCTCTCCAAATATCGTCATGAGCGAGAACACCGAGGTCATGAACATGGAACTCCATGAGACCGAGGTCGTGCATAACCCCATATACGAGAAGACCCCGCAGACCACCATTCCATTCGTGAAGAACCATAACTTCAACTACGAATGGCTCACCGAATGGATGCCCGANAAGGAGGCGGCCACTACCCTCGGCTGGATNCTATTCGTCGTCATCGTCATCATCGTCGTGACAGCCGTCAGCAACGGCGCGAACCTGACCGACGGACTCGACGGATTATGCGCCGGGACATCTGCCATAATCGCTGTCGCGCTCCTCATAATGGCCTATCTCAGCGGCAATGTCATATACTCCGGCTACCTCAACATCATGTATATCCCGGGNAGCGAGGAGCTTGTGGTCTACGCCGCCGCATTCATCGGGGCACTCGTCGGATTCCTCTGGTATAATGCGCCCCCGGCACAGGTATTCATGGGCGACACCGGCTCTCTTATGCTCGGAGGNGTCATCGCAGTCTTCGCGATTCTTATCCGAAAGGAACTGCTGATTCCNTTGCTNTGNCTGATTTTCTTCCTCGAAGATGTATCGGTGATGATGCAGGTGGCCTACTTCAAGGCTACCAAACGGAAATACGGAGAGGGACGACGCATCTTCAAGATGACTCCGCTCCACCATCATTTCCAGAAAGAGGCTCCCGCCGGATCCCACGTCCTTCTGCGCTACCCCCGCATCCCGATGCCCGAATCGCGCATAGTGATCAGATTCTGGATCGTCGGCATCCTGCTCGCCGTGCTTACATTCGTTACACTGAAAATACGATAAACGGCTGATGGGNCCGNGCCCTGAAAGCCTNTAANATAGAACTTNACAATGGATAAAGACAACATAAAGAACCTCATAGTGCTCGGGGCCGGAGAAAGCGGTGTCGGAGCCGCCATCCTCGGCATCGCCAAGGGGATGGATGTGCTCGTCAGCGATTCCGGCGTTATCCCCGAAAAATATAAGACNATCCTCCAGCAGCGAGGCATCCCCTTCGAAGAGGGGGGCCACTCGGAGGAGCGGATTCTCAATGCCGATCTCGTAGTGAAGAGTCCCGGCATACCTCCGACGGCGCCGATCGTGCGCAAAATCGTCGGGAAGNATATTCCCGTCGTGTCGGAAATAGAGTTCGCCGGCTACTACACCGACGCCAAGATGATCTGCATCACCGGCTCCAACGGCAAGACCACCACTACCCTGCTGACCTACCATATCCTGCGCAAAGCGGGCCTTGACGTCGGCCTCGCCGGCAACGTCGGCNNGAGCCTTGCAGCTCAGGTAGCGGAGGAGCCGCATGAATACTACGTCATCGAACTCTCCAGCTTCCAGCTTGAGAATATGTATGACTTCAAGGCCCATGTGGCGGTGATACTCAACATCACCCCCGACCANATGGATCGNTACGACCACAAGATGGAACTNTATACAGCCGCCAAATTCCGCATCCTGCAGAATCAGACCAAAGACGACTACTTCATCTACTGGCTCGGCGACCCGATTATCGCCGAGCAGGTGCGCGCCCTGCAGTCGGAGGCACGCATGCTCCCCTTCAGCGAGTTTCAGACCCCGGAGGCCGCAGCATGGACTGAAGACGGCATCGTAAGGTTCCACACACCCGAAGAGAACTGGGAAATTCCCCGCGACTCCCTCTCACTTCCCGGGCTGCACAATCTCTACAACTCCATGGCGGCCGGCCTCTCAGCCTCATCTCTCTGCATCCGCCCCGAGGTGACATCAGCNGCNCTCGCCGANTTCGAGGCTGTAGAGCATCGTCTCGAATTCGTGCGCGAGNCCGACGGCGTGNGGTGGATCAACGACTCAAAAGCAACCAATGTCAACTCCACATGGTATGCCCTCGANAGCATGACCGGCCCNACCATACTCATCCTCGGCGGAAAGGACAAGGGGAACGACTATTCCGAAATCCTCCCCCTCGTCGAGGAGAAGGTGAAAGCCATCGTCTGCATGGGTGTCGACAACNCCAAACTTCTCTCCTTCTTCGNTGGGAAGGTNGCCGAAATCCGTGACTGCCATTCACTTGATGAGGCAGTCGGCGCCTGCCGGGANTTGGCCGAAGCCGGCGACACCGTGCTCCTCTCCCCCTGCTGCGCGAGCTTCGACCTCTTCTCGAGCTACGAAGACCGCGGCCGACGCTTCAAGGAGGCCGTAAACAATCTCTGATACCGAATTTCGTTTTCTGATTAATTTATTCTTTCTCTTTTCTCTGACTTCATGGCATATTCCGACAACATCTTCATACGCGAGACCATCGACGGCCTCCCCAAAGAGTCCGATTCACCCACACCTCGCACACGTGCCAAGCGCGATGCAGCCGCTCCTGCGGCTGTCAAGGCTGAACCTCGCGCCGTTGCGGCCAAGCGTGTCCGCCCGAAGGCCGACCGCTTCATCTGGGGCATCTATGTGGCCCTCCTCTTCATCTCGATTATCGAGCTTTTCAGCGCCTCTTCAGCCGAGGTGCATGGAAGCAATGTCTACGAACCCCTGATACGCCACTGCATATTTCTGGGCATAGGNCTGGTGCTGGTCATCTGGCTTCAGAACATCCATTTCGGGTATTTCTCCCGATTCGCCTCGACGCTCGCGATCCTNTCTTTAGGATTGCTGGTATTCTCCACNCTGTTCGGNGCGGATATCAACGGTGCGCAGCGCGCCATAAAAATCGCCGGATTTACAATCCAACCGCCGGAAATAGTGAAACTGACCGTNATCATATGGCTCGCNACGATTCTCGGCAAGAGCCAGCGTCCCGGAGGAGTGTCGACGGCTGCGGTGGTGAAGGTAGCGATAATCGTGGTGGTTTTCGCCGGCATACTCTGGATCAACGGNCTCACCAACACTATCCTGATGATGGGTGTGAGCGTCTGCATGTTCCTCATCGGGGGTATCCAGTGGAAGAAACTCGGTGCGGTGGCATTGGTCTACGCCGTGGCCGCTCTCGTGCTCTTCGCCTTCAAGTATGTGACTCCGAGCTCAACTGAATTCGATAAGGCAGCNGCAGGAACCGCTACCGTGCAGACAGAATCGACCATAGGGCGACAGGACACTCAGAAAGGTCGCCTGAAGCGTCATATGGAGGGTGTCCATCCCGGCGATCCGATCGACGATTTCAACCGTCAGGTAGTCTTCGCGAAGATGGCGCAGGCCAACGGCGGCCTCCTCGGCCAGGGTCCCGGCAACTCTCGCGAGAATGCNCGTCTCCCCCTCGCTTTCTCCGACTACATCTACTCGATCGTAGTCGAGGACACCGGCTTCATCGGAGGTCTGGTGCTGATGCTTCTCTATCTCTTNCTGCTCGCCAGAGCCGGAAGCATNGCCTACAAGTGTAACCGGGCCTTCCCTGCCTTCCTGATCATGGGATGTGCGGTGCTGATTGTCTTCCAGGCGCTCGTGCATATGGCTATCGTCACCGGTGTGTTCCCTGTCAGCGGCCANCCTCTCCCCTTCATTTCCAAGGGTGGAACATCCGTCATCGTCATGTCGATGGCAATCGGAATCATGCTTTCAGTGAGCCGCTTCGCCGTCACGGGCAACGACCGCAAGGCCAACCAAGCCGAGCTCAACGCCCTCCCCGANGAGATGCACACCTCCAACTTCGCCAGCAACCGTTAATCTCCGGAATATCAATCTGACGTCCGTCAATTTGTCAATCTGACAAGTGGACATCATGACAACATGACACCATGACCAAAAAAAGATACAATATCCTGATATCCGGAGGGGGCACGGGGGGACACATCTTCCCGGCCCTCTCCATAGCCAATGCCTTGAGGGCCCGAATCAACGCCGATATCCTCTTTGTAGGCGCCGAAGACCGCATGGAGATGGAGCGTGTCCCTGCCGCCGGCTATCCCATAAAGGGNCTGCCTGTGGCGGGTTTCAACCGGAAGAATCCACTGAAGAACATCGGGGTGCTCCTGAAGGTNTGGAAGAGCCTCGGAATGGCCCGCAAGATTGTCGAGGATTTCAAGCCNGANATCGCTATCGGNGTCGGCGGCTACTGCTCGGGCCCGACCCTGAAAGCCGCCCAGCGCAAAGGGGTGCCTACACTCATACAGGAACAGAACTCATATGCCGGGGTGACCAACAAGCTTCTGGCCAAGAACGCCGACAGAATATGCGTGGCCTACGACGGCATGGAGCGTTTCTTCCCGGCCGACAAGATAGTNCTGACCGGTAATCCTATCCGGAAAAGCCTCTTCGACCGTCAGCTGACCCNCGACGAGGGATGCCGNAGGTTCGGNCTCGACCCGGCGCGACGCACTCTCCTCGTGGTGGGTGGTAGCCTCGGAGCCCTCACTCTCAATGAGAGCATGGAACAGGGGCTCGGACGTCTCTCGGATGCCGGGTATCAGGTGATATGGCAGACCGGAAAGAGCTTCTCCGAGCGCGCCGCCAGAGCCGCCAAGGGGAAAAAGGGGGTGGTGGTCACACCATTCATCTCCGACATGGCAGCCGCCTACGCCGCTGCCGATCTCGTAGTGTCGCGAGCCGGCGCCGGATCTATTTCGGAACTTGAGGCCCTGGGAAAGGCCGTCATTCTCGTTCCCTCTCCCAATGTGGCCGAAGATCATCAGACGAAGAACGCGCAGGCNCTGTCATCGCGCGGAGCCGCTGTCATGGTGGCCGATGCGGATGCCAGAGGTAGCCTTGTCAACCGGATTTTGACTCTCATCGCCGACGACGCCACCCTCGCCTCTATGCGACGCGAAATCTCGGCGATGGCCCTCACGGAAAGCGACGAGCGTATCGTCGACGAAATCTTAAAGATACTTCAAGAGAGAGAAAAATGACTGAACTTGACGAACGACTGCTCCGGGGCGCGACTCCGGATAAGATATATTTCATCGGTGCCGGCGGTATAGGTATGGCCAATCTCGTGCGCTACTTCCTCAGAAAGGGGGCCAAAGTGGCGGGATATGACCGCACCTCCACTCCGCTGACCGATGCGCTCATAGCCGAAGGGGCCAACATTGTTTTCGATGATGACCCGACACTGATTCCAAAGCAATTCCGCAATCCGGCAGAGACGCTCGTAGTGCGCACCCCGGCCGTGCCCGACGACAACCGTATCATGACCTGGTTCCGCGAGAACGGATTCGAGATTATCAAACGCGCCCGACTTCTGGGCATCATCACCCTCCATAGCCGGGGCATCTGCATCGCAGGTTCGCACGGGAAAACCACGACCTGCTCGATGACGGCCAACATACTCCGGCAGACACCCGGCGGTTGCAACGCTTTCCTGGGGGGAATCCTGCGCAATACAGGCTCAAATCTCGTGCTCTCCGACCAGTCGGATCTCGCCGTCATCGAGGCTGATGAATATGACAGATCCTTCCATCAGCTCTCCCCCTGGATAGGCGTGGTGACTTCATGCGACCCGGATCATCTCGACATCTACGGCGATGAGGCCAATTATCTCAAGGCTTTCTCTATCTTCACGTCGCTCATTCGCACCGGAGGCTACCTTTTGCTCCATAAGGGNCTGAAGATGAAGCCCGACGTGCGACCCGGAGTGCAGATATATCGCTATTCGGCCAACGACGGCGGGGATTGGCACGCCCGCGACATCACCTANGGCGAGGGGACGCTGAGCTTCACACTCGCAGGNCCCGACGGTCTCACGATTCCCGATATCAAGCTGGGTGTCCCTGTGGAGATCAATATCGACAANGCCGTGGCAGCCGCAGCGGCCTCGATTCTCGCCGGCGCATCCGTCAAGGCTGTCCGCAAGGGGNTGGAGGACTTCAAGGGGGCCAAACGNCGCTTCGAAATCCATATGGACGGAAGCGACGGCCATCCCGTGCTGATCGATGATTACGCCCATTCCCCGAATGAGGTCAAGGCCTCCATCGAATCTGTCAGGAAGCTGTATCCCGGGAAAAAACTCTCAGTCATCTTCCAGCCTCACCTCTACACGCGAACGCGCGATTTCGCCCCTGAATTCGCGGAAGCGCTCTCCGGGGCCGACGAAGTCATAATGCCCGAAATCTATCCCGCGCGTGAACTTCCGATTCCCGGAGTTGACTCAAATTTGATTCTCAAGGAGGTAAAGTGTCCNGAGAAACGATATTGTGAGCGAAAAGATTTGCTCAATCTCCTAAAAATTAGTAATTTTGGAATTCTTATGACGTTGGGGGCCGCCGACATCGACNCCGCTATCCCCGAAATCAGGAAAATCCTGATGGAAAAAACGTCTCTCTGACTCTCTGAAGATGAACCCGACTCTTAAGAACATACTGAGATGGACGATTCTCTGCGTGCTGCTCATTTATCTGGGNGTGATGCTCGTCTGGGCNCGCTCCGAAGCCGAGCGACACGCATGCAAGGGGGTCACTATCTCCATGGGCGAAAAGGGTCTGGCCGACACCATCACCGTGCGCGGTGTGAAGACGGAGCTGATGAAATTCCCGAANCGTATCGTGGGATCTCCNCTCACCTCCATCAACACNCTTGAGATCGAGAAATACCTCATGGANCTCAACAACTTCGAGGAGGTGGAATGCTTCATCTCTACCAACGGGTTTCTCAACGTGCGCATCACGCCGATGATTCCGGAGGTCCGTGTCTTCGACGGCAACGAATCCTACTACGTCAACCGCCAGGGGAAACGCATCAACTCCAACGCGGAGTTTTTCACGGATGTCCCTGTANTGACGGGGCATTTCTCCGGTGATTTCACTCCTCAGTCGGTGTTGCCCGTGGTGAGGTTTGTGCAGAAGGANCCCCTNCTACGCGATCTGACGGCAATGTTCGTGGCCCGCGATGCCGACAACATCATTCTCGTCCCCCGCATTACGGGACACGTCATCAACTTCGGTGACACCACNCGCCTCGACGAGAAACGACGGATGGTGCTGACGGCCTACAAGAATATCATCCCCTACAAGGGATGGGACACNTACGACACCATCTCGGTGAAGTTCAAGGGGCAAATCGTGGCCACNCGCCGCAACAAGACCCCTCTCTATCCCATAGAGACCCTGATTGAGGAGGAGGATCCGGAGGAGGCCACTCTCCCAACCGAGGGTGTGGCTGCTACCGCCGGACAAAATACCTCCTCTCCATCCAATACTCCACAGACAGATTCAGCCGCCGCCGCGACCTGATATCTCTCCCACATCCAAACAGTCTAAAGCAAATGAGCGAAGAAAGATACATAGCTGCCATCGAAATAAGCAGTTCAAAAATCATAGGAGCCGTCGGTCGCGCGCATCCCAACGGTCAGGTCGATATCATTGCGGTCGATCAGGAACGCAGTGTCGAAAGTGTGCGGTATGGCGTTATCCAGAACCTCGAGGAGGTGGCGACACGNCTGGCNCGTGTGCTCGATCATCTTGAGCGTAAACCCTCNGTGGGNCAACGCAAGATCAAGAGTATCTTCGTCGGCCTCTCCGGCCGCTCCCTGCGAAGCATCCCGACCACCGTGCGACTNAATCTTCCCGATGACTCTGAAATCACCGACGATATCCTGAAACGCCTGCGTGAGGATGCCCTCNCCACCGCGATCGACAACACGCTGGAAATCGTCGATGTCGTCCCCAGACTATACCGTGTCGGGAAGCTCGAGACCACAAATCCGCGCGGCGTAATCGGCAATGAGATTGTCGCCGACTACGACATCATCGTCTGCCGTCCGGAGCTGAAACGCAATCTCTCCCGCGTCATAAAGGATAAGCTGGGCATACAGACAGCCGGATTTGTCGTCACTGCCCTATCCACGGCCCATCTCATCCTCACCGACCAGGAAAAGGCACTCGGATGTATGCTCGTCGACATGGGAGCCGAGACCACAACCGTCTCGATCTACCGTCACAAGGCTCTCTACTATCTGGCCACACTTCCGTTCGGCGGGCGTCACATCACGCGTGACCTCACATCCCTCCCTCTCCTGCTTGAGGACAGGGCTGAGGAAATAAAGACAACCTCAGGCTGCGCTATCGCTCCCGATCCCCCATCCACACTCAATTTGAGCGGCGTGAAGGTGGCCGATGTCATAAACTATACGGTCGCACGCTCGGAGGAAATCGTGGCCAACATCACGGAGCAAATCGCCTATGCCGGCCTAAAGGAGAAAGATCTCCAGGGTGGCGGCGTAATCTGCATCGGCGGAGGCTCGAAGCTCAACGGAATGACAGAGCTAATCTCCCGCCAGCTCGGAGTCCCCGTCAAAATCGGTCGTCTCCCCTCCTACGTCGTTATCGACGATCTCAAGGGTCCGACCACGGAAATCGTGCAGGTCGGCAGCATTCTTTATGCCGGAGCGACGCTGACGGATGAACAGTGTCTCGAAATGCCTGTCCGCGAGGAACTACCTCCCACCGGCGATCCCAATGATACCGAGGAGGAGGAGAATGAGCGCAAACGCCCCCGCAAGGAGCCAAAACAGACCGGACGAAACTTCTTCGCCCGTATCAAGGGTCTCGCTGCGGGTATGTTCTCCAACCCCGAGGATGAGGATGACTCGTTCTTCAATTAATAACTCCCCCCTCACTCACTCTCTGAAGATATGGAAGACTATAATATTGACGATTCTTCATTCTATACTGAAGACTCTAACCAGGATATCATCAAGGTCATCGGCGTCGGCGGCGGCGGCGGTAACGCCGTCAACTACATGTATCGGCAGAATATACCGAACGTGAAGTTTGTGGTCTGCAACACCGACATCCAGGCCCTGAAGAAATCTCCTGTCCCCTCGAAGCTTATTCTCGGCCCTGAAATCACCAAGGGACGCGGAGCGGGCAATAAACCCGAACTGGGCGCCGAATGCGCCGAGGCGAGTGCCGAGGATATCCGGAAGCTCTTCGACGACCAGACGGAGATGGTCTTCGTCACCGCCGGTATGGGCGGCGGAACCGGCACAGGCGCCGGTCCTGTCGTGGCGCGTCTTGCCAAGGAGGCCGGTATGCTGACAATAGGAATCGTCACTGTCCCCTTCCTCTTCGAAGGGGAAAAGAAGATTCTCAAGGCTCTCGACGGTGCCGAGGAGATGAAGAAGCATGTAGATGCCCTGCTCGTCATCAACAATGAGAATCTTGTCGACCTCTACAAGGACCTTAATTTCTTCAACGCCTTCGAGCGTGCCGACGATACATTGGCAAACGCAGCAAGGTCAATCTCGGAGATTATCTCCGAGGAGTGTTATATCAACGTCGATTTCCAGGACGTAAAGACTATCCTCAAGGACTCCGGCACAGCGATAATCTCCACGGCTGTAGGCAAGGGGGAACGGAGAATATCGGATGCTATCCACAATGCTCTCCACTCCCCTCTGCTGAAGAAACACGATATCAACACCTCGAAACGTCTACTCTTCAAATTCGTCTGCTACCGCGATGCCGACAAGCCCCTCACGGCCAACGAAATCAACGAGATTCGTGAATTTACCGAGAATCTGCCGAAGAGCATCGATGTGAAATGGGGTATCGGCGATGATCCCTCGATGGGGAATGATGTCAAGGTGACCATCCTCGCATCAGGATTCGATGTCACTTTGCGTGAGGGTGGATCCCGAATAGCTGTCGGCGGCTCATCAGGCAGCTCCGATGGAAAGCCGAAGATTGATTTCGGCGGGGGCGCCGCTCCCAAGGAGGCTAAGAATGATCCGACCTCCGAGGAGTCGAAGAAACGCCTTCAGGAAATCTATGGCGAAGAGAAACTGACGAAGCAGACCCGCGATGCGGCCAAACGCAAGTATGCCGTGCTGCAGCCTTCGCAGTTTGACGACCATGAGATCATCACCCTTCTGGAACGCACCCCGACCTTCAACCGCGATCCGAAGGTGAATGAGGAAATCACCCGCCTNGGCCGAGGCCAGCAGGCCTCCCCCTACCACCAGCCATCCGAACCCTCTCAGAATCAAAATTCCTCGGGAGATGGCCTTAAAATTCAATTCTGACCGATTCTCAAGGCGTTAAATATTAACGATACATCCATTAAAACCATATAAACCAGCAGTTTGCGGGAGACACCTCCACTTCCTGTCGGAGCTATCACCCGGCGTAAGACAACACTATTAGAGATGGAAACTACTTTTCAGATGGTGGCCAAGACTTTTCAGGGCCTCGAAGACGTGCTTCAGGAGGAGCTCATCGGCCTCGGCGCCATTAATGTCGAGACAGGGCTCAGAATGGTCTCTTTCGAGGGGGATCTCGAACTCCTCTACAAAGCCAACCTCTGCTGCCGCACCGCCCTGCGCGTGCTTAAGCCTATTGTGAAGTTCTCGGCCAACGACCCCGATGAACTCTACGATTTCGTGCGCGATATGAAATGGGAGGATTACCTCTCCCCCGACTCGACTTTCTCGATTGATTCCACTGTCAACAGCTCTCTGTTCAATCATTCGAAATATGTCACCTACCGCGTCAAGGACGCCATTGTCGACCATTTCACGGATCTCACCGGTCGGCGTCCCTCCATCCGCCTGACGAATGCCGATCTCCAGCTNAACGTGCATATCCAGGACAACNGGGTGACCATCTCTCTCGACTCCAGCGGCGAACCCCTCTCCAAGCGCGGTTATCGTGTGGAACAGACGGAGGCTCCGATCAACGAGGTGCTTGCGGCCGGCATCATTATGAAGACCGGCTGGCACGGTGAGTCAGACTTCGCCGATCCTATGTGCGGCTCCGGCACTTTCCTCATCGAGGCGGCTCTGATCGCAGGGAATATCAATCCAGGTATCTATCGCGAGAACTTCGCCTTTGAAAAATGGCCTGACTTCGATGCNGANCTATTCGAATCCATCTATAACGATGACTCGGCCGAACGTGAAATCTCATGCGCTATCCTCGGCGGAGACAAGGACCCAGGAGCCGTCGCTATTGCGCGCAAGAATATCAAGGCCGCCCGCCTGGAGAATAATATCTCCCTCGTCTGCAAGCCTATGCAGGAGTGGGATGAGAATGAACGCGACGGCGGCACACTCATCACGAATCCCCCTTATGGCGAACGCCTTCGTCCNGCCGATATGGAGACTCTCTACCGTCAGCTTGGCGAGACACTGAAATTCCATTTCCAAGGCTGGCACGCCTGGATTCTGGGCTATAAGGAGGAGCATTTCTCAGCAATCGGCCTGAAACCTTCCGTAAAATTCCCGATTCTCAACGGATCGCTGGAATGCTCGCTGAGGGAGTATGTGCTTTTCAGNGGAAAGTATAATGAATTCAAGGCTGACGGCGGCAGCGTGCATAACGCTGANTTCAACCGTGTCAGCCGGCCGAAGACCCATCACAAATCTGATGCGGAATGGGCTGAGGAGACACGTCCGTTCCGACAGAAGGGTGATCGCAAGTCAAAGGAGCGTAGCGAATTCCGCCGCAACGATGATCGCAAGGATTTCCGCCGCAACGATTTCGGAGGGCGTGAGGAGCGCGGTGATTTCAAACGTCGCGACTCCCGCAACNGTAANGCCGGATTCAAACGCCGCGACTCCCGCGATTCCCGGTTCCGTGATTCCGACGACCGAAGCGAATTCAAGCGCCGCGACGACAGAAAACGCGACAAACCGACTCGCGGCGGTGCGCGTGAAATCAACGATCGCGGACCCCGTCTCGGTGAGGAACACACCACTTTCTCCAGCCCCGTTTTCATGCGCACACGCAAACCCTGGAAAAAGAATCGTCCGGCAACCGAGGATACAGAGGATTAACCTCTCCCCGACCCGTTTAAGTTATTGTAAATGAACACACGCCTCATCACACCATCAGCCATGATGACCATCGCGTTTCTGAGCGCGATGATGTGTGTCGCAGGTTATCTTTTCCTTCCGCCGCAGAATCCTGCGGCGGATTTTGGCCTTGTATTCCCCTCCCCGGAATTATGGAAGTTTCCCCGGCTTTGGAGTGAAGTGATCAATGTGGCGGTAATAGCCCTTTGTGCCCCCGCCTGCTGGATAATCAATAAATCATTCTCCCTGCTGAAGTCATCACTCCCATTCTGGGCGCTGTTCTACCTGCCGCTGACCTGCGCCAATCCGCTGGTCAGCGGCAGTCTGACCGGGACGGCGTTGACTCTTCCGACGGTGCTGATTATGCTCCCGGTGCTTTTCAGCTCCTACAGAAGTCCTAACGCCACAAGGAGTGTATTCTTCACGGCCACATGTATTTCCGTGGGGTCCATGTTCCAGCAGGCTTTTCTCCCCCTCTTCCTGGCTTTGATAGGAAGTTGCATAGCAATGCAGATATTGCGATTCAGGGAGCTTATAGCCATGTTTCTCGGCCTTATAGCCCCCTATTGGGTCATGATAGGATTCGGCATCATAAGTCTCGATTCCTTCCATCTCCCCCATCTCTCGACTATCTTCACNACNCAGGTCTCCCCTCACATCTATCCGATGCTCGTCGGCTCCGGNCTGATTTTCCTCATCGCCTTCCTGCTCGCCCTTAATAACGGCATGAAACTCTATGCAGGCAACGCGCAGATACGCAGCTACAACAATGTCATCAACATATTCGGNTTGACTGCCGTCGTGGCAATGCTTTTCGATATAGACAATATCACGGCTTATATCGGCGTTTTTAATCTATGGGTGGCACTGCAGTTCGGCAACCTTTTCACTTTGTGGCATCTCCACAAAGCCATATGGATGTTCTGGCTCATACAGATTTCCATTGTGGTGTTTGCCGTCTCTGTGCTGATNACCCCCTGAACCTGCAAGGCTTAAGCGTCTCTCCGCTCCGGCAGACTGAGGCATAAATCTTCATAAAAACCTATATCATTGAAACCCAAGCTTATAATTGATGACGCCATCCCGTTTCTCGACGGGCGTCTGGAGACTCATTTCGACTGTCGCTATCTTCCCGGCGAGGATATAACGAAAGCCGACCTTCGCGATGCCGACGGTCTGCTCGTCAGAACCCGCACTCGCTGCGATGAGAAGCTTCTCGGAGAAACACCCGTGAAGTTNGTGGCCACAGGCACAATCGGTCTCGACCATATCGACACNGAATGGTGTGACGCCAACGGCATTCACTGGCAGAATGCGCCGGGATGTAACGCTCCTGCCGTCACGCAATATGTTTTCCGCGCATTATCAGAGTTGGGCCTGCCCCTCTCTTTTGACGGCGTGCCACAGGAGAATCGACCGACGCTCGGAATCGTTGGTAAAGGTAACGTGGGGGGTATCGTGGCTGAATGGGCGCGCCGCCTCGGCCTGAACGTAATCGTGAGCGATCCACCACGGGCTGAACGCGGACTTGATGATGAACAATATCTCCCGCTGGATGAGGTCATGCGCCGAGCGGATGCCGTGACATTCCATACACCCTTGATTACCAAGCNACAAGCCGGAATGGCTCCGACGTATCATCTCGTCGGGGAACATGAGCTCTCGTTACTCCGCCACGGCGCTATTCTGGTGAACGCCGCGCGTGGCGGAATCATCGATGAGGAGGCGCTGATAAAAGCGAAGCGGGAGAAGGCTCTGAAAATCGCCGTGGACACATGGGAGGGTGAGCCGACTGTGAACACTTCGCTGCTTGAGGTGGCCGATGTGGCTACATTCCATATCGCCGGTTATTCAAGACAGGGTAAGGAGCGTGCGACACGCGCCATTCTCGCAGGTCTGGAGGAGCACTTCGGTGTGACACTGCCGATGTCTGATCTGGCCGCGCCATACTCCCCGCCCGAAACTCTCTCAGAGACCTCTATACGTGACAGTTACGACATTAAGGTCGATGATTATCTCATGCGTCGCGAGTATGTCGATTTCGAACGTCTGCGCAATTTTTACCCCTTGAGGGAGGAAGTGAAGTAACCATGGGTAAATTCTACGTCGTCTGGGTCGGTAAGAATCCGGGGGTCTACGACAAATGGGAGGATTGTCTGGAGCAGGTGAAGGATTTCCCCGGCGCACGCTACAAATCTTATACCTCCTCCGCCGAGGCCACAAGAGCTTACAGGGAGGGTTGCGGCAGCTCCGACAGCTCGGATCTGGCCAATCTTCTCAACGGAGCCGGCGAACACCGCGTCAGGACGGGTGCCACTCAGGATTATTTTGAGAATCCGGAGGTCGATCTGACGGCATGGGCTGTCGACGCCGCTTGCTCGAAGAATCCCGGACCGGTGGAATATCGCGGTGTGGAGCTTATGAGCGGTCGCGAACTCTTCCGTGTCGGCCCTTTGGCCGGAGGCACCAATAATCTCGGTGAATTTCTCGCTATCGTACATGCGCTCGCTCTGCAGGAGCAGATGGGAGTGTGCCTTCCGATTTACTCTGATTCGGTGTCGGGTATGGCATGGGTGCGCAACCGTAAAATCAAGACCACATTGACTCCGACTCAGGAGAATGCCACCCTTTTCAATATGCTCCGTCGTGCGATGAACTGGCTCAACACCCATTCCTACCGCTCACGTATTATCAAATGGGATACCCCGAGATGGGGAGAGATTCCCGCTGATTTCGGACGCAAATGATTCTTATCAAGGATATTGAGACTATATTGCTTGAAGCGGGCGCGGTGAAGGCGCGGGCCACCGTGGCTACGCGCGCCGACGCTGCCTATGCCGCGGCTCTCATGGATTGGCTCGACAAGGGATGGCTCGCCGGAATGGAGTATATGCGCCGTCATCTTGACCTGCGCCTGAATCCGTCGCTGCTCCTTGAAGGAGCGAGGAGTGTGATTTGTGTGGCCTTCAATTATACTCCCGCTGAGCTGCGTGCTCCGGAACTGCCACAAATCGCTTCCTACGCCTACGGGCTCGACTACCATGATGTTATACGCCAACGACTGCAAAAGGCCGTCAGGGAGCTTGAAAATGCGTATGGAGGGGATTACAGGATATGTATCGATTCAGCTCCGACTCTCGACAGGATGTGGGCTGAAAAATCAGGTCTCGGATATCGTTGCGACAACGGGCTGATTACCGTGGGAGAATTCGGCACCCGNGTATTCCTCGCGGAGATAATCACGACGCTACCGCCGGAAGTTATCACCGATAAGGATGCGCCGGATGAGAAACCGAGGATTTCTTACGGAAGAAAAATAGGGGAGAGCATTGACAGAGAGCTGATTGCGGGGGGATGCACACATTGCGGGGCATGTCGAAAGGCTTGTCCGACAAAGGCTCTGGCAGATGACGGCACTGTCGACGCACGCCGCTGTCTGAGTTATCTGACCATCGAGCACAAAGGGGAATGGGATGGTGAAGGAAGAGAGGCGATGGATACGGCGTGGGGGAGACGTACGCTTTTCGGATGCGACCTATGTCAGATAGTTTGCCCCCTCAATACAAATTCTCCGGCAACGGATATATCTGAATTTCAACCCATACCCGGCATAATGACCATGACGGCCGCCGAAGCCGCCGCCATGTCGCAGGAGGAGTTTTCCCGGATATTCAAGGGTTCACCCATAAAGCGATCAAAACTTGCCGGACTGAAGCGTAATGCCGATAACATTATTCATTGAAATGAAGACTTTATATAGCGTTTTAATTTGAACAGCTACCTACAGAGTAGGGTAACGGTAATATTTACCGGTTATCAAAAAGAGTCACCGATAAGAAGCTTCTTATCGGTGACTCTTTGAATATTAACAAGTTACAATGTCGTTTATCTGGCGAGCGAGGGATCGCGCCAGGGATTGTTGCGAAGGGTCGGTCCATCAGAGGTCATAGTCCATCGGGACTCGAAATCGAGACCTCCGAAGGAGGATTTGTCGGTAAAGCGGGCTGCGCTTACGGAGGTCGCGCTCGGCCAGTTTTTGCCCGTGCCTTCAAGGAAATAGAGCGCGGTATGGTCGAACAGGGAACCGGATTTATGGGTGCCTATCATGGCATTTCCATGCTCTACTTTTCCTTGGTTGACACAGCGGTTGATGTCGGTCAGATGGTCTACGCATCCTACGATTCCACCGCAGTCATGTTTCTGATGAGGCACTATGCGGCCCAGATTGTGGCAATCCTCGACGGTGCTCATCTTCCCCTCTTCCTGATAGCCCAATATACCGCCGACGAAGCTACCAGTATTACCGGCATCGACACTGCCCGTATTGCATGATTCACGCAGTATAAGGTTGAGATACTTATGTGTTACACCGGTGCCTTTGGGATCATCACCCATAGAACCTGCGATACCACCTATGCCATGGAACTGACCCTCACCATAGACATCGCCGTGGTTGGCGCAATTCATCACCCCGGTCACGTAATTGGTGAAGCCAACGATACCCCCGACACCTGCGGAACCGGAACCTCCGGAGGCCCATATCCTGCCGGCGTTCATACAATTGGAGAAATTGAGCACCGATTCCTCCACCCACATTACCTGGGGATCGAATTCAACCAGAGAGCGCCCAGCAATACCTCCGACATGGTATGTGCCCGTTACGTTGCCTTTGTTGACACACCATTCCACATTGACGGAACTAGAGCCGTAGCCTTCCATGACCACATACCCGAAGATTCCCCCCGTATAATCGCCGCCTGCGACATCGGAGTAGTTGATGCAATCCTTAGAGGTAGCTCCGTAGTGGCCGACATAACATCCTGCTATACCACCCACATAATCGGCCTTGGGACAATTCAGTGTGCCGGTAAATGTCACGTCCTCCAAGGTGATACCGTTGGTGTAACAACAATTCGTGATATATCCCGCAACGCCACCGACATATTTATCACCCGTCACTGCCGCCGCGCAGGAAAGAGCGGATATAGTGGCGTAATCGCCATACCCGAGGAGACCACCTACCTGCTCCCTGCCGGTGACAACGCAATTGTAGGCAGGGGAGAAGTCTCCTTTATCCGGCACACGCGCGTCGGCGCCGTTCGTTACATAATCAAACTTTTCGCCACCGGAGAGCCGGGCATGGTCCATAATACCCGCAAGGCCACCTACCTGATTCCCTCCGGTCACCTTCATAGTGGTATCGCCTCCGGGGGTAGAGCTCTCCTGGCCGAGCATGAAGCGAGTCATGTCTATGTTCACTTCTATAATTTTGCCGAATACGCCACCTATACCGGATCCGGAACCGGAAACAGGAAGGTTGATCTTTACCTTGCTGTAATTGGAATAAGATCCGCCGTTGAAATAGCCGATAAATCCACCTACGTAATTCACTCCCGTGATTTTCGCATCGGCATCATCGGCGGCGACGCGTGTCGAAAAGTCATCGCCGTGAATGCGGACGGCCCCTTTACCCATGCTGCCGAAATAGACATAGCCGGCCAAACCGCCTACATAATCGTTGCCCGTCAATACAGAATAGAAACGGCATTCCGTGACGTTGACGGTCTTGGAGGTCTCGATGCGGCCGACGATACCACCCGCATAATCGCAACCCTTGCCACCGACCGGACATACCACATAGCAACGTGTGAGGTTCTGGTCACCATTCGCGTTATTGACGCTCCCTATGATACCGCCTACCTGCCCGGAGCCGGCGCGGATTATGATTATATCTGAATCTTCGGCACTTACCTTATGCTCCAGCCGCACATCGGAGATGTTGGCCGTCCCTTTAGTACGCCCGACGATACCGGCTACACTCTTCTCTCCCGAGACGGAGAAATGCTGATTGGGAGTGGTGACATTCGACACATTGAGGGTCGTGCCGCTCTCGGTATAACCGACGAGGCCTCCTACATCATTTTTGCCTTCGAGCATGGCCTGAAGCTTCACATCCTCTATGGTCAAGGTGCCCGATTTGAGCACTCCCACGAGACTTCCCATGGCCGAAGCATCCTTGAAATATCCGGCCACGGTGATATCTGAAAGCTTTATATTTCCTGTGGTAAAGCCTGCGATACCCCCGGCCCATTTGTAGAGACCGCTTACGGTCACCCCGGTCACCGAAAGATGCGATACGGAAGCAGAACCCCGCAATTCAGTGAAAAGGCCGAAATATGAGTCGGAATCTTCCCGCCCGGCACCATTGTAGAACATTCCCTTGATTTCATGGCCGCCCCCGTCGTATATCCCGGCGAAGGGGGCACCCCAATAACCGCGCCCCGATATGAGGGAACTCTGATCGGGAGCCGTAACATCCGCCGTCTGCCTGAATATCAATCCGGCTCCGTAGACATCCTTGTCGTCTCCGAGATTGATAAGAAACATCTCGAAATCTGCGTCAGTCTGTATCAGATAGGGGTCATCCTCAGTGCCGCTGCCGTCGAGCATGTATTTCGGAATGATTATCTTGACCGTGGTCAGCATACCATTCTCGAAACCCACTGAAAGGCGGCCGGGAATGATTTTGCCCTCATTATGGCTCATGGTCATGATATATGTGCCGTCGGCTATCTGCTGTGGAGCAGGCACCGACATGTGGAAACGCAGCTCTTCACCATCATACTGCACTTTTGCCTTGAAGCAGCGAGTGGTCTCCATATCGACAGACTCCTCAGACTCTCCATCGTCCGGATTATCCTCATCCCCTTTTTCCCCGGAATCCTTGGAGGAGACAACAGTGGCAGCCACATCGACGGGAGTCAGGGCTATGGTGACCTCCTCCGTGTCATCGGGAATCCGGAAATGGCCGGACTGCAGGGTGAATGAGGTTACGGTCACATCCTCTTCTTCAACCACAGATGGATGCGTATTGACCGGCATCTCCACATCATCCTGACATGAGGCCAGTATAAGAGTTGCCGCAACTGCTAATCCGCATAAAAACCGCAGTGCGCGTAAGGTCNTATTCTTCATCTTAAACTTACTTAATCAATTAAAAGCATCGATTTATTTAGTCATTTCCGACCATAGAGGGACGGGGAACGAGTTCGGGCTGTCGGAGCCTATTTTCCACAGGGAATCGTCGGCACCTATGCTCCAGTTCCTGTCAATCTTTTTATAGGTTGAGGGGTCGGATACCTCGGCCAATGAACGCATGACGTAGACATGGCAATTGCTCCATGAAAAGTCGGCCCCACCCCCATCCGTGTCCGGATCCCAGACAGCGCACGATTCGGTGTAGTACCCGGGGGTGGTATCGGCATAATGCGACCAGGATTTATGGGATGCGAGCGACACACAACGGTACATTGAGACGGCGTTTCCGAAATGGCCCACATAGGCTGAGCCGTGACCCGGACCATCGCCCGTGTTGAGGCAATCGCGCAAGATGCTGTTATCCTGAAGCCTACCCACCAGACCACCGATATTTCCACCGGCAGGCGCATCGATTTTACCGGCATTGACACATTGCGATATTATGACGACATTCTCCTCAAACTCCAATGCGGTCTTGGTGATGGCGTTCATACCACCGGCCAAAGAAGCCGCCGCTCCGGCCAGAACGAAGGGCACGGCAGCGCCGCCGGAAACGACAATACCTCCGATTGCGGCGGCAGCCCCTACGAGAATACATGCTCCCGCTATGCTCTGATGGATAATCTCGTCGGTCTTGTGCGATTTCTCAAGAGCTTTCTCTCGCTCTTCGCGCAATAGATTTATCTTCTCGTTGAATCTCATGTCGCCTCCGTCAGCTTCGTAGAAGGCGAGGTTGGACTCAACACCACCGGTNTATCCGGAAGAGAGGGCCGCACTATCGAAATCCTTGAGCGTGAACCCTCCTGCGCTGCGTAAAGCGGCCATAGCGGCCTTGATTTCATTATTGATGTCGTTGACCTCAATCGAGAGTTCAGTGGACATTTCAGTAATATTCGCTTCCTCAAGCATCTCCTCAAGCCCCATTTCCCANAGGATGGAGTCACAGACGAGCAGACCGGNGTCAGTGGACACCTCCGCCACATGGAGGAAAATCTCAAGGANATGGCTGACGGACTCGATAGANTGCCCGGCCATTGCCATAAAGGGTCCGAGAACTCCCATGAACATCTCCATGGAGCCAATCACACACTCGGCATAGTTCATAGCCGTCCATTCGCGCGGATCCCCGATTTCTCCGACGATTCCGCCGACAGCTTTCCCGGAAGTGGAGGAGAGGTTGCCGAAGTTACCGCAATGGTT
Organism: bacterium; assembly: GCA_014802625.1. Classification (GTDB taxonomy): domain Bacteria; phylum Bacteroidota; class Bacteroidia; order Bacteroidales; family Muribaculaceae; genus Lepagella. The sequence continues at coordinate 48,337 of JAAVBX010000006.1, read as the reverse complement.
GATCATAGTATTGTTGCCGGCCAAGGCCACGATACCGCCCAGGTGGGAGCCTGTGCCGCTGACCGNGCCATAGTTATGGTCAAGGGCAANAGATCCGAACTGGGTCTTGCCGACTATTCCGGCCACGTATTCCCTACCGTCGACTTTGCCAAGGTTAATTGCATTGTGGGTGACCGCAATCGAGGTGCATCCGGCAATACCGGCCACGTAATCNGTNCCGGTCACATTNCCTTTGTTGTANACTGCATATGTGNCTGCCTGGGCCTCGCCTACGATACCTCCCACACATTCGTGGCCGGAGACGTCGGCGTCATTCCANCAGTATCTGAACATGACGTTATCGTACATGTAGGCTTCCGTNTCACTTCCCTTGACACGTCCGCTNCCTACAATACCNCCCACACCTGCATAGCCGCTGANGATACCGGTATTGCTGCAGGATGTCATTGTGGCCGGACCGCATCCGCCGACGAGACCTCCGGCACCGATACCGCTGTTTTTCTTATCNCCCGCGGCGTAGCTGANGGCTCCCCGGATTCGGCCGGAGTTGGCAGAAGCAGCCGCACGNATTGTATCGCATGAGCCAATCAGGCCTCCGGCACCCGAATATCCGGAAGTTACGTCAGAGGAATTGGCGCATGAACTGAAAGCTACCGATGAGTACAGGGCAGCTCCTCCTATGAGGCCACCGGCACCGTAACTGCCGGTGATTGTATTCGCATCGCTATGGCAGTTTTGCAGGCAGGCNCGGGACTGCATGTCGACTACNCCGATAAGTGCGCCGATACCTACGGATNCATCGCTGCCATTGATTTCACAACCCTCTACCTTGCAGTCGGTCATGGCCACGAGTCCGCGGTCTTTGCCCGACATCAACGCGGCNCCGACAATNCCGNCTGNCGCGAAATTGCCGCTGACAGCCGAATTNCCNAGCGTGATGTTNTCGAATGCAGCATTGTGGACATATCCGAAAAGCCCGACGGCAGCCGAATTAGGTCGGTCGATTATCATCGTGGAGAGGGGCGCGCCATGGTAATGACCACGGAAGGGGAGAGCTGAATTTGCTCCGATAGGCAGCCAGCCGTAACGGCGGTCAATCTCGCGCGACGCCTGATAGAGATCAATCTTGCAGGTCTGGCGAAAATGTGTGTCGGATGTTATGAGTCCGTTTCGCTCCTCGCTGTTTACGGCCTGAGCAAGTTTCATAAGGCTGTTGTAGGAGGAAATCTCATAAGGTTCTTCGGCAGTACCAAGACCCGGAAGACCTAAATCCTCATTGAAATGGTCGAGGACGGTCACCCTTCCGTCGGCGATCTCGATACGGCTTCCGAGACCGAACTGGGTGGTCTTGAACTGATCAGCCAGATCTGCGAGGTCAGGGTTATATTCAATCGGATATTCGAGATACAGAAGACGATAGACACCGTCGGCCANACCTTCCGACAAGGAGAGTCGCGAACGGCTATCATGGCGCATATGGCTGCCGTCACGTTTAATCACGCTTCCGTCGGGGGCCTCCAGAGCGAGTGTAAAGGAGGGTGACGGGAAATCCGCCGTCTCCGGCCCTAATGTAAATTCATCGGTAGATCCATAAAAATCATCGGATCCNGTTCCATCATCGCCCGATGACGGAAGATCATCGCGGTCACATGCCGCGCCGGCCAGCAGCGAGGCGACTGCCAGAAAAAAGTAAATCGTACGTTTCATCATATTGATGCAAAGGTAGTGAAAATCCACCTTTCCACCAACAGTCTACCCCTNCGGAACCCCTATCCGTACAACATTTGTCTATGCCATAAAGACACANAAAACAATCTTCGGACATAAAATCAGATTGACTGCAGGAACTGATGCAAATAAAAGTTTTGTGTTCAACTTTTGGGGTGCAGTTCAATTCCGGATAGCCTCCTCTCTTAANAGAATCCCGGCAATCAATATTCATGCAATCGTCAAGAAGCTGCATTTAAAAATTTTTATTGCTGTCCGATAAAAAANTTTTTCAATTGACTCCACCGATCACGAACATTCCTATGTCGGAATTGTTATCATATCGTACTCAGATTAATAAAACCAACTGNAACTGTGCCGAATACCATGGGTCGGCTTTTTTTAGAAAGCTCTATTTTTATCTGTAGTTCATTTCTAAGTCACGATAATTATCACCGAAGACNGATAATTGAATANGTTTAGAAACTCTATGTCTACGACCCCTGCCCATAAAAAGGGCATCTATCTCCTCATGCGTTTAGTCCTTTTTTTATTCAACTCTACTTTAATCTTTTATTATGGAAAAGACATTGCATCCTGTGGTACAGGAGTTGGTTGACATGATAAATGCCAATGGTTGGCGTGACAAGTTTGAAGAAGCTGTCAAGAAAGCCGTCAGCTACAACATCTATGGTTTCGAGAATGTCAAAACTCTCGANGACTATATCGATTGGTGTAACGCTCAGTTGAGCTGGGTACCAGTGGAAGACCGCTACGGTAAGGAAGTCTACAAGCACGTTTGNATCTTCTACTTTGTCCTCGACCAGTCTCCGGTCAAGGAACTTCAGAACGCAGTCGTGCCTCACGATAAGATGCAGCCCCTGACACCTCTCTCGGCGTGGATGCGCAAATTCGTCACGGAGTTCGGCAACTGGATGGACGAACCCGGGTCGCTCACACCCGAATCAGAGAAAACGTTCTATGATTCACCGCTTTACAATATGAATGAATACATTCGTCCGCGTGGCGGCTGGAAGAGCTACAACCAACTGTTCGCACGTCGTACGAAACCCGGCTATCGTCCTATAGCCGCCCCCGGCGATGATTCCATCATCGTTTCTCCGGCCGATTGTACATTCGACGGCCAATGGGAAATCAACAGCGATTCTCACGTTGATATCAAGGGTCTCGACTGGAAGATCGCGGAGCTTCTCGAAGGCAGCCCGTATGCCGACCGCTTTATCGGCGGACACTGGACCCACTCCTTCCTGAACACATACGATTATCACCGTCAGCACGCCCCCGTCGGCGGTCGTGTGCTGGAAGCTCGTGTAATTCAGGGCACCACCTATCTGCAGGTTGTCCCCGAACCTATTCCCAACGACCCGTTCGGTCGTTCCGTAATCAAGGCCAAGAGAGTGTTTGACGCTCCCGATGATGCAGGCTACGAATTCATGCAGACCCGTGGNCTCGTCGTTATCGACAGTCCGATAGGTCTTGTGGCGGTTCTTCCGATGGGTATGGCCCAGGTAAGTTCGATCATACTTACCGCCGAAGAGGGAGTGACACTCCAGAAGGGTGACGAAATCAGCTACTTCCAGTTTGGCGGCTCCGATATAGTTACAGTTTACGAGCGTGCTTCCAACGTTGAGATTACCGCCTTCCCCGGCGTACACTACAAGGTCGGAACCAAGGTCGGTCAGGCATATCCCGCCGTCCGTCGCTAATAAGAGTATGAACGCGCACACGCCATTTCCCGAATGACCGTGTGNGATTTATCAACAACAGAGTCCGACGTGAAACAACGAGTTGTCTCTCGTTAATTCCGTCGGACTTTTTCATAACCTCTTATAATTATGGATACCACTAAAACTAATCCCTTGCCGGCAGCCTCCGGTAAGGTTCCCGTCGGGAAAAAGGTAGCTACGCTTACCATGGGTGCAATGGCGATCATGATAGTCACCAACATCGTCAGCATGCGTGGNATGGCGTCNCAGGCGGAATACGGCTACGGCTCGATTTTCTATTACGTGTTCGCCGCTCTGGTATTTCTCGTTCCATACGCCCTCGTTTGCGCAGAATTGGCCTCCGCNTACACTCACTCCGGTGGNCTTTTCAGATGGTGTTCCGAGGCTTTCGGCCCTAAATGGGGCTGGGTGGCGATGTATCTTGAATGGCAGATGGTCGTGATATGGTTCCCTGCCGTNCTGATGTTCGCCGCTGTCTCTCTCGCATTTATTTTCTGGCCCGAGACATTCGATGAGAAACTCGCCAAGAATGTTATCTATACACTCGCCGTCGTGCTTGCTGTATATTGGATTGCTACCTTCGTTACATTCAAGGGTCAGAAATATGCTAATAAACTCTCAACGTTCGGCGGTTTGACCGGCACCATCATTCCGGCGGCCGTACTGATTATTCTCGGCGTGCTCTATATAGCTATGGGCAATAAGGTATATATCCCCACCGACCAGCCTTTCTTCCCTGATTTCGCCAAATTCGGAGATATCGTATTGGCAGCCTCGATATTCCTATTTTATGCGGGCATGGAGATGCAGGCGGTTCATGTGCCGTCAATGGTAAATCCCTCTAAGAATTTCCCGCGGGCCTGCTTCATCGCAGTGGTGGTGATTCTGGCGATTTTCGTTTTCTCCACACTCGCGATCGGCGCAGCCGTACCTGAGAAAGATATCAACCTTCTGCAGTCGCTTCTTGTGGCCTACAACAGNCTCTGGGCATCAATGGGTGTGCCTTGGCTTGGAAATNTGATGGCTCTGTTTATTACTATCGGTGCGCTTGCACAGGTGACCGTGGTNATTTCAGCNCCGTCAACGGGTATCCTTGCCGTCGGTCGTGCCGGATTCCTCCCCCGNGGNCTCCAGAAAGTAAATAAGAACGGTATCCAGGTGCCTATTCTTTGGGTGCAGGGTATATTCGTCACAGTGCTCTCTCTCGCACTTGTCGTCATGCCGAGTGTTGAATCCGCCTATCAGGTGCTCAGCCAGATGTCTACGGTACTGTATCTCATTATGGTAATAATTATCTACGGCGCATTCCTGCGACTCCGTCGCACCGAACCGAATGTCAAGAGAGGTTTCCGCGTGCCTTGCGGTAATTTCGGCAAATGGTTCGTCTTCATACTCGGTGTCCTCGGTGCTCTGGTAGCTATGTTCATCAGTTTCGTTCCCCCGGCACAGATTTCTACCGGTTCTCCGGTGGTNTATGTAGGTATCATCCTACTCGGTGTAGTGGTTTTCGTTGCGTTCCCGTTCATAGTTTATGCAAAGCGTAAACCATCATGGAGAGACCCCGACAACGATTTCTATCCATTCAACTGGCAGATCGAGGGACGCTCACCCGAACAGGTCTCTAAATGGACCCCCGGTTACGAACCTACTGAGGCCGAGATTCAAAAAGCTATGCAAGAGGGTATAGCTGCCGGCGACGTCCGCACAAACAATGACGTAAGTCGATTATCATAAGTAAGTATTGGAAATTAAAAAGCTACTGAGATTAATGAATGAGTTTTAGCATTCATTAATCTCAGTAGCTTCTTAATAAATACATTGTTACATAAGAAACAACTNACATGNAATCAATTGGTTANAACAGCNCGTTTCTTCAANATCCTTGAAATCTCGTTTTTGAGGATATGATGCGCCGGGCGGGCCATATCTACATGATTGTAGCCGTCGAGCTTGTAGATTTTAACATCCGGATGTCCNACNAGCNTCATCATCCNCCACATATAGAGATTCTCCTCATATCGACCATACAACTCCTCCTCCGCGTCTCCNGTAATTATTACATATGGGGCACAATCCTTGCGCACGTGGAAAAGGGGAGCNNNCGNNTCGANGTANGGNGTNAGTTCGCCGATTCCTTTGCTTTTGCGATCGGAAAAATGAGTGATGNCCTGACCACTGTAGGGNATGAGTCCGGCGATAGAATCGGCATCGATATCATACTTTGCCAGACGGCTCTTATCAAGGCCGATCATGCTCGTCAGNAATCCGCCGGCGGAATGTCCCGCCACGAATATCTTCGACGGGTCGCCTCCGAAATCCCTNATATTGCGGAATGTCCACGCCACAGCCTCCGCCGCATCGTCGATACAATCCTCAACCTCGACACCGGGGACAAGACGATAGTTGGGNGCNACCACCACGTAACCCTGTTCCGAAAGTTCGGCAGGTATGAACTTGTTTCCTCCCGTCAGNCCNCCGCCATGAAACCACACGATGACGGGCAAATCATTACNTTCAGTGTCNNAATGNANNTCNAGTTTNAGTCTNTNCNNGGAATATTCATCATTCTTGTCAGTATAAGANATATCCTCGCGGGTGGTGTAATGATTCTGTGCAGGCAGCATCAGCCATGCCATCGCTGCGAAAACAGCGGCAAACAGTCTTTTCATCTTGATATAGTTATCATGGTTACAATGGCCTTTCACATCCCATAGGAAAGGCTATACGATACAACGCCCCGNGCATCNACGATATTATCATATCGGTGCGTCAGGCATTTCGAGTGAGGTTTCGTGGCGNCCGGACCCTTCCGCGATATTGGCCCGTATNGAGCGNGCNGCTTGNGTCATCTGGTCGTAGAGGCGGTGGCCCGGATCTATCTTGTAGTCTACGAACCGGTCGCAGAAGCGCTGTGTGGCAAGTTCTATGATATTGGCAAGAACCCAGGCGTTGAGCCANAAATAGGANGGGGCCGAAGAGAACTTTATCATTGGAGNTTGATTNNGGNTNCTANNGTCCTTATGTCATGTTGTCANANTGTCATTATGTCAGCTTGTCAAATTGNCATNNTGACANNATGNCAATTTGNCANANTGACCCATGACAGATTGACAAGNTGNTANNNNTNANNTCGNGGAGAANNNGAGNAGACGNNNGAGCCAGAAGGAACGCAGTTCGGCGGCAGGAACTATCAGACGAGAGTCATTGACGGGGGATATNTTGCGGCCNTTNAGGCGCATGGAGGCGTAGAGNGNNCCGGANGGTCCACGGGAGTATATCACCGCTATGTTGGCAGCCAGCGGNGTCAGATAAGCNTCGCTCCATTCGGTTGAAAGCCGATCATAATCAGCAGGNCGGGCAATAGTCTCCTCTATACCCAATAGCGCGAAGAAGGGGAGAAGCGTNTCCGCATGNCCAAAGACNCCGGAAAGTCCCGGCGAGAGTTGACCCACCTCAAGATGCGCCATGGTGTCGAGCCAGCTGTAGAGCAGATAAGAGGCTCCCTGAGCCGGAATNTNNGANAGNGGGGAGATGGAGTATTGNAAGTATTTTTCAAGGTTAGTAGCTTCCCAGCAGGCGCGGTATTCCTCCATTGTCATCCATTCATCGGTCGGNGCCGGAAGTGATGCCGCNCGCATACCCTGAAGCACCTTNTACATGTCGTANGTNAGNCGNCGCAATTCCTTGTCGCTCATGCCGCTATTCTTGCCGACAAGACGCAGGGCCGGCTCAACGGAAACATGTCGGTCNACGAAACTNTCGTANACATTTTTCCACTCCCCCTCCTTGCGCCAGTCGTCATATCNCTTATCGGTCACAAAGAAGCGTGTCAGGTGGTCATACGCTTTGCCTGAGGCCGCCTTNGTATCTATCCCTTCGTAGGTGTCGGCTATGGCGATAGTGAACTGGTCCATCGTCTCCACGACACGCGGGACATACGATGCCACAGATGCCACGNATGCTCCCGATGCACCNAATATCTGCGGGTACATCTCNGCCATCTCCTTTCCGAGGCGCAACTCCTGNTCCTTACCGATNGGGGAGAGCATACCCCATTGGCCATCCGTATGCTTTCTGACGCCCTGAAGGAGTTCCATAAAGGATTTCCCCNCCTTTGTGAGCGAACCGCGCTCAGAAGCCTTCTTAAGAGCCTTCTCGCACGCCGTCACTTTATTCTCGGAGGTAAGAAAACGCGCTCCATGNCGGGCGACGTAATCGATATANACAGGCNCCAGGGAATCNGGCAATGCCGACGGCTCCACTGCGGAGAAGTCATAAAGGCTCATGCTGCCGTCAAGGATTGCCGGCAATTCGTNGTANCGCGGTGCGGCGAAACCGATCGCCGCAAACGCCAATGTCAAAAGTAGAGAAAGGAGTTTTTTCATAAATACGGGTATATNCTTGNNTAAAAAATCAAATCGGNTTGGAATCACGCATCGTTCGGAGAATCGAAAGGGCCTTGCTGACATCAGCCACTTTCTCTATCACCATCGAACGCTTGCCGTTCTGCTCGCGNAGGCGTGTGTTGGCGGTATCTATCTGCATATAGGCCAAAACCTTGCCGAATGCCGGACTCTGATAGTAAGCCTTGTTGTCATCGCCTACGAAGAAGAGATACATACGCCCACCCTTCAGTGTGAGCCGCTCGATTCCCAGTCGGCGCGCCTCCATGCGAAGCGGAACGACCTTTATCAGTTCCTCGGTGGTGTGTGGCACGGGGCCGAAGCGGTCGCGCAGGCGTTCGGCGAATGCCTTTATATCCTCGGGACGCTCCATATTGTCGAGCTGCTGATAAAGCATNATTCGTTCGCTCTCCTGAGGCACATACTCCGGAGGAAGACGAAGTTCGAGATCTGACTCTATCACGCAATCGGAAACAAATTCCTGCTCACCGTCACGTGTCATATCATCAAACGATTCGGAGAATTCCTCCGTCCTAAGTTCTGTCACAGCCTCCTTAAGAATCTTCTGATAGGTCTCATAACCGAGATCGGCGATAAATCCGCTTTGTTCGGCCCCCAGAAGATTGCCGGCCCCTCGGATATCGAGGTCCTGCATGGCGATATGTATGCCGGAGCCAAGGTCGGAAAAGGATTCTATAGCTTGCAGACGACGACGCGCCACGGGGGAGAGGGGCAACCCCGGAGGCACGAGCAGATAACAGAAGGCTTTCCGGCTGTTCCGGCCCACCCGGCCGCGAAGCTGATGAAGCTCGCTGAGACCGAAGTTCTGCGCATTGTTGATAATGATGGTATTGACGTTCGGCATATCGATGCCGTTCTCCACGATGGTGGTGGAAAGAAGCACGTCGTAATCATGGGCGGCAAAATCAATGATGGCCTTCTCCAGTTGCTCGGGAGGCATCTGGCCATGAGCGATCACCACCCTGATGCCGGGTATCAGGCGCTTGAGACGCGCCTCGATATCTATAAGATCATTTATTCGATTTGAGATGAAGAATATCTGACCGTTACGGCTCAGTTCGAAGTTGACGGCTTCCGCCACGACATCATCGTCAAATCCGGATACAGTCGTGAGAATCGGTTGTCGGTTGGCCGGCGGGGTATTCAATGAGGATAGGTCGCGCGCTCCCATGAGGGAGAACTGAAGTGTACGCGGAATCGGCGTCGCACTCATCGTCAACGTGTCGACATTGACTTTCAGCTGCTTCAGCTTCTCCTTTACCGCCACACCGAATTTCTGCTCCTCATCGACTATCAGCAAGCCGAGATCCTTGAACTTCACCGATTTCCCGATGAGCTTGTGGGTGCCGATAAGGATATCAATCTTTCCTGCTTCAAGATCGGCGAGAATCTGCTTGACATCTTTCGGCTTTCGGGCGCGTGACAGAAATTCCACTCTCACCGGGAGATCCTTNAGACGCTCGGANAAAGTGTGGTAATGTTGCATGGCAAGCACGGTCGTCGGCACCAGGACCGCCGTCTGTTTGGAATCCGTGGCCGCCTTGAATGCGGCGCGGATCGCAATCTCTGTCTTTCCGAATCCCACATCGCCGCAGACAAGACGATCCATCGGACGCGGCGACTCCATATCGGCCTTGATATCAGCCGTGGCCTTCAATTGGTCGGGGGTATCCNCGTAGATGAAGGAGGCCTCCAATTCATGCTGGAGATAACTGTCAGGTGAATATTTGAATCCTTGTTCCTGACGCCGGGCGGCATAGAGCTTTATGAGATCGCGCGCCATATCCTTCATCTTCTGCTTCGTGCGATCCTTGATGCGCTGCCATGCGCCGGTGCCGAGTTTGGAAATTTTCGGGGGGACACCCTCCTTGCCTCTATACTTCGACAGCTTGTGGAGCGCATGGATGCTGACCAGAATTATATCATCGTTCTGAAAGAGGAGTTTGATCATCTCCTGGGGCTTACCATTGACATCTGTCTTGATGAGACCTCCGAAGCGTCCGATACCATGGTCGACATGCACTATGTAATCACCCGCTTCAATCTGATTGAGTTCCTTGAGACTGAGCGCGAGTTTACCGCTCCGCGCTTTATCGGAGCGAAGTGAATACTTATGGAAACGGTCGAAAATCTGATGGTCGGTGAAGAAACAGAGCTTCTGCTCATTGTCGGCGAAACCCTCATGAATTGTACGATCTACGGGGGTGAAGCGGATTTCATCTCCACGCTCTTCAAAGATATCCTTCAGCCGCTCGGTCTGGATAGCGGAATCCGACAATATAAAAATACGATAGCCCTCGCCGAGCAGATGAGTGAAGGAGTCGGCTATCAGATTGAAATTCTTATGATACAGGGTCTGGAGCGTACAGGAATAATCAAATTCCGCCACCTCCCCTTTATCCGGCAAAGCTGCCTGAGGAACGCCCCCGTAGCCAAAATCCACAATCTTGGATTTGGTGAAGGCTTGGGTGAAGGCCTCGGCATCGATGACTTTCGACATGGCTTCGGGATCCCCTTCGTCGGCGATAAGGGCGGATTCGGAAAAATCCTCGGCCGCGATCGCTTTTATGCGATCTACGACAAGCGAGGAACTCTGACAAAGTATCACAGGTTCCTCCTTGCCGGAGGCCCGCTCTCCCTTTGGATGGAGGCTACGCAGGAATTCTACGAGCGATGTGCCGTCGGCTGTCTCAGCAGCCTTGAGCGGGATTATCGTAACGCTCTCCAGACGCTCCATCGAGAGCTGAGTCTCAACATTGAATACCCTGATGGAATCCACCTCGTCGTCGAAGAAATCCAGACGATAAGGGTATTCATTGGAATAGGAGAATACGTCGAGAATCGAGCCCCTTCGGGCAAACTGACCCGGTTCGTAGACATAGTCAACTTCCCGGAAACCAAGTTCCCGGAACTTCTTCAGAAGATCAGCCATGACAAGCCTGCGCCCGGAACGTATGGTGAGCGTGAGGTCGGAAAGCTCATTATCCGTAGGCACCTTTTCGGCCAACGCCTCCGGCGATGTCACTATCCACCGCAGAGTATCCGAATTNCGTATGGCATCGAGCGTCTCCGTGCGAAGTATCTGAGCCGGAGGATCAGGTTGGCCATATTTGATATGCCGCTTGTAGCCGCTCGGGAATATAGCCACATTATTTTCCGAGCCGGAGATTTGGCATAAGTCATGGTATATGTAGGCCGCCGCGTCGGGATCATTAGCAACAATCAGCCAAGGAATACGCCTCTTCGGCAGACGGGCGAATATCATAGAGGGTGCCGATCCGGGAAGTCCCCGCATCAACACCCTGCGTATCGATTTGTCGTCGACCCTCTCCATCAGAGCATCCATCCTCTGCGGAGTCGCGAAGAGAAGGTCGGCTTCCTCAAGATTCATAAGCTAATTATTTATCAGTTCTTTTTCCCTGCGGCGGACTGCTGAAGATTGAGTATTTTTTCATATAGCCCGGGAGTCGTAAATATCTCCTCAGCCTTGTCGAGAGCGGGATCATTGAGCAATTCGCGACGCGGGCGTCCGCTGCCGGGTTCGTAGCGGGCAGCGATCTCCTCAGTCAGCATCTCTTCGATACGATCGCGTTTCGTATAGAGGTCGCTCCTGAGGTCATGGTCGAGCTGACGGTCGAGCGAATCGATAGCCGCCTGAATCTCCGGTGTCAGATATCCCTCGGCCTTGGCGGTGGTGCGCAAATCGTCGAGGATGGAGGTGCAGAGTTTGTCATACTGGAGATTCTTGGAGTCGATGCCGTCCGCAAAGTCGGCAAATTCCTCATCGCTTATGGTGAACTCTGTCACAGAAGCGGGAGCGGGATGATTGGCAACGTATCTATTGGCGTAATCAAAAATATGGTTACCCGTGACGAGTCCGTAAAGCAGGGGCGATACCTGAGGCCATTCCACCACACTGTCGGGCTGCAGACCACCTCCATCGCGCACCTCACGCCCATGCAGCGTACGATAGACGTTGGTCAGACTGTCGGGGACACGCGCCACACTGCCGTCGGGATTCCGATGAGAGTAGTCGAGTGCCTGAATCAGACGGCCCGAAGGTGTGTAATATTTGGCCTGCGTCACCTTAAGCAATCCGTTGAAGGGGAGGGGGCGTGTGCCCTGCACCAACCCCTTGCCGAAACTGCGGGACCCGACGAGCACAGCCCGGTCGAGATCCTGAAGAGCCCCGGCCGTAATCTCAGCCGCCGAAGCCGATCCGCCGTCAATCAGCACAGCCATAGGTATATCTGGCATAACGGGATTTCGCTGGGTCTTGTAGATTTTCTCCGAGCCGGCATCCTTACCGCGCGTGCGAAGCACCTCCGTGCCCTTCGGAAGGAAATATCCGAGAATCTTGACAGCCTGATCGACAAGGCCGCCGCCGTTGCTACGCAGGTCAAGCACAAGATACTTAACCTCCGGATTTTCCTGAAATTCCTCAAGGGCCTTCAGCACATCGGCTGCCGATGACTCGACAAACTGATTAAGACGTATGTAGCCTATGTTGCCCTTTACNACACCTGCCCATGGCACACTNGGTTCGGCGACTCTTTCCCTGACTATGGTGAATGTCATGACACTGTCGGGNCCTACATAGGGGCGGCTGACNGTCACGGATACCTCCGTNCCGGGAACNCCCTTAAGCAGGGCGGAGGTCTTGTCGGACGTGAGACCCACGACATCGGTGCTGTCGACACGCAGAATCCTGTCACCCGGTTTCAGACCGGCCTTCATCGCCGGGGAACCTACTATGGGCTCGGAAATNTACGTGTTGCCTCCGCGGCCCTGGATGAATGACCCGATACCTCCGTAGGCTCCGGTAGTCATGCGCTCAAGACTCTCCCGGTCATCGTAGGAGTAATATTCCGTGTAGGGGTCGACCGTGGCGAGCATACCTCGAATAGCGGCCTTGAAGGCATCGTCGACACGGATGGAGTCAACATAGCTCTCCTCCAGTTCACGCGTGAGGGCGTTGAACACGGCTATATTGCGNTGGTAAGCCTCGTCATGGCTCTCGGCGGGTTTATCCTTTGGCGCGGCTCCGGCTGAGGAGACGCATATGAGGGTGGCGAACAGCGCCGGGAGGGTCAGCGGAAGAAACCGCGTTTTCTTTATCATCTTCTATGGATGCGTTTTTAATTTTCAATAACCTGTGGATGGGGATAATCCACTGTAAAATGGAGGCCTCGACTTTCCTTGCGCTCCATGGCCTGACGCATGATGAGATAGGCGACATTAATCATATTGCGTAACTCGCAGAGCTCGCGCGTCGGCTTGGAGACCTTGAACAGTCGCTCAGTCTCCTCAAAAAGGATGTCAAGACGGTTCCATGCACGATGCAGNCGGAGATCCGACCTTACGATACCAACATAGTAACCCATGATCTGGTTTACCTCCTTGGCAGATTGCGTGATGAGCACCATCTCTTCGGGATGTGCCGTCCCCTCGTCGTTCCATTCGGGTACATCAGTGCGCAATTCGTAGCCACCGATGAGTTCCGCCGAATGGCGGGCNGCCGCNTCAGCATATACNACCGCCTCTATGAGGGAATTGGAGGCAAGACGNTTACCGCCGTGTAGACCCGTGCAGGAGCATTCTCCGATCGCATAGAGGCGCTTTATGGAACTCTCGCCGTTACGNTNCACCTTTATTCCNCCGCAAAGATAATGAGCCGCCGGCGCNACGGGAATCATCTGCCTGGTGATGTCAATGCCGAGCGAGAGACAGTGCTCATAGATGTTGGGGAAATGGCGACGTGTCTCCTCGGGATCCTTATGGGTGACGTCAAGATAGACATGGTCTGTGCCATGGAGCTTCATCTCCGAATCAATCGCTCTCGCCACAATGTCGCGAGGAGCGAGCGAAAGGCGNGGATCATACTTGTGCATGAACTCCGAGCCATCNACATTGCGGAGCACAGCTCCGTAGCCACGCATGGCCTCGGTGATGAGGAAGGAGGGGCGGTCGCCGGGATGATATAGGGCCGTGGGGTGGAATTGGATGAANTCCATGTCGCTGACCGTGCCTTTGGCCCGGTAGGTCATGGCGATACCGTCGCCCGTGGCCGTAAGNGGATTGGTGGTCGTGGTATAGACGGCTCCGACTCCGCCGGTGGCCATAACGGTAACCTTTGCAAGNAATGTCTCCACACGCCCGGAAACGCAATCCAGGACGTAAGCGCCGTAGCATGTGATATCGGGGGTGCGNCGCGTTACGATTTTACCGAGATGATGCTGAGTGATTATCTCCACTGCGCAACTGTGTTCGAAAATCTCGATATTCGGATCAGCCTTAACCTGCTCGATGAGACTTGTCTGTATCTCCGCGCCCGTATTGTCGGCGTGATGNAGTATCCGGAATTCCGAGTGTCCCCCTTCACGGTGGAGNTCGAAGCTGCCGTCGGGACGACGGTCGAATTCNACNCCCTTTTCAAGGAGAAANCGTATGCCGTCAGGAGCGTTGCGCACCACCGTGCCGACCGCCTCGGGATCCGACAGCCAGTCGCCGGCCACCATTGTGTCGTGGATATGCTTTTCAAAGTCATCGACCTCAAGGTCGGTGACACTTGCCACACCACCCTGCGCCAGGAAGGTGTTGGCCTCCTCAAGGGTTGTCTTACAGATAAGCGCCACACGCCCGTGACGGGCGACCTTCAGCGCGAAACTCATTCCGGCCACGCCGGATCCTATCACCAGATAATCGAATTTGTAGGCCATTCCGTGATTCAGATAATGAATATATGCCATATATCCCGGCGATGCCTCTCTCCATNCTTTTTTCAGAGAAGGAAAGTGTCACGCCGGGTATCAGCCTACAAATTTAAGCAAAATTTTCTATATCGGGGATATTGTCGTGGCATAATTTGCCTTACACCGCCGTATTAACCGAGAATGTGAGGGATGTCGGCCGCTGCGGGGTTGACGTTGGCAAACGGTGAGTTATCGTTGAGTTTGCGATTGGCCTCCATATTCTCGACCTCCTCTTCAAGCACTTTCTTGATTGCCTCGACAGCNTCGGCGTCAAGAGCCGGATAATTCTCATATTCACCCACCTGATCAGGATTGATCTCCTCCACNTTCGGAGTGGTGAAATAGGCGAATGTCTCATCGGGGAATTTGGAACGCAGGAAGGCGTTTAGCTCCGCCTCTATAGCTGCGAGCTTCGATGCCTCTCCNGCCGGATTTTCACGGATTATATAGCGGTCGGAATTACCAAAATTCACTATATAGATTTTCTCGTTGTTATTCTCTGTGCTCATAGTATTCAATATTTTTATTTTTTAGTAAGGTTTTAATTATCAACATTCACCGGGCAACTAATGTTCATTGNCCGGAAGTGGCTGAGCCTTGCGACCGGCGTGCCTTCCCGTAATTGGCCAATACNACGCCTCCTACGATTATGACAAAGCTGACCGGCTGNTACCAATGGAAAGAATCAATCCTGAACANCACCGACACNACCGTAGTGATGACCGGGACAAGATACTGGTAGAAACTGAATATGCCGCTGCCGACATCCTTAAGCGCGGGGGGAGTGACGATATAGCAGTAGACGGTCGGGAAGAGGATGATNAAGCCGAGCAAAGCCCAGGGTATCCACGTGCCNTGCTCAACCATCGGAATGTCCGGCTTGATGGTGAATATCAGAGGCAGCGACAATACCGATGTCAGAAGGAACACCCATTTCATGAGATTAATCGTTCCGTAACGTTTCGAGGGNCCCTCTATTATAACGAGATATGCGGCATATGAAACGGCGCAGACACAGGCGTAGAGATCTCCGGCGAGTCTCCCGTCGCCGAGATTGCCACCGGCCAGAATAACCATCAGTGCGCCTCCGAACGCCACGGCCATACCGACCCATTCAAGACCGCTTACATGACGATGACGGAAGAGGGCGTTGATTCCTACCACAAGAAGGGGTTGGAACGTGAGGATTATCGCTATGTCAATCGGGGATGCGGTGTTGAAGGCGAGCGAGAAGACGTAGACGAAGCCGAGCATCATCAGAGCCGATGCCCAGAGGAATTTCCAGTCGGACTTCTGTATGGTTTCCTTCTTGACAAAAAGCGACATTAGCCAAATAACGGCTGTCGCGCCGAATATACGTGCCAACGCGACTCCGGAGGCGGATATCCAGGAGGGTATCAGCATCTTGTTGGCCGGCTCGTTGAATCCCCAGCAGACGGCGGCGGAGAGAGCGAGCAGGTTGCCTATCAGCATCGCGTGACGCGATGACGAGTCGCCCGAGACGACATGAGGGTTTGTAGTGGATTGGGATGTGTTCTTCATATTGACGTGTTCTTCATATTATTTCAACGTCCGCCGGGTGGGATATGGTTCACAACCGAATCCATTGATTGAACCAAAGTGGATTTAAAGGCGTATTTAATTTGAATTCAATAACAAACCATTCTTAAAAAACTACTCTTATGGAGAATATCGATTTGCTCGGAAAGGCTCAGCAGGATCTGATTGCCGACATGAAGGAGCGCAATATAGGCGCTATCCTCTGGGATAATGCCACGGCAGGCTTTCAGTATATACCCGAAATTGATCTCGCTCAGGATGATGCCGAGGAGCCCGACTGCTCCCGTATCATGGGNCTNTATCGATACGATGATGAATTGTATCTGATCGAAGAGGACAAGGCCAAGGTGGATTTCAACCGTTTTTACGATCCCGACACGGAGGTGAAACCATCGGTCGTGACGCTGACAGAATCGGTTGCACGCGGCGACCTCGGCGATCCCACCAAAGAGCCGGGCTACACCACCGACGGCTCGCTTGAGGAATGGCTGGCTATCGCCGACTGCTATTTCGAGGCCCTCAACGAGGCCCGCGAAGAGCAACCCGAGTAACAAAAAACATGCGTTTATACGTTAAGTATAGGGGATTGACACTCACATTACAGGGACACTATGACAAAGAGGGCTTCGGGAATGTTCCCGAAGCCCTCTTCGATTAATTGCGTGTAGTATTTTCTTCCGCTGAATCTATGCCGATAATAATGACACCGTCGGTTAACGTACGAGAACCTTACAGGTCTTGCCGTTGAGCTCTACGATATATATGCCGGCGGGAAGTTCCAGCGAGTTACCCTTGATGCCATTGGCGATTCTTCTTCCGTCAATGGTATATACATTTGCCTCTGACGGATTCACACGGAAACGGAGCGCACCCTTTGTGCCGTAGACAAAAGCTCCGGTCGTCGCCTGATCGGAGACTGCCTTGATTCCGGTATATCCTGGAACATTCACACAAACTGAATTCTCGACCATACCGTTAATCCCATTGATGACCATAGCAACTACGCGTACCTTGCCGGGATCCTTTACGTCATCAAGCGTGATATCGGTGGTGTAATTATATTTCTCCCCTTTCTTTATAACGGCGGGCAAGCTTTCGGCCACACCCATGGGACGCGAGCAGTTGCGGGCCACCTCGTTGTACCAAAGGGGAACGTATTGCGGCATATCCTCAAATCCATAGTAATCTTCGCCTGTGCCGGAGGTATAGTTGGACTGTAGATAGGGGCCTACACCATCTTCCATGACTGTATAGCCGATCATGTAGGAGGCGTTATCCTCCGAGTCGCCGAACTCAGTTTCGACAGAGAGCCGGATTACCTTTTCATCATCGGTATTCTCCAGCTTGGCGGCGACATCGGCATAGGCGGGGATACCGGAAATCCAATACATCTCCTCCTCAAGATCTTCGGGAGCCGGATAGATGCTGGAAGCCATATTGCGGTTGAGGTATGCCGAGGGGAAACCCTCCACCACATATCCGAATTCCTCATAAGCCTGTCCGGCATCCATTACGTCCATCTCGTCACCGCCGTGCACGGCGATGCCGATGAAGCCCTTGTCAGAATAATTCTTGGCCATATATTCCATGCCGGCGTATCCTACGACACACCATCCGCACCAGGTACCTGTAGCTTCCTCAAATAGATTGTTCTTCGGATATCCCTCGTCTATGCAGAGGAATGTGCCTGTCATTGCATCTCCAGGAGTCTCGAGCTTTTTGCCGTTGATGGCGGAGAGACGGCAGCTATAGGGAATGTTGTTGCCGACAGTAGTTGACGTGAAGGTACCGGTGAGCACATCACTATATTCGAAGTAGGGAATTGCCGGGTCTATAGCCACGGTGCATGTCTGGGGCTCCATGCCTTCAACCTCCATGGTGTATTCTACAGATGAAACCGTGTTGGCCCCGAGATTCCGGATAATACTCTGGAACATCAAATCTCCGCCCGGCGAGACAAATGGAGATACCTGATAGGCTATGGTCTCGACATTGTCAACCGGGAGCATGTCGCCGGAAAGCATGGCGCGGATACATATGTTGCCGAAATCGGAGCCGAGATCCTGCCAGCTGTAGTCGCCGGAGAACAGGGGCCAACCCGCGTTGTCATAACCAGTCATGTTGGTATAGACCTGACAGCTGTATTCGGAAGTGTCGTAGCTGTAGTCCGTGATGAGGGGATAGATGTGAAAGTCGCTGTTGGCGGGCACTTCGATTGTATATCCGATCACGAGCTGTTTCCCCGCTTCTACCGTATAGGGAGTGGGAAGATCGATGGTGCTCCATTTGAATCCCTGCTTGGTCAGTTTTCCGTCGACACTGAGGAACGGTTCCTTGTCGAGACCTTCGGAAAGCCATACGGTCACGTCGCTGACGGGATTGACATATTCATACACCATGGTTTCATAGTTGGGAGTCTGGGTCGTGATGTCGATGGGATTCGCTACGGATATGGAGCTGAGTTCTGCACCGGCATATTTCTCCGTAAGTTCCTCCGTCATCACAATCGCACCCTTCAGCAATCCCTCAGCCATCGGGATAGCCATATACAGGCCTTCGCAATAACCCCAGTTCATGGAGAGTGTTTCATTAGATTCGGAAACGCGCATGAGGTTACGGGCCGCATGGGCACGGGGAGCGTTCGGGGCACCCATGTTGAGGGTGGGGAAACGGTTGGTCAGGTCGCCGGGATGAGTGGCATGATGTCTCCCGGAAGGGGTCAGGGCGGCGGCTCCGGCAAGGGAAGCGAGGCCAAGAAGAGTGAGTAAAGTTCTTCTCATAAGCAAAACTTTTATAATTAAAATTTACGTGATTTAAAGTCTATCCCGTCAGATTTATCAAACTGATAATGCCATCGGATTTTGTCTTTAATCTTCACATTGGAGACTGATTTAAATCTTATCCGCCAAAGTTAAGTTAATTTTATTAAAAATACAAATATTTGTCAACTTATTTTTTCACATCCTATAAATTCGTAGATTTAATCTGCATCATCAGACAGAAAACTGCATAATGAAAGATTCCCCCTGCAACGGTATCTCACCATTGCAGGGGGAAGGTTTTCATTTGATTCTCCGAGACCGTAGGAATCAGAGATGTGTCATCGGATTTCTATCAGCGGACAACGGCCTTAGAGGTCTTGTTGCCACGGCGAACGATGTAGATGCCGGGAGTCGGATTCATCACGCGCACACCCTGAAGGGTGTAGAACTCGGGTTCGAGTTCGTCGGTCTCGATTGTCTCTACAGCGGTCCAACCACCTGCATCGTAGTAGCCACCTGCGTAGAAATCGAAGTCATCCGTCTGTTCGCCATTGCCATTGCTGAAGATGATTTTTGCGGAACCATCAACGGCGCCGGGCACATTGATGTAGTAGTAGGTGCGGTTGTTGACCACGGTTGTCTGGGTCATCTGAGTGCCGGGCCATGCTCCGAGATGCGCAGAGGCACCGGTCCAGGAGTATGCGAACACACTATTCCAGTTTTTCGTATTCTGGAAATAGACGACAGCACCGCCCACAGGGATAGGCTCATCGCCACCACCGCCGTTGTTTATCTCCTCAGCGCGGTCGCCGCCGTTCCAGGAGTAGTAGGCATCCTTGCTTATACCCTTGATATCACCGGTCTGGGCTCCGCTGTTGTTATGGAGGATGAAGTTATAATTGGTGACCTCTTTCGGGAATGTATAGATCCAATATTCGGTATTCCCCTCGGTTTCCTTATCAGTGAGCTGTACGCCGGGCCATGCGCCGGTGATATTACCGGTTGAGTTCCAGGCATGGAGGTAGGGAGCGGTAGTGGATTTGACGTATAGACGGAGACCTTCGCCTACGGGACGCGGAGCCTTCTTGGTGAATGTAACCTCGCCGTTGGCAGTTTCGTCATTGTTGGTGGCCGTCCATGTCACGACAACGCTCTCACCCGGCTCCATATCCTCGCCGAGAGTGAACTCCGCTGTGGATGTGAATGTCTTGGATGAACCGTTGCCGATCTTGTAGGATGCACTGGTAGCGTTCTTGGCTGTGAGTGTCACCTTGACCGTATCCTCGAATGAGCCGCCGTTGGGTGAGAATGTCACAGAGGGTTTCTTGACAACGGGAGTGTTGATGTCGATTTTCTTCGCGCTCGACGCTCCGTCATACTCGAAGTAAGTATCTTCGGTAATGCCGGTGATGTCGTCGGTCTGCTGCCCGTTATTATTGAAGATTACGTTGATGGATTCCTCATCGGCAGTGAACGTCCAGAAGGTCTTGCCGTCGATTTCAGTAGTCTCGGAGAGGGTCTTGCCGGGCCATGCGCCGTTGAGAGCCACTTCGCTGTCGGTCCAGATATATGCGTTGGGGGCGGAGGGAGCGGTCACATAAATTGTGATGGCAGCGTTGGGATCGACTTTCTTGTAGGTGCATGAGCCGTCATAAGTCGCGCCATCCTCACCGGTGACACCCCATGTGATGGTGATAGTCTCGCCGAAGTTCATGCCGTTGCCGATGGTGACGGTCTTCTGCTGTCCGGCGTTGAGGTTCTGCTGAGCGGCTGTGCCGACCTTATACCAGCCGGACTTCGCGGTTTCGCTGAGGGAGATGGTGACATCGAGAGTCTCCGTGCGGAATGAACCGCCGGCGGGGGAGAAGGTCATCGAGGGTGCGCCTATAGCGTCGTCATAGGTGTAGTATTCAGTCGTGCCGGGGTCGGAGAATGTTACGGCACCGCCGTGGCTTACGGGAGCAGCGTCATAGATGAACTTGCCGTGTTCGCCTACCTGACCACCGGTCCAGTCTTTTACGAGGACACGGAGCTGACCCTGAGTCTTGGGTGCGCTCACTGTGATGGAACCGCCACCCTGATAGGTCTTGCCGGTAACGATGTCGGTATATGTGCCTGCGGGGACGTTGCTGAATGTAGCGCCGCCGTTGAGGGCTACGAGAGCGTAGCTGTCTTTCCATGCGCGCTTATATGCCCAGCCGCCGTCGGCTTTACAGCCGTCGAAAGTGTACTGACCTTTACGCAGAGCAGGTACAGCAGCACGAATCTGGTTGAGACGGCGCACGTGCTGTGCGAGGTCGGCGTCGAGAGTCTTGGCCACATTGCCATCGGCGGTGTACTCACCGAAATCGGCTGCCTCGACAGAACCCTTGAGGTATTCGCCGAAGTATGCGCGACCCGTGTTGGCAAGAGCCTGCAGGGGACCCTGGTCTATAATCTTGCCGGCCTGGAACTCTACTTCCGAACCGTAATAAAGACAGGGGATGCCGCGGAATGTGAACATCAGCGAGAGGTTCTCGGCCCACTGTGCAGTGCCGCCGTTGAAACGGATGCCGTCGTTGGGACCGGGGCTATAGTCATGGGAGTCGACATAGACGACGTTCCATGATGCGTCGTTGTAATAATGGTCACCCTCCTCAGCGATGCGGACAGCCTGACCCGCGTCGTTGAAGTTATAGTGCATCGGGAAGTCGATTACGTTGAAGCCGGAGGCCTCGGAGTAATCGGGCTCGTGCCATGCACCGTTCTTCATGAATACGTTATCGGAATTGTGGACTGTGCCCGGATCCTTCTCGCAGGTAAGCATGTTGCCGAGGGGAGCGGCGCCCTCGGGGACAACCTGCTGAGCCCACCAGGCGGCGTCATACTGATGCCATTCCTCTACGAGGGAGGGGTCGGATTTCCACGTGTAGTAGTGGCTTGAAAGCAGATGCTGGTCACGATAGATGACCTGGCCGAAACGTGCGCAGCACTCGCCGAACATATAGAAGGGGGCAATCGTGTCGGAGCCTTTGAGCTTACGCGCATTCTTGTGTATCTCACCCAGCTCGATGAATTTGGGGATGAAGTAAGAGTTGAATGTCAGCGGAGCTATATGGCCGGTGGTATCGATACGGAAGCCGTCGACACCCATTTCAATAAACTTGCCGTAGCAATTGACGATATATTCGTCGACGGCGGGATTCTCGGTATTGAGGTCGACGCAGTCGCCGGCAATCTGACCCCACCAGCGTGAGGCGTTATCCCAGTTCCAGGCATCGGCCACATGGTGCCAGTAGTTGTTGGTGTCGAGGTTATTGCCTCCGGTATTCTTCATGTATTTGAAGCGTTCGGTATACTGTGTCTTGGGTCCGTCGTTGGGGAGGTCCCAATAAGACTGTCCTCCGAGCTTCTCCTGGTCGGGGATAAGGCAGGCTGTGATGTTGGCCTGATTGCGGATATTCTGGTCACGGTCGAAGAGGTGGCAGAGGGTATCCTCGCCGAAGTTGCCGGTGTGCTGGAGCACGATGTCGAGGATAATCTTGATTCCCTTTTCGTGAGCCGCATCGATCAGGCTCTGGAAAGTGACGTCTTCATCGGCGCCCCATGATTTGCGGCTCTCGTAGCGGAGGTCGACCTTCGAGAAGTCCATGGCATGATAGCCGTGATAGTCGAATCCGGAGGCATTCTGCACGACGGGTGTGATCCAGATGGCCGTGAAGCCGAGAGCCTTGATGTAATCGAGTTTCTCGATCAGACCTTTGAAGTCGCCGCGCCATGCGGGGTCATTGTTGGCGACCTGTCCATCGACGCCATCCCAGCAGAGGACGTTATTTTTGGGGTCACCGTCGTAGAATCGCGTAGTCATCGCGAAGTAGATGGTCTCGTCGCGGAAGTCGGTGCGGTCGCCTACGAAGGTTGCCGCGGCCCCGCCGAGAGCCGTTGCCGCCAACAGCGAGCCGGCGACGAATTGCTTGAAGCAGTTCATGGTGTGTAGGTTAAAAGTATATGAATATGTAAGAATTATTTAAGGCGATTCCCGACCAAGCCACGGTCAATATAGGAAACACCGTAAACATTGTATCCCTAAGTAATGCAAAATTAGTAAAAAAAATTTAACCTACAATATAAAGCATTGATATTTTCCGATGGTGTTCGCTCATAAAAGGAATGACATCGATGTGAAAGGACCAAAAGTATTGGCGAACGTAGGGGATGAGAGGAAGAGGAGGAGGGAAGTCGTGATTTCATTTGAAACGCCGGGCATCCCGTATGCGCTTCTTCTCAAGGGAAGCGATGAGAGCCTGATCGAGATCGATGCCGCTTTGATTCGCCAGACATATGACGACCCATAAGACGTCGGCCAATTCCTCGGCGAGGCCTTTACGGAGGTCGCCCTCTTTGGCTACCTGCTCACCATAAAGGCGGGCGATGACACGGGCGAGCTCGCCGACCTCTTCTGTCAGCAGAGCCATATTGGTAAGGTGGGAGAAGTAACCGCCACCGATTTCTTGAATCCAGGTATCTACAGCGGATTGGGCTTCGTTAATGGTCATTTTTCAGTTGTCGGATTTATTGGGGGATTGATCGGTGAGGAATCTGAGTCGATGGAGAGTAGGCTGATGAGGCGGGAAATCAGTTTACCGATTTTGGCATGAATACGATTGGAGTCAACATCCGTATCGGCCGCACAGATGAGTGCGACGGAGAGAGTCCGAAATTCAGGATGAGCCTCGACAGCCTCGCGGAGCCTGCGACGCTGCAAGCGCCATCCTTCGCGGATGCGGCGACGCATCCGCACACGGTCTACGGCATGACGACGTTTTTTCTTGGGGACAGTCACCATTACCTGCAGCGGAGCGATCCGGTCGGGAATATTTATATTGAAAGCGTTGTCGAGCTGAGCCTGCGTCAACGGGCGGTAGACCAGCCTTACAGGGTACTCAAACAAGCTCTTTCCCTCGCGAAAGAGTCCGTCGACGAGAGTCTTATGGCGTAAGCGCTCCGATTTTGGAAAATTCTGATTCATGACACAAGATAGATAGTTATTCGTTATTTGTGGCGGATCAGCCGGGAAAGGTAGGGGATGTTCTCGAATCGTGCGACCGCCACGACATAAATGCACAACAGAATCGACCGCACGGCGTAGGTGAGCCACATTGCGGAGGGGAATTCCGCGAGACTGCCGACACCCCAGAGAGCGGCCGCGAGGAGCGAGTAAGCACCGATACGCTTCACCTCATATGGGATGGGATAATAGTGTTGGCCGATAAAGTAGCTGATTGTCATGACAGCCGCATAGGCGATGAGGGCGGCCCAGGCGGCGCCCATGTATCCGCCGGGAATGCCGATGGCGGGAATAAGCCAGAGGTTCAGCCCGAGCATGAGCGCGAAGCAGAATAGGGAGAACCACATTCCCCATTGTGTGCGGTCGGTCAGTTTATACCAGAGAGAGAGATTGAAGAAAATGCCGAAGCAAAGTTCCGCGGCCATCATCACCGGCACGACCCTCAAGCCCTCCCAATAGGCGGGAGACTCGAAATGGCGTATAATCGGGAGGAAGAACATCACGCCGAGGAATATGAGTAGCCCGAAAATAACGAAGTACTTCATCGCGTCGCAATAGGCACGCTCGCGGCTTTCGCCGTCGGCCTTGGCCTGAGAGAATATGAAGGGTTCGTAGGCATATCGGAAAGCTTGGGTGAACATCACCATGACAATGGCAATCTTGATGTTGGCCCCATAGATACCTACCATGCTCCGCGCGGCCTCTTCATGGCCCTTGAAGATGTAGGGGATGAGCAGCTGACCCATGTTCTGGCTGAGTATGCCCGCCACACCGAGGATAAGGAGGGGCCAGCTGTAACGGAGCATATCGTGGAGCAGATGCGGGTCGAATCGCCATCGGCGCCGACCGATCCAAGGGGTGAGGGATAGGAGCACACAGAGTGTGGATATGATATTGGCCACGAAGATCCAGCCGATTCCGTAGGCCTTACCNCCGAGTGGGGTGTAGAACCAATCGACAGNGCCGGGAGCGACCTGCTGCAATTTCGGGCATAGAAGGAGGAAGAACAGATTCAGACCGATATTGACGCCGACATTCATCAACTTGATACCGGCGAAGGTCCAGGCCTTGTTGCGATAGCGAAGATATGCGAACGGGAGATTGGTAAAGGCATCGATGGCCACCGTCACTCCGAGAAGCCACACATATTCGGGATGCTTCGGTATGAGAAGAGCCGAGGCTATTGCCGGCAGCCATATCGACAGGACGGCGATAAAGAGNAGGGAGGTGAAAGCGACCGANAAGAGGGATGTGGTGTAGACCTTTTCCGGATNGTCATGCTTGTTGGCGAAACGGAAGAAGCCGGTCTCCATTCCATAATTNAGGATAACGAGGGCNACGGCGGTGAAGCCGTAGAGATAGCTCACNATGCCGTATTCGGCGGTATCGAAGAGATATACATAGAGGGGCACGAGGCACCAATTGAGGAAACGTCCGACGATGCTGCTCAAACCGTAGACCGCCGTATCCTTTACCAAACTTTTAATTCCAGCCATGTCAGTCGTCGATTGAGAATAGAGAATCGGGATCGGAGGCGGCCGTGCGGCCGAGATGCTTNTAGGCGAGATGGGTCACTTCGCGTCCGCGGGGGGTGCGCTTGATGAANCCCTCCTTGATCAGGAATGGCTCATAGACCTCCTCTATCGTGCCGGGATCCTCNCCGAGGGCGGTGGCGATTGTTGTCAGGCCCACGGGGCCGCCGCGGAACTTGTCGATNATCGTCAGCAGAATCTTATTGTCGATTTCGTCGAGGCCGTAACGGTCGATATTGAGGGCCTCAAGGGCCATCCGGGCNATGTCGAGAGTGATGGTTCCGTCGCCCTTCACCATAGCGAAGTCNCGCACGCGGCGAAGAAGCGAGTTGGCTATACGGGGAGTGCCACGGCTGCGGAGGGCGATTTCCATGGCGGCCTCCTCGGATATTCCGACACGGAGCAGCCGGGCGGAGCGTCGCACGATACCCATCAGCACCTCGTGGTCATAATACTCAAGNTGGCAGTTGATACCGAANCGGGCGCGCAAGGGGGCTGTCAGGAGACCGCCNCGTGTGGTGGCTCCGATCAGAGTGAAGGGGGAGAGGGTCAGCTGCACGCTCTTCGCGCCGGGCCCCTTGTCGAGCAGGATATCGATACGGTAATCCTCCATGGCGGAGTAGAGATACTCCTCCACGATAGGGTGGAGACGGTGGATTTCGTCGATAAAGAGCACGTCGTGAGGTTCGAGCGACATGAGGATACCGGCGAGATCGCCCGGTTTGTCGAGGACGGGNCCGGATGTGACCTTGAAGCCGACGCCGAGTTCGTTGGCGACGATATTGGAAAGGGTGGTTTTACCCAGGCCGGGAGGGCCGTGGAGGAGTGTATGGTCGAGGGCCTCACCGCGCAGGCGTGCCGCCTGCACGAAAATGCGGAGATTGGATATGATTTTCTCCTGGCCGCTGAAATCATCGAAGGCNAGCGGGCGNAGGGCCTTCTCNATATCGCCGTCGGAATTCATGGGGCGTCGGCCGTCATGTATATCGAAAGAATCGTTTGCTTGCATAGTAACCACAAAATTAGTAAAAAAATTTCACGTCAGCAATCCGGAGGTAAGTAGCCGTTCAAATTAAAACGATATAATATGGGTTTAATTTGACCAGCTACTTATGTTAAAAACGAGGAGGCCGGTTAAACCCGACCGCATATCGNTTGTCNAACTTTTTAGAATTCTTATATGCTCTTATCGTATGCTTACTTTTAGACCATATCGACGTATGGGATAGCGACACGAATATCTCATATATCGAAAAGATTTAGNAGCCGGCATACCAATAGCCTTTTTTATATCATCATGAACGAACTCGATATCGAATTACTGAGCCGTATGATAGAGCGTTCGGTAAGGAAAGTCATCAGGGATCTCGATGTGGAACATCGCAATAACCTCAGGGATTTCACGGCGACCCCGGACGATGAGATTGTGGAGTATATCTATTCCACGCTTCACGACTCCGTCTACAACACCCGGTCACAGATGGAACGACGCTTTTACGCGGGTTTGACCGACAATATACGGGCGAACCAGCACCATCACCGAGTGGGGGAATACATATGCTGCTGCCGTGTCGGAGATTTTGCCCAGGGGAGCCGTATTCTGGAATTTTTAGGGAAGCATCTCGGCGTGTATACCGGGGAGTTGCCGGATAAGAATCTTCATCCGGAAATTCTGATGGATTACACGATACTGTATCTGGCGCAGAGAAGTTCGCCGGGATTCGTAGACTGATCAGAGGACTTTATTTACTGCAGACAGAGCCGCCACGCTTGAAGCGTGGCGGCTCTGTCTGCAACTGCGTCCCCGGATATTGTCAGCCATTCACGGGGCGGGGCAGCCGCTTATTCGCAGGCGGCGTGGATGGCATCGGAGATGCGGAGGAGTTCCGGCTCGCCGACGTAAGGTCCGGCGGGGAGACAGAGGCCCTGACGGAAGAGATGCTCGGAGGTACCGTCGATATAGGCGGGAGCGTCGGCGTAGACGGGCTGCCGGTGCATCGGTTTCCAAAGCGGGCGGGATTCGATTGCGGCCTTATCGAGAGCGAGGCGCAAGGCCTCNACATTACGTGCGGGCTGGCAGTCGGTCACGGCAGAGCGGGCTTCGCGTGTCATGGAGGCTGCGCCNCCGACTGGTTGCTTCACCGTATTGCGATACGCCTCATTTTCATTTCGGATGTGAATGGAGGGATCGAGGGTGATGGTGCAGAGCCAGAAATTGGAGTCGAATTCAGGGGAGGGATTTTGATGGAGAGTCAGGCCGGGGATGTCGGCGAGCAGTTCGGCNTATCGCTGTTGCACCCACCGGTGGTGGTCGATGCGGCGGTCGATAATCTCCATCTGGGCCCGACCGACACANGCACAGAGNTTGGACATTCTGTAATTGTATCCGATTTCCTCATGCTGATAATAAGGATAAGCCTCGCGGGCCTGCGTGGCATACCACATTACGCGTCGGCGCGTATCCTCATCGGGGCAGACGAGAGCNCCGCCACCGCCGGTAGTGATCATCTTGTTACCGTTGAACGACAGCACTCCGAAACGTCCGAAGGTGCCGAGCATCTGTCGGTCGTAGCGGGAGCCGAAACCTTCAGCCGCATCCTCNATGACNGGGATACCATACTTATCNGCCACCTCCAGNATTTCGCGGATTTTATAGGGCATGCCATAGAGGGCGACCGGGATAATGGCTTTGGGAGGGCGACCGGTTTTTTCGATACGGTCGGCGATTGCCCGTTCGAGAAGGACGGGGGAAATGTTCCACGTGTCACTTTCCGAATCGACGAAAACCGGNGTAGCTCCGACGTATGTGACGGGGTTGGCTGAGGCGGCGAAAGTAAATGACTGCACGATGACCTCGTCGCCGGGACCCACACCGAGGGAGAGGAGGGCGAGGTGGACGGCGGCCGTGCCGCTCTGTAGAGCGGCGACGGGATGGTCGGTTTTCAGGAAGTGCTTCAGTTCCGATTCGAAAGCGTCGCAATCCGGGCCGAGGGGAGTGGCCCAATCATCGGCGAGGGCGTTCTGCAGGTAATGCAATTCGCGACCCGTCATACGCGGTTTGCACAAAAGAATACGTTCCAAAATAAAGAAAGTTATTAAGTCAATAAGTAGTTGCAGTAGGCACGGCCGGCAATCTGTGGGATATCCAACGAGCAGCTCAATGGCTATCTGTTTCTTCTGGGAATACGGGTGGACTTAGGGGCCGACTCATAAGCTTTTAGACCTTCATCGCCGGTTAAAATAACCACCTCTGCGTTATAAGCCTCGTAATATCTGACTACGTCNACAATCATGGCATCCCCCAATGACTGCCCAGTCAAAGCAGTAGAACTCCATGTAGCGAGGGTCTTTTTTAATGAATCCCTTTCCATAAGGCCAAACTGTTCGGTAAAAGCAGCCCAGGGAACATTTCCATCGAGAGCATTGACAACATATTCCACGAATTTATTAACTACCTCGTGCCTGTCGCCTTTTGCCTGCGCTATGTGGTTTCCGGTTTCAATAATAGTAGCCCATGGAAGAATCAGAATGGAACCTTCGGCGATTTCTCTTTCGATCGCTTCAACAACTCTCTGATAAGTCCAACGATTGTTGTCCGGTCCGCACGTCTCTTTACCGGGCACCTTAAGCCAGACACACATGATGCTCGTATCGATAATCAGGACTTTCTTCATTTGGGTGTTGCATTAGAAAGGAAACCCTTAGTCATAATATTGCCGGGAGTATAATTTGCAAGCAGCTTAAGAAGCTGCGGGGCATCCTCAAGCAGATGGATCTCACTATGGCCGGACACTTCTGAGCGAGACACATAACTTATAAAGGGCACCATATCGGGTCCCAAAGCATCAATGAGAACAGGATTATGGGTAGTGCAGATTATATCAATTTCCTTAGATTCAGAAAGTTGTTTGAGAGCTACTACGAGTTCGCCGGCCCGTGAGGGATGTAGGCCGTTATCCACTTCCTCAATCACGATAGTAGCTCCCGGGCGGGCCGACAGGAGAGCAGCCACTATAGCGATGAATCTCAGCGTGCCGTCAGACATAGAGCGGGCATCAAATTCAGATTTTTTACCGTCCACCCATTCCTCGGCACAGTATAGCATGGCATCAGTACCGAAACGTCCGACCGGTTCGGCCCATATCATATCAAGATCCTTCTCCGGGAGGGGTCGGACATAATTCGTAAGAGTTTCCTCAAATTCTCTTTTCTTCTGATCGGGCAGTCCGGCAATCATACCGGCAATATTAGAGCCATCGGAAGCGAGTTTGTCTGCAAGAGGTGTATAATCCCTCATTTTTTCAGGTTTGGGATCAAGCACGAAGATAGCTTTCAAGACATTAGCTACCGCCTCCGCCTTATCTTTGATTTCCTTCAGGACATCAAGATTCGGAATCTGGGCAAGAATAGCCACGTCCCTCTTTAATCCGATACCTTTACGCGGACCTCTTTTCTCCTTGAGAAAACGTGCGGTTATCTGATTGTCACCCCTCTCAGCCTTATCGGTGGAATACAATACCTTGTCCTGTCCGTCAGGATACTTAATTGAAAGATTCTCCTTTCTCAACAGGAGTTCCTTGCCTTCCAGACGAAACGAAATGTCATATGTAAACTCCTCTGTTCCCAATATCATTGAAATAGAGAGGGTAGCATAATTCTGTTGCCGCTCGATGACACCTTCAAGGCCGCCTCTGAGTACAATATCCGACAGACGCACACCTGTCGGTAACACCGACAGGAAATATAGCGCATCAACAATATTGGATTTACCGGCGGCGTTGGTGCCGATAATAAAAGTCAGCGGATCCACCCAGAGCTGTGCTGAGCCGAAACTTTTCCAGTGTTTCAGAGACAGGCTTTTTATCATGACTACAATATTCTTCCAATGATATTGCAAAATTAGGAAAAAAAATCCGTAAAACCAATTACAAGTCCAGGTATGAATAGGGTTAGAAGAGGAGGTCTTCGGGGGAGAGGGGGGTGTAGGGGCCGTCTTTGATCTCAATGATGGCGGAGGGTTCGAGCACTTCGAGACCATGCCATTGACCGGCGGGAATTTGCAGGCCGTAATTGCCTTCGCGCGGGTCAAGGAGATAGCGACCGCTCTCGGCACCGAGTTCATTGTAGAAGATGACAGTCATACGTCCACGAAGAAGANCATAGGTTTCGGCTGTGTGGCGATGGCGATGTACGGGGATGACNGTACCGGGCAACAAAACATTGATCAACCGCTGTGCCTTTGCATCAAGACTGTCATGGAGATTAAAATTCATNCGACGGCGAGGGCTTTCCTCCGCCCTAACCGTTATTTCGTCAAGCAANTTNTTGTCAATAATCATTGTAAATCAGATATTTATNTTATAGAATCTACTTAAACGACAATAAAATACCTACAGTNTTNAATATTTGTAGAGACTACGTNACTACCCTTTTATTTTGTGCGAGCAAGATATTCCTCGTGGAGATGATAGTTTCTTTTNATGAACAGGAGATAACCCATTGCGAGCAAGATGACGACTAAAGCGAGATAGATATANCCATTNATCGGAATAAANATNAGGCCGGCGGATATTATCAACTGTANNGCCATATATAGTAATGAGACCAGGACATGTGGGATTTTCAACTCATTGGCCATAATCTGATAGGCATGCTTACGGTGGGCTTGGCCGAGATTTTCGTGGAGTTTGATACGATGACAGATCGTAAGGACCGTGTCGGCACCATATACAGCAAGGAAAACGATATAGGCAAAATTTCCGGTGGTCAGAATNAAATTTCCGAGAGCAAACAATATGATAAAAGCCATAGAAATCGATCCCACGTCACCAGCGAAACACTTGGCCTTCTTACGGAAATTAAAGAAACAGAATACCAATAGACTGATTCCCGCCACATATAGGTAAGGCATCGAGATGAAATTGAGTTTCAGATTAAGGTAGATGAGAGGGAGGATGACCGCAATCGAATAACCACCGGTAATACCATTGACGCCATCCATGAAATTATAGGCGTTGATAATTCCGACACATACAATCAAAGCCACAATCACCATCCACCAATCACTAAGATTCAGAATACCGAACTGATAGAACATCAGGAACATGGCAATGAACTGTGCCACAAGGCGAACACTGTCAGGTAGAGAGCGAACATCGTCAATAAAGCTGATACCCCCTATAACAGTCAACCCCAGAAGGAACCAGAGATATTGCAAACCGAAGAACGCGGCATAAAGCCACATACCGAAAAGAAAGACGATACCTCCGCCACGCAGAGTGACAGAGGTATGGGAGGAGCGTTGATTCGGTTTATCGATTATGTTGTAATGGTCAGCGACACGGAAATAGGCGAGTTCCAGCAGCAGGAGAAGCACGCCGATAATAGCGTAAATCATGGGTCAGTCGATATGTAAGGTTTCAAGAACTTTCATCGGGGACCAACCCAATTCATCGATAGCCTTTTGACTGGAGAAGGTCAACGATTTAGTAATTTTATCAAGACGAGTGGAATTTATCGGGAATCTATTCCCAACCATATCTCCTACAAGAGCAAGGCATTTCGCCAGCCAATAAGGAATTGACAACGGTTTGCGCTTACCGAGTTGACCGGCAATTAGAACGGATAGCTGGCCGAATGTCGGTTGGTCAGTATCGCATACATTATATATGCCTCCTTTATTTTCCACCAGAGGGATGATATTGGCTATGTCATCAGCCATGAGAATACTTTTACAAACCTTTCCGCCGGCGATATTAAGATAAAAACCCTTCTTTATACCCCGAATCATATCCCCGAGATTACCGGGAGGGTTGACACCTGCGAGAAGCGACGGGCGGAGAATGGTCAGTGCCACATTAAACTTCCTACACCAATCCTCAAGATACTTCTCCGCCATAATCTTACTTTTGGCATATGGAGTAGTACCATTTAACGGGTGAGTTTCGTCAATCATTTCGCCCGCCTCACACCCATATACCGCAACAGTACTGATAAAAATGAGTGTATTCGGAGTACCTACTTTTTCCAAAGCTGTACAGAGATTCTTCGTTCCTTCGAAATTTACGTCATAGAAAGCCTTCTCCTCTTCAGGGGATTTGGGTACCACATGAGCTTTTCCTGCGGCATGGAGCACTATATCATACTTACAGGGGAGAGTAGGGACACACTTTGTGAGATCTACCGTGATGTCATCTGCGGGCAGATGTCCGAGGGTAGTCACCAGTTCATACTTTCGCCTTAGAATAGGCAGAATATTGGCTCCGAGGAACCCCGAAGCGCCGGTAAAAAGCAACTTAGGCATATTGTAACAGACTTGTCATTGTACGATAGGCGTTAAGCCAAAAGCAGGAGAGAAAATAGGGGAGAGTAGGTATAAATGTTTCCACTCCAACCCGGAGTTCTAAATTAAACTCTGGATTGGAGTGACAATATGATGATTAAACTTTAACTATTTATTCTTGAGAGCATCCGGCAGACAATTAAGGAAATAAATATAGTTAGCAAAATGTTCAAATTTCTCAGCGATAGAAGTTTTATCAGGAATTCCAAATTTCTTACAAAAAGAATTTAATTGATTTTCAATTATTCTATCCATATTATTTTTTATTAATCCAAGTTGATTTGATTCTTCACTTGAATATCTCCTTCACCCAAGTGGTTATGGAGTATTTATCGTAGATGTGAGGTGGAACCGGCTGATAGGGAGAATCGAGGAAATTTATTGGGATGATGGGATTATCGCGATCCACTATGAGAATATTGCACGGATTATAGAAATCATAGGTGGCTATATCGGTATTGGTTGTGATGAGTTTTCTATTCGAACCGAGGGTCTCCAGTGTACGTAACGTTAATCCGGTCTGTTTAGGATGCTGTATGTCCACCACAATTCTACTCTTGGCATAGAGATCAAGAATTTCCTGCTTGCTGAGGGGAGTGAAACTTACATCAGACATAGGCACCGCCTTCATTTCCGGATGAGTCAGTTTATATTTGTAAAACATGATCTTACCCTGAAAAAAGAAAAAAGTAAAACTACTCCTTCCCATAGCGGATATCTGTTGCTTTATGGCTGACACAAGCCTATATCGGTCGCTATGCGCGGTACCCACAAACAGCATATCATATTGCATTTCATCCGTTCTCTGTGCTATCTCCTTATATTCTCGATAGTAGAACAACGGCAGGAATTGCATACCGAATGCCTCGCAGTCCCTCCGATCAAAAGAAAACTTATAATCAAAATAATTCAGCAGACGCTTGGCATTATTGTTATTAGCAATCGAATCCCAATGATAGATGATTGTAGGAGCTTCAGGATGAGCCTCAAAGAGATTTTTTAGATTCTTCTCGGAAAATGCCTCACCCTTAATGAAAAAAATATAATCATACTTAACAGACTTTGTCTGTTCAATAATCGACTGATGGTATCTGTTTATAAACTTTCCAAGAAGGTTTCTATTGATACGAATCAAGGCTTTAACCATGAAATTATTCGCAGGTCGCTCATCATAATAATCTACAGTTGCGCCGGCCAGTTCCAATTCTTTTTTTATCTGTTGTTCGATTCCAAACAACTTGACACAAATAAAGAGTATTCTTTTCCCTTTCAGATTCATCAATAGACAATCATTAAAAACTCCCTTGTACACAGACAATGCACAAGGGAGTTTATTATAATTTACTTATACAAACCTTTTTGCTTCATTTCCTCAATAGATGCCTCATACTTATCTTCCTGCACTTCCTGCATGTTCACCCACTCGGTAAATTTGCGAATACCATCTTCAAATGACCACTTCGGCTCAAATCCGAGAATATTACGCGCAGCAGTGATATCTGCATAGTTGTGGCGAATATCACCAAGACGATAGTTACCCGAGACCGTCAATGGCACTTCAGTACCGTAGCATTTCATCAATGTCTTTGCCACCGTCAATACATCAGTAGCGACACCTGTTCCAACGTTAAAAACATGTCCATTAGCCTCCGGAGTTTCAATTCCGAGAATAGTTGCATCAACCACATCGTCTATGTATACGAAATCACGGGTTTCCTTACCATCTTCGAATATATTAATCCCGTTACCGTTCTTGATGCGAGTGGAGAAGATTGAGAGGATTCCGGTATATGGATTAGATAGAGACTGTCCCGGACCATACACATTCTGATATCTATAGCTAACAGAATCGATACCTATAGACTGACATACCATATGTACGAGCTGACCCTGTACTTGCTTGGTAATGCCGTAGACCGACGTAGGATGAATCATTGAGTCCTCAGTAGTCCCAACAAGTTCAAGGGGCTGTTGGCAACCTTTATATTTCACCTCGAAATCACCTTTTGCCATATCCTCGTCCGCTCTCTCGGTAGGATACACGAAGGTATTGAGGTCAGGCGAGAAATATCGACCCTCGCCATAGATAGCCCGAGATTCAGCCACTACAACTCTTTTAACCTTTAATGACTTATCATTTGTAAGGAGATCCAAAAGAATTGCAGTGCCACCGATATTAGTATTTACATACTTCTCAATTTCATACATAGACTGCCCCGTACCGGTCTCAGCGGCGAGATGAACGACCACATCCACATCATTCAGAGCCTTAAGCCAGTCATTTCTATCAGTCACTGATCCCTTGATGAATTCCACTTCGTCCTTCACACTTCTGTAGAGAGGAGAGGTGATTTCCGGATTTTCACCATGGATTTGAGGGGACAGATTGTCGAGAACAACCACCTGATGTCCCTTTGCTTTCAACTTAAGCGCTAAATTAGAACCGATGAAGCCAGCTCCACCGGTAACGAGAATCTTAGACATAAATTCAAAATATCAAACTTTTTCCCAACGGGAAGTTTCAAAATTAAATTTCTTGACAACCTTTGCAGGGCTTCCAACGGCTATTGTATTGGCAGGTATATTCTTACTCACCACGGAGTGTGCTCCAATGATTGTACCTTCACCTATTTTCACACCCGGTAGAATCATCACACCCTCCCCAATCCACACTCTGTCTCCGATTTCAACAGGAGCAGTAAGGTAATCACGTTGAATTGGCGGAGTCAGAGGAGATGAGTCATTTTTATTTCCCTTATAAGCCCCATGACTATTATCGGAAATATATACATGACTTGCCATCAGGACATCATTACCGATAATCACAGAGTTTAATGCACAGATATGGACATAGTCATTCAGCTGTACATTATCTCCAAACTTTAAAATAGGAGGCTTCTTATCTTCTAACCGCATAGCCTCAATACGACATCCAATCCCTGTAGTCAATCTACTTCCCCAATCAATATACTTCTTCCCTTTACAATATAAAGGGAATCTGATTATACGACTTTTGTATGAAAATAACTTAGTTCGTAATACTAAGATTCCAAGTTTCAAAATACCATATAAGTTCAATTCACGTACAATACCCATTTTAACCGATCTTAAGCAATCTTTTTGCAATCAACCACAACAAATGACCTCTATAAGAGATTTTTTTTGTTAATGTGAAACCACTTTTTTTCGCTGTAAATGATGCGTTGGATTCATGTCGCCTAAATAAAATTCCCTTAAAATCAATAAATTTGACGACCCCTTTAATATCAGCTAATGACGCAATCCATCCTTCCTGGAAGATTGGTAAGTTATGAGGATATGGCAATGCATATTTTAAGACATCCCTCTTAAATGCCATACAACATCCTAAGTATCCATTCTTATATAAATTTTTCCAAAATCCCGGGCCCGATGAACGAGTAGCAAAAAAAGAGGGTTCTATTTCCTTTAGACCGGCATTGACAACAATACAATCATGCACGACACAATCAGCACTCTGCAATACCTCAACACAGGCCTTAACCTTTCCCGGCAACCAAATATCATCCTGATCCGAAAGGAATATATAATCACCTACGGCATGCCTTAAAGCATTCTCAAAATTTCCATTTACTCCATGCTCTTGATTATGTAGAATTTTAATTCTCCTATCCTCATAGGCATCTAAAATTTGTAATGTTTTATCGGTAGATCCATCATCCGAAATAATTAATTCGTCCTCTTTATCCAATTGTTTAAGAATCGAATCTACCTGCTCCTTTAAGTATCTCTCACCATTGTAGGTGGCCATACATACTGATATCATCTTAGATAATTATTGAACATTATACATATGGGAGTTAAAGATCTACACTGTAGACAAAGTGAGACAGTTCGTTTCATAACGACAATCCATAACCAGAGACGATTAGTATAAACAATAGGTTCGTAATGTTTTAATGATTGACAAAACAATTTGAACCGATTGAGTTTCTGTTTTTGAGATTGTACTTCATTACTATAAGATTGTATACACGAACTATCTAAGACACAAGCATTCGAATACACTGCACCAAACCTTTCAATAAATTGAATATCTGAGAAATCCAAATTGACCATTTCGTTATACCCACCTACTTCATGGAAGGCTTCAAGATTAACTATTATTCCGCTATTGATAATACTATAATTTTTCAAGTCAATTATACCGTCCGGAGCGTTTTTTGACGGTTTAGATAAGTAATATTTAGATTTGACCGGTGAAAGAATTCGATTATTATTGATAAAAACTTTTGGACAAAAAAGTTTTATTGAAGGGTATTGCTGAATACACTTGTTAAATTCAGCGATAATGTCAGAAGGAAGATAGGTGTCTTGATCCGAAATTAACATCCACTCATATCCTTGTTCTGTGGCAAAGGTCGCAGCTTTATTGTATGCGAAACTAACACCAGGATTATTAGGGCAGTGTAAGTATTTCACCACATTTTTATAGGTGATATCCTGATATGCAGCATATGTAGGAGAATTATCAACAATGAATATGTCTATGCCGGCCTGAACCAATGAAGAGTAAGCAATTGATTCTGTAATAACCGTGTTATATAGGACAATAACACATAGAACCTTATTTCTCTGCTGCATATTTAAGTGTGTATTGTTTATCTTTAAATTGCCTATACAACTCTGCCATCATAAAGACGAAAGGAACCGGAATAATTCCCATAAAAGTAAACATGTTAGAGAACACATTTAAGATTATTATGACATCTATTGATACAAGCGTCGGGACAAAATATGGGGATTTCCTGTTTATAATGGCTAAAGTGACAAACACAAAATAGTAAGTAAATAAGTACATCAAAATAACCCCTGGCCATCCTAAGTATTTGTACCCGGCTACCAGATAGCTACTGACATTAAGACCTGAGATTATCAGTTCTGATTTTTCAGGCTTTATCTCAAAGAGTCCAGAAAGGCGTTTAGAAATTATTTCCGGGGTCATAGAAAATAATCCCAACTTAAGAGCATTATCTGCGCTTATAGACTGTTCCTCAGTTGTATCAATAGTAAATTGAAAATTAGATAGAGGAGAGGTTAAATACATGTATCCCCAAAAAAACTCTTTTGGAATCCAAGAATCCACAAATTCCGGAGTTGCTTCGCCAATTGCTAGTATTAAATGTTCTCCTTTCTTAGTATCTGTACGCATATCTCCCAAATAACCAAAGCCCCATAAAATTCCCACTGCAAGTGCGACGACAATGCAAAGACTTTTTACCATATTTTTACGTGACATAAGAAACATAATTCCCATCCCAGCAAAACAAGTTAGTAACCCACCTCGATTAAATATTAATGCAAATGGGATAAGAGATAGAATTATGTATTTCTTAAGCTTCTTTTTCAATTCACCAGTTGTACAAGAGATATAGATATAGAATACGTAAAAACAAAGAGCAGTGAATCCATTTACTACAATTACATGGATATATGGCAAACCAAATTCTTTATATTCACCATTCCCTGAAAAAATATAACCCAACAAAGGAATACCACCAAATCCAAACTCTACAAATAACAAAAAATAATTGAGTATGAAACATATTTTTATATGCCTTAAAGAAAATTGCATTATCCTTATAGGGCGAAACGTAAAATATTTTTTCTTTTGACATCCATATCCTATTATCATGGAGAAACTAATTGAAAAAATGAAAAAGATTTCTGTAGAAGGGCTTAAAGAAGGATACAAATAAGACCATCTTAATTTATATAGCACTACCACAATTCCCCAAATAAAACCTTGTATATAAAAGGGATTCCCTATCAAATTATTAATATTACTCCTTGACATTTATTTAAGGCTAATATATGAACTTATCGAACAAATCTAATTCTTATAGAATATTGCTACAGTTTTATAAATGGTTCTAATAAAGATCAAAGTACAGTACACCATCCAACCAATATAAAAATAAAGAGCGATACCTGATTTTATGAACCAATCAAAAATAATTATTGGAGTAAATAAAATAATAAAATTCGGATATAATGTCGCCTGCATTAACAGGTACTTAAGAATTGATGCATTTTGTCGAGTAGATTGAAGCTCCTGAGTTGTACCTGAATATCCTTTATAATACTGAAAGGCAGTAATATTCCTCAATACCAGCTCTACCGAAATACTAACAATAAAAATCAGGGCTAATAAATTAGTATTTATAAGATTAAACTCAAGAAACGTTAACCATAGGGCAATGTTCATCAAAGGATGATCAATCAAATGCGCCATATAATCCATTTCCACCCCATATTTGGAAAATTTATGGGTATAGCGAGCTACCTCTCCATCACTGAGATCCATTGTAAACCACAGATACCAAAATATGTATCCTACAATCTTAGCCCATCCATAAGGTAATGCGAAGAAGATACTGCCAATAATCCCGAAGAGAATCATAAAGACAGTGACCTTATTTGGAGAGTATCCTCGCTTGATAAAGAATGCGGAGCAATAAGGAGACAATAACCTACAGAAGTGGCCTGCAAGCATTCCCTCTTTTAGGGATTTGACGATACAAATCTCCCTTAGTCGATTCAGTATATCTTTATAACTTGGGGTATCTTCCATCTTATTCAAAATACTAATTAAGATTTTTGCCAATGAGCATTTCTTGATATTGGTTCTTCAAACCTCCATTACAAATTTGCGGACCATTGATTTCCCAATTATCATTTCCCTCGATAAATATTGGTCCATCCTCACCAATTGCGATATCCCAGCCTATAGAATGTAAATCCGGTAAATGAGAATGCAGGAATTTTGCTTGAGCCACCGCTTGCTCCAAATAGGGAATTGTAAACTCTTCAAACCGAATTTTACTATCAGGATGGATACCGACACGCCCTCCGAATTGAGGTTTCATAAACCCGTGCTGCTTGAGACGATTATTTTCAAAATCAATCCCGACCGCAACTCCCCCTTGTGAAGTATTGTCAACAATCGCATCTCCCGTACCTATACGTAATATTGACGGAAGAACGGCTATATCACCGGTATGAATATTTTTTACGGTAACTAATCGGATTGTATTTAGTGACTGAGGATGTAACTTAGACATTTCAGGGTGTTGGCGTACCAATCGTTGTACAAGATACGTCCCTCCATTACACATTTCTCTTAGCGCATGAATGCTTACCTCCTCCTTATCAACCTCTATATGTCCATCTTTTAACTCCATTGTGAAAATACCTTTTCCACATTCTCCATCGAATGGCTTCACAAAGAATTTTCCTAAATTATTATTACAAAATTCAGCAAGAGACATATGGATTTTATCTCCGGTGGAATAAACACTCCCATTATCTTTGCCATATAATACACCTACGGTCTCTGCCGATTTTATTCCAAAATATTCACAGAATATTCCAAAATAAAATTTATTGCGTAAAATAGGCAACGAACTATCTATATGAGATAATGCCGTATTATATTTATCCCTCAAAACTGAAAATGGAGTATAATGATAATACTCCTTCATTCTATCTTGAGATTTAACATCAAATCCATAAGAAAAATAGAACTCATTGGGAGTTCCATATTTTAAGATCTGCCCCAATTGTTCTATATAGATCTTTCTTCTTGATTTGGCTTTCAACTCAGGGTAATAACTCTTATGCACGGTCCATTTCTTTGGCTTTAGAATAAATCGACAAAGCCATAGCAGTCGACCGTAGCCACCAGAGTATAGAGAATTAATTAAAGTGGTGAATTTAGCGTTGATTTTTTCTGCTGCATTCATAATCATTTCTTTAGAAATTGGGTGATTCTCCTTTTCACACCTTGATAAACTCTGTTTGCCAGCCTTACAAGACTGAAAATCCGATAATTTCCTGAATTCAATATTGATTTTCTGATTATCGTAGACTCTATTTTATCCCTAAGATTGAAAGGACTGTTTACCGGAAAGACTAATTTAATATGATCCGCCATTTCTACTATACATAACTCGGAAGTCTGAGATTTATCCGGATTAATATTTACACTAGCAATGGCACCAACCCGACCTAATCGTTTCCATATCTTATATGTCGGAACCTGAACCCAAGGATACCCATCAGTAACAGGGAATTGCGAAGTGTCCTCATTTA
Source organism: bacterium (assembly GCA_014802625.1). GTDB lineage: Bacteria > Bacteroidota > Bacteroidia > Bacteroidales > Muribaculaceae > Lepagella. The sequence continues at coordinate 7,330 of JAAVBX010000006.1, read as the reverse complement.
AATCAGGATAGTACATCGGACGTGGAGGATAAAGATAGCGAGGTGGAAAAAGAAAGTTTCCTAACCCTAAGAAAATAGGATGGTCCTTATAGCTCACTAATGGCTGAACTCTATGTTGATGACCTCCTATTATACCCGCAGCACCGGCATTGATACATGACTTGGCAATATTCAACATTCTCTCATCAGGCCAGAAAGTATGCTCAATACCCCAATGTATAATCAAATAAAGATAGTCAATCCGGCTACTAACCTGTTTTACTTGTTCTAAATAATCACCAGCCAGAGAGTTCATCCCCGGAGAATTATGTGTGGCCACCGGTACATAACCCACCGTTTCTTCCAGATAATCACAAAAACCAAGAAACCCTATTTTAACTCCGTATTTCTCAACGATAACAGGTCTACTTGCTTCCTCAATGTTCATTCCAGCCCCGCAATGCCGTATCCCCAACCTATCTAATTGGGTTATAGTGTTAAGCAATCCATTTTCACCGAGATCAAAGGCATGATTATTTGCCAAACTTACACAATCAATTCCAAGTTCGACAAGTTTTTCTAAATCATTATCGGGAGCATATATTACATCCTGTTTCAAACTCATTTTAACAGGATCAAAATTGGGGTCATTTCCAATAGCACATTCTAATGTACCTATGCGGAAATCAAAAGAATCCAAATATCTTTTGACTTCTTCAGAGACTCCAGACGGTTTACCATGAAGCACACCACCCGGCATTATGTCGCCAACAAAAGCTATTCTTATGCTCATTTCTTAGAATAGAACTTTACCCAAGCATCGTAACAATCCTTAACCTCGGGTCCCCAGCCTCTTCCTATAAATTCTTGACCGGTCGTGTCCCACCAATTATTTATCTCAACTATAACCGGACCATTTTCAGTAATAGCGACGTCCCACCCGATGGTCTTTAATTGAGAGATAAGACCTTGAAAATGTTTGAGTTGCTCTTTTATCAGATCCCAATTCTCAATATAAATACCCTCCAAGTGTTTTTGACTATCGGGATGCATATCTATTTTACAGATATCTTTCCAAGAATTAAACTGTATGGCGTTGTATAATTGCCCATTATCTACATTAACTCCACAATCAATATTTCCTCCATTTCCTGCATTGTCAATATCAGAACCTTTTCTTCCGATTTTAATAAATCCGGCAAATACCTTAACGGAATTATCCGGATATAGAGCCGTCATGATTCTGACTGTATTCAAGGATGAAGAATTAAAATCGGAGAACTGCCCAGTCTGAGGAATTAAGGTCTCAAATAATAATGGAGTGTTCCCTAAAAAATTTTGTAGAGGAACATGTGTGCCATCGGTTTTACATATCACCAATTGCTCATTTTCTTCAATCAATTCTCTACATATCGTCACGCCCTCTCCGTGCGCACTATCAGTAGAGGGTTTTATAACAAACGACTTTTTACCCGAATCCCTCAAAAGACGTGCCAATTGATTGTATTGATACACTGTCGTCCCAGTCGCATAAGCGCATTCCGGATTATAGTAGGCTATTATGTTTGACGTTGGGATGCCTAATGTTTCAAGCAAGCAGTGACCTATGAACTTATCACGTGCAAGACAAGCATATTTTCTTGGATTTAATACCTCCCAATATCTTTCCGCCTTTGCATAAGACAAGAAAGTCTCTCTAAATTCTTTATTTTTACGGTAAAGCTTATAATGCTCGTATTCAAGTAAAGATACCAATCCCGTGGAGCGAAAATTAAGAAAATCTCTTAATAACCAAATACTACTCTTGCCCGAGGTCCGGGATAATTCTTTAATCTTAGAGTGTATACCAAAAACACGTTGAAATTTAGCCATTACTTAATTAATTTACGTTTTATTCTTCCCAACACACTTCGAATCCTTCGAACTAAGAGCCCTTCATCATAAAAACTACTTCTTAAGAAAGTCCCGACAGCCTTGAGCTTCATATTTACACACCCTCCTTTTCGTAGCCGGATAGAATTATCATCTCCTAATTCTATAAATTCCATATCACTGCGAAGGGTGGAGGTGGAGAGAACGGTCGTCACCAACATTCCTAAACGTGAATCCTTAGGCCACTTACGCAAGAGAGGTTCTGTAACGGGGTAAGGATAATCGTTAGTAACAGGAATAGACGATAACGTTATCTCTGATGGATTGGGATACCAAATCGGACGAGGTACATTCATTAGAAAATCCGGGAAAAGACCATTACCCAAGGAGAAAAATACATCCTTCCCTTTGATAACGACTTTTGGCTGCACCATATGTGGATGACTTCCAATAATCAGGTCTGCACCTGCATCAATCAGTGATTTAGATAATGAAATTGAGGATTTAAGAGGGAAGTAGGTATATTCTTTTCCCCAATGCGCCAATAACACTACATAATCGTACTTTCTCTTACAATTCCTAATTTGGGAAAGGATTTCATCACCTTCAAGTGGTGCAATTCCGAAACTATCTTTAGTGGCTACGGGGACGTGAGCCACTTGTTTAGAATCATACGTGCAACCTCCGATAAAAGCTACCGTCACACCATTCTTCGCCACAACAGCCGGACGTAATGCTTCTTCTATATTTAACCCGGCCCCGGTAAATTGGATACTCTTTTTCTTGAGTAATTCAATAGTGGAGATTAAGCCATCTTTCCCTAAATCAAATATATGGTTATTAGCCAACGATACAACACTAAATCGCATCCTTACCAATAGCTCCGCAGCTGTTGTAGGTGCATAAATGATATTACCGCGACCTGCCATCTTTACAGAGTCGTAAGGCAAGTTATCTCCAATCGCACACTCTAACGTACCTATTACGAAATCGGCACCAGATATTTTATCTATAATTGATTGCGTTAAAGGGTCAATACCAACATATGGTAAAATCCCCCCCGGCATTATATCTCCCCAAAACAGAAGATTCATTTATTATGCTTTATTAAAGAAATGATATTTTTCTTAATTTCCTGAATAGCAGGAATCTTAAATATAAAAAAGGGAGGGATGTACAAGACTATAAATAACGCCGCATAGATTAAATCATTTCGGCCGATTAATTCTATAGTTGCACAGACATAAGCCAATATGAAACAAACACAACCCAATAATACTATTGGCGCTAAATCAATCAATTGACGTGTTAAACTATATCCTATATGCTTACTAACCAACCATGCATTACTGAGCCAAATGAATCCTGAGGATGCTACCATTCCCCACAACACCCCATGAAATCCATACACAAATAACCCTAAAAATATAAGCCCGATACCAACTCCTCGTTTAATCAGAGTCCATCTGAATAATACCTCAGATTTACCAATGGCGGCAATAACATTGTAACTCGACCCTTGCAAACAAATGAATACTCCGGCTATACATAATATCCGGAGTATCTCTGCAGAAGGTAACCACTTCTCTCCAAATAGAAAAATGATTATCGGAGCGGCAGCTATTATTATCACCANCATTGCAGGCAATACGCAGGCTAATAACATCAGATTAAATGATCTGAGTACCTGCGCCATACGTGCATAATTATCTTTNACCTCCACTAAAAGTGGATAGGTNACTTGTTCAACTGTCGAAGCAATACTTGTGGATGCAACATTTTCTAACTTCTGAGCCTGACTTAAGTAACCTAAGGTACCNGCGGAAAAGAATCTTCCTACAATCAACGCACTAATATTATTGGCTATAGTATTGATAATACTGGACAACAAAATAAAAGAACCAAATTTAAACAGACCCTTGAATGATTCCATCGAGAACAGTAGACTCGGCTTCCATGGCATNACNATGAATAGCATGATAACGCTTACTATTCCCAATACAATTTGTTGCCATACCAAAGCCCAGACNCCACCACCATAATATGCGTAAATGATGGCGACTATTACGGATATAATTGCTGCCGTAATATTGACATATGCAATCTTCTTGAATTGCATAGNCTTACGCAACTTATTNAATTGNANNATNGTAAGAGCATTAATAATCAAAATGACTCCCTCAACTCGCANTATCTTAGTCAGGATATCCATCTTGTAGAAGTCTGCGATCAGAGGNGCGCAAAAATAGAGAATTGTATACAGGACTATACTTAAAAATATGTTCCAATAAAAGACAGTGGAATAATCCTCCTGAGTTGGCTTGGATTTTTGAATCAGAGCCGAGCCGAATCCTCCATCCACAAAGGATGTAGACACGGCGATAAACACCATCAGCATCCCGATATAGCCAAAATCAGCAGGCGTCAGAAGACGNGCNAAAACTATATTGGATAGAAATGATATAATAACAGTTCCGAAACGTTGCAGGCCAACCCAAAGCATTCCGGAAACTGTTTTATGTTTCAGCGATGTCATGATAACTTATCCTAACTTTTGGATAATTCTTTGNGCAAAGAANATGTCATGAAGACCCAAGCCGATATTATANGAAAGNATTCTCTCTGAATCAGATTCACGACCCGGTATNTNCCCTTTCAATACATCCGATAATTCTCCGAAATTTCTGAATTGATTAAAATATTTGAATCCTTTTACATGACCTTCGTCATCTGCAAATATCTTATCAAATACTGNATCACAGTTCTGAAATCCTCGCGTATGGACAGGTACTATCAGGACACCGGGCTTGAAGAGAGAGAGATNCTCCATCAACAAACCATCGGCATCGGTNATACAAGAGACAACAACATCGGNACCATNAATCAGTTCTTCCATGGTGTCAACAATCTCAAAGCGGACATTCTTGAGTTCGGCGTAATGTTCAATAACCTTCTCCGCCTGATTTTTGTAGCGTTTCAAACGAATGATGAGNTGCTTATCCTTGTTGGTCGCAAAAAAGCAATCTAACGTCGCGTAGNCCATCGCTCCCAGACCAATGAATGAGTAGATCATTGCATTNGATGAGCGCAATGTATTGATAGCCANAGCAGCAACGGCTCCGGTTCTGCGTGCAGTAATCCAATCACTGTTTACCAATGCNGTCATNCCTCCGGTAAGAGTATCAAAAACCATCATCTCGCTCTTTAANGCAGGATGATTACCCTTGACACGGCTAACAACTTTACATCCGAATGTATGGTATTCCTCCGGCAACATACACGGCATGGTATTGAAGAAATCATTTCCTCGGGGATGNAGTGAAATCTTTGGAGGNAACTGGCATNTATCTTTTATCAAAAATGCTTCCCTTACCCATTCCACACTCTCCGCAGGGGTGATATTTAGAATTTCAATATCCTCAGATGTGATGTAGCGCATAGTATCAAAGATTTGAAAGAGCNTCTACAAGCTTATGGTTNTCNTGNCGGTCACGTATCGCTATACGTACATACTGCCTCTCTTTTGGGAATCCTTTCTTTGAGGAACAATCCTTAATCAGGATATCGAAATCAGATAAAAGCCGAAGAGTCAAGTCGTATGAGNTGATACCATCCATCACTTCACAGAGGAAATAATTTGCCTGCGAGGGTATGACTCGNATGAATGGAATCGTTTCAAGCTCTTTATGGAAAATCGNACGTTCTTCGCGGAATCNGTCGCAAGAATATTCGTAATCTTTCTCATATTTACCGTAGATCTGCATATAGAACTCGGCAAANGAGTTGATATTCCATATNCCCACATCTTTTCTCATCCAGTCGATNANNTCNTTATCTGCGGTCGCAAGTACNCCGAGACGCAANCCGGGCACTCCATAGCTCTTNGANATGGATTTCATCACACAGAGACTTGGATGNGCCTCAAGAATATCATTATGAAGAAGCGTTAGCTTTTTCGCATCATCAGCGAAATCCACAAATGACTCATCAATNACAAGGCGTGTACCATTGNTCTCNGCCCAGTCAANCAGTTTTTCAAGCTCATTACGNTCNAGAAGGTTGCCGGAAGGGTTGTCCGGATTCACGACAAGAAGATTNTCAACTTTATTTTCCGTGAAATANCCTATCANATCATCTGCGGTATAGTGAAAATCTGCATTATCCGGATGATAAGCCACAATCCTGTCGGTGGCAAGTCGGTTGGGATACTCCTCAAATGTGGGATAAATNACCCCGACACTACCTGACAGCCTCGACATGAGACTCTTTATCAGTTCNGCGGCGCCGTTACCGACCACTATGTAGTCATGACGTAGTCCGAAGTATTTGGCNGCAAGCAGTGAGTTGACACCCATGCCGGAGGGATAGTCACGCAAAAGAGGCTCGAAATTNGCTTTCATCTCATNNATCATCTTCTGACGTGGAAAGTAGGGATTGACAAGATAGCAGAAATCCAACAACCCGGGATAGCGCCAATAGCCACCGTAGGATTGCTGGATTTTCTTTAATTGTTCCTTTGGAGAGGCGAANAGTGTCTCGGCAATGCGTAAATCCTGCACATCATCTATCTCATACCAATGCTTNCCGGTAATCGGGAGAGCCTTGAGGCCTGTGCGGTCGATAAGTGTGATAACGCGGAGCACTTGCTCATAATATTCATTTTCCCCCAAGACNCGGATATAGGCTTCAAGGAATGGGAGATAATGATTATTGATGAATCGTTTGGAGAATTTATATATATTTACTGTCTTATAGTAATATTTGGTATCACTATACTTGAAGGCCTTCTTAGGAATGAAATTGACGATATTGTTATCATCNTCTATACGCACCATGGTGCCGTCCATCCAGGTCTCGTATTTGGATATGAGGGCACAATCCGGATATTCACTGTTAACAGCCGCTTCAAGAACAGAATCCTCGAATATCAAATCAGACTCAAGCAGAAGAGTCTCATCCTCTGCCATATAATCCTTCGCAAGCCAGAGGGAGTATATGTTATTCGTCTTATCATAGACAGGATTCTCAACAAACAGTATTGGCCATTGAGGGTAGTTTTCAAGAATATAGTTTTTTAACTTAGAGCCCTCATAACCAATCACCACGACTATTCTATTGAGCTTCAAGTGATGAAGCTGGTGAAGCATCCTATCTATGAGACGGACACCATTCACCTCCAACATACACTTGGTATTGTCGGCAGTAAATTCGCCTAAACGGCGACCCATACCGGCAGCTAAAATTATTGCTTGCATTATTCTCTATTTCAAAATTCTTGCCCCACTTAGTCTCGTTTGATCTATCAACGATTCTTGTACATCTCCTCGTAGTAGCGCTCGTAGTCGCCGGAGGTGATGTTGTCCATCCAGTCCTGATGGTCGAGGTACCAGCGGACGGTCTTCTCGATACCCTCCTCGAACTGCAGGCTCGGCTCCCAGCCGAGTTCCGACTGGAGCTTGCGGCTGTCGATGGCGTAGCG
>JAAVBX010000005.1 GCA_014802625.1 bacterium | reverse complement strand
TTACCTTGCATATTGTGCAGAAGAAGGAATAGAGCCTCACAAAAGCTATTCCGGTTCTTTGAACGTGCGTCTTACCCCCGACATCCACTCCCGTGTCGCGTACCTCGCAAAACAGGCTGGAGTATCAATCAACTCGTTCATACGCACGGCTGTGGAAAAACAGATTGCAGCCATGCTCTGAGACGATTCAAACGCATCGAGCTTCTATCGAAGTTAACAGGATATTATATTAAAACAGTCAATCTTAGAGAGGATATTGAATGGACAGATAGGAATAAAAGTACCTTAAAATAGAGCTTAATCCAAATTAAATTGCTACATTTGAAACATATTTACAAATACGCTCCTTAAAATGGTATTAGAAATCGCTCTTACAAATTTCTTCTCACTAAATGAGAAAGTAATTCTGGATATGCAGGTTGCCAATATCCAGACAAAGGAAGCCCGTGCCCTTGACGACTTACTTATGACGCAGATAACATTAACAATCACAGATCCCAAGGAAGCATCCCTTATCAAGAAATTGTTAGCCAAGTTCGATAGCGTAACAATCTCAAAGCCTCCCCGCAGAAGAAAAACCGGAATTGATGAAGCTCTGGAAGACGTCAAAGCCGGTCGCGTTTACCACTGCGATTCAGTTGAAGATTTTTTTAAAGAAATGGGGGCATGAATAAAAAAGTCGTTACACGGCAAATCATACTAACCCGATATACTATTGCCTCTCTCTCACGCCATGACAAACCGGAAATTTGAGCTTAGTTTCTCGGAGAAAGCGATTAAAAATAATACCATAACGATGGTCGTATTCACCGTTATGATAGCGCTTTTATCCTTGTATGTCGGTATAAATTCCGCCGCCGGATGGTTTGGGCTTATGCTTACCATTATTTGTCTGTCGATAGCTGCTTTTAGCATATTCTATATCAGGAATCTGGTAAGATATAGCTATTTAGAGATTACGTCTGATGACACTTTGAGATGTTGCTACAGAGGGAGACGCAACGTTGAGTATCCTATCAAAGAAATTAAATTCATAGAAGAGGCGACCCTTAAACAAGCTGCAGAAAGACACGCTACATTTCCGATAGTATTGAATACAAAAGGTGAAGAGCTATATCCTTCCGAAGGAGTATTGATTACGTTCAACCGCGCATGGAAAAAGAGCATCTTTCCGGTCTACTTCAATCCATCCGACATTCCGGGATTCATAGACACGCTAAAACAGAGAATTAAAGTTGAGTAAGCGCCAAGTCGGGATATTGTTCTACCTTCTTTTATTCAACACAACATCTTATACTGGATAAAAAACATACTATTTTATCCAGTACGGTGAATTTATTGGATAAAATTGATTATCTTTGCAGTCTCATACGACTGCGAAATGAAAAATATAATACTCAATCAAAGGGCTGAGCGCGATGAGCTGATGGCGCGTCCCTATCAGCAGCGAGACACCAGATATGATTTTGATGAGTTACTCGCCAATCCGTTAATCAAATTGATTACGGGACCTCGTCGCGTCGGTAAGTCGGTGTTTGCATTGCTCATGTTGCAGGGTAAGAANTTTGCNTATCTCAATTTTGATGATAANCTTNTNCTNGAAAACTGGNANGAGGANTTGGTNATGCAGATGCTTGATGATGTNTATCCGGGCTATGAATNCNTGNTGCTTGATGAAATACAGAANTTGCCNNATTGGGATTTATGGGTCAACAAACTATATCGCAGANGTAAGAATTTGATTATTACCGGTAGCAACGCCAAGATGTTGAGCAGTGAGATGGCGACTGTATTGACGGGNCGTTATCTCCAGATTGAGATGCTGCCCTTCAGCCTTGAGGAAACGATGCGTTGGAAAAACGTCAATCCCAATCTTGAAGAACAGTCGGCCCAGGCTATTGTTGTCGCTGANGATTATATGCGNAATGGTGGCTATCCCGAAACTATACAAGCACGCAACATCACCAAAAGCTACCTGTCAACTCTATTTGACTCCATATTATTGAAAGATGTTGCCAAACGACACAAGGTCAGGAACACGACTGATCTTTATAATCTTGCCACTTACCTACTTTCCAACTTCTGTAATCCGATTTCTGCAAATGATCTTGCTGTAGAGTTAGGACTGTCAAGCGTTACGACAACAAAGAAATTCTGCGACTATCTGGCTGAGCCTTATNTATTCTTCTATCTTCCACGTTTCAATAACAAGATGAAGCTGATGAAGAAAGCTCCAAGCAAGGTTTATGTCGTTGACAACGGTTTCGTGCAAAGCACGGCTTTCAACCTCAGTGAGAACCTCGGCAGACTATTGGAGAACCAAGTGTTTGTAGAGCTGTTACGTCGCGGATATATTCCCGGCAAAACTCTGTTCTACTACCGAACACGCAACGATAAGGAGATTGATTTCGTCACACGAAAAGGAAGTAAGGTCGAGCAGCTTATCCAAGTATGCTACGATATGTCCTCGGAGAAAACCCGAAAACGTGAACTCGATGCCCTCGTCAAAGCCGCCGAAGAACTCCACTGCGACAACCTTCTTGTAATAACTAATGCACAAAGGGCATGTATAGATTTTAAGGGCAAAGAAATATGTATGATTTCAATAAGCAGCTTTTAATTTATGATTGATATTACCATATTTTCATCTCGTGAATTGGCTTTAATTGCTTGGACTATCATAATATTGACATGGATGTGTTTTAGTCAGAAGCTTCGTCAAAGCCTTAAGAACTTTTTTAAAGCTTTCTTTGCAATCAAGTTACAGATCTTTTTCTTGGGTGGATATATTTATTTAGCGTTAACTCTTTTCTTTATTTCAAAAGGCATACACTGGAATACTGTTTTAGTAAAAGACTGTATTATATTTGTGTTTATCACATCAATCTTAATGATTGGTGGAGCAATAGAACAAAAACGTATCAGAAACAATATATTTGATACAATCAAAGCTACGACAATAATTGCATTTTATATCAATATCTTTACATTTTGTTTTATTGCAGAATTTATTCTTCTCCCCGTTATTGTATTCTTTTCTATGACAGCGGCATATGCCAGAGTCTCAAAAAATGTTGATGAAAATAAGGCTGGATGTTTATTAGATTTTTGTATAAATGTTATATATCTTGGAATTATAGTTTATAGTGGAATTAAAATTTATCAGAATCCATCAGTAATAATTGAGGAGCAATCTGTGTATTCCCTTATTCTTCCAATCATATTGACAGTGTGCTTTACCCCATATCTGTTTATTGTAAAACTATATTCAGCGTATGAGTACTTTTTAATAAGACTAAAAGCATCAACTACAAATTTGTCCCCAAAACATTATCGAATAAGACGTAACATGATAATAAAAAGCTGTGGGGCTAATCTAAACAAATTGGAATACGTCATCAAGCACCTAAAAATATTCATGTACAAAGATGATGATGAATTCAAACGTGCATTAAATATTATTTGCATAAATTATCAACATCAGTGACTTAAATACGCAATTTAGCAATTAATACGCAAAGAAATGAATTGGATATGAAATAAATTTTGTATCTTTGTATTCCCAATGGAAACAATGGGGAAGAACATTGAAATTATGCCGTGTATAATTCGTGAACAACGGAAAGTGCGGTATTTCAATATTCTGAATACTACTTAGTTACAAGGATATTGTCCGGCTTCAGGCGAATCACAGATGGGTCACGATTTTCACACGAAATCGTGACCTTTTTTCGTGTCCGTAAGATCCTGCCGACGGAAACACGAGCCGCCACACCTCTCGTAGTTTACGAATTTGACCGATAGGAATAAAAAATTAGCCTTAAAATAGAGGCTAATCCGAATTAAATTGCTATATTTGTAATAGATTCACAAATACGCTCCTCAAAATGGTATTAGAAATTGCTCTTACAAATTTCTTCTCAATAAATGAGAAAGTAATTCTGGATATGCGGGCTGCCAATATCCAGACAAAGGAAGCACGTGCCCTTGACGACAATACTTTCAATGTCGGTAATGAACGACTACTCAAAACCGTTGCTATCTACGGAGCAAATGCTTCGGGCAAGAGCAATATCATCAAAGCCATCAAAGCGGCTGTCGATATGATACTTGACTCCCATAATTATAATGAAGGTGACAGTTTCGGGTTTAAGCCTTTCAAATTCGGTGACAAGAATGCTCCGAGTGAGTTNTACATACGTTTCATCATTGACGGNATCGAACATGAGTATTCATTTACCTGNACCCGTGACGAGATAATTACGGAAAGCCTGTATTACTATCCGAAAGGAAGAAGGGCGTTGATCTTCTCCCGTGACGAGCGTAAAGCCGGAGGNAAGAAAGAGAAATATGAGTTTACCACCGTGATACGCCGTCCTATGGATGTNGCNTCAAACACCTCACGNAAGACCCTGTTCATATCACGTGCAAGCCAGATGGACAGGGAAAAAGCGAAGGAAGTTTACCGATGGTTTAATGAGCAGTTGGTATTCAGCATAAAAGATAATCCTAAATATGATATTGGAACAAGATTATCAAATGAAGATCTGAATAAATACATTAATATAAGTTTCTCCACAACATTCCAAATATATGATATTTCAGATTATTATAATACACTTCTGAATGATAATCGGGAATACTTATTAAACGTTTTGAAAGCAGCAGACAGTGATATAGTTGAGTTTACATATAAAGACGGTAAATTGACCACGTTCCACCGCCGTAATCCGTCGTTGCCTTTTGACTTCAACACCGAGGAGTCAGAGGGTACAAAAATCCTATTCAAGATCATGCTGACGGTCATGGATGTAGTGCGTAACAATAAGGTGATGTTTCTTGACGAGGTGGAAACCAGTCTGCACACCCGTCTGGTGGAATATCTTATAAGCCTCTTCCATTCAAGCAAATCGGCGCAGCTGGTTTTCACAACCCATAATACCCACCTTCTTGATATGACACGCTTCCGCAAAGACCAGATTTTCTTTGTCAACAAGCGCGACGACAGTTCTTCCGACCTTTATTCACTGTTTGACTACAAGGATTTCCGGGAGAAAATGGATCTTGAGAAAGCATATCTTCAGGGACGTTTTGACGCAGTGCCATATATCAACGAATTTGAAAACATCTGACTATGGCACGAAAAGCAAAACAACCTCGTGGGAAAAAGATGAACCCGACATTCTTTGTTTTCTGTGAAGGGAAAACAGAGGCGGCTTACGTTGACCTGTTGCGCCGAAGTTTCAGAGTGCCGGTTGAGATTATAGCAAGGGTAAGCGACTCCAACATTTCACAACCGTACATCGACCGATGCAAGCGTGACAGGTTTACGACACAGGATGATAAGACATTTCTGATGTTCGACCTTGATGTGCCGGGGATGCTGGAACATTTGAGGAAGATAAAGGATGCCACATTGCTTCTGTCAAATCCATGCATCGAATACTGGTTTGTCCTACACTACAAGGATACCAAAAAGGAGCTGTCATCCGCTGAATGTCTTGCCTTGTTGAGAAGCATAGAAGCTGATTATGCGAAGGGCACATTCTCCACGGCAATGAAAAAGGTATTGATAGACTCGATTGAAGATGCCGCGAATAGAGCCAAAGCCAAAGAAGCATACACTAATCCGTCATCGACCGTTCATTTGTTGACAGATGAAATAATCAAATATAAGAATTGAGTTCGCTTGCCGTCACTTCCCAATCGAATAAGGATTAGACAAACTTGTGATGAGGTCAATCAAACAGTCCCCTATTATACACCAGTGGTTAAGGCTTCTCCAGATTTAACAGAGGAAGAGAAAGAATGGCTATACGCCGGATTCGCTGTCATGGGCTATAGTTGCCGATATTAGAATCTAAAGTTAAGTTTTATTTAAGAGGAATGAGAGTTTTTGACGACAACCATATTATTACAACCAGTGGAGGACTATTAACGGCCTCTTTGCCATTTATCACTATTGGCCTACTGAATCGTCCTATAATCCTCGCTATAGCATTGATATCCGGCGGAATAGGCATCGTGGGGATAATTTTGGGATTATTTCTCAAAGACAACAAGTTTTTGTCGAAAGCTAAGAAAATCAAATTGCAGGACTATTTCTTTCCTTACGTGCTTGCCCTTTCATCAGCCATTCTTGAAACCCATGGAATAGACGCTTCTTCGGAGTATTGGCTGGCTCTCGGTATTGCAATTGCCGTGCTTATTACATCAATACTGCCTCATAGATAACTTAACTTATATTACAAGTAAGTTGTAGAAATTGAGGAAGTCGGTGTTTAGCCCGTTCCATCAGTAGGGATGCGGTCAATTAAACTACGGCTTACCGTCACGGTTTGACGGCAAAACCGACGAAAACACGAGCCGCCACGCCCCTCGGAGTTTATGAATGAGATATCCTAAACTCAGTTTTTTATCAAATACCGAGTTATAATCGCAAAAATTTGTACCTCTGCATTCTCTTAATCGTGATTTTTTGTATGGCAGTTAAAGTTGACCTACTTTTATTCAACACAACATCTTGTACTGGATAAAAAACATACTATTTTATCCAGTACAGTGAATTTATTGGATAAGATTGATTATCTTTTCAGAGCTCGCCGTCGCACCAATCGGCATAAAAATCGTTATGTGTCCTAAATTTTAGGGCAGCATGGATAAAAAATATATAGTCAGCTTCAAAAGCCACGGGATGTAAGAATTTATATATTATTACCTATGATTCTGCTGAGGAAATCAATATCGGCAATGATACTGTCATTCATGTCATTCCCGTCTGGAGATGGCTTTTGGATAGATAGAAATCATAGATTCGTATCATATATAAACGCCTTTCAGATAAACCATTCCGCGTCTGCAATGTTCACTCTATAAATATACGTGAATATGTCACAGACAATCAAACTTAAGCGGGCTTATGAGCCGGAGGAAGCCTCCGACGGTTTCCGCGTATACGTCGATAAGCTCTGGCCGCGTGGTCTCTCTCTCCAGACTTTCCATTATGACCTTTGGGAGAAGGAAATAGCTCCCTCAAAAGATCTGCGTGAATGGTTCCATACGGATCCCGACAACCGATGGGAGGAATTTAAGCAGAAGTATGACGCTGAATTGAAAGCCAATCCCGCGCTTGACAATCTCAGGCAAACGCTCGATACTAAACCCATCGTGACACTCCTTTACTCCTCCCATGACCCTATCCATAATAACGCCGTCGTGCTGGCGGATGTACTAAGAGGGCTACGATAACTAAGCCCCCCTTTCTTATGGGTTGGGATTCTACGCCATGGAAAGGAGAAAAGAAGAATATCAGTTACCGAGGAGTGCGAATAGTTTGTGGAGATTCGAGTATGACTCTCCATTCTCACCGAGAGCGATTGCATTATTTATGGCGGTTGTCAGTTTATTGTCCGACAACAGTGTAGCGACCCAGTTTTCTTTTGATAGATATGATTGTTGCTTACTGAAGGCGGGGAGATAGCGATGTAGAGTGGTCACCACATCATCAGACGATGCAAAATAGCGATTGGTATTGAGATAATGGAGCAGAAACCAAAACTCAATCGATGGCATACTGTCGCAGATGATTACTGACCTATTATCGGCATAACGACGACGCATTGCATCAAATTTGGCCTTATCCGCCTTATGTATGCGTGTTACATCTACATCGAATACACATACCGCGACACCCTCATCAGCAAGCACCCTTTCAACCTGACGCTGAATATCATCGATATTCTGCTCTGCGAAGTTGCGAGGTTTGCAGACATAGGTGTAACCATTGAGTCGTTTCAAATGCGTGAAATAAAATCGCTCGGTAGCGCCCTCACCGATGATTGTAATCGCGGGATTTTTGAGCTTACGCTCCCTAATTCTTCTTGCCATAATTACAATACGTTGGGAAGTGCGCCGAAACGACCGTTCATATACGCGTGATGTATGGATGACAGTTTATTTAGTCCCTTGAAATCAACGAGAGAGAATAATTGGGAACTGCCATCTTTCCCTTTCTCGGTGAACCAAACGGAATCCTTTCCGAAAATGTCATCAATATCTTTCAGAATCGGATCATAATGAGTGGAGACAAGCAGCTGTGACTGATTGTCGCATGTATTGACAAACTTTGAGAGAATATACTCCATAAGATTGGGGTGCATCGACGCCTCGATCTCATCAATACACAGGAATGCCTGACGGTTCAGCTGATCATAGATCATGGATTCCAGTTCGACCATTCGCTTGGTGCCGGTACTCTGACATGCCTCCGGGAGGACATAATCCTGCCACCCTACGGCATTCTCAACCTTATGGCCAAACAGAGCCGCCATCTTTTGTATCTTGATGTCGGAAATATTGAAATCCGCCTCCTTTGCAAATTGCAGAAGATACTCACGGAAATCCTCACTATCGGCGATATGCTTCTTCGCGGCAGTTGAAAGTGATGTGAGCGAACCGCTTTGCAACGGCAGCATACGGTTGTCAATCCAGCGACGCATATTATCAAGATATGCAACCGACACATTTATCTTCTTCAACGTAGCCAATAGCGACATATTGCGAAGGCAGTTCATCGTCATGACATCCAATTCTGCCTGTGAGAGTTTGACAACAGCCGGATTGAAATTCAATTTTGACACACCATCTACATCCTCTCGGCAAAATACTTTTGTCGGACGATTGGAAAGATAAACAAAGAGAGACTCGTGGCAAACCTTATCGGGATTTATCTTGAGCTTATACCAATAGCGAAGGCCATCGGCATAGAATTTAAATTCAAATTCCGTATCAAATGCAAGAGCATCCTCTCGTAACAAAAACGGTTGCACATCCGTACCGTCATCATTCGTCGACGGGAGTGTGTTCCAGAATCGGCGTAAGAACTCGACTGCATCAAGCAGATTTGACTTACCGCTTGCATTTGCACCAAGCACAACCGCAAACCGCAACAGTTTTACTCCATCCGGCATAGTGACCACGCTGTTATATCGGTCATCTTCTGACGGCTCAAAGCTCAACTCCACTTCATCACGAAACGATTTGAAATTTCGTATTTTCAGCTCCTGTATCATATCAGATGAGATTTTATAGTGCGAAAATAGCGAATTATTACATCATCTCAAAATTAAAATCAAAATTTCTGCGAATTTGATTTGATATTTGATTATATTTAACCTAAGATCAGAATCAAAACCTCCATATTTCACTATTTTAATTGTCAATCAAAAAATTTTCGATTTTTTCGCCTTCTATCCCAGTACCGCTCTCCCCTCCCGACTCGGATCCGTGGCAATCTACACCACGGAAATCTCCTCGGTTTTATCCGGAATCCGGATGACAAAATCCCTTTTCGGATTCAAAGTGGCGAAGGCCAAAATCGAACAGGGACGCCGACCCTTCATCGATGTGACCATCATACCCTGAATCTTTCCCCACTCACGCGAACCATATCCCGGTCACCTCCCGTCAAGGAAAGTATGCGACGCGCAGGCGAGTGAATTCGCGTCTCCCGCTAATAGGGTACCGAAAATTAAGCAGCGGATGTATGGAAATGCAAATTTAAAATGTTAAATTTGCATTTCCATTTTTTACGTTTTTACTTATTTCTATGAACCTACCTAAATTATCTACACTCCTACTCTCTACGACTGTCTGCATTCACGCCGCGGCCTGGAACATCTCCTCCGGCTCCGACGCAGGCACGATATTGGATTTCAGCGATCTGATTTCAGGCCGTCAGGGTCCGTTCACAATCGAGAAGGCATCCGGCAAGTGGAGCCCTTACTCTGTGGCAGGCCGTTCGGACAACGGTATCTTCTCCGATAACGCCACGTCTTATCCGGCCTCCGCATATTATCGTATTCTCGATGCATCGGGCCTCGCTATCGATACCCTCTCGTTTGACCGCCAATTATTCGGAGATAAGATTCTCTTTTTCTCCCCCACCGATAATATGGATTCCGTCGCTTCCCGCCTGAGCGACATCGACCACAGACTTTTCGGACGCGAAATGAGCGCCGACCGCTATGCTCTCCTCTTCAAACCCGGTGATTACAAGGGGGCCGGTCTGATCAACGTCCCCTTCTACGTCCATATAGCCGGACTGGGAGCCACTCCCTACGAAGTGGAGATCGACAATATCCATACACCCCCGCATCTGCGCGACGGCAACGGCACCTGCACCTTCTGGCGTTCGGCAGAGAATCTGGCCGTCATCGGGCCCGAGACCTACGATGAGCCGGAAACATTCAAGTGGGCCGTCTCTCAGGCAGCTCCCATGAGACGCATAGTCTCACAACGCACGTTGCGCACCCAATGGGGCGACGGATGGGTCAGCGGCGGCTATGCGGCTGATTGCCTCTTCGAGGCTCCCGCCGGTTCCGACCATCAGCAGCAATGGTATTATCGTAACTCCATGCTCAACAAGGGAAGAGGTGATTTCCGTGAGGAAAAATATAATTACTGCTTCCAGGGAGTGGAATTCGGTCCGGAGGCCGATATGTCGACCTATCGTAATAATTGGGATGAGGGGGGCAACGTCACAATCATTGATTCCACCCCCGTCATCGCCGAGAAGCCCTTCCTCTGCATCGGTCCCGACGGCAGATACAAAGTGTTCCGCCCCGCCTTCAGAAGGGATGCCAAGGGTGTCTCCTTTTCCCCCGGAAATCCCGGAGAGGGTGAATATCTCGATCTTCTCGATACCTTCGAGGTGATAAAACCGGGAGCTTCCGCCTCCGACATGAATAAGGCCCTCGCCTCGGGACGCAATCTGCTCATAACTCCGGGAATGTATACCCTTGAGCAACCCCTCCGCATCACTCGCCCCGGCACGATTGTCATGGGTATCGGTTGGGCCACCTTGACCCCCGGTGAAAATAATCGCGAAGGAGCCATCGTCATCGATGACGTCGACAATGTCGCTGTCGCATCCCTGCTCTTCGACGCCCACTACAGTTCCGACACTCTCCTCAAGGTAGGAAATGAGAAAAACGACGTCGACCACAGCGCCTCCCCCATCCTCCTCTCCGACCTCTTTTTCCGCATCGGTGGCTTCCGGCCTGATAAAGTCCACGTTGACCGCGCCGTTGAGATCAACAGCAACGATGTCGTGGGAGATCATTTCTGGATCTGGCGTGCCGACCATGGTGTGCGCGGAAGTGTGGGATGGGATATCAATACCGCCTCCAACGGACTTGTGGTCAACGGTGACGATGTCACTGTCTACGGCCTCTTCAACGAGCACTTTCAGGAATATCAGTCTCTATGGAACGGTGAGAACGGACGCATGTACTTCTATCAGTGCGAGACCCCCTACGACTCCCCCACTCAGGGCCATTATATGAGCGAGAACGGCACCCGTCCCGGCTACGCCGCCTACAAGGTGGCCGACGGTGTGAAAAATCACTACGCCGCGGCCCTCGGCATTTACGATGTCCTGGTCAACGAAATCAAAATCGAGAACTCGATCGAGGTGCCCGATGCCGATGGTGTCGAAGTCTTCCATGCCTGCAACAATTCCCTGTCCAACGGAGGGAAACGCGGATTCGGATACGTCATCAACGGCACCGGAAAGAGCACCTATGACACCTTCCGCGACAACCGCGTCATCGTCAACGATTACCGGGGAGGGAAATAAGCTGTATGACTCCGGGAAATTTATAACTCACTCTAATAAAAGTAAACTCACTCTAAAGAAAAATCTCCGTCATCAATGCTGATACGGAGATTTTTCGTATTTTTGCATCATGAAACGATTTTCACTCAAACGAGTAAATCTCCTCGTGCAGATTCTCATAGCGTTGGCACTCGGTATAGCCGTCGGGCAATTCGCTCCGATATGGCTCGCTCGCCCGTTCGCGACCTTCAATGCCATCTTCTCCCAGTTCCTCGGGTTCCTGATTCCCCTGCTCATTATCGGATTCGTGGCGCCCGCCATCGCCGAGGTCGGCAACAAGGCCGGCAAGGTGCTTCTTCTGACGGTGGCCCTCGCCTATCTCTCCACTACCGGCGCCGGAATGATGGCCTTCTTCGTCGGCGACGCCGTTTTCCCCTCCCTCATATCCGTGCGCGAATCGGCTGAAGCCCTCTCAGGCTCGGATGTGACTATCGAACCCTACTTCACCGTCAATATGCCCCCCATGATGGAGGTGATGACGGCACTCGTGCTCGCTTTCCTCCTCGGCATTTGCATCGCCACGCTGAAAGCTCCCACCCTGCGCGGATTCTTCTCCGAATTGCGCGATGTCGTCAGCATGGCCATCGGCAAGGCCATCATCCCGCTTCTCCCCCTCTATATCTTCGGGATTTTCCTCGACATGACACTCACCGGCGAAGTCGCCACCGTCATCGCCGCCTTCGCGAAGATTATCCTCGTCATCTTCGCCATGCACATCGTCATTCTGCTCGTGCAATATGCCATAGCAGCTCTCTTCGTCAAGCGCAATCCCCTCAAGATGTTGCTGACGATGCTCCCGGCATATTTCACGGCCCTCGGCACCCAGTCATCGGCAGCCACCATCCCCGTGACGCTCCGCCAATGCGTCAAGATGGGGGTCAGCGAGGAGATCGCCGGATTCACCGTGCCCCTCTGCGCCACCATCCATATGTCGGGCAGCTGCATGAAGATCACGGCCTGCGCCGTGGCCCTTATGATTATGGAGGGTATGCCCTACGATGCCCCGATGTTCATGGGATTCGTCTGCATGCTCGCCATCACTATGGTGGCGGCGCCCGGTGTGCCGGGCGGGTGCATTATGGCTGCCCTCGGTGTGTTGGCCTCGATGCTCGGTTTCTCTGAAGCCAATCAGGCCATGATGATCGCCCTCTATATTGCCATGGACTCCTTCGGAACCGCCTGCAACGTCACCGGCGACGGCGCTATCTCCCAGATAGTCGACCGTTTCTTCGGTCCCTCCCGACGCCCGGCCACACCGGATCTTTCCGTAGCCGAACTCGAAAACTAATAATAATCAGATTATGATTCACGAATTCCTTACTCAATACAATCTTCAGGGGGTGGTCATCGGCTTGATGACCTTCCTTATCATCGGGCTCTTCCATCCGCTCGTCATCAAGGGTGAATACTATATGGGGCAACGCTGCAACTGGCTTTTCCTCACAGGGGGCATCCTTACGCTCATAGCCTCTCTGATGACCTCCGGCACCGCCTCGATTCTCTGCGGCGTGACATCATTCTCCTGTTTCTGGTCGATTCTCGAAGTCAAGGAGCAGCGCGAGCGTGTCCGCAAGGGCTGGTTCCCGGCCAATCCCCGTCGCGGGCAGCGCGGCTTCAAGCGCTCGGGTCGCCGCCCCGTCTGAACCTCAAATATTAGATACGAATGGAGACCGAACTCATATTGCTCAACATATCCGGTGCCGACAAGAGCGGCATCACCGCGAGTCTGACCGAGATTCTGGCCAATTATGATGCCAAGATTCTCGATATAGGTCAGGCCGATATCCATCACACCCTCTCTCTCGGAATTCTCATTAAAACCGACAGTGCCAAAAGCGGCGAAATTCTGAAGGAGATTCTCTTCAAGACGCGCGACCTCCAGGTGCAGGTGACTTTCGATATCGTTTCCCCTGCGGCCTACAATGAATGGGTCAGCCGTCAGGGAAAGAACCGCTACATCGTGACTATTCTCGGACGCGAAATTACCGCCCGGCAGATTGCCGAAGTCTCCCGCATCATCTCTGACCAGGGATTGAATATCGAGACCATACAACGCCTTACGGGGCGCATGCCCCTCGATGAGTCGCAGCAGCCTCTGACGAAGGGATGTATCGAGATGTCAGTGCGCGGCACCCCCTCCGACCGCGAGGCGATGCAGGCCGACTTCATGCGTCTCGCCTCCCAACTCAATTTCGACATCTCCCTGCAGGAGGACAATATGTACCGGCGTAGCCGTCGCCTGATATGCTTCGATATGGATTCCACTCTCATCCGGACGGAAGTGATCGATGAATTGGCCGACCGTGCCGGTGTCGGCGAGGAGGTGCGGGCCATCACCGAGTCTGCCATGCGTGGTGAGATTGACTTCAAGGAGAGTTTCACCCGTCGTGTGGCTCTGCTCAAAGGACTTGATATATCTGTCATGCAGGAGATAGCCGAGAGTCTCCCCATAACGGAGGGTGTGGAGCGCCTGATGAAGGTTCTGAAACGCTCCGGATATAAGACGGCAATCCTTTCGGGCGGATTCAAATATTTCGGCGATTATCTGAAACAACGCTTCGGCTTCGACTATGTCTATGCCAATGAACTTGAGGTTGGCGACGACGGCAAACTTACGGGTCGCTACGTCGGAGATATCGTCGACGGTGCGCGTAAACGCGATCTGCTGCGCCTTATAGCGCAAGTGGAGAACATCGACATCGCGCAGACCATTGCCGTCGGCGACGGTGCCAACGACCTTCCGATGCTATCCACGGCCGGTCTCGGCATCGCATTCCATGCCAAGCCGAAAGTAAAGGCCGAGGCAGCGCAAAGCATCTCCACCATAGGCATCGACGGCGTCCTTTATTTCCTTGGCTTCAAGGATTCCTATATGGCCTGACAGATACCTCTGATTCACATACGTGGATATACAAAAGCGTCCGCTCATCGAATTTGATGGGCGGACGCTTTTGTCGAGGAATAGAGTTCAATGGATTACGGGTATAAATCAGGGGCGACTCCGGATGGAGCCGCCCCTTTTTATTGGATTCGTGGAGAATTCTGATTAGAGAACAACCTTCTTGGCCTTGTTGCCTACGCGGACAACATACATGCCCTTGGGAGCCTCTACGGATACCTCTGAAGCCTTTGTAGCCTTCACGAGCTTGCCGTCGAGTGTGAAGATTGCGATAGGAGCATTCTCACCTGCAACAACATTGATCATGCCGTCGCGAGCGATAACCTTAACGTCGCTGTCAACAGATACACCCTTGACTGCAGTGTATTCACGGTCACCTACAGATGCGATCTCGCGAGTCTTCGACATATCGGTCGGATCGTAGTGGTAGATGATATTCTTAGTGCCGAATGAAGTCAGATACTCTGAATAAGTGTTGGACATGTTGGCAACGAAACCGGCAGTTGTGCCCCACTCGATTGTGGAGGGTTCGCACATGCCATTATACCACATACCCTGACAAGCCACCTTCATACCGTAGATATCTGACCATTCGTCATCCTCGAATGAGCATACGAACATATTCTCAGCGGGAGTAACGGAGATGTAGCCCTGATTTGTGCCGGGAATCTGGAACCATTCACCCTCATCAAGAGTAAATTTCTGATCAACCGGATCCTTGTTGATATCCTTTGCATAGCTCGGATCGCCGAAGAGATAGCCGTCATAGTAGAAGAAATCCTTATCTTCCGGAACGCTGTTCTCGCTGGTAGGAGCAAAGCCGAGTTTGTCGGGATTGAACGGACCTACTGTTGCATTGGCAGGCACATCCATACCGTCGACAATCGCCATCAGGAAGAACTGAGTAAGCTCATCGAAATCCACACCGAAAGGATTCTCATCACCTACGAGCTCGCTGCTGATAAGGCCACCGTTGAAAAGATGGATGCTTCCAAGCTCAGGTGAAGTGATATAGCGGGGCTCGAAACCCTTCACAATGGCTGTGCCTGTATAGTTGCCTGACAATTTTGCGGTTCTTGCTCCAACCTGCACGGGGAAGTTGAAGACGAAGTCTATTGAGCCTTCCTCTACGTCAAATGCTCTGAAATCGAAAGTACCGCCGAAATTATCGGTCATGACAGTTTGAGCTTCCTGTCCCTGATAGAGCACTGAACCGAGCTCGGAAGTCGGGAGCATGTACCATGTGTCGGCACCAAAACCTACATATTCACACTCAGTGAACAAGCTGACAAGATTGGGATTGTTGCAAAGCACCGAGGGAGGAACGATATTCTGATCACGCTCTGCTACAGGAACATCATAATTGTCATACTCGAATCTCTGCTGATACCAATACATCGAAGGCCACTCGAGGAAACCGATGATATAGTCTGTGGGGGTGTTCTGAGCGTTGAAATTTGCAAGCTGAATTCGCGGAAGGAAGAGGTCTCCATCGGCAAACATCTCATGAATTTCAGTCCAATCCGGGAAAGCCTGGAGAAGGGTCAGGCCGGTATATGTGAGCTGAAGCTCCCATGTGCCACCTTTGCCGTCGTTCCATGTGCGGGTATAGACTTCAACATCGTTCGAAGTTGCCAACGACTGCTGGAAGGCTACCTCCAACTGCGCTTTCTTCTCTGCATCCAGCAAAAGCTTGCGCTCTACAGGAGCAGAGGTGACTGCTGCCATCGCAGTAGAAGTGGCAGCCAGCCCGAGGAGAATCGTAAAGATTTTCTTCATTGTCCTTAGTTAAATTGAAGTTAAGTTAAATATGTTGAATCAAGTGTAATCTGAGTAATGGCTTATTTTCCAATACTCTCACCGACAAAATTAAAAAACATTTTTGAGTTATACAAGTTTTCAGTTAAAAATCTTGGAGATAAGTCAAAATTTATAATTCAAGTGAATATATTCAGGTCCTTGATCCACAATATTTGTTTACGACGGATCAAGATCTAAAAAATCGGGCCAGTCCTGAGTGTCAGGATTGGCCCGATATCATATCAGTTTGCAGTGGGTCGGTTGGAATTAATCATCCACAAGCGTACGGTCTACCAGAGGATTATAGCGGGATTCATTGGTCGGAACAGCGAATTTCCAGCCGCGGTCGTCAGGCTGCTTCTCAAGTGCGTCTGCCTGAGGGATATTATTTGAATCCACATCCTTCTCAATCCAAGGCTTACGGATCATAGGCATGTTCCAACGCTTCAGGTCAAACCAGTTGAAACCTTCACCCCAGAGTTCGAATCTACGCTGAAGCTTGACTTCGTCAAGAAGCGCGTCTCCGCTGAGATTACATGTGTAATTCGGATTACGCTGGGCATTCAGCTCCTTGAGGTTCGCGATAGCGACATTGGGCTGATTGTTATGGCAGGCTGCCTCAGCCTCGATCAGCAACATCTCTGAACCACGCATGTAACAGTAGTAACCCGAGCCGTAGTCGTCGCGTGACCAGAACTTGAACTGTGCTCCGAACACAACATATGATTCATCATCGTTACCGGTCTGGAAGTTATTGTAAGGCTTCGGCCAGTTGACTGATTTATCCGTGGGATAGCTGTTATCTTCAAACGCATGGATCTGCGCTTTCATTACCTGGTTCTTCATGAGGTTCATGGAAGCGGGATCGCAATAACTTTGATTCCAGAAGCTTGACTTGGCAGGACGGTTACCGATGATCTTGTCAGGAGTGAAGAAGAGATCCGCACGGATATCACCATCGGGGAACTGACGGTAGAGCTCATAGTTGATCGAACCGGCACCAAGACCCCATACGCCGGGATAAGCACCGTTGCAGCAGAACATCATACCCCATGTTGTGAACCATGTCTCACCACCATTATAGCCGGACCATATCCATTCTTTTGTGGGGCTGTTGAAACCTGCCTTATATTCCTCAGCCGACATCACAGGGTAAGCCTGACGCGCGTCATGAGCCATCTGCTGAGCTGTCTGCCAATCATCCTTAAGAAGTGCGGCGCGAGCATACAGACCTTGAGCCACGCTCAGATCTGGTTCCCAGTTGTAAGTACGGGTGGCGGTGGAATTTTTGAAGATTTCCACTGCGGTGTCAAGATCTGAATAGATCTGAGAAAGCACCTCATTCATTGTTGCAAGAGGAGCGGCATCCGTTCCGGGCTCGGTACGCAAAACTACACAATATTTATTACCATTGTCCGTGCGTTCCCAGCGATAGGAATAGATCTGAAGCAAGCGCGTATACGCGTGAGCTCTGATCGACAGGGCCTGAGCCTTGATGAAGTCAAGCACCTCGCGGTCTCCGTTGATATCGTCTATTCCCTTGAGGATAGTATTCGCCTGATTGATGAGGTTGTAGCAGTACGACCACGGAATCATTGTCATCCAACCGTTGGCATTGGCATTGGCCTGCCACTTGTAGTTCGAACCGGTCTGATTGGACCACATATAGGAATAATAATCCTGACCGAAAATTTCACCCCATACTGTCTGTACATACGGCTCTCCATTCATGAAGAGGTAATCGAAAAGATCCGACTCCTGGTAATACATGGAGTAGCAAAGGCCGTTGAGAGCGGCTTGAGCTCCCTCCTGAGTCGTCTGCACGACAGCCGCGGAGACTTCCGTGACAGGCGCGGTCTCAAGATAATCGGAGGAGCAACCCGTGAATATACCGGCTGCCACTGTCAGAGCCAATGCCGGTGTGATTAGTTTTTTCATTGTTTCTTGATTTGATGTGAGGTAGAGCTTTTGTTAGAATCGTCCGGTAAGCTGGAAGCTGAACACTCGTGCAGTCACATAGGATGTGCTCTGACCACCCGCGAAACTCTGCTGCGGGTTCATACCCTTGCGGCGTGTGGCAGTGAAGAGGTTATCGATTGAAACTGCTACGTTGAGATTCTGCATCTGAAGAGTATTGACCCATTTGCGGGGAAGATCATAACCGATGTTGAGATTCTTGAATACAAGATAGTCACTGCTTGTCAGGAAGCGGGTGCTATAGGAAGTCGTGCTTCTTGAGCCAAGATAAGTGTTAGCCTGAGCGACACCATTGGGATCGATTCGGTTGGGGCTGTCGGCAGTCATCCCGGCAGGAGCCTCGGTCCATGCCTTGAGCATGTCCTTGTGGATTGCTGACGGCTGGTCAGCTACCATCATATATGAAGCGTAGTTGGAGTCAAGGGTCTTGCCTCCGAGGCTATATGTGAAGAGAGCTGAAACTGTCAGACCCTTCCATGAGAGATTTGTGCCGAATGAACCATAGACTGTCGGGAGCGATGTACCGCATTTTACCAGACCTGCGCAGTTGGGGTCAGTTGTGTAAAGCTTACCTCCATACTCCACCAAAGTACCCTCTTCACGGCAGCGTTCGATCATAGTGTTGTACTGATCCTCGCTGAATACGAGATCATCACCTGAATATGTGTAATAGCTGTATGAGTCCTTGCGTATCTCATAAAGGCTCTGACCGGTCAGCTGATCCACACCGGCATAAGGATATAGATAAAATTCGTAGATTGAGAGACCCTCTTCACGGATTGAACCGAGACCGTAAGTCGTGCGATGGTTGGGAAGACGAGTCACCGTGTTCTTGTAAAGAGTTGCGTCGGCCTGAAGGCTCCATACGAAATCTCTGTTTCTGATCACGTCACCGTTCACAGCAATCTCCCAGCCGACATTACGCATCGCGCCGATGTTCTTCAGCACTGTCGGATTACTGCCTGAGTTTTGGATTGTACCGGCTGAAAGCGGCATGGCCTCATTGAAGAGAAGATCGGAGTTAGTCTTATGGAAGAAGCCCACGCTGAATCCGAGACGCTGGTTGAAGAGTGATCCCTCCAAAGCGACGTCGAGTGTCTTCGTAGCCTCCCACTTAACATTGTCGGCTGCAAGCTGCACGGGGAAGATAGGATATGCTCCCTGATAAGCGAGACCGGGATAAGCGTAGAGCGACCAATAAGCATACGCGCTGGCTGAAGTACAGTTACCTACCGAACCATAGGCAGCACGCAACTTCAGATAATCAAGCCATACGAGATTCTGCATGAATTTCTCTTTCGAGATTACCCAGCTTGCACCAAGGCTCCAGAATGTACCCCAACGGTTATTCTTGGAGAAGCGGGATGTGCCATCACGACGGATAGAGAATTCACCGAAGTAGCGCTGGTTCCAGTTGTAACGGGCGCGACCGAGATATGATTCATCATGAGTCTCACCTATTGCACCGCCGATACGCACCGCGTGCTCCTCATCGGGCACATAGTTGCTGAGGTTGAAATTATCGGGATACATCTCATTGCTGGCTGTAACACTATTGTATTCCTGACGGAAGGTAGTGTTCTCATGATGAAGCAGAACATCGACGTGATTCAAACCATAATCGTGACCCCAGTTGAGTTCCTGAAGGAATGTGTGCTGACGAATATCCCAGAACATACGTGAGATTGCGCCGTTACTTGCAGCGCCGGAGCCCATGACCTTATTGTTGGTATTGTAGCTGTTGGTCTTATCGCGGTGCATCGTACCACGCACTGTGAGTTCAAAATCGTAAGGGAGTACGGCTGTACCATAAATTGAGCCGTCGATTACTGTAGCGGAATTGTTGGTTTTATCAGCGCGCGCGGTATAACCGATGTTGGCACCTGACAAGTAACCTGCCTGGTTCCAGACGGGTTCTCCGTTAGCATATATGATATTGCCATCGGCATCGTGCTGATAGTAGGGATAGATAGGAGCCATGCTCTGGGTATTGAAGATATTCTCCTGACTTGAACCGGAGTCATTGGCCAGAGCCTCGGTCTCCTGCTGAGTTGCGGCGAGGTTGATACCGAACTTGAGATAGGAGGTCGGGTTATAGTTGGCTGTCACACGGGCATTGAAGCGCTCGAAGTCGGTAGAGATGGTATAACCATGCTCCTTCAGGTAACCGACCGATGCGAATACGTTGTACTTCTCGGTTGCGGCTGCAGCGTTGACGTTGTATTCCTGACGGTAGCCTGACTTCACGCTTACAGCATCCCACCAGTCAAGGTCGGTATAACCGGGAAGAGGATTGCCTCCGATGAAACGACCGTTGGCGTCGAAGAGCATGTTGTCGGCAACACCGAACACATTGTTTCTTGCATATGCCGAAATAAAGTTTGACTGATAATCTGCAAGAGCGGCCTCATAGTTGGGATATGCGCCACTTGATACTGCACCGGCAACGGCACCGTTGAATGCTACTTGCATCCAATCGCTTGCCTCAAGACGATCGTAGTTGGGAATACCCTTAGTGTACATACCCTGACGAATCTGCAGAGTCACATCTACCTGACCCACATTCTTCGCGCGTTTGGTAGTGATAAGGATCACACCATTGGCACCCTTGTTACCATAAAGCGCTGCCGAAGCGGCGTCCTTAAGCACTGACATCGATTCGATATCGGCCGGGTTAAGGTCGGAAATAGAACCGTTGTAGGGGATACCGTCAACAACATAAAGAGGGCTATTGTCGCCATTGATCGAGTTGAAACCACGGATACGGATCGTAGGTGCTGAACCGGGTTGACCCACTGTATTGTTCACCTGAACACCCGGGGCATTACCCTCAAGGGCCGCCGTAACGCTGGTTACGGGACGCTCCTCGATCTCTTTCGAACCCACGACGGCCACAGAACCGGTGAGTGACTCCTTGGTAGCCGTACCGTAGGCCACGACCACAAGGTCGTCAAGTGATGTGGATGATGCGTCAAGATAAATCGTCATGTCAGGCTTGAGGTCGACAGTCTTCGTCGTGAAGCCTACATATGACACCTGCGCTTTCTTGACCGTCGCAGGCACGGTTAGAGTGAAATGTCCGTCGATATCGGCAGCCGTTCCGTTGCCGCCACCGACCGGCATGATGGTTGCACCGATCAACGGCTCGTTGTTCGAGGCGTCGAGCACGGTGCCGTGAATCGTGCGGTTCTGGGCTTGCAGCCCTATCGCGCACATCATCACACTGACCATGAGTAAAAGCAGTTTTCTCATACTTTTAAGTGTTTATGACTTGTTATTGTTGTTTGATTCCGTTTGGTATCTTAGGTTGAATATGGTAGGTTTCCGGTAGAATGTCAAGCGGGCAGCAACCTCTTCACGGAGGGTGTTTTCCACTTCATAGCGCAAATTTAATATTTTTTTAGATATGACAATACTTTCAAACAATTATTTTTCAAATTTTACATGTTTTTTTAATCTCAGATTATGTCAGAATTCGCCGGGTCTATCTTTTACGCCATGACTTACGTCAATATTTATGGTGAGATCCCTGTTAATATCAATCAAACTGACATTATCTCGACCCTCCGATGACCATGATTATCCCCGGTTGGCCTACATATTGCCAATCCGGTCTCGACGCGGAGAATCCGTCGGCGATTCCGAGAGCTCCCGCCGGTGTGGAATCGGAGCCTATTATCAGAAACCATCGTTCGCCGCTCTTGAGCGCGCGTGTCTCCGGATATCCCCCGGATGCGAGATCGGCCGCCATCGCTATCGCATTCGACGACATGCGGAATGTGGCCACGCTCACGGCATAATCGGCCACTGAATCGGCCCGGGCGAAATTGAGATGACGCGCATACATGTCGCGTCCGTCGATATTGACCGTTGTCACCCCGTCCTGATCGAGTATGGCGCTCCCGGTCATACCCATCTCCTCCTGTCGGGCCGCCCGTTCGCGCTCATCGCGCTCGCGCTTCTCGCGCGCCACGTCATAGGCCGACCGGTAGTTTTTCTCTGTCGGCTTACACCCCCCCAGTCCCGAGAGCAGCGTCAGTAGAAGCAGAGTCATTATAAAATAGAGTCCGGCGGTCTTGATGACCGCCGGACTCCCCGGTTGTATTCTTTCAGGGTTTGCAGTCATATGGGTCTTTTCATTAAATTTTATCAAAATTAATAAAAAGAATCTATTTCTGCAATAGCCCTGTATTTTTATGGTTTTCAATCCACCTCTATGATAAGGTAGGGACTGAGGCTCCAGAATTTGCTCGGATTAGTAATCTTCAGGGTTTTATTGTCATTCTTCTCCCCTACGATTTCGTAGCTGTCAGCCGGCATATTGGTCTTTACCTTTGCTTTCTTGCTGCCTGTCGGGATGCTGGTGAGCGTTCGCTTGTCGGCCACGGTGAAGTAGTTCTGATTGAAATCGCCCTGCATCACTTTGGTTGTGCCGAGGAATTTCTTCTCGAGAAGACCATTCTTTTTGAGTTCCTTATTGGTGCCGATCGCATAGTAGACCTTGTTGGCCTCATTCTCGGCTGCTACTGTCTGAGCCTCTGCCTCGGCTGTGGCGGCGTTGGCCTCCTCTACTTTCTTCTCACCCTCTGCCACCTGATCTGTGAGTTCCGTAATCTGGGTCTTCGCTTTTTCAAGGTCGGCGGTCAACTGGTTGATGCGGTTGTCCTGCTCGGCGATGCGGGCCTTGAGCTGGTCGATAGTCTTGTTGAGCACGGCATTCTGCTGACCCGATGCCTTGGCCTTTGCCTGAAGTTCCTCAAGGAGTGCCTTGTTGGCTGCCAGACGCTCGCGGATCGATGCGAGGTTCCGACGGATTTCATCACGACGGTCTACACCCTCTCCGCCACCGGTCTTATAAAGGAGGCCCTCCTGCTGGTTGATGGAGTCCAATCCTGTATAAATGTCCCCCATGAGGAGGAGGAGTGAGTCATTGAAAGTCGACGCCTCGTTATATTGCATCTTGAGGCCGGCGATCATAGCTGAGTCTTCGGCGAGTTTCTTCTCATTGCCGGAGCAAGCGCCGAGGAGCACGGCTGCGAGTCCGACCAAAAGCATGCTTTTCTTCATATGATTCGGTTTTTGAGGTAAATGTTTTGTGTTTAGTTTACAGTGAGAGGTCGGAATCCTCCTCGTCGCCCTGCTGACGACGGGCCGGACGTTCTTTCTTCTTTCCGTCGATTACTATAACAAATTCCCCTTTCGGTTGGTTCGATGTGAATTCTTCAAGAAGCTCTCCGAGTGTGCCGCGATAGTGGCTCTCGAATTTTTTGGAGATCTCGCGGACAACGGCCGCCTCGCGATCCGGGCCGAAGGTTTCGGCGAGTTCCCCTAATGTTCTGACGATCCGGTGGGGGGATTCATACATGACCACAGTTTCCTCTTTCTCCGCGAGAATACCGAGACGTGTCTTGCGCCCCTTTTTTACCGGCAGGAAGCCCTCGAAGTGAAATCTGTCGCATGGCAGCCCGCTGTCGACGAGGGCAGGCACGAAGGCTGTCGCGCCGGGAAGGCACTCCACGTCGATGCCTCTCCGGCGGCATTCCCGGCTCAACAGAAAACCGGGATCGGAGATGCCGGGAGTGCCGGCATCGGAGATGAGAGCTATGCTCCGCCCCTCCTCAAGCATATCGGCCACCCTCTCGACCGCCGTGTGCTCATTATATTTATGGTGGCTCTGCATCGGGGTGGAGATGTCGAAATGACGCAGTAGCACGGAGCTGGTGCGGGTGTCTTCCGCCAGTATCAGGTCAACCTCCCTGAGCGTGTTGATGGCGCGGAAGGTCATGTCGTCGAAGTTGCCGACGGGTGTCGGCACGATATAGAGTTTACTCATGCGAAACAGTTGCTGATTATTGTCAGGAAATCCTGCACCAAGGGAAGCTCCGGGTTGAAACCTCGCTCGGAGATGAAATATTCCTCGGCCTCCTCATAGCTTTCCATGCCGGCCACATTCTTGAGGGCCTCGTCGAAGTCGGCCATACG
The DNA here is from genome assembly GCA_014802625.1 of bacterium. Lineage (GTDB taxonomy): Bacteria > Bacteroidota > Bacteroidia > Bacteroidales > Muribaculaceae > Lepagella. The sequence goes on along the minus strand of JAAVBX010000005.1, from coordinate 175,361 downwards.
GCCGCCGAATAGTTCGCGGGCGAAAAGGAAACGGTCGTTGACGCTGAATACCGGGGTTGCGGCTACAGCGGCTCCCCCCTGTTGAACTGCCGGAGTCGATGCGGAGGATTCCGCCACCGCATTATCACTCATCGGAGCGGGAGATGACTTGACTGTAGTGGCGACCACGACAGCCGGTTCCTCCTCATCCAGATCATAGGTGTCGCAATCTTCGGAGATTTCGTAGGTCTCGGTGGATTCCTCGACGGCAGGTTGCGCAGGTATTTCCGGAGCAGCCGGTTCCTCGGGGACGTTCTCGGTTATAGGTGTCTCCGGCTCAGGTTGCGGGGTATCGGCCGATGCGTCGGTGAGCAATTCTCTCAGACGCTCTATCTTTGAGCTTATAAGATCGGCGATACGTGCCGGCGCGTTATCGCGGTTGACTGCGAGTTGCAACAGCCCTTCCAGTTCATAGGCGGTGTCGAGCATCTCGCGCCAGTCGGTTTCGGGATTGGAGGAGGTCATATGGCTATGATATTTTTTGAGGTTTATTTATTTCTGTAAGAATGCCGTGGGATTATTCAGCGTAATCCTGTATCCCCTTCAGCGGTGTCGACATGGTCTTGTCGGTCATATTCTCGTCGGAGAATATCTCAAGCAGCATTTTCTCGATATGGCTGCGCAGATAGGCTCGGTCACAGCGGAAGTCGTTGACCATGATGATGACCACATGGGTCGGCGCGAAGTTATCGTCAAGCTTGTAACCGGCATAACATTGAATGCCGTTCATGCTGCCGGTCTTCAAAGCTATGTAGCTGTCGAGCGGAGTGCCGACAAGGAATTTTTTGAGTGTTCCCTCCTGTCCGGCGAGGGGGAAGAAGCTGGCATATTCCACGTCGTCGGATTTCTGACGCAAGACACTCTCCATAAATCGTGGAGTCAGCCGATTGGAGCGTGAGAGGCCGCTTCCGTCGATGATCGTCACCCCCTCCATCGGTGTGTTGCGCGATTTCCAGAAGTTGGTCTCCCTGCGGGCGGCATCGGAGGTGCTCCCGTCGCCACCCTCGGCTTTGCCGAAGAGTCGGAGGGATGTCTCGGCATAAAGGTTGTCGCTGCGCATCATGCAGGAGCGCAGGATTTCCTTAAGTTCGGGAGATGAATGAACGAGGAGCGGGCGCCGTTCGCTGCCCTTTACCGGAGTATCGCCGACGGAGATTCCCGCGCCGTTGAGACGTCGTCGGAGATCGGCGCGAAACGCGGCGGCCGGATCCTTTACCGAGCTCTTGCCGACGGAGTTGTTGGCATAGTTGAAAGCGTGCGAACCTGTGCCGTAGGAATGCGGCAGGTCGCCTGAGGCCCAGCTCGCCGGTATCGAGGGGCCGGCGAGGAAGTCTTCGTTGACCACTATTCCACCCTCCACTCCCTTTACTCCGGCGGCTCGCAGTGCCTGAAGAATCTCTTCGGTTATCTCTTCGCCGATGGGCCATATGCGGGAGTTGACCGAGGGGTCACCCTGCCCCACCACGACGATGTTGCCATGCAGTATCCCCTCGTCGTCGATCTCTCCATCAATAAATATGGGGGTCGTAAGCGGGAGGTCGAGTTCGGCCACCTCGCTGAGCGATGCGAGGGAGATACATTTCATGATCGACGCCGGCACGAGAGGAGTCTCGGCGTTATGCGACGCGATGATTTTTCCCGTAGGGAGTTCGCTGACCAACACTGCCATGCTGCCCTGAGGCAGACGCGGAGTGGAGATGAAACGTGCCACTGCCTCCTGCGGAGACAGCGCGGAGGCCAATGCAGGCACAAGAAGAAGTGCCAACAGCAGAAGTGTCTGCTTCAAATATGGGCGATATTGGAAATTCATGCTACAAAATTAGCAATTCTTATCGTAATTCCGGTAAAGTCGCGTTACATTTGTATGGCATCCCGATGTCCGACAATCAATAAAAATTGTTAAATAAGCAGCCGTTTATATATTCTCCCTCCCGGCTGATGTAAATTTAAACCCGAATGGAACCTACCCCTTACACCCGGCGTCCCTATACGTTTGACCGTGTCGTGCGCATCGTTTTCACGGTCATCGGCATCATGGGCGCTCTCTATCTGATTCATATCCTGAAGGCTGTGCTTCTCCCGTTCATAGTGGCATGCCTGATAGCCTACATTCTTGAGCCTGTGGTGAAATTCAACCTCAGGATCACGCATCTTAAGAAACGTTTTATCCCCGTGGTGATGACGCTCGTCGAGGTCACTGCTTTGATCACGCTCTTCTGCATCATCTTTATCCCCTATCTGCTTGAGGAGACGGGGGAGATGGCATCGGCCATATCGAAATACGCCACGACTCAGATCCAGATACCATATGTCTCGCAATCAATCCATGAATTCATTCGCGACAACGTGAATTTCGAGGAGCTGACCCGCTGGATGAGCCGTGAGGAATGGGTGAAGCTGGCACGCAGCACGATTTCCTCATCCTGGAATTTCCTCTCCTCCTCGGTAGCCTTCATCGCGGGTGTGGCGAGTTGGATAATCGTGTTGCTCTATCTCATATTCATCATGATGGATTATGAGCGTCTCATGCTGTCGTTCCGGCAGTTGGTGCCATATCAGCATCGCGAACGCGCCTTCCGCGTGTTTGACGACGTGAAGAACGCCATGGACCGTTATTTCCGGGGTCAGTTTCTGATAGCGATGAGCGTAGGCATTCTTTTCGCCATAGGCTTTCTGATAATCGGCTTGCCGATGGCGGTGGTGTTCGGTCTGTTCATAGGGATATTGAATATGGTGCCCTATCTTCAGCTGATATCGTTGCCTATAGCCGCCGTGCTGTGCGTCGTGGCATACATATCGCATGGTGTCGATTTCTGGCTGATATTCTGGGAGACCATGGCGGTTTATGTTGTCGTGCAATGTATCCAGGATCTCATCCTCACTCCCAAAATCATGGGTAAGGCAATGGGTCTGAATCCTGCCATCATTCTTCTCTCCCTCTCCATCTGGGGGAGCCTGCTCGGATTCCTCGGGTTAATCATAGCCCTCCCGCTGACCACGCTCCTTCTCAGCTATTACGACCTCTACATCGTCCGCCGGCTTCCGTCCGATGAGAATCACAATTCATAGATTAGCGAGCCTATGAGCTATTAAGACCCCAACCCAAAAGAATTAATATTAACAGAAAGAGTGCCGTAACTCAGGTTACGGCACTCTTGATTATTACTTAGAGATTTGGGATAGTCAGAACACTATTTTCTTTCCATTATGTATATAAATCCGGCCTCTCACAGGATTCTCTACCTTAATGCCGGAGAGATTATAGAATGCTCCATCCATTTCCGACTCTGAGATTTGGGTTATACCGGTTATGTCAATCACCACGACATTAGAATCTTCTGATTCGCCATCAAGATAGAATGCCCTCACGGTGTAGTGACCATCAACCGCCGGATCAACTATATATACCAGTTCTTCTGCATCAAACCATACAATATCAAGTTCGGGATTAAGAATCTCTCCATCTCTATAGACATAGTAGCCCAAAAGATATGACACTTCAGCTGAGCCCACACCTTCCGGCTCAGACCATGTGAGGATTAGCTTACCGTCAACAACCTCTCCTTTGAGATTCGTCACAGCAGGAGTTGCCAATGGATCCAAAGAAACATTGACGATATTGGAGGGTTCAGATTCACCCTGATCGTAAACAGCAGTTACATAATACTCTCCTTCCTCACCGTTTGTAACAGCATACTCAATATAATCATTATCAGCGGGAATAAGGTCGGAGTTGATTTGTTGGCCCTCGTAATAAGCATTATAACCGATAAGATTATCATACTTATGAATAGTGCCCGTCTTGTATTCAAGATCATCTATGAGCACCGCATATCCCTTCATGGAATAGTTGTTGATTGCGAAATACTTGGTTCCCTCGGGGAATCTGAAAGTGTACTGAGTCCATTCAGTATCAAGATTAATGTCGCCTCCGGCCACAACCTCAAACTCTGATAACTCATTGCCTCCCTTGGAATACATAACCCTGATATTGTCATTACGGTTGGATTTAGATCCTGTACGAGCCCAGAATGACAAAGTCGTACATGAACCCTCCAGTTCCGGAGAGATAATCCAATCATCGTTCGGAGCCTCCATCAGATAACTTGTAAAGTCACAGAAACTCATGATCAGATTATTACCTGAATGTGGAGCCCATTCGGGATGCTCGATGAGATTAATGTATTGACTTGGATTCCAAACCATAAATGCATGGCCTGAATCGGATGTCGGAATCTCAACAAATTCGTAGTCTATTACCAAATCGCGTAAACCATCGCTACCAAACGGAGAATTATCAATTGTCTCCCATTTGCCGAAGGTGATAGCACCGTTGCGATAATCCTCAAAACCATCAGTGACTGTAGCCAGAACCACATCTTCTTCAAAGACAGGAGCATTCCATTGAAGTATCACATCGTCACCGTCAAGTACATAATTGAGATTTGTGACGGAGGGCATATCAAGCCCTGACATATTGACTTTGACAGTAACAGGGTTCGAGGCTTCTGACTCTCCATTAGAGTAAACTGCCGTTACTGTATAAGTGCCGTTAAGTATAGGAGATGTAGAATAGGATGTCTCTACAATTGGAACATCATTAACCGCCACTCCGTTTCTATAAATGTTGTAGCCTATGGGTTTATTCCAATTACCGGCCATAGTGACAGGGGCAGTCCATGAGAATGTCACCGTATTGGTACCCTCGTTGAGCACGAAATCAAAATCGGAAGCCGGTGGCCAGCTGGTGGGATTCGCTGATGCCGTAGGATCTGTCACGAGAATATTATCTATCAAGAGAGGAATACGACCACTATACGCCTCATACTCAAAACTTATTGTTATGAACTCAGTCCCTATGGCATCCGGAATCGGGAATTCATAAAGTCTGTAACCACTCTCCTGTATGTCATTTAGATGTATGGAAGCCAATGTCACAGGAGTAAAGTCATCGTAGCTTATTTTGATATTGAGGTAATCTGTATTGGGATCATAATCTGTAAATCCGTTGTCAGCCAGACCAAGCTTTGCCATATAGAAATTCAATGTGGGATTTTCAACGCCTTTCATTGAAATCTTACCCGACATAGCAGAGGTTACGACATCAGGCTCATTGGGAATATAGTACATCAAGCCATTGTCATTGTCCTGAGAAAAAGCAGTCATGTCATCTGCAAGCTGCCAACCGTTTCCATTCTTTTGCTGGAATGCCCAATAATAAGAGGGGGTCGCATCAGCAAAAGATTCCATGAATGGCAACTTATAAGGCTCACCGCTTATATAGAGTGCCGATGCATCTCCTCCGAAATCAGTTCCATAGAATGGCAAGACAATATAGCTATATAGTGTCTGCTTCTCAGTAGTATTATTGATAGTGGTTCTGGTATCTGTATAGCTTGTTGTCTTAAGTCCCTGCGCTATTCCTTCACCTGTCATACCGTTATAGATACTGTATGTGATATTGGCGTAATCCACATATCCGCCATGCATGCCCGCACCTTCGGGAGTTGACCATTTGATGACAGGATGATTGTCGCTATCCAATGTGACATGAGGATTTACAGGTGCCGCAGGAACATCAGGTCCTACCCAAGCTTCAGCGGCACATGGTTCACCGCTACCCTCATCATTAACCGCAACCACGACATAAGTTGCCATTCCTACCTTATCAAGCTTATCCTGGAATTCCAGGGATTCTCCGGGTACGGGAGTATCGAAAGTCTTGACGAGATTACCATTCCTTGTTACCTCAATCTGCGAAATGGAAGTAAGGTTCTCACCATCGACAGTCTTTACCGGGGTGGTAAATGAAACAGTAGAACTCAATGCTCCTCCGGCAGCGGCAGTCACAGAGAGGTTATCCACAGATGCAGGTGCTTTAAGCTTCAATGCTTCCGTAACACTAATATTATCAACAAGGAAGAACGCTCCGCCAGCCTCAGAAAGTGCATGGAAACCAAAATAGTACACTCCGTCTGTAGGCACTGTAACTGTCAATTCCTTGGTTCGGAAATCCTCCCACCATATAACTGTAGGTTCTATCAGCTTTGTCGTCATGCCTGCAATTGTTGCGGCGTTACCCATATATACCTCATATTCATCAGGCCAATAATCAGCATAGCACAGCACGTCATGGCTGAATTTATATTGACGGTCAGCATAAAGTTGTATGCCGGGGGTAATAAGCCAGTCATCACCATCTTTTGAACCGGTATTATAACCGGCTACCTGGCCTGAAGGACTGTACAGCCAGCAACCCGAGTCCTGGAATATTGTCTCGTTGTTATCTATGACTGTGAAAATATTGTAATCTTCCTCTGTATCAAAAGTAAATTCTATGGGTGTCTGAAAAGCCTTACCCATAATAATACCCTCGGAAGTTACAGACATACCCTCCGCTGTATCCGCGTAAGGAGTTATAATATATCGTATTAATGACTGGCCTTGAAGAGATGATAGATCATCGGTAAAAGAGAGTCCCTTTTGATTTTGAGACACTATTTTATAGTCCGGAAGTCGAGTAATGGTATATGAAAGACGGGAAGTGTCAAAGAATCCTCCGTTAACTGAACCATTTGGAGCTGTCCATGAAACTGTCAGCTTCGTATCATTATCCTTAGTAATCTTGACATCGCTTACCGCCTTGGGCTCATCTATACCGATCCATTGACGCACTGAACTCTTTTCTGAATTTCCGGATGAATTTGACAAGACAACCGAGATGTAATGATTACCGGCATTCTCCGCTTTAATTGAAATCTTGACGTTACTTCCCGCTTCACCTGATCCGGTCTTTACAGTTTCACCATCAATAATAACTTCATAGCCGATATTGCCGGATAGAGAGGATGCTCCGTAAGTGACTTTAGGTATTGTGAACGTAAGATCAAAGTCAAGCTTATCTCCACTTGTCATCACTTTGAGATTCTCAGCCTTGGCAGGCGCACCCGATGAAGGAGCCGGTGTGATTGCTGACATAGCCACAATCTCCTTATCACTATAGAATGTCTCTACAGTTGTGACCTCTCCATTTGTCACATCTACCTGAAACAACGTAGAATAGTACACCTCCGAACTTGCAGCCCAATATAGCTTGCCATCGGCGCCGAATGCAGCTGTCTGAAGATAAGAGGGGGGATAACCGGTGTCTCCTATCGTCGTCAGACGACCGGTTCGCTTATTTATTGAGACAAGAACTCCTTCGGAGGTTATACCGTAGGCTGCTCCGCGGTCATTGATGGCTACCGCCGCCAATTCACTGCCAAGAGTTGCTATCTCCACTACCTGACCGGACTTCGGATCCATGTATCCCCACATGGTTGTCGACCCATCGCCGTAGAAACAACCATATGCACGATCATCTATTGGATCATAAGAGATATCCGTGGCTATCGCCTCCATACCCTGTGAAATACCATCGACTTCTTCGCCTGTTCTCTTATCGAAAACGGTAGTATAGACTGACATTTCACCGGTGAAGTAATCCTCGGAATAAGAGGTCATGTAATAGTAGTCATCAGTGAAAAATCCCCCACCTGTCTGGGCATTCTCCGTCAGAAATCTTTGCTTGAAAGCAATAGGACTCTCTGCACTGAATGTATAGACGCCATAGTCGTTGTACGACCAATCTTCAGAATATAGAAGAGCGCATTCAAACTGAGCAGCTGAAGCGGATTGCGCAAGTTTTGCAATTCTTCTGGTAGTCGGATGGAACTCTGTCTTGTCCGAACCGCTGTTCTTTTTCGGCCAATTCGCAAGGCGTTCAGTTGCCTTGTATGATGTCAGGCTTTTCTTTGGAGGCATCTCCTGCCTCGAGCCGGCCGCCCACAGACATATCCCTGCGGTCAGAACACCGGCAACGACTAATTGTGTCGTCTGATTTGATAACTTCATATCGTTTGAATTATCAGGTTAATAATGTGCCGTAAAATTAGTCTAAAATCAAGGTAATCACTAAAATAATCGGGATGAATACCATTCAAATTTATAAATTATAGTATATAAACTATAATGATTTATATAGAGGAGCCGGAAACGGTGTGCCGGCTCCTCCAATATGATTTTGCGGGAATAGAATTTATCGGTTTATAACTTTATAAACCTTTTCACCTTTTCTGATAATATATAAGTGGTTGGACCGGAGGTTATCGACCCGCATTCCGTTCACATCGTAAACCTCAATGTCATCCTCAGTATTGATTTCATCGACACCGACCGACTTACCGTTTACCTTAATAGTGAATACGAATATTTCACTGTCCTCATACACCGTGTCAGCCCAGCGGAAGCTACCTGCAGGGATAACAATCGTATACTCGCCGGTTGCTGTGATTTCCTCGTCAAGCGTGATTACCATAGTGTCCCAGTTTGCGGTTGCTGACACTGCGACGGGGGTATCGTTGATAAGGATGTAGTTCAATTCATTGGTAACAGAAATATCGGAATAGTCTGTAGTGACAATAATCTTGTTCAGTTTATCAACCTCGGAATCGGGTTCCGGCGATACATGGAAACCGGTGGGTATATATGTTTCACCCGAGATCGGTTCATCAGGCTTACCCGGATTGGGATCAACAGGTGAGCTATCCTCTGAAATCCATACGGTCCACTTGAATTCACCACTTTGAAATGTATCGCCATAGAATGTAAAGAATCCGGCAGGAAGATTTATTTCATATTCACCGGGTAACATGATTGTATCTGCCAATGTAAGAGTAAGAATCTCATCGTCATCACCGGTCACAGTTGCCGTGTACTTCACATTGTTTCCATTGATATAGAGGGGGGAGTCCTCAACTAATCCGATTTCTCCAAGACGTGTCGATTCAATGACAAGTTCCGCTATCTTGTCGACCTTGGACCCATTAGCGGGAGTAACTTCAAAATTGGTTGGTATAACCGCATCCGGGGTCTCCTCAACGGGATCATCGCTTCCGGTCTCGCCAATTGAAATAACCCATTTGAAATCTGAGCTTACGAGATCTCCATAATATGTAAAGAATCCTTTGGGCAGGAAAATCGAATATTCCCCCTCCTGATCTATCAATGTATCCAGTGTTATCTCCAGTGTTTCGTCATCATCAATTATTGATGCGACGAAGTCCACTGATTTCCCATTTATATAGAGTTTTGAACCTTCTACATACGCCAAATCTCCAAGAATCGAATTGGAAATCGTAATCACTGAAAGATTTTCAACATTGGCGCCATCCGGAGGAGTCACCTTGAATCCACTCGGAATAGTAGTATTTTCCGGTTCCTCAGGAGCAGAGGGATTATCATCACCGGAAGTAGTCTCCTTTATATTCACAACCCATTTGAATTCTGAATTCTCATATACGTCCCAATACATATTCTCATATGTGAAGACTCCCGCAGGCACCTCAATATTATATACCCCTGTTTCGGTGAGCGGCTCCTGGAGTGTCAATGTGATTGAGGAATCTGTCGTGGTAGCGTTCACCTCCACACCCTTGCCGTTGACTATGATTTTAAATGAGTCGCTTTTAGCTGAGAATGACTCATATTCCATCCTGCCATCGGATATCGTGAGAGCAGTGACTGCCTTCACAGTTTCACCATCAGCAGGATTTACATTAAATCCGGCAGGTATGGAAGTCTCAAAGGATTCTGCGTCCTCATCACCATCCTCGCTATTCTTGACGGTTACATCCCATTCGAACATCTCCGAGACAGATAGGTCTTCTCCATAATATAAATATGTGAAGAACCCTGCCGGCACATTGATGTTATATCTGCCGTTGGTAGTTATAGGTGTTGCAAGCGTGATGACGATAGTATCATCAGGATAACCATTATTCGATTCATAGCTCACGGTGTAAGGAGTAGCATTACCATTGATCAGAAGATACACTCCCTCTTCAGCACGAAATGTGTCGCTGTAGGTGCCATTGTCGATTTTGATTACACCGAGTTCTTCAACTGTGGAGCCGTCGGAAGGATTTACATTCCACCATACGGGAATTGATTTTGCCTGCCCCGAGACTCCCAGTAGGATCCCGACCGCAAGCAGAAATAAGTTAAGTTTTTTCATACGTTGATAATGTTTGAAAGATTAGCTAAACACTGAAGCAAAATTATGAAATGTGACACGTTTTATTATTAAAACACTTCCATATTTATGTTTATATTTATAAATTCTTCTACAAATACCCCCTAATAGACAACAAATGTAAACGCCGGGGAGTGGATATACTCCCCGGCGTTTACATTTGTTGCAAGTTGGAATTTAATCCTTATTTTCAGATTCTTTCTTAAGAAGACGCATATATTCTGATGGAAGCATACCTATATTCAGACGGAAAGCTTTTACAAACGTCGCCCTTGTATTAAACCCGACTGATTCACTGATTGCCTCTATCGTAAGATGACCATACTCCTCAGAATCTGCCATTCTTCTGCACACCTCCTGAATTCTATAACGGTTGAGAAGATTGCCAAATGACATTCCATAGTGTTCATTGACTATACGTGATATATAGCTTGTATTCGAACCGACAAGAGACGTCAACTTTTGAAGTGAAAAATTACTATCACATATTTTATCCATGTTCCCCAAAACCTCCTCTATCTTTCCAATCAACATATGCCGGGTCTCATCGGTCATCGAACTATCGCGATATTTTCTCTTAGCTTCTCCTTCCTCTGCTTTGTCCGGCTCATCTGACTTTGATGATTCCAATTCTTCAGCAATTTCTATATTTTGTTTCAACTCTTTTTCTTCGTATTCTTTCTCCTCTTTTTTGATGACAGATGCAGATGGTTGGATATGCAACAATGGCTGAAGCTGATCGAAAATAACCTTATTCTTTAATTTCAAATCCCTATTTTTTCTTGTAATAATAAATGACACGATGGATAAACCTACAACGATAATGAGCGAAAAAATCAGCCAAAGCCAAATCAACTGACGCTCCTCCTCTATTTTTCGGGCATTCTGTTTGATGTCATCCAGTTCCAGTTCTATTCGTGTCGGTTCAAGCGCCACAACATCCCGCATCAACGAATCTTTTGCCTCAAAGTATTTTATCCGATAATAGTCCGACATTGTTTGATTACCCCCAAACGAACTATATTTTGCCAGCAAATCATACACCTCCATATGTACATCTGAATCACTGACTCCACTATTATCCATAAGTATCCAGCGAATACAGTCAATCGCTTCATCATACTTCTTCTCGGCAAGAGCAACGGCAGACAAGCATACATCAGCCATGTATTTCTCACGAGGAGCGGATAACCCAATGGAATCGCGCATCTCTATGAAGGCCTTTCTCGCATCATCGAAATTACCCTCAGCCAACGCATCAGTGCCGACGCAAAGCAAGTTAGTAAACTGGTAATCCATCGTTTTGGGAGGAATGGAATCCCTTAGAATATCTCTTGTCTTATCGTTCAATTGTTTATCAATACTGAAGGGCAGGCTCATCATAGCCATATTGATGTAGGCGGAACATACAATATCCCAGCTTTTAGACGCAATACTCATCTGTAATGATTTCTCATATAACTCCCGACTGCGTTTCAGTGAGGATTTATCCTTTGCCGGGAATATATAATCATACATATTGAATAAATTACCGAGATTAAGTAGAACCAATGAACATTCCTTCATGTTATTGTTCTTCTCAAAGATTGTCTGTGCTTCAGCAAGACATTGATATGCCCTTATATTGTCCCTATAATTGATATAATAACATTGCCCCATCTCTGACAGACTTTTCCCGACTATCTCATGAGTGGCCATATCGTTCGTGTTCCTGTAGGTTTCAACAAGCATTGAATAGCATATAAGCGCGCTGTCAAGTTTTGAACTTTTCTGATATGCCTGGGCTTTTTCAAACAATTCTTCTGCCGTATCTTCTACGAACGGCATTATCTTGGATGCAGTCTTTAATGCGGCATAGGATTGGAGGGAGAGGAATAGGGATATCAATGTGACTATGGTATTTTTTAGAGCGTGCATGACATTACTTGAATTTTCTATTGGGTTAGGTTTCATTTTACAAAGTTAAGTGAATTTTTCGAATCACTATACATCTCAACCGGTATTATGTGGTGGTTTATCATTAGATGAAGTGTGAACTATGCCCGAATTTATAAATCAAAACTTCTATTCTATGCGTATATTTGTGTTGTATTGTCGACTTAGATATTTTTGTGGAAGATTTCGGGATTGAGTTTTTTTAGATCCCATCCCTCATTATAAATACGAGCAGATACGAATTTTATATATGTTATTATTGATGTTGATTGGTGAATGGTGACACCAATTTAGGTGGCAGAGCCTCCCCGCTTGGGGAGGCTCTGATTGCGATTGATATCGGATTATTTCATACGGGGGAGGTAGTCGGCGTCACCGACTGCCCAGATGACGTCGCCGGGACGAAGGATGGTGTCGGGACGCGGCTCGAAGTAGTCGCCGTTGCGGTGCACCTTGATGAGCATACTCCGGAAATCATCGCGGATGTTGGTATCGCGGAGCGGAACGTCGACTATGGGTGAATTCGGAGTCAGAAGGATGCTGCGCAATTCCACATGCTTGAATGGCACTATGCGCTCCGAGAAGTTCTGTTCGTCGCGCTCGATGTCATCGTTGAGGGCCTTTATCTGTTCGTCATTGCCTATGACTCCCAATATGTCGCCGGGGAAGATGCGGGTATCACCACCGGGCAGCGGAATCATCATCTGCCCGCGCTGTATGCTTGAGACGCTTACGCCATAGTCATGCCTCAAGCCGGAATCCTTCAGTCGGTCGCCCACGAATATACTGTTGGGGCCAACCTGTATATAAGCCTGGTGAAGGTCGTCGACAAGGTTGTTGTTGCGTCCCGAGCGGGTATTTTCGCGTATGTTGAGGTTATCCATGAAGCGATCCTCCATCTTTTTATATCTCGACATGAGTTTGCTCGAAGCGAATATGAGAATCAGCATGAAGAAGCATACCCCGACTATCCAGCCCACCACCGGACGATAGCTCAGAGTCACGAAATATACCGTAAACATCATCGCCACGACATAGCGCACTATCCGCATCGCCACGAGCGGAACATCGTAGAACGAAGCGGTCTGATGCAGTTTCATCCGTTCATCGGGTTTTGTGCTGCTGAACGACAGGGCCACCAGGAAGGGGGACATCGCCACAAGCGTAAGCACCGTTGCCGCCAGATGCCCCCACTCATGGAACATTCCCTCCATGAAGGGGAAGAAGTATTCACGCGACACGAGGATGATGGCCAACAGGATGACGGAATAAAGCACTATGCGCCACATATATCGCCCGAGTATCTCACGCCACAGACGCTTCGTCTCGCTGGAATCGGCGGTCTGCTTGGAATAGCGGTCGATAAGGAAATGGAGTCCCTTCGGCAGTCGCGGAAGCACCAGATTATAGGCCGGCTTGGCCATCTTGATGAAGTAGGGTGTGGTGAAGATAGTTATCACGGAGACGGCCACGATTATCGGGTAGAGACTCGGCTCAAGAACCCCCAGACTCATGCCGAGCGAGGCGATGATGAAGGAGAACTCGCCTATCTGCGTCAAGGTGAATCCGCTCTCCATAGCCACCTTCAACGACTGGCCTGTCACGAGCATTCCGAGTGTGCCGAAGATTATCATACCTACGATCACGACTACCGCCAGTATGAGTATCTCCCCCCAGTATGTCGCAAGCACGACGGGGTCTACCATCATGCCGACGGAGATGAAGAATACGGAACCGAAGAGATCCTTTACCGGCACCACCACATGTTCTATACGCTCGGCGGCCATCGTCCCGGCAAGAATCGACCCCATCACGAAGGCTCCGAGTTCAAGGGAGAATCCGCAGCTGACCGAGAATACCGCCATCGCGAAGCACAGGGCCATCGAGACTACCAGCAGGGTCTCGTTGTTGAGATATCCCTTCAATCTCACGAGCATCGAGGGGATGACATACACCCCGACGATAAACCATATGATGAGGAAGAAGAGTAACTTGCCGACGCTGAACAGCAACTCCATCCCCTTCACATCTCCCATAGCAAGCGATGACAGCAACACGAGCATAAGCACCGCGAAGAGGTCCTCGATGATGAGCACCGACAATACCATCGTGGCGAATTTATTCTGCCTCAATCCCAAGTCGGTCAGCGATTTGAGAATAATCGTCGTCGACGACATCGAAATCATGCCCCCCAAGAAGATGCAGTTGATGGTGTTGAGATGAAGCAGACATCCGACGCCGAATCCGGCCAGGGTCATGCCGGTGATGATTATCAGCGCCGTCACTATCGCCGAACTTCCTGAATTCAACAGTTTCTTGAAGCTGAACTCCAGTCCGAGACAGAACATAAGAATGACGATACCCAATTCCGCCCAGAATTCTATATTCTCCAGATTGGATATGGATGGAAGATATGTAAATTTCGGACTCGCCAGGAAGCCGGCCAGTATATAGCCGAGCACAACAGGCTGCTTGAGTTTCTTGAAAAGCAGGGTGACTATGGATCCGAGCAACAGAATCCAGGCGAGATCGCCTATAAGGGCATTGGTATTCATATATCGGCTTGTGATGAAAGGGTTATCGATACGGTCGGCTCCACCATCCGCAACGCAGCGATGACCGGAAGGAAATCGGCATGGGAGTGGCCGAGCACAAGGAGGTTGAGGTCGGTGGAGTCTTTTTCGTAGTTATACTCCACGAAGTATGTGCTCAGGTGGACTCTATTGGCCCGAAGCACCTTCTTATATGGTTCGAGGTCGGTGATGATACCGCGTATTTTCAGATTGATTGCCTTGCTCTCGGCGCCTACGCTCATTTTATGTTCATACCAGTCGAACATGACGAGCACCATGAGAATCAACGCCGTCGTGCCGACCGACACGACGTACATGCCGACTCCGACAGCCATCCCGATGATGGCTGAAATCCAGATTCCGGCGGCTGTCGTCAGTCCTTTCACCGAACCCTTGGCCCTTATCATCGCGCCGCCACCGAGGAAACCTATTCCGGTGATGACCTGTGCCGCTATTCGACCCGGATCACCGTTCTTGAGTCCCATATAGACCTGCGGGACATATATGGATAGCAGCATGGCCAGACATGCCCCCATCGTGATGAGGGCGAATGTGCGTATGCCGGCTATCTGCCCCTTGCGTTTCCGCTCGGCTCCGATCACTACGCCGAGCGTCATGCTCAGCAACATGCGGAACACCGAATTGAGCAGCGTCACATCAAGGGAGTTGAGATCATTATATATAGTCTGCCACATTTATTTATTCTTTATTATCGGGGAAGATTACCAGGGAAGACCCGTACCTATATATCCGATTCTTACGTCGGAGGTAAACAGATCGGCCGTCGGTATCTCTTTATCATTATAGAGTTTATTGCCGAGTCCCTCGGGAAGATGGCTCTGGTCGGGCTGAAACCAGATTCCACGCCAGCTCCAGCACCACATTCCCTCACTGTCGACATGCTCCCAATCGGCTTTGACTCCGGGCAATCCGAGCACTCCTCGGAATTCTCCACCGAGACGGAGAAAGATATCCTCAGGTGCGGCTACAACCACCCTGGGAGACTCGGCTCCGATCACGTCTATTCTTCCGGGGGTAAATTCATAGGCGGTGAATACGGCTCTCCCCTCTTCGAGAAAAAGATATGAATTGGATTCATAGCCCTCTTCAGCCACCACGCTGTCGTAGATTCCGGGGCAACGCTCGGGAATGCTGTCGGTCGACATGCCGATCCTTACCGGGCCTATTCCATCCGGCGTAAGGATTATATCGGAGGGTGTCACATCTTGCTCCGGCGTGACGACTGCCGGAGTGTCCGGATGCGCGGATTCCCCTTTCTTCTCTCCCCCCTTGCCGGAGCATGAGCCGGAGAGAATGAGAATCGCCGTAACGGCAACGAGGATTGCGGGCCTACGCGATATCAATATGCCGAAATGTTTTTCACGACTTGTGTCTTTCCCTGAATCTATCATATTTTCATCAGTTTTTTTGAAGGATCTCTTACCGGGGATTGAGTGAATCGGTGTTGACCTTTCCATCAAACTGGGACGGTATCACGAGAGTTATATTATGATTGCGGAAGTTGCGACCGAGGAACGAGGGCATATTCTCATAGTCGCCCGTATAGGACACCGACCCCTTCCGGGCACCTATGACAATCAGCAGGTCCTCCTCCCCTACCTGCGAGGAGAGGATGATGAAGTCATCCCAGTTCTCCATCGGCGCATACTGCCGGCTGAAGGCGTAGCCCCCCTCTGCGACGTGGGCCTCGATATATTCCCCTGTCACCGGTTGGCAAAGGAAATGCACCCGGCAGCTCAACTGCGACGCCAGATTCCCTATGCGCGCTATCCAGTCGGAGAATCCGCTCTCATACTGCGCGTTGCGCGGCACGTAGACGAATATCCGGCGCACGGTATCGACCGGGATAAAACAACGCGCCATGATGATCATCCGGTTGGTGGATCGCATCAGCTGGTCAATCATACTGCCGAAGAAACTGTCGACGATATTCGTGCGCCGATGCAAACCTATGACTACCTCCGTGGCGTGGTGCTCCCGCATTACGTTGGTCACCCCGGCCATGATGTTGAGATCGAATCTCTCCACCTGTCGACACGGGACATCGACCGCCTCGGCGGCCGCCATAGCCAGATTGAGCGACTGACGCCCGTCGCGAAGTAGCTCGGGATTGTCGCTGCGGCGCACAAAAAGTGCGGTGATGGTCTCCGTATTCAGCGGACTACGCATGAAGACGGCCATCCGCATGATACCTTCAGCCGTCAGCGGATTGCTGACAGCCACTATCTGCCGGGCGAACCCGACACGTCGCGGAGCTTCGTTGTCAAGGGCGGCTGCCGTGAGGGATATGCGGATCGATTTGGCGGCAGTCTCTGTCGTGACGGAGGCCACGATGCAGCAGACGAGTATCATCACCACCGCGCCGTTCATCATATCCTCTGTCAGCAAGCCATATTGGTAGCCTATCATGGTCGCCGCAATCGTGGCGGCGGCCTTGCCCGATGACAGCCCGAACATCAGACGTCTTTCATTCGAGCCGAGACCGATCATCCGCTGGCTACCCCACGCCGCCACCCATTTGGTCACGAGGGCCGTGAGGGTCATCACTCCGGCCGCCCACGCCACTCCCCAGCCTCGGAATATTACGTGGACATTTATGAGCATCCCGACTCCTATCAGAAAATATGGGATAAATATCGCGTTGCCGACAAATGATATGCGGTTCATCAGCGCTGACCTCGAAGGGATGAAGGGATTCAGCACGAGACCCGCGTAGAAAGCCCCTAAAATCGATTCGAGTCCGATTACTTTTGCCAGTGTGGAGGCTATGAGCACGAGCGTCAGGATGAAGATGAACTGCATCACGGAATCACTCGTCTTGCGGAAGAACCATCGCGTAAGCTTCGGAAAGCTCCACCCCACTCCCACTGCATATATCCCCATCAGAAGGAGCAACCAGAATAGCGACCCTACGTCAAAATGGCCCGAAACCCTGACAGCCACAACCTCGGCCAACGCAAGAAGGGCGAGCAGGACAGCCACGATCGTGCCGCAGACGGCAATCACGGCTCCCCGGTTGTTGGTCAGCCCGAACTTGCTGACCACCGGATAGGAAATCAGCGTATGCGAGGCATACATCGATGAAATCAGCACCGAGGATGTCCAGCTTATGTCGAGGGCGAATTTCGTCAAGGGGATGCCGACGGCCATCGGCAGCAGGAAGGTCACGAGTCCGAAGACGACACCACTGCGGTAATTGCGCTTCAGGTGGTACATATCGATCTCCACGGCCGCCAGAAACATCAGATACAGTATGCCGACTTGGCCGAAAATCTCGAAACTCGCGTCTCGCGCGAGCAGGTTGAAACCGTAGGGTCCTACCGCCACACCGGCCAGAATGAGACCTACGATATTGGGAATCTTCAGACGACTGAACAGTATCGGGGCGCATAGGATAATGACCAGCACGAGAGTGATGATCACTACGGGCTGCGTCAGCGGTAATGTCAGGAAGTCCGAAGGAAATGTCATGTGGTTATGAAGATGATAGATTGAATATGGAGCGCGCGTTGGCGTCGGTTACGGCCTCCACCTCCGCAGGGGGCAGCCCGCAGACTTCCGCAATGCGGTCGCGTATATCGGGGATGTAGGCCGACTCGTTGGTGCGTCCGCGCTTGGGCACCGGTGCGAGATACGGCGAATCTGTCTCAAGCACCAGCCGACCGGCCCCGGCCTCCGCCACCGCTTCCCTCAACTCGGGAGCGTTCTTGAAGGTGACGACACCGTTTATGCCGAGATATGTGCCGGGGAGTGCCAGAATACGCCGGGCATCCGCCGGATTTCCGGTGAAACTGTGGAATACGAGTCGTTCCGGCCTGCGGTCGCCCATCATGCGAATTACGTCCAGCGTATCGTCGAGAGCCTCGCGGCAGTGGATGATGACGGGCAGCCCCATTGTGTAGGCACGGTCAAGCTGATCTCCGAAGGCATCCATTTGTTGGAATCGGTAGGTCGGATCATGATAGAGGTCGATGCCGACCTCCCCTACCGCCACGGGTCCTTCATCCGCGAAACGTGCGAACACATCCTCCAAACGGGGACGCCAGTCGGCGTCGATTTCTTCGGGATGCAGACCGACCCCGATACTCGTCACATCCGGATGAAGGGCGTGAAGACTTAAAAGATCCTCCATCGAGGTCAGCCCCACATTCGGCAGCACCATATGGCTGATTCCCGCGTCGAGGGCCCGACGGACAGCGTCGGACCCCCCGTCGGGGAAATCATCTCTAAGATATAGATGGGTGTGGGTATCGATCATTTTTTACGTCCGGAGAGACGGTCGAGAAGATATTTGAATGATTCGAGGCGCTCCTCGGGAAGTCCGGTTGCCTTGGCGGCCTTGAGGGCCTTGGCGCTATAGGAGGAGGCAGCCTTGCGGCAGCTCTCGTCGAGGTGCATCTTCTCGTATATGCGGGTGACAGTCTTCACGCGCATGTCACCGGCCGGAAGCTCCATGCCCATCTTAAGGGCTTTCGCCTCCTCTGCGGAAGCAGACATGCCGCTGACATAGAGGAAGGTTTTCTTAGCCTGATTGATATCGCCGCCGATCGGTTTGCCGAAGGTGGCCGAGTCGCCGAAGGTATCCAGCCAGTCATCCTCTATTTGGAATGCGATGCCGAGGTTCTCGCCATATTCGCGGAGTTTGGCGCATACTTTATCATTGCATCCGGATAGTATGCCGCCGATTTCAGCGCATGCGCCGAGAAGCGAGCCTGTCTTGAGACGGATCATGTTGACGTATTCATCCGGCGTGACGTCATCGCGCGTTTCAAACTCCATGTCGAGAGCCTGTCCCTCGTAGACCTCCACCGACATGCGGTTGAACGTCTCCATCACACGGCGCAGCACTGCATCGGGCACCTGCATCATCTGCTTCTCTGCCAGTCCGAGCATAGTGTCGCCTGAGAGTATGGCCGCATTCTCTCCATATTTCTTGAAGACAGTCGGGCGGTTGCGGCGTGTCTCGGAGTCATCCATCACGTCATCATGGAGCAGCGTGAAGTTATGGAATATCTCCATGCCGAGCGCCGGGGCCATGGCAGCCTCCACATCTCCGCCGAAGGCGTCGACCGTCATCAGCAGGAGCACGGGCCGGATGCGTTTGCCCCCGGCCTCAAGTGCATATTCAATGGGAGCGTAGAGTGATTCGGGACGGCGTGAGCCGATGCCGAGTTCGCGGATCGCCGATTCTACCTCGACGGCGTATTCAGATATTCTTTTCATATTTATTTACTGTAGGATTCATATATTGATTTCGGTATACCCTCGGAGCCATCCTTGTCGAGGGCCACCTTGAAGCCGGTCATGAAGCGGCGGAAAGTCAAAGAATCTTCCGGGCTGGCGTCGCAGACTTTCTTGAACGCGGCGATTTCGGCCTCGATTTCCTCCCCCGTCATCCGCCCTGTGCGGATATCGTTGACGTATTCGAGTCCCAGCTGATAGCCGAGCGCATCGGGATTATCGCTGGCGGCGAGCTTGCGCAGGTGCATCTTGTCGGGAAGAGGGAGATTGTCGGCATATGTATCGTAGGCTATCTGGAAGGTCTGCAGGTCGGCATCCTTATAATTCTCATAGGCGTAGAGCGCGGCCATGGAGAGGGTGTCGATCCGCACTCCCTCGATTTTGCCGAGAGCGGCATCGCAGATAAACCGCGCCACCGAGTCGGGAGCGACACGTTGCATCATATACTGCATCTTGGCGCGGTCATCCATTCCGGCGAATTCGCCCGCACGGTCGCTATCGGCGCCATTCTTGGCTCCGCAACCACTCAGCGCCGTCACTGCGAGAAGCCCCGGGAGAGCTTTCGGGATTCTACTGATTCTTTTCATGCCGAATCATATGTTTTACCCCCTTCCGACAGTTACAACATACCCCGGAAGGGGCTATATATTAATATTACACCACAAAATTAGTAAAAAAACAATAAAAATCGGCCAAAACTTCTTGACAATCCAACAAAAATTACTAACTTTGCATCCGAAAACCGATATACGGCCCATTCTCACGGGCATAAGTAATGGTTTCAGCCGAAATTGGAGTGGTGCTCGAGTGGCTGAAGAGGCACGCCTGGAAAGCGTGTATACGCCAAAAGCGTATCCCGAGTTCGAATCTCGGTCACTCCGCTCAAATTTGAATCCCGCAAGCAGAAATGCCTGCGGGATTTTTCATTAAGACCGCAAGCGGCCTTTGCACTGACGAACAAACTCAGCCGCTCGCAGCCAAGATGCCGGCGCTTGTCAGTCAGTCGCACTGCCGCTCGCAGCTGAGCTTGTCCGTCAGTCGCTTAGCCGCTTTCAGCTGAGCTTGTCCGTCAGTAGCATAGCCGCTTGCGGCTAAAATCTTAAATTCAAATTCTTTTAATTTTTCTATCTATGGGCAGGGATCCTAAGCATGACTACAGAGGCCGCTCCATCTATCATATCACCATCAGCAAGGCCCCCGCTTGTCCCCCTTTCTCTAAAATTTCGGGCTCCCCCTTAAATCCCTTGGTCTCCAGAACAATTATCGGTGAAATTATCGAGCAACAAATCCTCAATTTCCCAAATCTACACCCATCCCTACAAATCCTGCAATATGTCATCATGCCTGACCATATCCATTTTGCAATCTTTGCGCGCGATTATCTTCCCCGTGCTCTCGGAAGATATATCGGAATGAGGAAGGAAGCATCTGTATGAAAATGGCGGCATACTGGTATCGCCATTCATTTCTCAAGCCGAAAAAGAAATCAGACGAGAGTGTGAAGAAGCGGGAGGCAGGATTATCCTCATCTCTAACCAGCCATTCGGTGAGCGCCGGAAACCGGCTGCCCATGATTTCGAGCAGTGCTCCCGTGGCTCTTTATTGATTCTTGCTCCCGTCATTCCTCTCCCACCCGGCAGAGAAACCTTCCTCTTCCTTAATTCGATTGCAGAATTTATCGCCATTCCAAACCGACAAGAAAATTGTCAATAATATAAGCGTACGCATCCAGAATGCGCACGCTTACCATAATTTATCTTTCATCTATAAACTTTTCAAAATCGTTCATTATCCGCCGGAGATCCTGGGTTAGGCATTTTTTACACTTCAATGCAATGTCCTCAGGGATTGGATACATACAGGCTGCTATCGAGCCCGCGATAGATGCTTGAGTATCGGCATCTCCTCTTAACGATACTGCCAGGCGGACGCTATCCTCAAAATCTCCACCTTCAAGAAAACAGAGTATTGCTTCCGGCACGGATTGCTGACAATCACTTGACCAATGGTAAGTCGGTCTAAGTTGCTCCAAAGAGGTATCGAGGCGATACCCGAATAAAGCTGTCAATACTTCGCGTATCTGCTCCTTTGTATATCCATTCTTCGCCATATAGACGGCTGCTGCCGTAGATTGAGCTCCTTTTATCCCTTCCGGATGATTATGAGAAACAGCTGCTGTAATATATGCTAATTCAAGAGTTTCCTGCATATCATGGGCATATAATCCTACCGGACTGACCCTCATTGCTGAACCATTCCCGTAGCTATTATATGGCTTTGGATTCTCACTCCAAATCCAGTTGTTGAATCCTGATCCATAACCGGCAAAGGGATACTGACGACCCAATTCTTTCATTGAATTGATCAGTTCATCAGAGGATAACGATGTTTCCATCAACCATCTTGCCACGGCAAGCGTCATGACTGTATCGTCGGTGAAGAAACTTTCATCATTCAGCAATTCAAAATCATAAGTCTGGCTCATGTCAAACTCATACTGTGAGCCTATTATATCTCCTGCAACTGCGCCTAACATATCACTATGATTATTGTGGTCTAAACTTTCCGTAAGACTGCATCTACCCCGGTCGCAAGTATCACGACCTCCAATTCCACCATGTCATTATTTGAGTTGCCTGTTCCGAATATTACCTCAATATTATTGGGGAGAGTGGAGAGGAATTGTTGAAGCTTTCCGAGCTCATCCATACTCAGTTCCGTACCCCGGGATACAAGTAGCTTGATGATCATTTTGCGAGCGGTATGGATGTCATACCTTCCTTCGGCTGCCTTATCAAATGCCTCCTTAAGTGCTTTTTCCATTTTGTCAGCACCCGTACCTGCGCCCCGGACAATCAGTAATGTGCCGCAATCTCGCAAGACTTCCCTTAAAACGGATGACTCAATATTGATCTTTCCAGGCAGAAGAATGTCAGATAATCCCTTCCTTATGTTAAGAATGATTTTATCCACTTCTTCCTCTACCGATTCAATTTCCTCCGAGAATGACAAAGAAGAAGGAGTGATTTTTGAACGCAAGGATTCCCTGTTGACCAATACACAGCCATCGGCAATCTGGTGCAATTGTTGACACCGGACCAGAGCATCCAACACACCCTTATCTCCAACAGCGGCAAATGGCAGGATTCCGATTCCCAATACGGTCTTCCCTTCATCTTTCAGCTTCTCCGCACGTCTCAACCCATTATCCTCATCCACTTCAAAATCAGTCACCACTACTTCGATACCCACATCATTAAGCTCAGGGCCATCGAGCATATTGAGCAAATCGGGGAAAGTAATGCTCTTTTTATTCTCTGTTCTATCCATTACTTAATCTTAAATCTCACGTGATAACCTTCGGGGATAAGGGAATAGGAATCCGGATTTTTGAAGGCATCTTTCCAAATCCTGATTGAATCTCCTGTCACCAACGCCACATCATAACGATCACGACACTCCGTAGATTGCGAAACCTCATATTCATGGGCTGTCAGTCTGATGTCTTCCCCCGAACTGCAGTTCTTGATTTCAAGACATCGGTAGATAGCCGATCCCTTCTTACGATACTCCAGATCATAACCTCGGGAATCGTCTCCGGAAAGTCCGTTCTTGGTAGCCAGGTATTCAGAATAGATTTCTCCGATCTCATATTCAGAGTCTGGGAGGGAAAAGGCGCGTAAAACAATATCCTCGGCTTTTCGGCCATTCCTTTTCTTTGCGGTTTCAGAAGGCTGTCTTCTTTGAGAGGATTTGGTTGTACTATCATTCCCGACACTAGGACGAAGAGTCTCCACCTCCTCTATCTCTGTAATCACCGGAGTCTTCAGACTTCCATTCCCGGTCTGATTATCATTCTCATCATCCTCTTTTTCGGCCGGGAACAGCTGTTCTATCTTCCGGGCAAAATAATCTTCATACCCATCGAAATAGAGAAGACTCTCATCCTTAGGGCTCAATCGGAGTTCATGGAAGTCATGACCGAGAAGATATTCATCATGTCGACGGGGAAGAATGCCGACCTCACGTTTCTCAGCCTCAAAATCAAAATTATACGTGATATAATTCTCGATCAAATATTCATAATCAGGTTCGACCTCATATCGGATATTTTTGGCTATATCCTCAATCCAGTCGTCGCTGAGGAAATTCTCCTTAAACTCAACATACCTCGTTTTTGCCTCATCATCCATCTCGCTGAGAAGGGCATGGACGCCGGCAAGGTAGGTCGCCTCATAGCGGCTTCTCACTCCCTTCAGCTGCTGTCTGTGATAGGTGATGAAACTGTGGATGTCGGCTCTATCCGCCTCTATCCCTAATTTAGCGACAAGATAACTTCTCGGTGTCTTCTTCAGTGCTTCCTCGTCAAAGCTATCCGCGATCCCGTCATATTCAAATACAGTGCGCCAGAACTCTACCTCAGATGACGATAATCCGGTCGTTTTCTCGCATTTAGCCCAAAGCGATTCATCAAATTCATTCTCCGCGATATAATCCAATTCTTTCTTGGATGATTTGAGCAGACGCAGGAACCTGTCGACATTCTCGCCGCCGTTCAGCTTCAAGGCTATGGCTATCGCCTCCACAATGCCATTGCAGAAATATGGATCTTCCAGCGCCTCCTCCAATCGGGAATAATCACCGCAGATGAAAGGTTTACCATCAAAAAATCGCAGCTCGCCGTTTTCCATCCGGATAGAATGGGTTCTACCCTCAGGCCCATTAGACAGTCTATACTCGCCTTGACTTACCACACTGATATATAGACGGTCGAGCGCGCTCTTGACATTACTGATAAGGGTGTCGATATTGCCGCCCTTGCTCCCCGCTTCCTTCGTGGCTGAGGCAATGACATACGGCTTGATGGTGGCCAGTTTCTGGTTGAGTTGGTCGGTTAGAACTGGGGTCATCTCTCCCTCGACAAGTTCAAATTTAAGGTCTTTGATCAACCGGCATCCGAATACCCTATTCACGATATCCTCACCTTCGCGGGAGCTCATCTCTATGATGGGAAGACGGTTTCTCAAGCTTCTGATTCCGACGTTATCGCTGTAAAAGATCTCGTTCGCGGGTAAGAATTGAAGTTCATCACCGATTTTGCAGGCAAGACGCAGATCTGCCGGAGGATTCACCGAAGTGTGTTCATTCAACGCCATCTTTATCTTATGGTAGAAAGACTTCAAACCCTTGGAATCATGTTGCGCCTTGGCTCTGTCGGTGCGTTCCTGAAGCACCTGATACAAATCCTCCGTGCCGAAATCCGCGCAAGTTGCGGAAGCACCGAGAGCCAGCAGTAATCTGAGAATCCTGGGATCATCATCGTTGAGCTCCAATTGATCTTCCTTCGCCACTTTCCCCGGCAACCACTCATGATCTTCAACAGCATAGTACTTTAGTTGCGAGGCAGCTGATTGGGTGCGTAGAAGGTAGGCAGCGTAGCTCATATCAACTGTAACGGGTTCTTTATACTTCGAGTTAAACCAGTCAATCTGCTGGCCCGAGCATACCTGCTCATCATATCCAGACTTTAGGAGGAGTTTGATCAGATCGGGGAGCCTGAGACTGTTCAGGATTTCCCTGTCAGCGATATATGCGGTGTTCCTAGCCTCGCGCTCAGCATCCTTCCATGAACAGTTGGCCTTGACCTCCTCAGGAATATCAAGCGAATCTATGTAACTCTGGTCCGAACCATAATGCATGGGAGTCTTGCAGAAGTAAAGATTCACTCCGAGCTTTACCAAAAACTCCTGAATTGAAGAGGCATCATTCCCGGGGACTTCCTCCAGAAAATAAGGATAGGCCACACATCTTTCCCGGGGAAGGGGAGAAGGGGAGATGCCGAGATTTTTGAATCCGTCAGGGAATCTGCTGTCGGCCGCTATGAGGTGTGACGCTTTCTGCCATTTCGTGGAGAGCGTTTCGTTTGGAAGCCATGCTTCATTCCCCTCGCTGATGGTGAAATCTCTTCCTCTTTTAAGGAAGATCTTAAATAGAGATTTCATCTGTTCCTTATATTCAGCCACCGGTCTGCGCGAATCTTCGCTCTTGGGAACCATTCGGTTGGTGAGTGATGAAATATCGGAGGATGAAATTCTGCCTACCACCGACAGCCGATCCGCCATCTCGCGTTGCCATGGCTTTTCTCCGGGCAGATCCAGAAGCTGCTTTATTTTTACGGCAAGATCATCGTCGAGATAATCGAATTCCATACACGAAGGAATATCCTCTACCTTCTGACCTTCATTAATGAATGCGGTGCCGAAGATAGTGGTATCAGTGTCATCCCTGAAGATATGACAGTCAAGTTTCAGACCACGGCGGGAAGCGAATTTCTGAAGAGCCACAATCAGGGAAGCCAAGGTATCCTTATCAATTTTCGATGCAAACTTCTCGATTCTCCATTTTATATCGCAATTGAACTCCTGATTTACCAGGCATAGAATTTCTCTCCCTTCTTTTAGCCTCATGTTACTGAATATAGAGGGACCAGATTCCGTAATGGAAATGATATCGAATAATTCATCATCCAGATACCAGCAATTATTCAAATTTCCGTATCCTCCACCTAAAAGCGGAATGTAATCCCCTTTTCGTGAATACAGCTTTCTAAACATATAATCCTCATATACGGTTCCTCCCTTATACATAGGATTGGGCTGCATCAGCCTGTAGGCATCCCATGTGGTGCCCTGCTCCTTGAGATACTCCGCCATTTTGGAAATGATGTCGGCTAATTTATCTATCATAACCTTATTCACTTCATTTCTGAGTATAAGATGGTTGCGGGAGGCATCCAGCTCAAGAGTGGCATGCAGGATGGCGGGGAGGCCGAAAATGTCGCGAGTTGGGAAGAAGCTATATATGGGATTCACATTATATTCCTCATCATCTATGCAGTAAGCACACCCGATTTCGTAATCTTTTTCAATCCCGTCAATAGGTATTTTACCCCCTTCTACCTTTGAAATCCATCTCTTACCGGCTAATTCAGAGGTTATGAATCCATTGTCGTCGGCTAATATCCGGTTGCTGTAATAGGCTATTGTCTCCCCGTCAACGGAAATTGAAATCGACTTGAGATTATGAAGGAATAGAAGTGATGTCGGCTGGAAAGACTTTAGATCTCTGATTATCTGATTCTCAAGCGCGGGAGCATAGTGCATGACGATCGATGTGAAATCCACATCATCCAGTTCCCTGCCAGTAGGAAGAGCGAGAATGGAAAGCGGCACCTGCCTGTGCTCCCTGACCGCAGCGGTCTCATATTTGGAAAGCTCCTTGAGATGAGGAGCCATTTGGCTGTTCCAGAAATCAGCCACTCTACCGCTACTGAATTCCATCTCCACATTTTCGCTTCTGATGATTATATGATCCGACCAGTTGAGAATAGACCGGAATCCCAACCCCTTGGCGCCGATATAGTTCAACCCCTTTTTAGGGCTAAGGTTGGCACACATGATGGATTTGATACCTTCCTCCTTGAAAGGAATTGTATCAGGACCACTGTTTCTCACATCAAGAGTCTTGTGCTGGGTATCAAGAATGATATCAACCCTGCTACTTCCCGCATCATCGGCATTCTGCAGAAGTTCAAGTATCTCACGTTCGCGATACTGCTTAATATTCTCAACCTCAGTATTGAAATCTGCCAGCCATCGTTTTGCTTTATTTTTCAGGGCTTCATCAATATATTCGCTCTCCATCTCATGGATTTCATTTTTCAGGATAGATAGGTTCATTTTGTGGTAGTCTACAAACGTTTGTAAAATAGTGATTTAGTATTAAGAGTGAGCACGAATTTATCAGCCGACAACGGCCTTGATAAAAGTGTAGTAATCTCTCATGGCGCACCGGCAATTCTCAAGAGCGTCGACACTCATTTCATTCTCATTATAAGTGTCGATACGCTCGTCGAGCTTTTTAAGCATGGCGTCGAACATCTCGTCAATCTTTGCCCTGTTTTTGGTCTTAACATAGCTGGGCAGGAAGTCGAACAGCAAGTCATAACCCGTCTTGCAGAAGAGTTCCTTGTTTATTCTCTTGATATTGCTGACGTAGGATTCCATAGTAACCTCCTGCTTGCCTTTCTTCACCCCCCAGCTGATGAACTGATTGGATAGAAAAAGGTTGTGGGCTGTTTTGCGTGAGGCTTTAATCATTGCCGCCAACGCTTTCTTATCCACTGCGGCTTTCTCCAACTCCTTATCAAGGAATTTCACATAGTTTCTGAAAGCCGTAATCCAATTTCCCATCTCCTTGGGAGATTCACCATATTCACTATCCTTCTCTGCATTCGCCTTCTCCTCTGAAAGCTCCGCCTCATATTCAAAACATAGTTTCCGGACAGTATCGATATCGGAAGACTGCCATGCCTTGGTGAGCAACGTCCAGAAGTCGCGGTCGGAATGACATATCCATTCATCCGCCTTTCGAAGCCAACGCTTATAATTCACTTGGGACGACTCTGAGATCTTACTCTCTGTCTTCAGCCATTCATCATATCTCTCACTGAAAAGAGGAACTTCGACTCCATCCATATCCCGCCAAAGTTCACGGTCAAATTCACGCGCCATAGCAATTAGATAATCTGCAAAGCCCTTGCTCATGATCTTTAATTTAATTTCCCGGCTCCAGGAAGGTTGACAATACACAAAAGCGGAAGAGCCGCCTACACATCTTAAGGAATCGGTGCCTGGAAAAAACCGCTAATGAAAGATATGAGACAAGCTCTCCCGCCATAGTGAGTCTATGACGCGAGAGTGTCCACTTCATCTCTCATCGAGGTTAGAAGTTTTCCAGGCTTCATTCCTTGAGAATCAGTAAGACACTTTCGTGTTAAATTTATTTCTATGAGCTCTCTATTGAACTCAACGTTGCAAATTTATAAAAAAAATTTTTTATCCGCAAGTCAGTAATAGAGGACATATCCGTCTTTAAGCCTTTGTATTAGCTTATTATCGTAGCCCCATCAAACACCCGATTTCTTTTTTCATACATCTTTTCTGCCATAACTTACTGTTATGAATAGATTGCAATTTAAAAATCTGTCACAACTCTCTTCTCACCGCCCCAGAATTTTAAGGTAATTTACGCGAGTAAATAGCATGGTTAAAATATGTTAAAACACATTTGAAGAAATAGTTTTGTTCTAAATCCCCACTATTACAAGCAATATTGGGGAATAATTTTTATGCTGATTCAATAAGAATTTATTTTGAATATTAGATAATTCTTATTATTTTTGCATTATAGTGTGCTTGCTAGTGGCTTGTGCATGAAAAGCAAAAGCTATAACTTATTGTTTAACAGCGAGTTTAAAAGGGATGAACGCAACTGGAAAGCGTGTATACGCCAAAAGCGTATCCCGAGTTCGAATCTCGGTCACTCCGCTCAAATTTGAATCCCGCAAGCAGAAATGCCTGCGGGATTTTTTGCCATAACATGGAATATAAGAGTAAGCGAAGGCGGTCATAACATTCCTACGCAAACCATTATCCGACGTTATTGGTTAGGATTACATAACTTCTTCAATATTTTCGCCCCGATAGTGGATAGTTGGAGTTTCTACGATAACGTTGATTATCCATTGGAACTGGCAAATGATGCTGAGGTAATCAATCATAACATTTTCACTAAAATCAAGGAATCATGTCTGAACAGGAAAAAATAGAGTTAAGAGAAAAGATTAATCAAGGACTTAAGCAATCCTACGAGAATCTGCTCCGGCGTAAGGCTGCCCTCGGTCAAGACATGGTCTTTGCCGATGAAAATGGCCGCCCCCGTATAGTTCCTGCCGGCGAAGCCCTTGCGGAGTATGAAAGTAAGCATCAGCATCTCTGATGAAATATACTCTTGATATACAGTAGCAAGCCTACGGGAATCGCCATCATGTTTCCTTTCTTCAGGTTAACCCATCCCATAGATATACTTTTGAAATGGAAAACGAAATACAGGAAACTACATCCAATTAGCTCCTCTCTTTTTTATACCTTATCTAAAATTTAAAGTAGCACTTTAAATTTTTCAAAGTACTACTTTAAATTTCTCAAAGCACCCTTTTAGGAATTAAAATTATAGTGATATGAGTAAGATTTCATTGAATATACGGGATATTTAGAGCGTGCTTATACATATAAAAGTCGCCGGCATCAATTATCCTTGTTACGTGGATTGGAGATATATCGTTCGTAGTAGGACATTATCAGTGAGGTGACAGGGAGCGCTATGATCATACCCATTATTCCCAGGAGACTCCCCCAGACCGACAGCGACAGCAGGATGACAGCCGGATTCATCCCCATCTCCTTACCCATTATGTGGGGAGTTATGATATAGTCGCATATCGACTGACTCACCACATATACAAGCAACGATTTCCCGAGCAGCATCCAGAAACTGTCGGCCCCACCCAAGGAGTAGATAAGGCATATGATTCCCACCGGAATCAAGGTGATATACTGAAAGTAGGGTATCATATAAAGCACACCCACAAGTATACCCAACGGAATCGCCAACGGCAAACCCACTATCGAGAACCCCACGCAGTAGAATACCATCGCGCACAACGCCACCCTTCCCTGTCCACGGAAATATCGGTTCATATTGTCCTGCACATCACGCACCACCGACACGGCACCCTCCCGATATTTATAGGGCACGAGGAGCTTGAATCCCCTGCTTATCTGGGGATAATCTATGAGAATGAAGAGCACGTATATGAGCGTCATGGCCCACGCCAGGACCTGCATGATGACGCCTATAGATTCGCCGAGCAGGGATGTGCCCTTGCTAAGGAGGGTGCTCACATGAAGCTCCGACAGCAAATGACGTATGTCGGAAGGATTGAAATTATTCTCCACATAGCTTATTATTCCGGCGAACTCCGGCGGAAGCTGACGTTTACCGACGTTTATCTCGTGAAGAATCTTTCCAAGCTCCTGCAGTTCATCCATCACATGGGGCAGAAACATATAGACGATGCCGCCCAGCAGCAGAATCACCTCAAGCACCGTGAGAATCGACGAGATTATTCGTCCCTTCTCATGTGTCCATCGACGGTTGAATTCCACGATCGGCTGAAGCAGATAGGCGATGAAGCACGCCACGAAGAATGGTATCAACACATTCTTCAGATATGACATGAGGAATATCAGCCCCGTGATTATGCCGAGGGCGATGATCAGTTTCATTATCCTGTCAATATTCCAGAAAGTTGACTGTGGAGCGGACATAGTTTCAGTTTTTTGATTACCTTTAATAAACAAAAAAATCAGCATACGCGCTCAGGCATATGCTGATTTTTATTGGAATCCGTGTTATTATCGGAATCGTGTCGGGGATTATTTACGGAGAATCTTACGGGTCGTGCCGTCAGACATACGAAGGATATTGACGCCCTTCACCAGATTGCCCGACCGGCGGCCGTCAAGCGTATAAATACCCTCTATGGTAGCCTCCGTGACGTCAGCCGCGATTTCATCAACCGCCGCGTTATAGTTGTAGTCATCATGTATCACGTAAGTCAGGTAATATGCCGGATCCTCCTCCTCGGATGTCGTGAAGTCATCGCTATAGAAGGTGTAGCCGAGAATGACGCTTGCATCGGCGGAGATACCTGTCGGCACGTTGTTACCGTCGGAAGCAGCGAGCTGCTCCTGATACGAGGGGAACGCGGTCAGGAAATTCTCGGCTTGTGTTTTCCCGGCACGCATGATGAAGGAACCGATGGAGAGTACAACCGGCTGACCGATTGATCCGATGAACGTACCGTTGTCAGCGATTGCCGTGGGATGCAGGGGGAAATTCTCCGCACCCATAATGTTGATTTCCTGCGGCTCATCATAGATGATCACCTTATCCTCGACAGTGTCATATATCGCCGGCACACCGATACTCGTTCCCTCTTCATCCTTGATCAAACCCAACATGCTGACGTAACGTCCATTGGGGCTCAGGTTGAGATACATTCCCGAAACACTCCACAAGGGATAGCTGTCATCACCCTGCTGTCCTTCGGAGAGTTTCACGAAACGCTTGATGAAGAGATCCATCTCATACTCTCCCGCCTCATTCAGTCTCCAGAGCACCGGGGCCGCGAAACTGCCGAGACATCCGAGAATAATCTTTCCGTCGGCACTCACATATTTGGCCGAACTACCTTTGATTCCTTCGAGAAGAGTCCCCGCGAGGTCCTCCTCCGTCGGCATGGGAAGCAACTTCCAGTCATCCGTTCCGTCAACCGCCACCACTGCCTGAGTCTCGAAGCCTGCTCCCACGAAGGAGCCTGTCTTCACACTGCCGTCGGCCGAAAGAGCCTCGGCAAGCACATATTTCACGTCATCCGGACAATAGAGTGTGGAGACATCGCCTGTGGCGAAATCATATGTTATCGCGGTTGCGTCAAAACCGATTGCCAATCCGTTGTTGTCGACATGACGCAGTTCACCCTCGTCAGCCTCATCGGGAACGGTCCATTTCACCTCCCCTGTCTCGACAGATGCCACGAAATAGCCCATGGCATTCTCGATCGGACCACAGATATATTTTCCATTCGGCGAGATGCCGAGACCCAGAAGTGCGGGTTCCTGACGGCCGGGTATGCCTATGCCGCAATTGAACGTCTGGAGCGAGTCGGCCGAAACCATCCCGAAGCAGACAAGGCCGAGTGCAAGAGTAAAGATTTTTCTCATTACGTTAGATATAGTGCCCCTGTTGTGGTAGATATGTCAGGGCGGGGCTGTTTATCCTGTCATCCGTTTATGTTGATGTTGCAAATATAGTTTAAATTTCCTATCTTACCAAATTTCATGGCCCGAATATGACACAAGTGTTACTCTATTCCTCTTTCACTGCCTTTACTTGCCGACTCTGCCACCGAGTAGTTGATAAGAACAATGAAATCAGTTTATTCACGATATATTTGTGAAATCCCTATAATTTTCTTAACTTTGACGCAATTCAAGCGAACTTAGAGTGTGTTTGAATTTAACACGATTAAAGTTTTTACCTATAAAGGGATATATTCTTTTCATTCCCTTGAAGCGTCTTTCCGGTGAATTTCACCAAGTTTCATCAGTCGCATAGCCCGCTATGCTCCATCTTCAACTTGTGAAATTCCCTCGAAAAGACATCTTCAAGCGAATGAAAGTTAAATCCAAACACACTCTGAGTTTTCAGAATCATTTTGAAACAATTCATTACTATTCATGATTCCATCAATCCATTATAATTTTATCTTAACAATGAAGAAAACTTTACTCCCGGCAGCATCCCTCCTGCTCGCCGCCATCCCGGCCGCCGCAGACGTCACGACGCTAACATTCGACGGCACCGGAGATGCCTATGGCATCGAACGCCAATTCTCCAATAAACCGGACGACCTGACCTTCTCCCCCGATCTCTCCTTCTCGGCGGATGGCGTAGATGTTGCCATCCGTAAAATCTCGGAAACCGGCGATGGTTTCGCCCTCGTCGATGCAGGCGACTCCAATTGTGGTCTCCTCGTCTATTCCGGATTGGCCGCCGCGACATATCTCACCCCTGAAATTTCCCTCTCCATACCCGGCGGTACAATCTCGAAGGTCGTACTCGCCATGACCGGGTCCGCGCTCTCAGCCCTGGATATCGAATGCAACGGAGTCACTTCCGAATCCGCTATGGAGAATGGGCTCTACTATTGGACCTGGAATCTCAAGGATGCCTCCGATAAGGCATCCTTCAGTTGGGAGAATAAATTCTACGGCCGCTACATCCACTCCATCGAAATCACATATACTCCCGATTTGGGTGGCAAGGAGGCCTGCGGACTCACCTTCGCCACCCCCGATCTGGAGGCCTATCTCGGTGAGACCGTCACCTCCCCTATCCTCTCCAACCCCAATAAGCTTGCGTTGACATGGAGCAGCTCTGATCCGGAGGTGGCCACTGTCGACGATAAGGGGAAACTGACTCTCCTCGCGGCGGGCACCACCGTCATCACCGCCGCCACGGAGGGGGACGCGTCTCATGCGGCGGGCAATGCCAAATACACCCTGACTGTCGTGCCCACCGCCACGAGCATCGCCGAGATGATGGAATTCGCACCCGCCAATTACGACAAGGTCAAAGTCAACTGTCCGCTGACTGTCAACTTTGCCTACAGCAGCTTCGCCTTTGTCACCGACGAAGATGGCAACGCCGCCTGCATAGAGAACATCAAGAATCAGGGAAGCACCTCCACTACCGTCACCACGATTTATTCCAAGGGTGAGGTAATTCCCGCCGGTTGGGTCGCAACGGACCTGAACCTCAACAATTCAGTAACCTGGCAGGGTATCCCCGGGGCGGTCAAGGAAACAGTGAATGTGGAATATCCCGTCGTATCCGCCGTCACTCCCGAGGATGTCAACCGTGTGGTGATTCTTGAATCCGTGAAGTTCGAGACCGCGACAGCCAGTGAATTTACCAAGGCCTATGGCACAACCCACGATGGAACCCGTTATGAATTCCAGGACAACTACGGCACCACCACTGAGCCGGCCGGAACCTACAACGTCACCTGCGTCGTGAAATACTCGAAGGTAGGCTCTACCGAATACTTCTATCTCGCCCCGATCGCTTATAGCGAAGGGACGCTGACAGGAGTAGAGACCATAAATGCCAACCCTGCCGATGCACGCTATTTCAATCTTCAGGGTGTAGAGACCTCTTCACCTCGCAACGGCATCTTCATCAAGATGGAGAACGGCAAGAGCAGCAAGGTAATAATAAAGTAAGCCTGAACTGAAGATTCCACCTTCGAATCCCTCCTCACGGAATTTCGATATATCCAAGCAAAAAAGCGGGGTGCCTCCGATGAGGCACCCCGCTTTCATATCGGGTTAAAAGATCTGTTTCAGAATCGGGTTTACTTCACCATGACCTTGCGGTAGAGGGAGCCCTCGGTCGTGCGCACGAGGATGATACATACGCCGCTCTCAAGGTCGGATACCTTCAGGCCATCGGTTGTCTTGACACCCTCGGCAAGCTTATGACCATCCATGTCGAAGATCTCTACAGAGAGCACCTTGGAGAGATCACCCTTGATGGAAATCTCACCATTCTCACCGAGGATCAGGTAGCCGTCAACTCCGTTGACAGTCTCGACAGCCACGGTGCCTGATACATGGAGTTCATAAGGATCTGCGAAAGTACCGACGGGATTCTCATCGAAGATGATGTTGTCGACCGAAGCGAGCGTGCGCGAGCCATCCATATAGCGGAAGGTGAGCACATCGCCGCGCTGACCATGGATATTGAACATAACGGCGTCACCAACGGCTACACCTATGCCACGGCATTCCTCGCCGCAGAATGCACCGATCACATAGTCATCGGCTGATGCATCGGCCAGAACAGCCGTCATCGGCATAACGGAGGGATATGCATGGATATCTACAGGCCAGATAGTCTCTGCGGGAGCCGCCATGCGCTCTGACTGAGCCTCCTCGGCTGCTACGATTGCATAGGTGAACTCCTTGTCGGAGTTGCTGAAGAACATGTAACCGACACCGAGAACGAGACGGTCGAGTGTACCCTGCCATTCACCCTCGGCGTCAACCTGAGTGAAGCCTTCGAGACCTACGATCATATCACCCTCCTCAAGGTCGAGAGCGGAGAAGAGATCGCTTACAAGGGTGCTTGCGTCATCCACGGGTGAGCCGATCCAGTTCCAGCCCTTCTTGAGAGCCACGGGCTCGGAGGGATCGAATGCCGCGCCGGCCACGTTGCCCTTCCAGCTGTCAGCACCGACGCAGACCTTGTAAGCCACGGCGGGATCAAGAGCGGTGAGCGTGCCTACGAGACCATACTGCGGATCGTTGACTGCCTCCTCATCCTGCGAGAGAATGCGGGTCACATCGTTGTCGAGGAAGTCGGCCACTGCCACTGAGTTCTCCATGTTGTGGGAAATCCAGTTCCAGTTCTTGGCCAGGTCATAGTCAAGGTCAACTTTCTTGAGTTCGAAATTGAAGTCAAGCTGCTCGGAAGTGTAGTCCTTGTGCATTGCGACAACCTTGAGGGCCATCACGTCGGCATCCATTGCGAAGGGCTCCTCATAGAGCTTGCGGGTGCCCTCGGCATCGGTCGGATCGGAACCGTCGGTAGTGTAGTAGATGCTTGCCACGACAGTCGGGCTGACGAAGCCGATCTTATTGTTGCGGTAGAGCTTCGTGCCGGTTACGCCGGTCAGCTCGGGCTCGCAGATCCAGAGGGGGTGCTCGCCGATGTTGAAGTCAGCGGCATCCACACCGTCGTTGGCGCAGAGATATGCGCTGAATGAACCGACAGGCACATCCTCACCATCCGCAGGACGGATGAAGGAATCGGCTGTCTCGTTGAGCGTGTAGCATGTGCCGAGCACAGTTTCGCCATCATATGAACCGAAGAGCGAGAAGTTCTTGCCGGCTGCCACATTCTCCTCCGCTACGGGAGTGAAGGGGATGTCGAAGCTGTCGGGATCATTCAGGCTCTCTGCATAGAAGGTGACGGGAACTACTGCATA
Source organism: bacterium (assembly GCA_014802625.1). Taxonomy (GTDB): domain Bacteria; phylum Bacteroidota; class Bacteroidia; order Bacteroidales; family Muribaculaceae; genus Lepagella. Next base: position 138,961 of record JAAVBX010000005.1, on the reverse strand, counting down.
CGGAGCGGATACGTTCGCCATGTAGGGACGGTTGGCGAGAATCTTATCCTGCGGAGTCATCACCTCAGCCTCCTCGTTGTCGAAGGATACGAGGTTGAGACCGCTGCCGGGACGCTTGCCGAATTCCACACCATATTCCATCGATGTCGGTGAGAAGGGAAGCATGATGCCCTTCCAGCCGTCATTGTCGTCGGAATTGAGGCTACCGGGAATCTCAACCGTGAAGGCGATGCGGTGATCGCCGAGGTTGAAGCTTGCGGGCGCGCTGAAGGAGTGGTTGCCGTCAAGGTTGATGTCGGAAGCCGCAACGCGCGTGCCGTTCTGATTGAGGATGATGTTGAGTTCCTCGGAGTCGGGAATCTCGTTCGCACCCATATAGATCAGACAGTTCGGGTTGATGCCGCGGAAGGACTCGGCGGTGATACCGCTGCCGGCGCGTGCCACACCTGCGCGGCGGATACGCTTGGCCGGAGCCTCGGCGGGAGTCGGAGCCGTCACAGCATCGGATGAGGGGATAAGAATGCTCGTCAGATTAGTACAGCCCTCGAACGCACCCTCGCCGATGGAGTTTACGCCGGGGAGCGTGAGAGTCTCGATACCCTCGCAACCCTGGAATGCACCCTCACCGATCTCGGTGACGGTCTCGGGAATCATCACGATGCGGAGGTTATCCATGCCTGCGAAGGCATTCTCGGGAATTACCTCGTTCTGGATCTGGGAGAGGTCGATAGTCTCGACTGACTCGAAGTTCTCGCGGATAGTCTCGAAATCGCTCTCGTTCATCTCGCCTGTCACGGTGAGCTCGGTGAATGTCTCCATCTGCTCCTGCTTCAGGGTCGAGAGGTTGTCGGCCGGAATCGGGTCGGTCTCTTCATATGAAGTGATACCGGAGATACGGATGCGGGTGTCGCCCTCAAGCGCGGGAATCGTATAGATGCCGTTGTCGGGAACGAGTGTCACCTCTCTCTCCTCATATTCGGGTGTCGAACCGGGTTTGGTCATCACCTTGGAAATTGCGCTGACAATAAGCTCGGTCTTCGGAGCCGCATCGAAGAGGCGGAACTTGAGTTCGCTGCCCTCGCGGTATGCTACGGGCACGACCTTCGTGTTCATCACGCGGCCATCAAGATATGTGAAGCGCGACATGGCGATGTTCTTCCACTCGCATCCCTCAGGAATCTCGACAAACTCGGATGTCACACCCTGTGCGCCGGCGAGGTTCTCGAATGAAACGGTGTAGTAGAACACGAGATCGATCTCATGGTTCTGGGGAATTGTCGGACCCCAAGTAGAGCTGGGCACCCAACGCAGCATCAGACGACCGCCAATCATGCTCCAAGATTGCTCGGGAGTGACAGTCTGGTATGCATTCTGCTGATAGTTGTAGGCGGCAAGGTTGTTGAATACATCCGTGCCGTTATCGTAGAGCTTGAAGATAACGCCGGGACGGAGCACCTCCTCGATCTTGTACTGGTTGCTCTGGTTGTTGGGGAGAATCAGAAGCACCTGTGTCTCCTCGTTCTGACCTACGGCAATGCGGTCAAGATCAAGTTTGCGGTTGTCGACGCCAATGCGGCTCTTGTCGAGCTTAACCCAATAGTAATCCTTGTGCTCTGCAGGCACCTGGTAAAGGGAGAGCATCGACCACCATGTGGAAGCCACGCTGTAGCTTGCCTCCGAACCCTTGGGCACCTCAAGCGAGATCGACGAGGGATTCGAGGGGAAGGGGGAGCTGTTGCCGCAGGTCGGTGCGACCTTCGGCTGGGCGATAATCTTCTTCAGGGATACGCAGGATGTGAAGGCTGCGTCGCCGATATACTCTACCTTGGAGGGAATAGTAATCTCGGAAACCTGAGTGCAGCGTGCGAAGGCATTCTTGTTGATGCGCTCGATACTGTTGGGGAGAATGATCGTCTTCAGGGCCGAAAGACCGTTGGAGGCTTTGGGAGCGAAGGCGTTCTCGGGGATTGCGTTGCCGGTCATCATCGCGCCCTTGATAGTGACATCAGCCATATCGAGGTCGATGATGGTGCTTGCGTTCGCGCGGAGTGCGTCGAATTCATCGACGTGCATAGTTCCGACGAGTTTCACACGCTCGGGGCATTCAGCGAGCTTGGAGGCAAGCTGACCCTCCTGGATGTTGATCACGTGGTAATCGCCGGCCTCGGCGTCAGATACGAGGATTGTGATGTCGAGATCTTCAAGTACGGCGGGGATGGAGATGTTGGCGCTTGCCACCTTGAGTGCCTTGGTCTCGCCGTTGACACCCACTGTCACACGCTGTGCGGGGTTGATCGCGCTGACCTTCACATTGAGGGGCATACCGCGTACGACCTCCGTCGCGCCACCCTCGATTCTCGCGCCTGTCACGCTCGCGGGCATCGTCACGTTGTGGTAGATGACGGGGTTGCCGATAGCCTCAAGGCGGTCGGTGATAGTCTCGTCCTCACCCACTACATACTGCCATGTCTTCTTGTCGTAGGATGTCACGAGGCGGAGCTGGTTGCCCTCCTTGATCTCTGCCTCCTTCACCTGGCAGGTGAAGTTGTAGAGGAGGTTGGCGCCTGCGCCCGAGTAGTTCTGGATCTGCTGGGAGATGAACTCCTTGATGTTGCCATCCTTGTCGGTCAGCGCGATCGCGTATACCTTGACGGCGTGGTCGCCGGCGGGCACCTTGATTGCGTTGGCACGCACGGTGAATGTCTTGCCGAAGGGCACGTTGACTACCGATGATACAAGACCGATACCACCCTCCACGTTGGAGAGCTTCCAGTATTTGTCGACGGTAGTGGCCTGAGGCTCGCGGAATTCTACGTGGATAAGGGTGTTGCCGTTGACGGTGGCATGGTAGACACCCTCGGCGTCAGCCTTGAGAAGCGTAGCGTTGGCGTAGACCTGCATTACGGCATCGCCGAAGGAGTTGTCGGTTTCGAGCTTGAAGTCGTAGGCGGCTCCCTTCTCGAACTCGGTGCCCTCGGTGAGGGAGGTGAACTTGAGACCCTTCTTCTCTGCCACAGTGACGGAGAATGTCGTGGGAGCAGCAGGCACACCCTCTACGATTTCCTTGAAGTCTGCCCAATATTCCTTCGCGCCATATGCCGCTGCGGAACCTACGGGAACAATCAGCTTGTCCTGGGGTACGCCGGAGAATACACACCAGTTGACCCATGCCGGAGATGAGCGACGCGCGATCACCTCGCGAAGCTGGTTACAACCTACGAATACGTTGTATTCCCAAGTGCCGACGGAGGCGGGAATATCGATAGAGCGGAGACCTGTCTGTGCAAGACAGCCGTTCTTGAACGTCGACAGGTTATTGGGAAGAATAATTGTCTGAAGCGAGCGGTAGCCGGTGAATGCCTTCGTCGGGATGGCGTTAGCGGGGTTCGAACCGCTTGCAAGGATAGATACCTGGGAGATGTCGAGACGGTTGACCTTCATGCGCTCGCGGATGAAAGTGAAGTCATCGACGTTCATTGTGCCGAAGAGTGTCAGGTCGGTCACTGTGGCGGTCTCGTTCTCGTTGAGGAGATTCTTAAGATTACCGGCAGTCACCCAGAGCACGCTCTTTGAGAGGACATCAGCCGCATTCTGCACGATGATGTCGATCTTCTGATCGGCGAGCACGTTGGTCAGCTTGTAATTGTTGGCGGCATCGGGTGTCAGGATGAAGCCGTTGGCCTTTACTGTCACGACCTTGTCGGCAGCTGTCGAAACGACCTTGAAGCTATAGTCACGACCCTTGATTACGCGACCCTCACCACCGTCGATCTCTACGAAATCAGCGGATGCGGGAATCATCACGTTGAAGTAGGAAAGTGAACCACCCTTGGCGAGCATCTCGCCGGGAGCGAGCATGTTGTCGCCCGCCACGGGAAGCCAAGCTGCGCCGTCGGCTACCTGAGTGACCATACGCACCACGTCGCCGTCGGCCACCTGAGTGCCCGAGGGAACGCTACAGCTGAAATCAAGATACTTCGAAATCTGGAGCGCCACAAGGTTGAAGTTGCGGGCTGCGCTCAGCAGACACTTCTGCTTGCCATCGGCGCTGAAGAGCGCGACAGCCATCTTGCCGGAGAAGTCGGAATTCGAAATATTCTTGAATGAGCCTACACGCACCGTGAAATTGTCCACCGATGTGATGTCATCCGTATCAAGCGTCAGACCGATCTGGCGTTCGTCGCTGGTCACGTGGATGGGCGACCATTCGAGAGCCGAAGCGGCAGGCTTGATGTTGTAGATGATTGTCATCAGGTCATTATAGCTGTGGGCCTTGCTGACGACGGGGTTCAGCGCGTCGGAAGCGAAGTAACCGTTGGCAGAGCCACCCCAGCCCCAGTTGATGTGGAAGTAGGGTGTGTCGCCGCGCATCTCATAGCCGTCGCAGACGAATGCGTGACCCGAGGATACGTCCTGACCGCTGTAGAGGACGGGGCGACCCTCGTTGATCTCATTAACGATGAGGGCATCCCATGAAGCCTTGTCGAGCTCATCGCGCTTCTTGTAGGATACACCGGCATCATAACCGAAAAGTGATGTCAGCGCATAGGGCACTTTCACCTCGAATGCGCTTGAGGAGGACATGCCGAAGTCGGTGCCGATACCGATAGCGGCGTCGGCCACGAGTGTAGCGACCGCCTCAGCCTCGTCAGAACCGTAGCCGGTGCGGTAGTTGTCCATGCGCATCATGCCCCACTGATAGTCGGGCGCCTCGCCGAGGTTGACGAGCGAGGTCGGACGTGCAGCCGGGAAGTTGTGATACTTCATGATTTCGGCAAGTGCCACGCCGACACAACCGGTCAGACGGCGGTTGGGGATATTGTTGTTGAAGGGGGCCTCCTGACTCCACGACGGAGTCTCGAGAAGTTTGGAGGTCTGTTCGCCGTAGCGTGCGGTGCGCATGATGCGGCGTCCGGCCTCCTCAATGCGCACGGGCGAGGAGATGAACTCCCGGGCCGAGGCGGGCTGTGCGGCTACATCCCATACCGATGTGTCGGAATAACCGAGCACCGGAAGGGCATCGCTGTCGGCCGACACGATGACGAATCCGCGGCCATCCTTCGCATTGAATACGTAAGAGACAGGATTCGACTGTCCGTCCTTCGCCACGAATGCAAGTGTGAGTGCATCCTTGTGGGCCAGACGGCTTACATCGCCTGACTGAAAGAATTCAGCGGCGACATCCTTTGCCTCATCCTCGCTGAGCGTCGCTGCCGCCGACACTGCCGGGGCCGTCGCGCAGAGCGCAAGAAGAAGCGACTGCTGAATCGATTTAAACATAAGCTATTTACAGTTAGTTTGTGGATTATTGTCTGTTGAGTCTATCACTTGACTACCACCTTGCGGCCACCCACGACATAGATGCCGGGAGCGAGACCTTCGAGGTCGGCCGGAGTCTTTGCACCGCGAAGTATCACAGTGCCGTCAAGACCGATGACATCAAACGAGTCCGCCGCCTCGGCGCCCACCGATGACACGCCCACGGAAACACCGAAGGTGCCGTAGATGTCGACATTATGCGCCGGCATAGCCTGCGGGATCTCACCTTCCCAGCCCTTGAAGTCCTTGCCTTCCGGTGCTTCGGGTTCGGGAAGTACGATTGTCTCGCCGTAGGCCAACAGGCTCGTGGAGTAAACCTCGTTGTCGATGTAGATAGTCAGCACATAGTAGTTGATGGTGTATTCGCCGGTGACGGTCACGTCCCGGGCAGGCATCTGCAGCGGAGCCTCGCTCCAGCCGGAGAAGGTGTAACCCTCGCGCTCAGGCATCTCGGGAAGAGTGATGTCGCTGCCGTAATCGAGTGTCAGAATCTCGTAGACCTCATCATTGAGCATCAGCGTCAGCGTGTAGGTATTCACGATATACGCGCCGTCATACTCCACGTCGTGCGCGGGCATAGTCTTCAGCACCTCGCCCCAGCCGCTGAAGGTGAATCCTTCGGGCACCTGCGGATCCTCGACTACGATTTCCGTGCCATAGGCCAGTTCCTCCTCTTTATATACCTTGCCGGCGATGCGGAACGTGAGCTTGTAGTAGTTCACATTGTAGTCGCCTGTCACCTCCACGTTGCGGGCGGGCATCTTGGCGGGAGCGTCGCTCCAGCCGGAGAAGGTGTAACCCTCGCGCTCCGGCATCTCGGGAAGTTCAATGGGATCGCCGTAGAGGATTGTCTTGAGCTCATAAAGTTCGCCGTCGACGATGAGCGTCAGCTGATAGCCGTTGAACTCATAGTCGCCCGTAAGGATGAGATCATGCGCGGGCATAGTCTCGGGTGCGTCATCCCAGCCATCCCATGACTGACCCTCCTGCTCGGGAGGGGTCGGGAGATTGAGCGCAGCGCCATATTCCACAGTCATCACCTCGTAGACCTCGCCGTTGAGCATGAGAGTCAGGAGATATGAATTGACATTGTATGTGCCGATAAGCTCAAGGTCGCGGGCGGGCATCGTCTCGGGCACCTCGCCCCAGCCGGAGAAGGTGTAACCCTCGCGCTCCGGAGGCGTGGAGCCGTCAAAGTCCTCGCGCTTGAGGGGAGTGCCGTATTCGGTCTCATACTCCTGATAGACTTCACCGTCAAGCACAAGCTGAAGCTTGTAGCTGTTGATTTTGTAGGAGCCTGTCAGTGTCACCTCATGCGCGGGCATCGTCTCGGGAGCATCACCCCAGCCGGTGAAGCTGTAGCCCTCAACCTCGGGCACCTCGGGAAGTACGACGGTCTCGCCGTAGTTCAGGGTCTTCAGCTCATAAAGCTGTCCGTCGAGCTCGAATGTGAGGTTGTAGGAGCTCACCTCGAAAGCGGCCGTCAGGTTGATGTCTGACTCCACTGTAATGCTGCGGGGATTGTCGGTGTAACCGTCGCTCCAGCCGAGGAAGTGGTAACCCTCCGCAGCTGTGGCCTCGATTTCAATCTCGCTGCCCCAGGCATACGAGCCGTTGTCAGCCTTGACCGTACCGTTCTCCCCGGCCTCTACGTTGACCGTGAACCAGGGGGTCATCTCGTAAGGCTTCGAGGGGAGTCCCACGATTCCGTCTGACTCAAACGAGAAAAGTGATCCCGTCTTATCCTTCAGGACATAGGTCTGCGACGTGGCGCGGTCGCGCATCAGGAACTCCACCTCCTCACCCGAGGAGGCGTTGCTGCGGATACGCATGTAAAGGCAACTTCCACCGTCCGGGAGGTCGAGAAGCCGGGCTGTCCCGCGACATTCGTCACCGACAAATGCCCCTATCTCATATTTCTCGGCATCCGCGAATTGCTCGGGACCGACTGTGAAATAGAGGCTCATGTCATACCGAAAATCTGAAGGATTCAGTGCCCACTCCCCCTCGCGGGAGGCAGCGAACATTGACAGGCACACCGCCATCAACAGTGTCGATAGCATGGCGAGTGGCTTGCCGTCAAATCTCTTTTTGAACATGGATAATTAAAATAGGTTAGTTAAAAAATAAAAGAATGAATCTTATTGAAAATGCAAAATTAATACACTATTCATGTTTTTGCAATATCCCCGGGATAAAAATTGAAGTAATTTAACGAATTACACAATATATAATAATTACCATAGGCATACCCACACGCTCCGGGAAACAATAATTCCCGCCGATACGCTCCATGTATGGACAGGAGCGTATCAGCGGGGCTATACGGGATTTGGATAAGGTATTTTCTTATACCCTTAGATCTTGGATTCTACGACGGTGAGCACGGTCTCCTCCTCGGCGGCTGCGGCCGCCGCGATTTCGGCTCCACGGGCGATAAGCGCCTCAGCCTTGGCACGGTCCTTGAGACCGGCCGCGTTGATCTTCACGTTGAGGAAGGCTCCGCGCACAGCCGCACGAGCGGCCAACGCTCCTACGCCGGCATCGGTCACTGAGTTGGGATTGCCGAATTCGGCCATCGCTCTTACGAGGGGGAACACCTCGAAGGCTGCCTCCATCGTGTGAAGCGGCACCTCGGTGGCATACAGCGTGGCGGCCTCCATGGCTGCCGCGCGGGCGGCCTTCTCAGCATCGGTGGATTTCGGCATGGCGAAGACATCCATTATACGGTTGAATGCAGCCGTATCCTCGTCGACAAGGTGAAGCAGTCGCTCCATCAGTGCCTGTCCCTGCTCTGCGTAATCGGAGAATTCCTCCCAACGGTCGTCATAGGCTGCCTTATGGGCTGTCAGATTGGCCACCATCGTGCCCAGGGCCGCGCCGAGAGCTCCCATATAGGCGGATATTGAGCCGCCGCCGGGTGCCGGTGACTCGCTTGCAGTCTCTTCGGCGAATCCGCGTGCTGTCAGGTCAACGAGTTTCTTGGCGGAATCATCCTCAACGAGATATTCGATGACTTTCTCCTTCGGATCGAAGGGTTTCAGCTCGTCGAGACCCATTGACTTGACGGCGATGCGGATAATCTCTTCGTCGGGGATACCGGCTGAACGCTGCTGCTTCTTCAGGAAGTATTTGCCGGCGTCGATAAGCGTGCGCTTCGGCACAAGACCTACGATCTCTGTTCCGGTGACACGCACACCACGCTCGCGTGCCGCGCGGCATACCTCGTCGAAAGCCACGTGCAAGGGAACGGTCGCGATGTCGGTGATGTTCATCGATACCTGCGCGATACCGTATTCATCGATAAACCATCCGATGGCTTTAGTCCCTTTCAGGGTGCCGGGCTGCATGATGACTTTTCCTTCGGCATCCTTGAGGGGTTTGCCCGTCACTTTGCCACCCTCGCGTACGGGGCGTCCCTTCTCGCGCACATCGAACGCGATGGCGTTGGCACGACGTGTGGAGGTCGTATTGAGGTTATAGTTGACTGCGATAAGGAAGTCGCGCGCACCTATGGTTGTGGCGCCGCTCTTGGCTACAGCCTCATCGAAGGGACGGTTGCCGAAATCGGGACCCTTGTCGGGGTCGCCCATCTTTTTGGGGAGGGCTTCGTATTCACCCTCTCGGCATACAGCGAGGTTCTTGCGCTCGGGGCGGAATGCAGCCGCCTCGTAGCAATATGTGGGGATACCGAGTTCCTCCGCCACTCGCTCGGCGAGCTTGCGGGAGAGTTCGGCGCACTCTTCGAGTGTCACGCCGGCAACCGGGATAAGGGGGCAGACATCAGTTGCGCCCATGCGCGGATGCGCGCCATGATGGCCGCGCATGTCGATCAGTTCGGCAGCCCGCTTGATTCCCTGGAAAGCGGCCTCTACTACCGCCTCCGGTTCGCCGACGAAAGTCACGACCGTACGGTTGGTAGCCTCACCGGGGTCAACGTCGAGCAGCTTCACACCCTTCACCGCTGTGATTGCATCGGTGATCTGTTTGATCTTCTCAGGATCGCGTCCCTCACTGAAATTAGGGACACATTCTATTATACGTGTTTTCATGATTTGAATATAGGTTAATCGTTTCAACTGTCTAAGGCGGGGAATTTTCCGTCATTCATTCAGACGCTACAAATTTACGATTTTTTTCTCAATCACACCTATACCCCATCACTTTTTTTCCTATCCGGATGGAGCCACATAGAACCACATAAAAAGATTCTACAAAAAATACCGAGGTATTTTTTGTAGAATCGAGGTTTAAGACAAGATGAGTGATAAAACTACAAGTAGTAGAACCACCCACTCACGGAAAGCGATTTCCACCTTATAAGTTCCAGTTATTTTCATAATCTGAAAGTTAGGAGTTAATCTTAATATAGGAGCCTTTCCAGCACCTCCCTACGGATCTATAAGAGTATGCACAGTAGAGACCTGCATACAATTGGAAACTATATATCCTATTTGGTTAGATATAACTCAAGAGATTACCTCCACATCATCTTCTTGGCAGACCCATCAGAGAAACGGACAATCACCATACCACTGAATGTTTCATCCACTTGCCGACCTGATAGATCATAATAGCCGGTCACTTCTCTCTCCGGAGTCGATGATACCGTTTTTGTACCCGAGACACCCTTCAGATTCCAGAAACTTCCCCATACCGGATCCGACTTATACGCTTCTAAAGCCTCCTCCGGAACCTCAACTTCAAGATTTACGTATTGCATCTGAGTCGGTTTACCAATGTTAGGCGGAATTGGATTAAGGCTTTTTAGGGTTACAAGTTGACTGAAATATCCCAGATCTAAGGTCTCATAAGTAGTTGAAGTATATCCATTATTCGATCCAAGTCCCAAACGATCCACTTTTGCACCAATTGTGAGTTCCTTTAGATTTGGACATATCAAGGGTATTCCTTTTAATGTTGTACCCAAGAAAAGAATTTCAAGATCCTCTGCCCATGTTTCCTTAAAAAAGCCATACCTAGCTAAATCGGGGTCTGGGTCCAGTGTAAACGCTCCATACCGATCATAATACCCAATGCTTATCTCGTCTTCTTGTTCTTCAAACTCTATTTTTTTAATACCCTTAGGGAAAGTAGGATACTCTGCTCTACCACTACTCACACAGATGAGTTTAGTTCCTTCGCCTATTTTTAGATCAACTATTGAAGTACCACTAAATGCGCTTTCTGGAATATACTCCACGTTGGACACAACTGAGGAAAGTTTTGAACAATCTTCAAAGCATTCTGTACCCATACTTTTCACCGATGATGGGAGGTATATTGATGTTAATTCATAACAATAGGAGAAACAGCTTTTCCCAATACTTTTGACGGATGATGGAATCTGGACTGAGACAAGATTGCCACATCTGTAGAAACAACTATTATCCAGAGTTGTGACGGAGGATGGAATCTGGACCGAGACAAGATTGCCACATTGGGCGAAACATCCATCGGGGATTTCCGTGATAGATGAAGATATCTGCACTGAGGTTAAACCACTGCAATCACTGAAGCAATAATAGCCAAGCTTGTTTACGGAAGAGGGTATCTGCACTGAGGTTAAACGTTTGCAAAAACTGAAGCAGTTATCACCAAGACTGGTTACAGACGAGGGTCTCTGTATCGAGGTCAGACCGGTACAACCATAGAAACTCATACTACCAAGTCTGGTTACAGACGAAGGTATCTGTACCGAGGTCAAATCAGTGCATCTTTCGAAACATTTATCTCCAACCTCCACTACAGACAGTTCCTTATTCTGAAATTTTACCTTTGATGGTATTATTATATCTCCTCCATACTTATCCGTATCATCACCTGCAGTGACCTTACAAGTCAAATCTGATGCTGAAACAAAATTGTAGAAAATCCCATCTACTTCGAAATCATACGCAGAGGTGGTAAGGAATGCCAACAGCATCCCTGTCAGCATTCCTAGACGTATCATAAGGGGTCTCATCATTTTATTGTAGCCTCAGAATTGGGGACGTGACGGTCAAAGATTTCCTTGACATCTTCTTCATTTTCATCCTCAAAAACGATTTTACCGTTTTTGAGAAAGCCTTTGTCGTCTAATTCTTTTAGAAGACTCAAGCAGTTCTTCAAAGCTTCTTCATCTGTTGCCAGAAGAGTTGCATTGAATGCCAACTTTATTTCTCGTTTCATTTTGATTAAATGTGCCTCCGGACCCTCTCTTCGGCGTTGAATGGTTAGAAAATGGAAACGTGAGGTCTGTACTGTTGCTCGTCCCACGTATGGAGGCTCTGGTATTGCCCATCTCAGTTGAACGAGCAAACTTGCAGAGGCCTCACGCAGAATATGATATACAGCCAAACTCACGCTCACGCGCAGGTTCAGTTTTAATATACATATCCACAAGGGCATCTACCGTTTGCTACATTCTTGACTGAGATTGAAATTTACCAGATTTCCATACGTCAAGAAAGAGCGTCGAGTAAACGCATCCAATTAAATTTAGGTAAGCCTTTTACTTACCAGCAGTTGCAACCCCTCCCGCATAACCCACGACCGGGCCTCTGCGTTGCGGCTTGCGTCAGCAAAATTACAAAAGATTTTCTAATTTTCAAAATTTTATGAGAATTTAAACAAAATATCATTTGACAAAATCAGTGAAATATTTTTGTCTAAATACAAAGTCAATATTCTCACATCCCGCACGGCTATTTACATCATACACCCGGGAATAACTCTTCTATGATTGCCAACTGTTTTTCTATCGGTAAATCCCTGACCGAAACGGTAGCCAATAGACTATATAATGCCATATATCTTCACTCCTCCCCCCATAAGTAAACTTTCAGTATGTTCATGTTTTTTTGTGACGTATTCTTTGACGTTTGGTCATGTCGGGTTTATAGAGATACGGTGATTCGGGAATTTCCGGAAGTAGCTTATCCCAGTTTTCATATAATCCCACCACCCTCAGCAACTTCAACATCGTCTGCATCGACATGTCGGTCATTTGCCCTGTCTCCAGCTTGTATAGGGTAGTCATACTCAGGCAGGTCTGATCAGCCACCTGTTGGCGTGTCAGGTCCAGAGTCATCCGGTATTCGCGGAATCTTCGTCCGAACGTGCGGATGATTTCTCCCGGACTTATGCTTCGATTCGTAAATATCATTATTATTATAATTAACCGCCATATTCAGGCTTAATATTAACATTAGTGATAATAATATCACCTGCAAAAATAGCGAATCTATGCTTAATCTCCAAACTTTTCCCATAGATTTACAAAGATACGACCCAAAGGAAATTATTGAGCAATTTCCTTTGGGCCGGTTATGCGATACCTTAAAAAGATGCATCTGTATTTGTGTGTTACAATTAATTTATGTAATTTCGCAAGTATGAACCCATAGTATTTATATAGTGTTTGAATTTAACATGATTATATTTTTACCTTTAAAGGGGTAGATGCTTTTCATCCCCTTGAAGCGTCTTTCCGAGGGAATGAAAGTTAAATCCAATCACTCTCTTAACATTGATAGTAGGTATGAATCGAAAAGAACTTGAATTTGTAACATTCCTTATAAGCAAACTCGCTGTGTACTTAAATTTATCACAGAGTGATGTGTACCAACGGCTTAACAAGTCCGGCATCCTTTATGATTATATTGTCCCTTCATATGATGTCCTTCATACTTTCAGTTCACGCTATCTTATGGAGGATATTACTGATTTTATGCGAGAGGAAGGAGTGTTATCATGATTCTATACCATTCATCTTACACCTCGGTAAGGACACCCGACATCACTTTTTCAAGAGATTTCCTTGATTTCGGAAAAGGATTTTACCTTACTTCAATCTACGACCAAGCAGAGAAATATGCTCAAAGGTTCAAACGCAGGAGAAAAGCCGCGTGGGTTTCAATGTTTGAATTAAAGTATAACCCGGCAGATTGGAAAATATTAGAATTCAGAACTTATGACCGGACCTGGTTGCATTTCGTCACAAACTGTCGAGCCGGGAAAGATAATAGTGACTATGATTTAATTATTGGTGGCATAGCCGACGACAAAGTCATACAAACTATTGATCGATATTTCGCAGGTGAGTTATCGGAAGAGGAGACCTTGGGTTTACTTAAATACGAGAAACCTAACATACAATATTGTATAAGGTCCCAGAGAATGTTAAATGAATGTCTTACGCATAAAGAAAGTAAGGAACTATGAGTGAAACTGACATTGCGTTACGGGCCAATAAAAATGCGGGTATAATAGAGGCCTTATGCCAACTATACGATATTTCCATAAAGGAAGCAACTGATATTTATTATTCATCCGAAACTTCAAGACTCATAGAAGAGGGTGTAGCCGAACTACATTGCAGAAGTGAAAAATATCTTGCGTCANTNGTNTGGGATGAATACTTGGAGAACCATACGGCTCCTTATATTGCNATTNAACAGCAATNANCCTNTCGAAAACAAGTCTGNCAGAGACCAATNCCAATGTAGGGTAAGACCCCATCTCAAAAAATTGAGATGGGGTCTTAATCATCATGATCTCGGAAGAATTTTACGCAATTCCTCAATCGTCAGTCCTCGGCGGCGCGCATAGTCGGCCAACTGCTCATCGCTGATTTCCCCGACTTCAAAGTATCGGGCATTCGGCGACGCGAAGATAAATCCTGTGGTGGTCGCCGACGGAGATAACGCACCGTTCTCCGTGACGGTTATCCCAAGCTCCGAATAGTGCAATACCCTATCCGCCACATGAACCAGCTGTTGGTCAGGCAAGGAGGGATAACCTATCGCCGGACGTATGCCTCGCGGCGACGACAGCCCATGCAATCGCTCATGCTCATATGTGTGCATATATTCTGTGGCAGCCTCGGCAAGACGATCACACAAGGAACGAATCAGCAAATCACGGTACTCATCCCCCGTCATCGCCACCGCGTCAAGAACTTTACGTGCCGTCACCGCAAACATCCCGACCCAGTCACTGTCTGTGGCAAGGAAATCCGCCATTGCCAACCGAGGAGCACGCTCCCGTCTCAGTGTCGGGAAAACCACCTCTTCGCCATCATTATCTACGATGATATCGTTGTCACGACGCCGGGCGGGCAGAAGCACGACCCTCGCATCGAGCGACACCTCCGCCCCAACTAATTCATCAAGCAGAGCGAAGGCATCCGAGATGAGCCTTCGGGCCTCTCTCAATGAGGCATCCTCACCGCATCCGCATGCGCAGGCTGTTTTATGCCGCGTGTCAAGCGCAGGCTGAGCTAATGATGGCGCGAGATGCCACGCATGAAGGAATGCCCGCCAATTTATCAAAGGTATGATGTCGGCCACCCTTATCTCAAGGTCGCTCTTACCGGGAACACGGGGCGCGGCAACCGGTATCCGCGACGGTTCAGGCGTTTCCTCGACATTCGCATCAGCGTTTCTTTCAGCCGACTTACGCGCATAGCTATCCCGCAGCTCCTGCTGACGCCTGCGCTGCTCGGCCACGATTCCCCCTCTTCGGGTCTCATCGCCGAGAGCAGACGCTATCGGCGGAAGCGTGGCGGCATCACGCGTATGCACCGTCAAGCCGCTGAAGAGCGGGGATATCTTCACAGCCGTATGCAGGTCGGAGGTGGTTGCGCCACCCACGAACAGTGTCACATCCGTCAGTCCCTCCCGCTCCAGCATATCAGCAACTGTACACATCTCCGACAACGACGGGGTAATCAGACCACTCAAGCCGAGATAACGTGCTCCGCTCTCCCTGATTGCGGTTATTATCCGATCCCCCTCCGTCATGACTCCAAGGTCAATCACCTCGAATCCGCTACAGCGAAGTATGACGGCGAGGATATTCTTTCCGATATCATGCACATCCCCTTTGACCGTAGCCAGCACGAATGGCGTGCCCGTTCCCTCAGTTCTTCCACCATTCTCCGACTCGATAAAGGGTGTAAGAAACTCGATGGCACGTTTCATCACCGTGGCTGACCTCACGACCTGCGGCAGGAACATCCTTCCGGCTCCGAATTCATCCCCCACATGCTGCATGGCTGTCATCAGTGTCTCTTTCACCACACCCATTGCAGAACCCTTCACCCTCAGTTCCTCCTCAAGCATGGGGATCAAACCTGTATCCATCCCTTTCACAATCAGGTCCGCCACGCCGAGGGATTGCTCCTTGACGGGGGAGCCTGACTTCGGTATCACGGGTCCGGCCGCTTTCTGAAGCTCTCTCTCCCGCTTCATTTCCGAGGCTATTTCCAGAAGTCGGTCGGTGGCATCGGGCCGACGGCAGAAGATGAGGTCCTCTATCGCATCGCGGAGTGCGGGAGCCACGGTGGAGATGTCGAGGGAGGTCGACGGATTGACGATAGCCATATCCATGCCCCGCTCTATGGCATGATGCAGGAATACGGTGTGCATCGCCTCGCGGAGCTTGTCGTGACCTCGGAAGGCGAACGACAGATTGCTGACACCTCCGCTCACCTTCGCTCCCGGCAGATTCCCCTTTATCCACTCCACCGCATCCAGAAAATCAAGCGCGTAACGGTCATGCTCAGCCACTCCGGTGGCGATGGTCAGTATATTGGGATCGAACACTATGTCGCATCCTTCGAAACCTGCCTCTTCCGTAAGCAACTTATAGGCGCGGCGGCATATCTCTATACGGCGGTCAAGCGTAGTGGCCTGCCCCTTTTCGTCGAATGCCATGACCACCACGGCTCCTCCGAGCGACCGTATCTCGCGGGCATGGTCAAGAAACTCCTTCTCTCCACCCTTCAGCGATATGGAATTGACAATCGGACGCCCCTGGATGCGACGCATCGCGCGGCGTATCACCTCCATATCCGAGGAATCTATCATCACGGGAAGCCGGGAGGTCGAAGCGTCGGCACCGAGCAGCATGACAAAGCGTTCCATCTCCGTGACGGAATCTATCATACCGTCATCCATATTGATGTCGAGTATCCGGGCTCCTTTGGAAATCTGGGCGGTCGCCACTTCAAGTGCGGCCGGAAGATTCCCTTCGTTGACAAGTCGCAGGAATTTACGGCTGCCGGCTACGTTGCATCTCTCCCCTACCTTCACGAATCCGGTGCGTGCCGACACCTCGCATGGCTCCAGCCCCGAGAGCCGGAGAATATCTTTCGGCCCGGAGGGCACTTTTCGCGGCGCCGCATCGCGCGCGACCAGGGCGATTTGCCGGATATGTTCAGGGGTTGTGCCGCAGCAGCCACCCACGATATTGAGCAAGCCTCTGTCGAGATACCCACTGAGTGTACCTGCCATCTTTTCCGGTGTCTCCGTGTAATTGCCCAATTCATCCGGCAGGCCTGCGTTGGGATGAATTGAGACAAGGTAGGGTTGCTTGGCGATTATCTCTACATATTTCCCCATCTCCTCAGCCCCGAAGCTGCAGTTTAGCCCCACGCTCACTGCCCCGGCATGTGAGATGGAATCCAGGAACGCCTCAAGGGTCTGCCCCGAAAGTGTCCGTCCCTGCGGCGTAAGCGTGGCTGAAATCATCAGGGGTATTTCCTTGCCGGATTCGGCTATGGCGCGTCGCGCGCCAAGGATGGAGGCTTTGGCGTTAAGGGTATCGAAGATGGTCTCAAGCAACAGCAGATCCACTCCACCCTCTATCAATGCGGCACACTGCTCCCGGAACGCTTCAGCCATCATGTCGAAGCTGACATCGGAGGAGGTGCCCGCTATACTTAGCGCCACGTTCGAGGGTCCGACCGATCCGGCCACCAGCACCCTCCCATCCACGGCATCCGCGGCTGCGCGGGCTATGCGCGCCGAGGCGCGATTTATCTCGCCCACCATCCCGGAAAGCCCATATTCCGCCATGGATATGCTATTGGCGTTGAAGGAGTTGGTCTCTATTATATCTGCGCCGGCCTCTATGTAGGCTTTATGAATCCCCTCTATTATATCGGGGCGCGTGATACACAACAGGTCGTTGCATCCTTTCACTTTTATGCCGGACTCTATCGGCAAGTCTCCCCGGAAATCCTCCTCGGTCAATCCGTATCGTTGGATCATGGTGCCCATAGCCCCGTCGAGCACCAATACCCTTTTCTCTGCTTCTTCCGTTATTCTACTCATTTACTGCTATCTGATGACAACTTCAATATATTGCTTCGGCTATTTTACGCACGGAATCGCTGGCCATGAAGGTGTAGAAGTGGAGCGAGTCGACCCCATTCTCTATCAATTCGCGACACTGCGCTATGCCCCATTCCACTCCTACCTGACGCACATCCTCCTCGCTGCGGCAGGCAAGGAGCGCCTCCGCCAGGGGCTCGGGGATATCGCTTCTGAAGACTCTCGGAAGCACATTGATCTGGTTGGCGAACACGATCGGCTTGATGCCCGGGATAATGGGGACATTTATACCGGCCTCACGGCATCGCTTTACGAAGTCGAAATATTTCTGATTGTCGAAGAACATCTGCGTCACCAGATAGGAGGCTCCGTTGTCGACTTTCTTTTTGGCCCAGTAGATGTCGGAGGCCATGTTGGGAGCCTCCTCATGCTTCTCTGGATAGCAGGCCATTCCATAGGTGAAGGGGGTCTCGATTCCCTGTATCTTCGTGCCGTCGAGTGAGAAACCCTTGTTGAAGAGGTTCACCTGGGCCTGAAGGTCAGTGGCGTGTTCATGATAAAGCTCGGGATTCTGCTGCATCGTCTCAAGCGACTTGCAGTCTCCACGGAGAAGGAAGAGGTTCTGTATGCCGAGGAAGTTGAGGTCGAGCAGGGCATACTCGGTCTCCTCTTTCGAGAAACCTTTGCAGATGATGTGAGGCACGGCGGGGATGCCATATTTGTTCTGTATGGCGGCGGCGATCGCCACCGTCCCGGGGCGTTTGCGCACACTTACGCGTCGAAGACTGCCGTCGGGCTGCTCCTTATAGACGTATTCGCTGTGATGCGAGGTGATGTTGATGTTCGATGGATTGAAGTCTTTCAATTTATCTATGATATTGAAGACTTTGAACACGCTGTTCCCTTTCAGGGGCGGGAGTATCTCGAAGGAGAATCGCGGGCGTTCGGGCCCGTGGGGATTTTGAAGTATCTGACTCATATGTGTTTTAATCTTTTTTTGACAATGCCCTGCGGATTCGTTCGAGGGCTTCGGTGACTGTGGCTCTCGGAGCCGCCGCGTTAAGGCGCATGAAGCCTTCGCCGCCGGGGCCGAACATCTCGCCGTCGTTAAGGGCAAGTCCGCAGTCTTCGATGAAAAACTTCACGAGGCTCTCATGGTCGAGGCCCAGACCCCGGCAGTCGAGCCACACGAGAAAACTTGCCTCCGGCTTCATAGCCTTGATGCCGGGAAGCAGCTCATCGCAGTATCGGGCGATAAAGTCGATATTTTCCTCGACATAACGCAGCATCTGTCGGCGCCATTCCCAGCCTTCGTCGGAGTATGCGGCCATCGTCGCTATCGGGGCGAAGATTGTAGGCTCGTCAAGTTCGTTGGCCTTCAGGTAGCTGAAGAATCTGCGGCGTATCCCCTCATCGGGCACGATCGCATAGGAGCTGACCACGCCCGCTATGTTGAAGGTCTTCGAGGGGGCGCAGAATGTGATGGAGTTGCGTCGCGCGGCTTCCGACACCTCGAAGAAGGGTATGTGGCTTCCGCCGCGCAATATCATCTCGGCGTGGATTTCATCGGATATGACCAGGATGCCTCGACGTTCGCAGAATTCGGCCAGCCGCTCCAATTCCTCCCGGCTCCATACGACTCCGGCCGGATTATGGGGATTGGATAATATCAGCAGGCGGCAACGCCCGTCGCTGACGCGCTCCAGATTATCGAAATCTATCGTGTAACGTCCATCCGCCGTGGGTTTCAGTGGATTAAAGACCACCTCCCGGCCATTCTCCTCGGGCACAATCCTGAAGGGATGATACACCGGCGGCATTATCACCACTTTATCACCCGGGCGGGTGAAACAGTTGATAGCCAAACCNATCCCTTTCACTATGCCGGGAATGAATGTCAGCCANTCNGGGCGNATCTCNACCCCGTGCAACCTCTTCATCCAGTTTANGATGGAGGGTCGGTAACCCGCAGGTTCAACCGTATACCCAAGTATCGGATGATCAAGACGCTCTCTCAGGGCTTCCATTATGAAGGGGGGTGTCGCGAAATCCATATCGGCCACCCACAACGGCAGGAGATCCGGGGTGCCGTATCTCTCCCCGAGCGCGTCATATTTAAGGGCGCCGCTTCCCCGACGCTCTATTATCTCGTCAAAATTGTATTCCATGAATGTATCGTGTCTGCTGATTCAGTCCGGTGCCAATGCCTTGTCGAGGGCCCGGTTGAGGTCGGCCAGTATATCTTCGGGAGCTTCGAGCCCGATGCTCAGGCGTATCAGGCGATCGCTGACATCCATCGCCTCGCGGGTGGCGTCGTCAAGTGTGCCGAAGATCGTGCTGGCCGGATGTATGGCGAGGGTTTTGTTGTCAAACAGATTTGTGGCCCGGCGTACGAGTTGCAATTCGTCGATGAATCTGAAGCATGCCTCTTTCGAGGGCAACGTCAGAGTCAGCATCGCGCCGAAGCGACCGCCGAACTGTTCCCGGGCAAGTGTATGGTAGGGATTCGATGGCAGTCCCGGATAACATACCTCAATGTCGCCGCGCCCGTCGAGCACACGGGCCACATTCAGCGCGTTGGCCTCCTGCGCCTCATAGCGGGTAGCGAGCGTCTCAAGGCCGAGAGTCTGCATATATGCGGCGTGCGGCGTCATGTAGCCTCCGAGATTCATGAGTATATCCTTCCGGAGCGCTTCTCCGACACCGGGATATGTGCCGTAGTCTATCACGATGCCACCGAGGGAGGTGGCTCCGCCGCTGAGGTATTTCGTGCTTGACAGTATCTCGACATCGATTCCTAAAGCCCGGGAATCCGTATAGATGAAGGGCACCATCGTGGTGTCGGCCAACAGGGCTGCCCCTGCCGAATGGGCGATGTCGGCGAGAGCTCGTATATCGGCCACCTCCATCTGCGGATTCGTGACTGTCTCCAGATATATGCAGCAGGTCTTGTCGTCAACGGCGTCGCGGACAGCGTCGAGGTCGGTCAGATCCACCAATACGGTTTCCACTCCGAAGCGTGCCAGCGTGCGCGTCAGCAACAGATAAGTGTTGCCGAAGAGATGACGCGACGTCACGATGCGTTTTCCCGCCGACACCACAGCCATGACGGCTGCCGATATGGCCGCCATGCCGGATGTGAAGGCCACTACATCAGCTCCGCCGGACAATTGCCGGATGATGCGCTCGAAGTGAATCACCGTAGGGTTGGTCACCCGCGAGTAATCGGGATCGTCGCTGACCTGAGTGAATGAGTCGATCATTGTCTGATGGTCGGGAAACTCGTAGGCGAGACAGTGATAGACCGGCATCGCCAACGCTCCGTAGGCGTCTTGACGCGGATATTTAGTGTGAATGGCTTGAGTGCTCTTTTGCATGGGAATTTACGGTTGATTTCAGCTGTTTTTATACTTTCAGACCTCTAAGAATCCAAAATTTCTAAACAAAGTTACTAAATATTACGGTTTTTACCAATTTATTATTATCTTTGCATCCAAATACACGCCCCCGATTATGCGGGACCGCGCGTTTTTTATATACCGGTTATAATTTTTTACAATATTTTATAATTAACGAGACAATTCACAAAAGAAAGCTCCGCCGGCATGGCCCGGGCTCAGGCAGAGATGCCGTGTGCCCTCTAAACCGACAAAAAACATTATTCTAATATGGAATCAGAGAAAAAACCTAAAAGACCTCGTATAGGTTCCTTGAACGCTTCGATCGACTCAAACGACCAGGAAAACCGTTATCGTCCCCTCAATCAGGGCTCTTCCGACTCTTCCGCCGATACTGCGGCGGATTCATCTTCCACATCAGGCTATCAGCCCCGCCAGCAGTCCTATCAGCCCTATCAGCGTCGCGAAAATGCCTACCAGCCTTATCAGCGTCGCGACAACGGCTATCAGCCCCGCAACAATTATCACCGCGAGGGCAACGATGGCGAACAGCAGCAGGGTGGCTATCAGCCCCGTCATCAGAATAACTACGGCAACTATAACCGTCAGCAGGGCGGCTATCAGCCCCGCAACAATCAGGGAGGCTACCAGCCCCGTAACAACCAGGGCGGTTATCAGCCCCGCAATAATCAGGGCGGTTATCAGCCCCGCAACAATCAGGGCGGTTACCAGCCCCGCAACAATCAGCAGGGCGGCTATCAGCCCCGCAACAATCAGGGCGGCTATCAGCCCCGCAACAATCAGGGGGGTTATCAGCCCCGCAACAACCAGCAGGGCGGTTACCAGCCCCGCAACAATCAGCAGGGCGGCTATCAGCCCCGCAACAATCAGCAGGGCGGCTACCAGAACCGTAACAACCAGCAGGGCGGCTACCAGCCCCGCAACAATCAGCAGGGCGGCTACCAGAACCGTAATAACCAGCGTGGCAACCAGGGTGGCTTCAACCGCAACAACCAGCAGAACCGCACTTTCATTCCGCGCCCCCGACAGATTGAATATGAGATGGAGGCTATCGATCCCAACATGGAGATTCGCCTCAACAAATTTATGGCTAACGCCGGTATCTGCTCCCGCCGCGAGGCTGATGAATTCATCACGAGCGGTAAGGTGAAGGTCAACGGCAACGTCGTCACCGAACTCGGTGTCAAGATCACACCCAAGGATGTCGTGGAATTCGACGACAAGGTGGTGACTCCCGAGCGCAAGTGCTACGTCCTCCTCAACAAACCGAAGGATTGCGTCACCACATCAGATGACCCCAACGGACGTCTGACCGTGCTCGATCTTGTCAAGAATGCCTGCCGCGAGCGCATCTATCCCGTAGGCCGTCTTGACCGCAACACCACCGGTGTGCTCCTGCTCACAAATGACGGCGACCTCGCCTCCAAACTCACCCACCCCAAATTCGTCAAGAAGAAAATCTATCACGTCTGGACCGATAAGGAAATCGCCGAGGAGGATATGCAGCGCATCGCCGACGGAATCGAGCTCGACGACGGTGAAATCCACGCCGACGCCGTCAGCTATGTGGCCGACGCCCGCAATCAGGCCGGTATCGAGATCCACTCGGGACGCAATCGTATCGTGCGCCGCATTTTCGAGCATCTCGGATATCGTGTCACGAAACTCGACCGCGTCTATTTCGCCGGTCTGACAAAGAAGAATCTCCCGCGCGGCCGCTGGCGCTATCTCACTCAGGAGGAGGTCAACTTCCTGCGTATGGGTTCGTTCGAATGATTTAATCTTTTTTATTGTTATGCAAGATATACGCCGCACATTGGTTGCGAAACTTATAAACGACCCCGCCGAATTCATCGGCAAGACCGTCGATGTCAAGGGCTGGGTACGCTCACGCCGTGGCAACAAGTATGTCCAGTTCGTGGCCCTCAACGACGGTTCCTCCGTCAAGTCGCTCCAGATCGTTTTCGATCTGGCGAAATTCTCCGAAGAGCAGCTCCGCCCCGTCACCACGGGAGCCTCGATCCATGTGCAGGGTCTGCTCGTGGAGTCGCAGGGTAAGGGTCAGAATGTAGAGATTCAGGCCGAGGAACTTCAGGTCTACGGCACCGCCGACCCGGAGACTTATCCCCTCCAGAAGAAGGGACACTCCCTCGAATTCCTGCGCGAGAAGGCTCATCTGCGTCCGCGCACGAATTATTTCTCGGCTGTGCTCCGCATTCGCCACGCTCTGGCTTATGCAATCCATAAATTCTTCAACGACAAGGGCTTCTATTATTTCCACACTCCACTTATCACGGCCTCTGACGCTGAGGGTGCGGGCGCGCAGTTCCAGGTGACGACCCTCCCCCTCAATGAGGTGCCGGTCGACAAGGAGGGAAATGTGGATTATTCGAAGGATTTCTTCGGCAAGATGGCCTCCCTCACAGTTTCGGGTCAGCTCGAAGGTGAGCTGGGCGCGACGGCTCTGGGATGTATCTATACCTTCGGCCCCACATTCCGTGCCGAGAATTCCAATACTCCGCGCCACCTCTCGGAGTTCTGGATGATCGAGCCTGAAATGGCTTTCTATGAAATCGAGGATAATATGGACCTCGCCGAGGAGTTCATCAAGTATTGTATCTCCTACGCTCTCGAACATTGCAAGGATGATATCGAGTTTCTGGCCGAGCATTTCGACAAGGAGCTGCCCGAGCGTCTGAAATTCGTAGTCGAGAATGATTTCGTCCGTCTCCCCTACACCGAGGGTATCCGTATCCTTGAGGAGAGCGGTAAGAAATTTGAATTCCCCGTCTACTGGGGTGTCGACCTCGCTTCCGAACATGAACGTTATCTCGTGGAGGAGCATTTCAAGAAACCCGTCATCCTCACCGACTACCCGAAGGAGATCAAGGCCTTCTATATGAAGCTCAATGATGATGGAAAGACGGTGCGCGCCATGGACGTGCTCTTCCCGAAAATCGGCGAGATTATCGGCGGATCGCAGCGTGAGGAGAACCTCGACAAGCTTCAGGGCCGTATCAATGAAATCGGCATCGAGGGCATGGACTGGTATCTCGACACCCGCCGCTTCGGCACAGTGCCTCACTCCGGATTCGGTCTCGGTTTCGAACGCCTCGTGCTCTTCGTGACCGGAATGCAGAATATCCGTGACGTGATTCCTTTCCCGCGTTATCCGAAAAACTGCGAATATTGATGCGCCTTATCCGACAGACATTAATGCTTATCTTATGCGCGATAGCCTGTGTCCTTCCGTCACAGGCTATCGCCGGAGATATGCAGGCCAGTCTGATCACGTGCTATCCCGGCCCGGAAATCTATGAACTCGTCGGCCACGAGGCTATACGTATCAGGGGCGTCAATCCCGAGGGACAACCCATCGACTCGGTATGGAACTACGGTGTGTTCGATTTCAACACTCCCGGATTCGTCTATCGTTTCGTGAAGGGTGAGACCGACTATATGGTCTGGGGCTACCCCTTCGCCTGGTTTATGCCTCAGTACACCGAACGTGGTTCTAAAGTGGTTCAGCAGGATCTTGCCCTCTCTCCGGAGGAAACCCTCGATCTCCTCCTGCGCCTACGGGAGAACGCGCTTGAGAAGAACCGCACATACCGCTATAATTATGTGCGCGACAATTGCTCCACCCGTGTGGCCGCTATCGTGGATTCAGCCGTTTCACCCCGCCGGATAATATACCCCGACTCGGTAACGTTCGCCTCCTTCCGCGACGCCATGCGCTTCTATCACCGCGATTATCCCTGGTATCAGTTCGGAATAGATATTGCCCTCGGTAGCGGCATCGACGCTCCAATTGACGCCCGGCAGGAATTTTTCGCCCCGCTGAGGCTGATGGAGCTTGCTGCAGGCGCGCATTTCGCCGACGGACAACCCCTCGTCTCCTCTACTCAGGTGCTTTATCCGGGTCGCGAAGGCGCGGTCCTCCCCCCGACTCCATGGTATGCCGGCCCGACCGCCGTGATGTATGCGGTGCTGATCTTTTCCATCGGTATATGTATCTATAGCTGGCGGCGCTGGAAAATAGTCAGATGGTGGATGTCTCTCTTTTTCCTCATAATCGGACTGGCCGGGTGTGTGGTATGGTTCCTCGTGTTCATCTCTACGCATGATTCCACCTCCCCAAATCTCCTGTGTCTGTGGCTGACTCCCCTACAATTGATTCCGGCCATCTGCATATGGTGGCGGGGCGGACGCCCTCTCGCTGTGGCGATGTGCGTGGTGGACATTCTCGTCATCGCGGCCCTCGCGGTTATCTGGGCATTCCAGCCGCAATCCACCAATCCGGCGATTTTCCCCCTATGGGGCGCCACTTTCATACTCTCCCTGACGTACACTCTCCTCTACAGGAAAAAACCTCATAAAAACAGATATGGCAGACCGTAAGATATCATCCCGTTTGCTCGGCTCCCTGCTGATGGGTCTGATGACCATCAACGTGGCCGTCGGCGCCGATTCCTCCCGACCTAAACTGGTGGTGGGAATTGTCGTCGACCAGTTGCGCACGGACTATCTGCAGTATCTCGAGCAATTGTTCGGTGAATCCGGGTTCCGCCGTCTGATGAAGGAGGGGTTATATCTGCGCCATGTGGATTTCAAGGCCGATCTGCATGATCCGGTGGCAGCCACGGCTCTGCTCTTCACAGGCAACTACCCCAATGCATCCGGTATCCCGGGTCCGGAAATTTACCGTGCTGATGCGGCCAAACCCACTCCGACCCTTGAGGATGCCAATTCTTTGGGAAATTTCACCAAGGAGGCTCTCTCTCCGGTCAATCTGCGAATTTCGACTATATCGGATGAGGTGGCCATCGACGGTGGCGGACTCACATCCGTATATGCCATCGCCCCCGACCCTCAGCAGGCAATCATCATGGCGGGCCACGCCGGTAATTGCGCGCTATGGATCAACGATGCCGACGGCAAATGGTCATCTACGGCCTATTACCGCGATTTCCCGCAGTTCATCACCAACCGAAACCGGCAACACCCTCTCTCCGCGCGTCTCGACACCCTCTCCTGGCGACCGGCCCTCAACCTCGACCGCTATCCCGGAATAGCTCCGCAGAAACGTCATTATCCCTTCAGATACACCTTTCCCCTCTCCGACCGCGACGCCTACTCCCGCTTCAAGTCGGCCGCCCCGGTCAACACCGAGGTGACCGACGTGGCCATCGACGCTATCCGGCAGCTCAATCTCGGCCGACGCCCCGATGGCACCGACATGCTCAGCATAGCATACACGGCCGCGCCGTTCAAATATGTCGCCGACGGCGACTATCGCCTCGAACTGGAGGATACTTATATCCGGCTCGACGCTCAACTGGAACGCCTGCTCCGGACAATCGACCGCGAGGTAGGCCTCGACAATACTCTCATCTTCCTATCCTCCACCGGGTACTATGACGATGCCTCGGTCGATGATCCGAAATACCGGATTCCATCGGGCGATGTCTCGCTCAAGCGCGTGGAATCTCTTCTCAACTCTTATCTCTCCGCGAAATACGGCAATGCCGATTATATCCGGGGCATATATTTCAACCAGATTTTTCTCGACCATCAGGCCCTGCAGGCCCATTCCCTCTCCCCTGAGAAGGCTCGTGAGGAAGCCCGGGAATTTCTCGTGAAGATGAGCGGCATCTCCGATGCCCGCACCCTCGGCGAGATTCTCGCCGACACATCGGACGAGGCTACCCGTCAACGCCGCGCCGTCGACCCGAAAACCGCCGGCGATATCTTCCTCAGTTTCCTCCCGGGATGGAATGTCGTCGATGACTCAAGGTTCCCCCCCACGGTCACCCCCATACGCGCCGGGATGGTCAGCACCCCCTTCTTCCTTATGGCTCCCGGCGTGACGCCGGAGGTCATCGCCACTCCCGTCGATGCGGCGGCAATAGCTCCCACCGTCACTTCGGCCCTCCATATCCGCTCGCCTAACGGCGCTTCCGCCCATCCGATAAACTATTGACACTCTGAATCTCACTTTTTTGGCACGATTTTTGCCAGCTTTCAGGATAATAGTTAACTTTGCATATTCTTTGCGCCCCTCGGTGGTCGCCAACATTAAATAACCATCCGCCAACGCCATGGCTATAGCGGACCAAATATCTTAAAATGGGACTCAACTCCATTCTTAAAAAAATATTCGGAAATCAGAGTGAGCGCGCAGTGCGCCCGCTCTGGAACCGTCTTGAAAAAGAGATCAATCCTATCTCCGAGCAGCTCGCCTCTGAATCTAACGACGACCTGCGACACCGTATCAACGTCATTCGCGACGATATCCGCGGTGAAGCTTCCAACTACAAAAATCAGATCGCGGAAATCCGCGCTGAAATCGAATCGCTCGACTATGACAAGCGCGAGCCTCTCTGGAAGAAAATCGACGACCTGCGCGACGATTGCTTCAAAATGTACGCCCGCAAGCTCGACGCAGCTCTCCCCGAGGTCTTCGCGGTAATCAAGGAGACAGCGCGACGTTTCGCCAACAACGAGACTATCGAGGTCACCGCTTCCGAGGCCGACCGCGAACTTGCCGGCGCCGGCAAGGATTTCGTATCCATCGACGGCGACAAGGCCATATATAAGAATTCCTGGGTCGCCGGCGGCAACCTCATGAAGTGGGATATGGTCCACTATGACGTGCAGCTGATCGGCGGCATGGTGCTTCACGGCATCATGAACGGCGACAATGTCAGCCACAATATCGCCGAGATGGCCACCGGTGAGGGTAAAACCCTCGTCGCCACTCTCCCCGTATTCCTCAACGCCCTCACCGGCGAGGGCGTACACGTGGTGACCGTCAACGATTACCTCGCCAAACGTGACTCCGAATGGATGGGCCCCCTCTATCAGTTCCACGGTCTCTCCGTGAGCTGTATCGACAAGACCGAACCTAACTCGGAGGAGCGTCGGCAGGCCTACCGCAGCGACATCACTTTCGGCACAAACAATGAGTTCGGCTTCGACTATCTGCGCGACAATATGGCCACGCAGGAATCCGACCTCGTGCAGCGCGATGAACATTACTACGCAATCGTCGACGAGGTCGACTCCGTCCTCATCGACGATGCCCGCACGCCGCTCATTATCTCCGGTCCCGTGCCGAAAGGCGACGACCAGATGTTCAATGATTTCAAACCCAACGTGGAGAAGGTCGTGGCCGCACAGCGCCGCCTCGCCCAGCAGTATCTCATCGAGGCTAAGGAGATGATCGCCGCCGCTCAGAGCGGCGATCCCGAGAAAATCGCGAAGTTCGACAAGGCCCGTCAGGAGGATCCCTCCAAAAAGCCTCTCACGGCCGACCAGCTTCTGGAGATGGGTGGTCTCTCCCTCTTCCGCGCCTATAAGGGTCTGCCCAAGCACAACCAGCTCATCCGCTACCTCAGCGAGGATGGAATAAAGCAGATTCTCCTTAAGACTGAGGCTAAGTATATGCAGGACAACAACCGCGAGATGCCCGTGGCTGTCGAACCACTCTATTTCGTCATCGATGAGAAAAACCACTCCATCGAACTAACCGACAAGGGTATCGCCGTCCTCACCGACTCTACTCAGGATCCCGGATTCTTCGTGCTTCCCGATATCGCCGGACAGCTCTCGACGGTCGACACCGAAGACCTCACCGCCGAGCAGAAGCAGGAGAAGAAGGATGCTATGCTCGCCGATTACGCCGTCAAGGCGGAGCGTGTGCATACAGTCAATCAGCTCCTGAAGGCCTACACGCTGTTCGACAAGGATGTGGAATATGTCATTGACGACAATAAGATCAAGATTGTCGACGAGCAGACCGGACGTATCATGGAGGGCCGTCGCTATTCCGACGGTCTCCATCAGGCCATTGAGGCCAAGGAGGGGGTGAAGGTGGAGGCCGCGACCCAGACCTACGCCACCATCACTCTCCAGAATTATTTCCGTATGTACCGCAAACTCGCCGGTATGACCGGTACGGCAATGACCGAGGCCGGTGAGTTCTACGATATCTATAAACTGGAGGTCGTGGAGATTCCTACTAACCGTCCCGTCATCCGAAACGACCAGAATGACCGCGTCTACCGCACGAAGAAGGAGAAGTATGCGGCCGTTATCCAGGAGGTCGAGGATATGGTGAAGATCGGTCGTCCGGTGCTTGTCGGCACCACTTCGGTCGAGATTTCCGAACTCCTCTCCAAAATGCTCTCTCTGCGCAAGATTCCCCATCAGGTGCTCAACGCCAAACTTCATCAGAAGGAGGCCGACATCGTGGCTCAGGCCGGTAAGAAGGGCACCGTGACCATCGCTACCAACATGGCAGGTCGTGGCACCGACATCAAGCTTACCCCCGAAGTGAAGGAGGCCGGCGGTCTCGCCATCATCGGCACCGAACGCCACGAGAGCCGCCGCGTCGACCGTCAGCTCCGCGGTCGTGCAGGCCGTCAGGGCGACCCGGGCTCATCCGTGTTCTTCGTTTCTTTCGAGGATACCGTGATGCGTCTCTTCGCCAATGAGCGCGTGGTCAAGACACTCGACCGCCTCGGTTTCGAGGAGGGCGATATGATTGAGTCAAAGATGGTGACGCGCTCCATCGAGAATGCCCAGAAGCGTGTCGAGGAGAATAACTTCGGTATCCGTAAGCGTCTGGTGGAATATGACGATGTGATGAACGCCCAGAGAAAGGGTGTCTATGGGAAACGCCAGAACGCTCTGAAGGGTGAGCGTATCGGATCCGATATCGCCAACATGGTCTATGAGGTGGCGGCAGGCCTTGCCTCAGGCGTATATGAAGGTGGCTTCGACGAGTTTAAGGATGAGGTGCGCCGCGCCCTCGCCATCGATATCGACATCGATGCGGAGCAGTATGGCAAGATGAACCGCGATGAACTCACGGAGTTCCTCTCTGAGGCGGCCATGAGCCATTTCAAACGCTCGAAAGAGAAAATCGAGGCCGGAGCGATGCCTTATATCAAGGAATTCGTGGAGGAACGCGGTGCGAAGGGTCCCGTAGGTGTCCCTGTCACCGATGGTCGCCGCATGTTCAATGTCCGCGCCGATATCACCGAGGCTTATGAGAATAACTGCAAGCCTATATCCAAGTCGTGGGAGAAGACCGTGCTCCTCTCCTCGATCGATACCGCATGGCAGGAACAGCTCCGCGAGATGGATGAGCTGCGCAAGTCGGTGCAGAACGCATCTTATGAGCAGAAGGATCCCCTCGTGATATATAAGCTTGAGGCTTACGACCTCTGGAAAAATATGCTTGAGGGTATGAATGCCAAGGCTGTGGCGACGCTGATGCGCGGACGCCTCGCGGTGCCCGACTACGAGCAGGCCAAGGAAGCCGAGCGTCAGGCGCGTGAGGCCGAGGCTCTCCGACGCGAGGCCCAGCAGCAACAGATACGCCGCGAGATGCCTCAGCAGTCCTATAATCCTTACGCCAATTATTCCACCACCCGCGACGCCTATCCGGGTGAGTCGGCTCAGCGTGAGGCCGCACAAAACGTGAATCGTTCCGAAACTCCGGTTCAGCCCGCCAAGGCCGAACCGAAAATCGGCCGCAACGATCCCTGCCCCTGCGGATCAGGCAAGAAATATAAGAACTGCCACGGCCGCAATGAGTGACCGTGTGTGAATAGAACCCATTATATCCGCCCCGTCACGAACCTTATTGTGGCGGGGCGGTTATTACTGATGATGATTATTTCCTTATGGCTGTAAAATATTTTGCAAGAATCAATAAGCGGCAGGTCGGCCCCCTCACCATGACGGAGCTGATAAATGCCGGCGTCCGACCGGAGACCTATGTCTGGGCCAAGGGTATGCCCGATTGGCAACGCGCATCGGACGTGCCTGACATCTGCCGCGCTATGAGACGCACTCTCGCCGGTCTCGATCCGGAGACAGGGGTGGATATCCGCGAGGCTCCCCCTCAGGAAGCCGATGTGGAACCTTCGAAGTTCGATCCCTCTCATCCCCCGAGAAATCGCGCGGAAATGGCTGAATTCCTGCGTCAGGCCATAGAGGAGGCGGAGGCCAACGCCCGCCCGGATTATACCATCCCTCCGCAAGGCGTCTCCATATTTATGGCCGTTCTGGCCACTATTCTTTGTTTCCCACTCACCGGCCTCGTGGCCGTCTGGTTCGCATATAAATGCAAGGATGACTGGACCAAAAGCCGCCGTGAGGAGATACCCTCTGCCGAACGTGAGGAACTGCAACGCAGCGCGCATGAGAATGCCCGTCTATACCGCATGATGATAGGCATCACTTTCTGCCTCGGCATCATCATGGTCGGAATGGCCCTATCCCGCACTCTCCTCAACTGATAATATCATCCTACCTCCCTGCCATCTCCGACCAACCTCGCCAATTTCAAAATCACAGCCATACCTTATCGCGTGATTTATCAAATCCCATACAATAGCATATAGTTTCTTCAGGTATTGATTCGCATAATATATGAGAAATGAGCTCAAAGGGCGCTTCGCGCCGTCGCCATCGGGGAGAATGCACTTAGGGAATATCTTCACGGCTCTAATGTCCTGGTTATCCGTCAAAAGTCGTGGTGGAAAATGGCTGCTGCGTATCGAGGATCTCGACCCGCAACGTTCGAAATATGAGTATGCCCGCCTTATCGAGGATGACCTCCGGTGGCTCGGACTCGATTGGGATGAGGGGGGCCTCGACAACATAGGCCCTGACGGACCTTATTCCCAAAGTCAGCGGGGAAATTTGTATGCCGAAGCCCTCGACCGTCTTATCGCCTCTGGCGATACTTTCCCCTGCTATTGCACCCGCGCAGAAATCATGGCCACGCAGGCCCCCCATCAGTCGGATGGCCGTGTCGTCTACCCCGGCACATGCCGCAATCTCATATCCCACCCCGACCGAAAACCATCAATACGCCTGAAAGTGACCGATGAACAGATAGCCTTCACCGACCTAATCGCCGGCCATCATAGCTATAACCTCGCCCGCGAATGCGGCGACTTTATCCTGAAACGCGCCGACGGTGCATGGGCTTATCAGTTGGCGGTTGTCGTCGACGATGCGGCCATGGGAGTCACGGAAGTCATGCGCGGCAACGACCTCCTGCTATCCGCCGCCCAACAAATCTGGCTCTACCGACGTCTTGGGCTCTCCGCCCCAACGTTCGCACATCTCCCGCTGATCTGCAACTCCGCCGGTCAACGCCTGTCAAAACGCGATGCCTCTCTATCAATGGAAGCATTGCGCAAAATTCATTCCCCCGAATCGCTCGTGGGCCTGACAGCTCATCTCGCAGGCCTGACAGCCACTCCCGATCCAATCCCGGCGAAAGACCTGATTCCTCTTTTCTCACATCAACCCCTGAAAACAACTCACTTGATTCAATTATCCGCCAAGTTATTATGATGCTTAATGAATTTCTACAGCGGATTTAATCTATTCTTAGGGATACGACGTTATAAATAAGATTACTGATGTATAATTTTATCTGCAACGTATAAAAATCCCATATTATGGACGAAAATAACAATAAGGAACCCAAAACATTTGAAGAACTCGGCGTGGAACCCGACCTGCTCCGCGCTATCAACGAACTCGGATTCGAACATCCGATGCCTATTCAGGAAATGGTCATCCCCCATCTCCTCAGCAAGGATGGCGACGTCGTAGGTCTCGCTCAGACCGGAACCGGAAAAACCGCAGCCTTCGGCCTACCCGTACTCCAGCGTATCAATCCCAACTCCGACGCCCCTCAGGCCCTTATCATAGCCCCGACCCGTGAACTCTGTCTACAAATCGCCGGTGATCTCGCAGACTTCTCTAAATATCAGGATAATGTACGCATCCTCCCCGTCTACGGCGGTTCAAGCATCGACTCCCAGATCCGTTCTCTGCGAAAGGGCGTGCAAGTCATCGTCGCTACCCCCGGACGTCTGATCGACCTCATCAAACGCGGTGAAGTCAGCCTTGCCGACGTGCATACCGTCATCCTCGACGAGGCCGACGAGATGCTCAACATGGGCTTCCTCGACGATATCAATGAAATCCTTTCCCATGTGCCGGAACAAAGAAAGATGCTCATGTTCTCCGCCACTATGCCTAAGGAGATCGCAAATATCTCCAAACGGTTCATGAAGGATCCCGTGGAATTCGTAGCCGGAAACAAGAACGAGGGCTCCAAGAATGTGAAGCACATCTACTACATGGTCAAGGCCCACGATAAATACCTCGCCCTCAAGCGTATCGCCGACAATAACCCTGATATCTACGGCATAATTTTCTGCCGCACACGTAAGGAGACTCAGGAAATCGCCGACAAACTGATTGCCGACGGATATAACGCCGATTGCCTGCATGGCGACCTCTCGCAGCAACAGCGCGATCTGGCAATGAAGAAATTCCGTGACCATGTCACCCAACTCCTCGTCGCTACCGATGTGGCGGCCCGAGGCCTTGACGTCGACGACCTTACCCATGTCATCAACTACGGACTCCCCGACGATGTGGCCGTCTATACCCACCGCTCCGGTCGAACGGGACGCGCCAATAAAACCGGCGTGTCAGTCGCTATCATTCACTCCCGCGAGAAGCATAAACTACGCGACATCGAGAAAATCATAGGCAAGGAATTTGAATACCGGAAAGTCCCCACTCCCGAACATATCATCGAAAAACAACTCTATAACCTTGCTGACCGTCTGGAGCGGGTGCAGGTCAACGAGGAGGAAATCGATAAGTATCTCCCGGGCGTGAGAAAGAAACTCGAATGGCTCTCCGAGGAGGATCTGCTCAAACGTGTGCTATCCCTGGAATTCAACCGACTTCTGCAATATTACCGCAATATGCCCGATATCGACCTGAATGCCTCCGATAAGGGTAGCCGCTCCGAACGTGGTGAAAAACGTGCCCGTGGCGAGAAGGGCGACAAGGATCGTCGCACAGCCCCTGAAGGCATGGAGCGCCTTATGGTCAATATCGGCAAGGCGCAGGGTTTCTTCCCCGGCAACCTGATGGAGTTGGTAAATAAGTCGGTGAATGGCCCGAAACCGGAAATCGGCCGTATCGACCTGCTCCCGGACTATACTCTCTTCGATGTGCGTAAAGCCGATGCCCACCGTATCCTCGATGCCCTCAAGAATGCCGATTTCTTTGGCCAGC
Source organism: bacterium (assembly GCA_014802625.1). Lineage (GTDB taxonomy): Bacteria > Bacteroidota > Bacteroidia > Bacteroidales > Muribaculaceae > Lepagella. The sequence continues at coordinate 104,988 of JAAVBX010000005.1, read as the reverse complement.
GCGTACGCGCCGAAGTGGCCTCCGACCGCGACTATAAACTTGAGGCGAAAAACCGCCGGGAGAAGCAGACCCGCAAGGCCGCTAAGAAAGCCGAAGCCAAAAGTGGCTCCAAAAAGGGTTCTAAAAAGGAGGCCGACAAAAAGAAGTCAGGTAAAAAGGGCTCCGACAAACCTGAATACTTCGGCAATTACGATATCTTCATGAAGAAGAAATAATTCATCTTGTAAGTAGATATTTCCAACTACTATATAATACACATCTGTGGATTAATTATTAGTAACTTGGATAAACATCACTCACTGAATCTTCCCGATAATTGATTATTGGGAAGATTTTTTGTAATTTTGCATTATGAAGTCTCTTATACATCACCTTTTCCCCGGCCCGCTCCTTTCTCTCTCCATGCGCGGCATATTTGCAATGATGATTATGGCCGTTGCCTTCATGCCGGCCTCTGCAAAAAATAGGGTTGCCGCCGATACCATCACGGCAGCCAAGGCCTTCCTGAAATATCCTCAGCAGGATCTCGACCTCCTGACGGAATCCATGCGTCAGGATATGCTCGACTATATGGTGGAGCGCGACAGCATATATAAGAAATCCAACATATATATGGGGCTCTCCTGGATCGAGACGATGAAGCCGGATTATATGAATATTCATCTCTCGGATGTCAGTTCGCTGCAGATCAAGCTCCTGCCCTGTCCGGGCCGTCTCCCCATCGTCATGACTCTTTATACCGTTGACGACGGCAACGGCACGGCCGACACGACCGTGAAGTTTTTCGACAATTCCATGAAGCAGTTGCCGACCGACAGGTATCTCAAGGTGCCTGCCCCGAAGGATTTCTACGATGTCCGCAAGGATGCCCCGGTGTCGGTCAAGGATATCGAGGATGAGATGCCCTTCTACACGATTGCGATGACCGTCAATCCCTCCACCGGCGCCCTTACGGGACGCCTGACATCGGCCGACGGCCTGAGTCCGGAACAGCAGAGATTATTGAGTCCCTATATCCGTCAGACCCTCCTTTGGACCTGGACAGGCCGACGGATGAAACTTATGAATTAATTAGCGACTACTTAATATGAGCGAAAACAGAAAAGTGCGCGTCCGTTTCGCGCCATCACCCACCGGCCCCCTCCATATCGGAGGCGTGCGCACGGCTCTTTTCAATTACCTCTTCGCACGCCATCACGGCGGCGAGATGCTTCTCCGTATCGAGGATACTGACAGCCGCCGTTTCGTGCCGGGGGCTGAGGAATATATCGTTGATTCCCTCAAGTGGCTCGGTATCGGTATAGATGAAGGCATCGGTGCCGGAGGCCCTCGCGGACCTTACCGTCAGAGCGAACGCCGCGACATATACCGCAAGTATGTGAAGCAGCTCCTTGATGAAGGGAAAGCTTACATCGCTTTCGACACTCCCGAGGAACTTGAAGCGGCACGCGCGGCTCACCCGAATTTCCAATACGATGCCTCCACCCGCATGAATATGCGCAATGAGCTGACTATCGGCAAAGAGGAGACTCAGCGGCTCATCGATGAAGGCAACCAGTATGTGGTACGCTTCAAGATTGAACCCGATATGCCGGTCACCGTCAATGACCGCATCCGTGGCGAGGTGACTGTCAATTCTAATATTCTGGATGACAAGGTGCTCTATAAGAGTGCGGATGATCTCCCCACCTACCATCTCGCCAACATCGTCGACGACCATCTGATGGAGGTCAGCCACGTTATCCGTGGTGAGGAATGGCTCCCTTCGGCACCGCTCCATGTGCTGCTCTATCGGGCCTTCGGCTGGGAGGATACTATGCCGGAGTTCGTGCATCTCCCCCTCCTGCTTAAACCTGTCGGAAACGGCAAACTGTCGAAACGCGACGGAGATAAACTCGGCTTCCCCGTATTCCCCCTCGAATGGCATGACCCGGCCTCCGGTGCGGTATCTTCAGGCTACCGCGAACAGGGCTATCTCCCGGAAGCTGTAGTCAATTTCCTCGCCCTGCTCGGATGGAATCCCGGCGACGATACGGAAATCATGGACATGCAGCAGCTTATCGATAAGTTCTCCCTTGAGCATTGCGCAAAGTCGGGTGCGAAGTTCGATTACAAGAAGGGTATGTGGTTTAACCACGAGTATATGCTCAATACACCTGACGAGGACCTCGCGCGTCTCTTCCGTCCGGTGCTTGAGGAGAAGGGTATCGAAGGTTTCAGCGATGAATATGTGGCGCGTGCCATCGGAATGGTGAAGAGCCGCGCCAATCTGATTCCCGAACTTTGGGATCAGGCCGACTTCTTCTTCCGTGCGCCGCAGGAATATGCCCCGAAGGATGTGAAGAAACGTTGGAGCGAGGAGATGCCCGCCATTATGGAGGAACTGATCGGCGTGCTTGAGGGTATCGACGATATGACCTCTGCCAATGCGGAGAAAATCGTGCTCGACTGGATTCAGTCGAAAGGATACCATCTCGGCAACGTCATGAACGCATTCCGTCTCGCCGTTGTCGGAGCCTGCCGTGGCCCCCATATGTTCGATATCACCGAGCTCATGCCCAAGCAGGAGGTAATCGCCCGCATCCGCCGCGCCATCGACACAATCAATAAGTAATATGCCGGTGCTCTGCTAATTCTTCAACACGAATAATATCATATATCCCGCTGTAGAAGTTTCTTCTATAGCGGGATATTGTTTAGTTGGAATAGAGGAAGCGCTTGATCGAGCGTTTCGGTGTCTTCTCGAATTCAGTGGGCATCAGGATGATGCGAGTCAACCTTTCGTATGGGGCGACGAGCTTATTCAAGTCGTCTCTCACTTTCTCCATCTCCTCCGGCAATTGTCCGCTCGTCACTCCGAGACGGTCCATCTGGTCGTAATCGGGATATACAAGCCCCACCAATTTGCCATCACGCATCACCACAAGCGACTCCGCCACGAACGGCATGTTGTTGAGCTTCGCCTCTATCTCCTCCGGATAGATATTCTGACCCGAGGCGGATAGGAGCATCGTCTTCGATCTGCCGCGTATGTAGAGTGTGCCGTCGGCGGAGCGTGTCCCCACATCTCCTGTCTTCAGCCAACCATCCTCGCTGAGCACAAGCTCCGTCGCCTCCGGATTCTTGTAGTAGCCGCGCATCACATTCGTCCCGCGAACGCATATCTCACCCGGTATATTCTCCGGATCCTCACTCATTATCATGCTCTCCATCGTCGGCAGTGTCCGGCCCGATGAACCTACCTTGAACTCTTTCCAGGGCGTGTATGAAATCAATGGTCCGCACTCGGTCATTCCATAACCGACCGTGAACGGGAACTTTATCTTATGCAGAAATTCCTCAACCTCATGGTTCAACGGCGCGCCCCCCACTATGACCTCGGCGAATTCTCCACCGAAAGCCTCAATAAGTTTCTTCCGGATCTTGGAATACACAAGGTTGTCGAGCAACGGCACGGCCAGTGTCCACCGGACAGCCCCTTTCGTAATCATCGGGAGTATCTGATTCTTGTAGATTTTCTCAAGGATCAGCGGCACACACAGTACAAGATTCGGCTTGACCTCCGCCAATGCCTTAAGCAGCACACGCGGTGAGGGCATCTTGCTCAGAAGCGTCACATGACTTCCGACCGCGAGCGGTGTCAGCATATCAAACGCACATCCGTAGGCATGAGCGAGCGGCAGAAATGCCAACGCACGCGATGAACGGAAGTGCAGTTCACTCTGCATTCCGAAGCAGACATTCCCTGCCAGATTCTCACCCGTCAGCATAACTCCCTTGGAGAAGCCCGTTGTGCCGGAGGTGTAGTTGATTTCAACCAACTCCGAGTTCGGCCGGTCGATATATTTCACGTCATATGATGTGTAGCCTTCAGGATAACGACGACGGAATCTACGATTGATTAGTTTTACATATTTCTTAAGCTCCACATCGCGTTCAAGAAGCACCTCGGGTTTGTCGCATGAGCATACCCCCTTGATACGCAAGAGGTCATCAGGAATTATATGCTCCCAGACGGCATTGCTGACGAATAGCAACTGTGCTTCCGAATGGTTGACTATATGCGTTATATCCACCGGATTGAAGTCCGATAAGATTGGCACCACAACCGCTCCGTAAGTCACTACAGCCATATATATTTTCACCCATTCCACGGAATCCTTTCCGCAGATAGCGACTTTATCGCCCGGCTCCAGACCGATTGATTCAAAGAAAACATGAGTCTTCGCTATATCGGTAGCGAGATTGCCGTATGTATATGTCTTACCCGTGACATAGTCTGTCAATGCCGGAAGATCCCAGTTCTCGATGAAGCTACGTTCATAAATCTTTATAAAGTTAAGTATGGGGAAAATATCTCTCATATCTGATGTCAAATTTTTGGGTTATAGTGAAGTAACTGTTTATATAACAATTCTCCACCCCGTTTCGTTTGTCAGCTCCCCCTACCTATCAATTTTCCGTAATCAATCCGAGTTCATCCCAAAATTCAAATTTTAAAATCGGGTTTATCCTAAAACCTTCTCTTCATCAAGAATAATCTCATGATTGCTATCCCCGTAAGAACCACGGATCTCTGCAATTCTATCTGTATCCTGCGCCGGCTCTTGTCTAATACGATTATTCTTAGTAATTTTGTATTCTACAATGCGCTTGTGCAGACAAATGACCCTCACCTGTGTAAGTAAAAACTCATATAAAGTATATTACAAAAGGAACTTCCCTGTAGTCGCAAAAGGTTTGGTCGCCCGTCTGCTTCCTCGAAGTTCCATGTTTTATTATAAGCAATGGCAGAAAGAAAAGATTTCCTCAAAGGCAGAAAAGCAGTGACATTCCTTGACCTATTTGCAGGAGCGGGTGGAATTAGTGAGGGTTTCCTTCAAGCCTTTACCGATGACAAGTATTTCAAATTCATTCTCGCAAGTGATATTAACGAAAACTGTGAATTGACACATATTGTCCGTTACAATTACCAGTTTGGACTTGACACCAAGTTCCTGACCGAAGATATTATGTCTCCCTATTTTATACCTCGACTTCTTCAGGAACTTAACGGAACAGAAATTGAGGTTGTGACAGGCGGTCCGAGTTGTCAATCTTTCAGTCTTTCAGGTCGGCGTAAACGTTTTGATAAGAGAGATAATCTTTTTCTTCATTATCTAAATGTTATACGTAAACTGCGTCCTAAGTATTTTGTTATGGAAAACGTTAAAGGCCTTCTTACTAAAGACAAAGGTAGATTCAAAGAAGCGATTTTACGTGAAATTCGTTCCATTATAGATGATTCTAATATTCCGGCCTTTTTGGTATATTTAAGTGGTATGCTGGAAGAATCAGCCTCTGCTTTTGTGAAAAATTGTATTTTAACAAAAGTTAATTTCGAAGTTGAAGATGATAAAGAAGCTATAATGTCAAGAGATGATTACTTTGCTATTCTCGAAACACAGTTCAAAGTTATTACACGCAAAATTGATTACAAGCTCAGTAAATCAAATGTCAACATTGCTACTATAAGACATGGTCTTAATCTTTTAAGGCATACAGATGAAAGAGCTTCAATTACAGCGGCTATCATCAATGAAAAAACTAATGCTGACATTGACAATGACTTTTTCGTAAACGGATTTAACAATTTCCTTTCCCTGATTGACGACTCTACGATTATCAACACTATTCTTTCGGCAATAGATACCTTTAAGGATTTTGATAATTCTTCTTCAGAGGTTGCTGAGTTCCGCGAGATGATCAAATTATATTCTTGTACCCTTGACGAGACATTTGACATAATTCGACATTATGCAAAAAGGCATAAAAGCGAACACGAATTAGACGAGCATCTTGAGGCTATTCGGCTGTACAAAGTTGCCCGACCAATAATCGCCCATTCTGCTAACTATGGTGTTCCTCAAAATCGAGAAAGGGTATTGTTTATCGGTTGTCGTAAGGATCAAGATTTGATTGAGGACGTACCAGCAACAGTTAATCCTGAAGAAAAAGTTTCGGTGTATGAGGCAATCCATGACCTTGACTTCATAGGTAATGGCAGTATTGAAAGTGAATACGGTAAACCCCGGTCTATAAAAGAATTCGAACCGTTAATCCGCACTCGTGAAGTTCAAGGTCATATTTCTGAATCCAAGGAGGCCAAAACTTTCGCTGACTGGTCTAAATTTGGTCGTTTTGGACACCGCTTCACTTTCAGTTGCGAGCCATTTTATGTTCGCTCTCTTGACGATTTGAACAATAATCTTTTCTGTGAACCCGTGGCATTATATAACCATCAAACAAGCTCGCAAAGTGAAGATGTAAAGCACCGTCTTTCTATTATTGCCAAACATGGTATATATGATTCAAATTGCAAAGATGAGTTATCTAAACTTGGTCTTGAATCAAATAAAAGAAACTATACAGTATTGAACCCTAAAGGACAAAGTCCGACGGTAGTAACAATGCCCGATGATTTCATTCATTACGCAGCCCATAGGGCTATGACTGTGAGAGAAATGGCACGTCTTCAATCGTTTGATGATTCCTTTGTTTTTCAAGGGAAACGTCAAACGGGTGGGAGTAAGCGTAAGTCTGAAATTCCACAATATACTCTTGTTGGCAATGCCGTACCTCCATTGATGGCTCGTGCTATCGCCAACACTATTTTATCTCATATTAAGTAATATGCTATGATACATATGCGCCCATACAATACTTTTGAAACTAACAACGTAAAGTTTTTGGTTGATAAGCAGGTGGAATTTGCCACCATACAAGTCACCCCAACCGGCTTGAAGAAAAGTATTCTGGACGCTACTGCCCCTGTTCGTGCTTATTTTAAGGAAAAAGGAGTACATGACTACGATCTGCAACTACAAGGTCCGGAACATAAACGAGTAATTGACACTTATATCTTGACAGAAGGGTTTCGCCATCTTACTAAGACTTCGCTTTACCGACCTGTTACCAAGAAAGGTGACCCTCGCCTTTGGGTTAACAAAGTGCGTGATGTTGAATTTCTCCATGCAAATGATATATTTGCGCTAATCGCTCACAGCGGCTTATTATATGTGATAAATCTTTCAACAGTAAATATTCCAAGAGTATTTCAATCGTCTATTGACACTCCATTGAAGGATTTGATTCTCGAAGTATCGCTAGCCAAGACTTCCACGGGCGATGAATTGCTGGCCCTCATAAAGGATAGGATGACCGATTGGATGCCCACCGAAATTCTTGCAGACACCGGCATCGGACGTACTGTTGAAACTATGCTCGGTATTGAGATGAACCCCTCAAAAACTCCTGACTACAAAGGCATTGAACTTAAAAGTCACCGAGAGAGATCTCGAGTTCGTAATACTCTGTTTACCCAATCCCCTGAATGGGAAATCAGTAAACTTAAAAGCGGTCGTGACATCGTTGATAAATATGGCTATATACCCGTTGGATATGAACATAAGTCACTTCATGTAACGCTTTCTGCCAATCGTCCGAATCCGCAAGGTCTCGGACTTTCGATTATGCCACAAATCGGCAGACTCGAAGCTAATGAATTCTCTTTAGAACCGTTGAGCGATGGAACTTTTAGGAAAGTAGGTGATGTAGCCGCTTGGAATCTAATAAAATTACATGAACGACTTCTTACCAAGCACCGCGAAACATTTTGGATTGATGCGGAAACAAAGGTTAATAATGGTAGAGAATATTTTCGTTGTACCCAAATACTCCACACCAAGAACCCTATTCCATCGCAGTTTGACATTTTACTTGACCAAGGTCAAGTCACAGTCGATTTTCTTCTTTGCCGTCGCTCTGGCGGTGATACTTATAGCTTTAAGATTAAAAGTGCAGCTCGCTCTCTATTATTCCCGGAAAGCGATACCTACAATCTTAGAGTCTGATATGTATGTAAATCGAAGCATTCTACCGTTGACTTTCAATTCCTATGATTGAATCGGAGGATTCGGCACAGTGAATATCCTCGCCAACAAAGCAAGTGATATAACCTGAAACGTAAGCGTAAGCTCCCGGCATTACAGTCGTGAGCTTACACCTTTGCATGAAAATATTCGTTTTCGGATATTTTCCGGTTTTACTGACAGACTTTGAATCTCGTCTGCTTTCCGTTGATTTTTAACTCTACTTTCGGATTGGAAAACTTGGTGAGGTGGTCGAATGTCAATGTTACGGTTGCCCTCCCGTTGTCCACGGATACACTGACTGAAGTCGCATCGTATTCTTTGCCGTTGCAAGAGGGAATAAGTTTTACGTCAGAGACATTATATGTGTCTCCCTCCGATTCGTCGGCGAAGACGATAGTCACTTTATCGTCATAGTTGTTGAAACTCTGACAATGCGGTTTTGCATAAGCCGCAATAGCCGCCATGGCAAATGCCATCATCATTAGAAATTTTCTCATGTGAATTTGGTTATTTGAGGTTGTTTAACTTATCGTTAAGATTTCATCATTGTTTGAGTGGAGTTCCCGCTACCCGAAGAGACAGCTTAATCAAGATAGCGATCCACAAAAAAATACATACAAACCATGCTCCAAAACCGTAACACACTAATATTCAATGCAAAGATTTTCATAGAGCTGTCCGATTCCGTACATTCCTATCCGGTAATGGACGATATAATAAATAAGTAGTAATAATCGTGGTGAAATCAAGTTCCGATCATTAGTCAGTATGTTGAGATGTTTTACCTGTCTATTAAGCTGATTATGTGAGAATTTTGTTGTATCTTTGCGATGAATAACTTTATCTGAGGGATTGTGGACAGACTATCAACCGACCTCCGTAAAGTTTTCACTCACGAATGTTATTTATACTTGAATTAGGACTAAGGAGATAAAACTATGGCAATGACAATTAAAACATCCCCCGAACTTTGGGGCGAAGATGCAAGAAGCTTCACAGAGGAAGCGGAGCGCAATGGCAAATTGCCTACGCCAAAACTCTCGGAATCACAGCGTAAGGTGCTTTCCACTATGTTGGAGAGCGCAAAGAACGTTATATTCCCTCCCCGCAAAAGCTAACAATGGCAGTATATAGTTTCGTAGAAAACACCTTTATGGTGCCTTATACCAAGGAGGTTGCAGACTACTGTGACCCGTTTTCTTGTGGAGATGAAGACCTTGATGAATTTTTCAGCAATGATGTGTTTCTTTACGAGGAAGAATTGCTCGGCAAAACTTATTGTTGGATAAACAGAGAGAATCAGCGTGAAATCATCGCGATTGCAACCCTCTCCTATGATGGCATAAAGACTTATACGCTTGACAATCCATCCCGAAATGCTCTCCAACGAAAAATACCACAGCAAAAACGACATCGTAGTTATCCGGCGGTATTGATTGGTCGTCTTGGTGTGAACAAAACATTTCAGGGGAAGGGATTGAAAATAGGTAGTCAACTCATGGATGCCCTCAAATACTGGTTTGTGGATGAGAATAACAAGGCAGCCTGTCGTTATATGCTCGTTGATGCCTACAACACGGACTCCACTATCCATTATTATCTTAAGAATGGTTTTAAGCCCCTTTATAAGTCTGAGCAAAGTGAAAAAGATGCTTTCGGAATATCAGTAGAAGATATTCTGAGAAGCCGTGTCATGTTCTTTGACTTGAAGATGATAACATCATAACCTATGTTTTATCTGCATTTTAACGCAATCTGATTTCTTCATCTCCGATAATTAGGTCAAGTTTCTTGAAGAACTTGATTACAATCTGATGGATAAATATAACCGAAACACTCGCATATTGAACAAACAACTGTTGCCAACTATTAACGATGGAGAAAAGACCGTGTTTACTACGTCAATTCAAGGCCACACCATGTCGGAGATACTCAACCGAATATGCATGTAGCTGACAATATAGAGAAATACCGCCAACGAATATTAAATAAACCGGGGGTTACTGCGGGCAGCGACAGTTTAAAGAATTTATGGAGGCAAATGTTTGTTTTACGCCAAAAAGTATTATCTTTGCAGGTGAATCCGCGTCTCTCAGCAATCCCCGGAATCGCCGCAGAGTGAATTAGCTGATTCCTTCTAACATCAATGACATTCTACACATTATGAAACTTATCCATATTCTACCGGCAATGCTTTTGGGCGCCTCCGCTCTGTCGCCGCAGACGGCCGACGCCTGCACCAACCTTATCGCAGGAAAGAAAGCTACCGCCGACGGATCCGTAATGGTGACTTATGCCGCCGACTCTCACAATCTCTACGGTATGCTGACCCACACTCCCGCCGCTGACCACCCGAAGGGGGCGATGCGGAAAGTCGTGGAATGGGATACAGGCAAACCCCTCGGTGAAATTCCTCAGCCGGCCCACACTTACAACGTAGTCGGCAATATGAACGAACACCAGCTCTGCATCGCCGAGTCAACATGGGGGGGCCATGAGGAACTCGTCGATACCACCGGCAACTCCATCATCGACTATGGATCGCTGATGCAAATCGCCCTCGAACGTGCAAAAACCGCCCGCGAGGCTATCGATGTGATGACCGACCTCGTCGACAAATACGGCTACGCCTCAAGCGGTGAATCTTTCTCTATCGCCGACAAGGATGAGGTATGGGTCATGGAAATGATCGGCAAAGGAGCCGAGAAGGGTGCCGTCTGGATCGCCGTGCGCATCCCCGATGATGCTATCTCCGGCCATGCCAACGAACCACGTATCCGCAAGGTGAATCTCAAGGATAAGGAGAACGTCCGCTATGCCAAAGACCTTATCCCCTTCGCCCGCAAACGCGGTTATTTCAACGGCAAGGATGAGGATTTCTCTTTCGCAGACGCTTTCGAACACCACACTGCTGACACTCGCCGGGGATGCGACGGACGCGTATGGACGTATTTCCGCCGTTACACCCCCGAGGCCGAGCAATATTTCGCATGGGTCAACGCCGACAATGATGAGCCTATGCCCCTCTATTTCATCCCTGAAAAGAAAGTCGACCTCGCCGGTATGCAGGATGCAATGCGCGATCTCTTCCAGGGCACCCCTTACGATATGACGCAGGATGTCGGCGCAGGTCCCAACCACGTCCCCTACCGCTGGCGCCCCATGTCTTTTGAGGTCGACGGAAAGGAATATTGCCACGAACGTGCAATCGGTACCCAACAGACCGGCTGGAGCTTCGTCAGCCAAAGCCGCGACTGGTTGCCCGACCCCGTAGGAGGTGTCATCTGGTTCGGAACCGACGATACCAATACCACCGTCTATATGCCATTCTATTGCTCCATGACCGAAGTGCCGGCGGAGTTGCAGCACGGCGACATAAACACCTTCGACATGAACTCCAATTTCTGGATGAACAACTGGGTGGCGAATCAGGCCTACAACCGATATGACCTGATGATTCCCGACATCCGCAAAGTGCAGGGAGATCTGGAGAAGAAATTTATCTCAACCCGTGCTCCAAAGGAGGCGCAACTTGCCGAAATGGTCAATGCAGGCGACATTGACGGCGTAATCAAGGAAGTCAACTGGGAGGGTGCCGCCATCGCAAAGGAGGCTACCGACGCTTACCGGAATCTGGCGCAGTATCTGCTCGTGAGATTCATGGACGGTAATATGAAGAAAGTCGACGACAAGGGTGATTTCCAATATAACGAATATGGAATTCCTCTTTATCCCGATTTCCCGGGTTATGACAAGCAATACTATGAACGCATCGTAAAAGAAACGGGAGACCATTTCTTAATCAAGAAATAACTTTTTACGTTTTTTCACCGTTCTAATTTGCTATGCGTTGAAATTTTTAGTACCTTTGCAAGTGATAAACGGCTGATTCCCGACCGGACTCCCTCCGGCGTCAATCAGCCGCTTTCACCATAGCAAAGGGGCACCACCGCCAAGGGGGCGCCTTAACTTTTTATCTCTAATTCCGATTACTAAAAATTTTGCACCATGGTATACCTTACTCAAGAAGGATACAACAAGAAAATGCAGGAGCTGGCTGAACTCGAGGCTCAGCGTCCCGCCATCAAAGCCGCTATCGCTGAGGCCCGCGACAAGGGCGACCTTTCTGAAAACGCCGAATATGACGCCGCCAAGGAGGCTCAGGGTATGCTTGAGATGAAAATCGCCAAACTCAAGGAACTCGTCGCCGGCGCACGAATCATCGATGACTCGCAGCTCAACACCGACGAAGTGCAGCTCCTGAACAAGGTGACTATCAAGAATCTCGCCAACGGCATGGTCATGACCTACACTATCGTCACCGAAAGCGAGGCTAATCTCCGCGAGAACAAGCTCGCATCCACAACTCCCATCGCGGCGGCTCTCCTCGGACATAAAGTCGGCGATCAGGTGAAATGCCAGGTTCCCGTCGGCGAGATGACTTTCGAAATTCTTAAGATCGAAATCTGACAATGACAATTTTCTCAATGATTATAAAGGGCGACATCCCCTGCTATAAGATAGCGGAGGATGATCGCTTTTTCGCTTTTCTGGATATCAATCCGGTAAATTGGGGACATACACTCGTAGTGCCCAAACATGAGACCGACTACATCTTCGACCTCTCCGACGAAGAAATCGGTGAGATGATGAAGTTCGCCAAACGTGTCACCGTCGCCATCAAGGACGCCATCCCTTGCCGAAAGGTCGGAATGGCTGTGCTTGGACTCGAAGTGCCACACGCTCACATCCACCTCATACCCCTCTCAAAGGAGGGCGACATGGATTTCAAGAACAAGATTGCCGATCCCGATCCGGAGCGTATGCAACAGGTGGCCCTCGCGATCGCCTCTAAATTCAAATAACGGTATGACTATAAATGAGATTCAGGATGAAATCGTAGAGGAATTCAGCGAATTGACCGACTGGATGGACCGCTACGCCTACATCATCGACCTCGGAAATACGCTTCCACCCTATCCGGAAGCCGACAAGACTCCTGCTCATCTGATCGAGGGGTGCCAGAGTCGCGTGTGGATCAAGGCTGACCGCCGCGACAACGGCACAATCGCATTCGAGGCCGACTCCGACGCCATGATTGTCAAGGGTATCGCTTCCCTCCTGCTTAAAGTGCTCAACGACCATACCCCGGCCGAAATCCTCGACGCCGACCTCTATTTCATCGATAAGATCGGCCTCAGCACCCATCTCTCCCCCACCCGCTCCAACGGGCTCCTGGCGATGGTGAAGCAGATAAAGAATTATGCCCGCGCTTTCAAGGCTCTCGAAGACGCCGGCAATGCCTAACTTAAGGAATTACTAACCTAAATCATAAATACCTTATGTTCAAAAACCAACCAAAGGGCCTCATCCCAGCCGCGTTGAGCAACATGGGCGAACGCTTCGGCTATTATATCATGAATGCCGTGCTCGTGCTCTTCCTTTGCTCTAAGTTCGGCCTCAAGGAGGAGACTTCGACCCTTATCTATTCCTTCTTCTACGCCGGCATTTATGTGCTGAGCCTCGTCGGCGGTATCATCGCCGACCGCACACAGAACTACAAGGGCACGATCATCACAGGTCTCGTAATCATGACTCTGGGCTACATCGTGCTCTCTATCCCGATCTTCGCCACTGCCGAGAATACCACTTGGCTCCTCACCCTCACCTGCTGCGCGCTCTTCCTGATCGCTTTCGGCAATGGTCTATTCAAGGGTAACCTTCAGGCAATCGTGGGTCAGCTCTACGACAATCCCAAATATGCCGCACAGCGCGACTCCGGCTTCCAGATCTTCTATGTATTCATCAATGTCGGCGGTCTCATCGCTCCTTTCGTGGCGCCCATGCTCCGCTCATGGTGGCTCGGCGTGCATGAGATGGTATATAACGCCGATCTTCCCGCGCTCTGTCATCAATACCTCAGCGTGACTGACAATATGGTCGAGGGTGGGATGCAGAATATCAACAACCTCTACGCTCTCGCCACCGCCGCCACCAACGGAAACTTCGATGCCGCTGTCGCAAGCCCCGAGGCCATCAGCAATTTCTGCACACAGTATCTCCAGATATTCAACGAGGGTATCCATTACTCCTTCATCGCCTCCGTGGCAGCCATGCTTATCTCCCTCTGCATATTCCTCTTCACCAAGAAGGGTCTCCCCTCTCCCGCAAAGAAGGAGGCTGCCGAGACGGTCAAATATACAGCCGAAGAGAAACGAGCCATGGCCACCGAGATCAAGCAGCGCATGGGCGCACTCTTCGCAGTGCTGGGCATCGCAATCTTCTTCTGGTTCTCTTTCCATCAGAACGGCACATCCCTCTCCCTCTTCGCCCGCGACTTCGTTAAGACCGACTCCATCGCACCTGAAATCTGGCAGGCACTCAACCCCTGTTTCGTGATTCTGCTGACTCCGGTCATCATGTGGTTCTTCGCTTCACTCGCACGCCGTGGCAAGGTTATCTCCACTCCCCGCAAGATTGCGATCGGTATGGGTCTCGCCGCGATCGCGTATATCTTCCTGACTGTTGTCTGCGCAATCGACGGTTATCCCTCAGGTGAGATGTTCCGCAACATGGAAGTCGGTGCCCGTGAAGCAATGAAGACCGGACCTTGGGTTCTCATTCTGCTTTACTTCTTCCTCACAGTCGCCGAACTCTTCATCTCCCCGCTCGGTCTGTCGTTCGTATCCAAGGTTGCTCCGAAGCATCTCCAGGGTCTCTGTCAGGGCCTCTGGCTGGGCGCAACCGCAGTCGGCAACCTCCTGCTCTGGATTGGCCCGCTGATCTATAACGCATGTCCCATCTGGGAGGCTTGGGTCATCTTCGCCGGTGTCTGCTTCATCTCGATGGGCGCTATGCTCGCTATGGTGAAATGGCTCGAACGCGTCACCGACGAGAAACAGTAATATCCGCTCCTATCCGTTGACTCAATCATATAGGGTCCGAATCCTCACAGATTCGGACCCTATTCATTAATATAGTTTAATAAGTTTAAAAATGTTAAATACAAATATAAGATTTATCCGGCCATAATTGTTAATATACCGTGACTAATTCGTTGATTCAGATGAAAGACCTCACTGCCGACATCCGCTTTTGTGCGGGAATGCTCTTAATTATTACGTTTTTGTCGCTGGGCGGATGCTCATCCGGTAATACGGGAGCCTCCGACTCCACCCATGTTGTAACGTCCGACGAGCCTCATGCCGATAACGACATCGCAATGACCATCCGCTCCATAATGGACGCGATGAATGTCGACCAACCCCTTGACTCGGCCGAATATGATTTTCAGGGCATACTGACCGATGGCTCGGGCCGTCCACTCTATACCGATATTCAGGGTGCGCCCGGACAATGGTCGGTAAAGGTTCTCTCCCCCACGAAAGCGCGCCTGAAAAACCTTTATCTCGGCGACCTAGTCCCGGAAGAGCTGATGCAGTATCTGCTGACGAGTCTTGAGATTCCGGATTCCCTTATGGTGACCGATTACTATCCCCCACGCCATGAGACCGAAATGGCCGTATATGATTTCGGCCCGGGACACCTCATAATGGAGACGCTGACAGCGAAGACGGAGTCCGGCCATTCCGGTCCGTTGGTCAACATCGTTCTGATTAAGAAGCACCAGAGTTGACCCGGCTTTTACCTGTCGGTGTGTTGGAGCCTGTCTGTCAAAGAAGGGGTTCAGAGTGTGACAAGGTTCATATCAACCGTCATGGTCGGAAGACATACCAGCGTGTCGGGTCGAACCTCGGGAGAGCCTTGAGCTGGACGTCGGCCTCGCGATCCGACAATGTTTCATCTCCACCTCCGATTTTAATGCCGCGTGATTCGAGAGCCTCGCGCACAGCCTTGAGAGCTTTAGCCGGAGTGTTGTTATCTTTTGAAAGATGACAAAGGAATATATATTTAAGATCCGGCGTCCATATCTCCTTCAGAAATGCAGCGGTGTCACTGTTGTCGAGATGACCGCGATCTGTGCGGATGCGGCTCTTGAGATATTCGGGATAGGGGCCGTATAATAGCATCTGCAGATCGTAATTGGCCTCTATTACAAGATAGTTAGCCCGGCTCATATAGTGATACGCACGCTCCGTAATCCTCCCGAGGTCTGTGGCGATGACGAAATTGCGATTGTCGTAGTTGATGGAGAAGCCCATGTTATCCGTGCCGTCATGCGGCACGTCGAAGGCAGTGATTTCCGTCTCGGCCAGCTTGAAGGGTATCTCTTTGAAGATAGGCACATGATAGTCCTTGATTCGCTTCGAGATGCCGTGTCGGCGCAGCACTCCGTTCAGCACACGGTTTGTGCAGAAAAGCCGCATATGCTTATTGGCCCGGAGCAGCGTGTAGGCGTATTTCACATGGTCGGAATGGTCATGGGTCAGCAAAATTCCCTTCACATTCTCCATTCTCACACCATTAGCCTTGAGTGTCATCATTACATCCTCCGCCTTCACGCCTGCATCGATTAAAAATCCACCGTGCTTGGTGCCGACATATGAGCAGTTGCCGCTTGATCCGGAGCCGAACGACATGTAGTTTATCACGCGCGTCGCCGGATTATCGGTATGCCTTACCTGCGGATAGTCTTCCGTACGAAGCACACCCCCGTCAGGCACCGGGATGTGCGCGGGGATATTGAATTCTTCAAAGGGAATGGTCATCTGACCGTCAAAATATATCGTGGGGCGTTTTCTTGCCATCGTCCTAAATATCCTATAATTTTCTTTTTTACCTTATCCGCGTCGTTTCCCCCTTCTATCTGAACGGTCTCCTCCCCCTTTCGACTGATGCACACTCTCGCCGCTTCCGGCGTAAATAAGGAATATCGCCGGTCGCTTATCGAGATTCTCCGACTGCCCGACGGCGAGAAGCTTTTTCCAATCTCCCGCGCTTCTGGTGCGTATCGATTCCCTCTCGGGATCCGTGATGTCGCATGCCACACACAGTTTCGTGTCGGGATGAAGATTCGCTGTCAGGAATTCGAGCATCCGGTTGTTGCGGTAAGGTGTCTCGATGAAGAGCTGGGTCATGTCATGCCGACGTGAATCACTCTCAAGCTGACGGAGCCTCACCAGCCGCTCACCGGCATCTATGGGCAGATAACCGTGGAACGAGAATCCCTGTCCGTTGAAGCCCGACGCCATCAGAGCCATCAGTATGCTGGAGGGACCGACGAGCGGACACACCTTCAGACCCTCCCGCTGCGCGATCGCCACGGCCGCCGCACCCGGATCGGCAACCCCGGGGCAACCGGCGTCGCTCATGACTCCGATCCCTTCGCCGTTGCGAAGCGGATCGAGCCATCGGCTCACTTCGTTTAGATCCGTATGCCGGTTGAGTTCATAAAATGTAAGACGTGCGATGTCGATCGATGGATCACAACGTTTCAGAAACCGACGGGCACTTCGGATATTCTCAACAATGAAATATCGCAAACCGCGCACCACCCTGAGGTTGCCTTCGGGTAGCACATCGCCATAGGGCGCGTCTGACATTCCTACCGGAATCATATATAATGCAGCTTCGACTTCCATGTCAATTTAATTTTTAGACCCTATCCAATACAAATATACTAAATATTTGGGACTGTGTCAATATCCCCACCATGTTTTTTTACATGACCGGGGGACGCGTTATCATAACCCTAACATAACTGCGTCCGGAATTGTTATGGAGATGAACCAAATGGTTTTATTGGATATGCTGATATTGATAGCCGAATCAAAGACAATGGCCGGGAATGAACACCAAGTGACAGCTGAGGAATTCATGCAGCACCGTCCATCCGGTGAAGAAACCGCCGACGAGGTGATGCTGCATGTTGCGCGGATGAGTCTGTCTGAAATCTCTACCGGAATCAAGATAAGTCCCGCGATGGCATCGAGAGTCATCCGCATGGCATATGAGTTTCCGAACAAGGGATTGGGCTATGCCGCTATCGAGGCTTTCACCGGGGTAGTGTTCAAAGAATTTGGTTACGATCTGCTATCTCCCGCTGAGAAACTCATGACCGACAGCACCGTCCGCATCATTTCATCCCTCTACGGCTGGCTCCGACCGTCGGACATCATCAAGCCATATCGGTTTGACTTCAACACCCGTCTGGCACCTGATAATCGCACATTTTCCGATTATTGGCGAAAGGATGTGACAATGAATCTCGTAAAAGACCTTCAATCTCTCGGCGAGAAAACGATCATCAATCTTCTGCCGGGGGATGCCGCGAAATGTATAGACTGGAAACTTGTCAAACGGTTTGCGAAAGTCTACAAGGTTGATTTCAAGGAGCTGAAAGCCGGGGGCGATTACCGTACACCTCATGCCGGCAGGCTGAAGGCCATGCGCGGAGAACTCCTGCGCGAGATTATCCGTCGCGGAATCACCTCTCCTGCAGATCTTCTCGATCTCGCTACAGATAATCTTCTACCCCTCGGCACACCCGATTACCCCGACCACCTCGCCTTCCTTGTCTGACCTGCTCTCCCCTGTAGCGTTGCCTCTTTTAGGAGAGTCGGATCATCCGTTCGTTGTCGATGGCCATGGGAATGCCTGGGGATTAAGCGCGAGATGAAGATCCTTGCGCCCAAGACGCACCTCGATATATTCCTTAAGTTTCACCCGGTCATCCGGCGCAAGACCTTTGGGGGCGTTTACGAAAAGAATATTGAGGGTATCTCGAGCGGAACCTCCCACCTGGGTAGCCACCATCTGTGAGAGGGCGATATCCTTGACGTCAGGAAACAGTACCCTGACCTCGGGAGCCACCCGTACACTCTCATCAGAGAATTGTTTGTGCAACGCCACTACACGCTGCAATGAATCAGCCCTCTCCCTCGCGGCCATCAGTTCGCTCTGCATGAGCTGATAGAACCTGTCGGCGTCAGCCGTCTCGTTTTTCGCATCCGTCTCCAAAGAGAATCCCTGCTTTATCGTCAATCGCGTACCTCCCAATCCGGCGGAGTCAAGTTTGTTCAACATCGTCAGTTGCAAAGAATCTTTCGGCAAAGCCTGACCTATGAGCGTCACGTCGATATACCGCTCGCCACGGTCGATATAGACCCTGTGATTAAGCACCTGCGTATTAGGGAAGACCATCTCGTTGTCGACAAACCGTGTAGCCTTGTCAATGAACACGTTCTTGCTGATCATCAGGACGGTCAGCCAGCAGCTCACACCGATTGTCGCTGCGACAACCGTATAGACTATTATCTGCACCCGATAGGCACGTTTGGGATTCTGATAGACTATGTTCTTGAATCCCATCACCTTTACGCCAATCCACGTGGCGAAAAGGATAAATATCATGTTTGTAAAGAAGAGATATAAAGCGCCTAAGAAGAACTGCATCTGCATCGTGGCCAGTCCATAACCGACAGTGCACAACGGAGGCATGAGCGATGTTGCGATAGCTACACCCGGCATAACCTGTCCCTTGTTCTTGGCCGCGATACTCAATATTCCGGCCGCGCCACCGAAAAGAGCGATCAACACATCATAAATCGATGGTGACGTACGCGCCAACAGCTGACTCGAACCCTCATATTGAGGTGATATCAGGAAATAGACCGCTGAAGTCAGGATCGAACCTAAAACAGCCGCCGTGATATTCTTAAGCCCCCTTTTCAGAAGATCATAATCCTGAATCCCGATTCCGAGACCCATACCGATTATCGGTCCCATAAGAGGCGAAATGAGCATCGCGCCTATTATCACCGGCACAGAGTTGGTATTAAGTCCAAGAGAGGCGATGAAGATAGCGAATATCAGGGTCAGCAACTGGCTTCCCTTGAAAGATACACCGCTCCTTATACTCAACTCAACATCCTGCTGCGACTCCAGATCATCCTTTACATTGAAATACGACAGCAATTCCCTGAAGAAAGTCGATGTCCGCATTTTCAACGTCTCTTTCCAATTCTCCATATATCGAGATTCCTTTAGACGTTCCTAATTGTTATTACCTCAATTGTTATTACCTCACAAAAATAATAAAAATTTCCGATATTCAGCGCGCAGAAGCATCAACCCTTGCAAAGTCTGTTCCCTTACACCTGAATAGGGAATAATCGAAGGAAAAATATTTTTTGAGGAATCATTTGTTGTTTAAATATACAATTAAATACGACCTCACAATGGCAAACTTTTTCATTTACACGGGCTTGGTAATTTTGCTCACAGGAGCCGTATTTGGCATCTATGTAGGCATCCAAGGAATCAGGAGCCGGAAAAATCATTCGGGGAAATTCAGTCTGTTGCCCGCCTGGCAATTCGGTCCCGTCAGCCCCGAAATGAAAAGGTTGATTAAGATTTGGAGGATACTGATGCTTATAGGTGGTATCATCACCGGCATCGGAATAGCGATAAGCTAAACCTGAATTAGTCCACAGAACATACTGGTCCACAGAACTTAGAGGTCCATAGACCAAAGACCATAGAACCAAAGAATCTTAAAAATCTCTGGTTCTATGGTCTCTGGTCTATGGACTAATGCTTTGGTTCTATGGTCTATGGTCTCTGGACTAACCTTTTGGTTCTATGGCCTCTGGTCCTGTGGACTAACTCTTCAGGCGGAGCCCGTCATGGAAGGCGGTGCCTACCCGCTCCCCTAAGACGATGTAGCCATTATGGACGGGATCGAATGTAATCAACTCCATTTTTTCGACGGCCGGTTTCCCATCTTCAGCAAGATACTCCTCCTTACACTGAATATTGAGGATTTCCGCAATCATATAGAACCCTGTCGGAGACTCATATAATTTCTCCTTGATGCGACATTCCATCGTCATGGGGAAGCAATCGAAAACAGGAGCATCAACTACGTTCCCCTTATGCGACTCCCAACCCGTTTTCTGCATTTTATCAGGATCCTTCCGACCACTGACAATCCCGACATAGTCAGATGCAACAAGGGTATCTTTTGTAGCGAAAGCCACCGTGAAATCCGGACACCTGTTGAGATTATCGGTAGTGGCATGTGCGCCCAACGAAATCATTATCTCATTAGCATCCCATTGTCCACCCCAGGCGGCATTCATCGCGTTAGGCGTTCCATCTTCGTTATACGTGCCGATGATCAGCACAGGCTGTGGCAATACCCACGCCTTAGGCTTGAATTCTTTCATACAGTATTAGCTTATTACTTACTTTCTTTTCTTATAACACTCAAAAACCGCTTCCCTCTCCTAAGTAAATGAAATATTAGTCCATAGACCAAATTTTAGTCCATAGACCAAAGACCATAGAACCAGAGATTTTTAAGATTCTTTGGTTCTATGGTCTTTGGTCTATGGACTAATCCTTTGGTTCTATAGTCTATGGTCTGTGGACTAAAATCAGTTCATCTTGATGAAGGCGGGCACCCATGCACTGACGGAGACAGTGCCGTTGACCTCTCCGCCGTTGATGAGATCGAGACCCGTCCCACCGATTGACACATTGGTATCGATCGAGCTGAATACAACCACTACCTTATTGCCGGTCTCGGCATCAGTCTTGGTGATTATCTCCACGTTGTTTCCCTGCTGCTGACGCTGTACGCTGCCACGCCAGAGAGCGGGGTTCTCACCACGAGCCTTGAACACCTTGGCGACATAATCGTGCACCATCTGTTCGTTGGCATTGAAATCCGTGATTCTTCCGGAGGTACGCGCCCAGTTGTCGGGATTACCGTTGCCTGTCGCCTTTCCGCTCTTATCGCCGATTTCATCGCCGTAATATGTACATGCGGGGCCCGTGTAGGCAGCCACCACCGCATGGCGTGTCATCAGTCCTTTAGGATTGGAGTTCACATCGACATAATCGCCCACGCGATCGGTGTCATGATTGCTGAGGAAGATTGTGGGATAAACACCCGAATCCCTGTACCCGCGAGAGGCGGCATCGTTAGAAAGGAACCATCCGGCCGATCCTACGCCGCTGCTCATATTCACCAGATTATCCTTGCCGTCGAAATCCATGACACTCTTCAGGCCATCCTGCTGAGTAGTGGTGATATTGCCGGCCGAGGTCCAGTCCTCGCCTACCATATAGGCGAGTGTACCCCATTGTTCGCCATGCGCCTTTCGTTCGGCCGCCACAGCCTCAGCTTCGGCACGCAGTTCCTTCCAGTAATTATGACCACCCTGATATGCCTGATAACATTGGTCGAGACGCCAGCCGTCGACACCACGCTCCATCCAATATCTGATTACCTCCTTGAAGTAATCGAGCGAACCGGGGTAAACGATATTACCCGACTCAGTGCCGCGCACATTGGGAGTATTATCCTGCGTCTGTATATATTTCCCGTTTGGAGAAGGGTTGCTTACACCGCCATGATGACCGAACACACCGTCGAGGATCACATATATACCTCTGTCATGCGCCTCTCGGATAAGCTCATCGAACTCCTCTTCCGTACCGAACTTCGGATCGACCTTGAAGTAGTCGGTGCAGAAATATCCGGTGGCCTGAAGCGACTCTCCGCCGAGACCATTTGTGGAATCGAAGATCGGAGTCATCCAGATGGCGTTCATACCGAGGTCCTTGATATAGTCAAGAGAATTGATGATGCCGCGCAGATTACCGTTCTTGCGGTGGCCGTTGGGTCCCCACATATTGCTGTAGCCCTCGGCGCCACCCTCGCCATGCTGGAAAGAGGCAACCATTATCTGATAAATCGACAGCTCACGCCAATCACCTGTCAGAGAAACGACAGGTGTCGAGTCATCGCGCGTGAAGGTGGTCGTGAAGGTCGCCGTGCCCACCGCATTAGTGGCTGCAACCGACATTTCCCCGCTCTCGCCATCCTCAAGATATCCGGCGACGGAGATATTGTTCTCGCCATTCGAGAGAGTGAGGGGCTGACCGTTGAACGATCCGGTGATGGAGGTCGCGTCATTACCGATAGTCACGATAATCGTGCCGTTACCCTTTAGCGTTCCGGAAGCCGGCGCCACAGAGATAGTAGGTTTCTGAGGACCTGCATACTCTGTCCATGTGCCGTTGGCATGATATGTAGCCTTATTGACAAAATCCAGATCGCCCCCTGCCCTGTCGGAATCATTATGGCTACCCCAGCTGATGATTATCTTTTCAGGCATCTCCTTCCCCTCTGGGAGGGCCCAGTAGTACATGCCATCCTTTTCAATCATCTTGTCACCGGGCCAACCCGTGGCGCCGACGGCAGTGCAGTTCACATTCTTGCTTTCGTTCCAGGCCCATACGGCTACATCGCGTTTCGACATATCGTCAAAATAGATGTAGCAGACATCTGCGGGATCTATCGGGTCGATAGGGTCGATAGGATCAATTGGGTCAACGGGATCGATTGGGTCAATAGGATCAATAGGGTCAATAGGATCAACCGGATCTATAGGATCGATCGGGTCAATGATTACAGGGGGACGTTGGCCGCCGGTTGTACCATATTCCTCGATAAGCAATACCGGACCGGAAGCCGTCATCGTTACCTTTCCGCCGGTTACGGTAGCTGTAGTGGAGGTGTTGTAGCCATCCATCACCTGTGTGCCATCGGCAAACGCATCACCGACATTGACCGTATAGGATTGACCTGCCTGAGTATCGAGTTTGATAGCGACTGCGTTGGTATAACCGTTCTCCGAGAATTTGCGGATATAAGCACCGTCGGATATTGTCTGCGTGCCGGCACCGACCGCCGGATTACGGCGGCGGAATTGACCCACGAGCTGCCAATGCTTGTTGACATCATTATCCACGGCATCCCAATTGAAATCACCGCGTGTGGCCATTCCCGGGTCGCCGTAGCCATCCACGACAGGGCGGGACGTCTCGTCGCCATAATATATCTGTGCGCCGCCGGGACAGAGGAGCAACATGGTGGCTACTCTCTTCTGGTCGCCGGGACGGTGGAGACCGGTATCATGGCTCGACACATAGTTGAGCACCTGATGACCGTTGGAGCCGTTACAGAAGTTGGCATAATATTCCCAGTCGCCGGTGGTCGGGGTGCGTCCAGTGCCACCCTCCGTTCCATTGAAGGCGAAATTAATCATCGAGTCGTATCCGCCCTGGGTGAAATATCCGGTGTCACCATGATCCCAGCCCCAGGCTTCGCCGGTCATCCAGAAATCATCCGACCAACCTTTGGCATACTCGTCGGCGCGGTCACTTGCACGCCATGCGGCGAGGGCCTGTTTGCAGGCATTCTTGAGCTGATTCCAACGTGAGAATTCCACATGCTTTGCGGTGTCGCAACGGAAGCCGTCGATACCGAAGTATTCCACCCATCCGGCAAGCCAGTTGATGATGTAGTCGGCAGGCGCGCCCTTGCCATCCACACGCCAATCCTCAAGATTGGGCAGACGGTAATCATCATAATCTCCACCCTTCTCCTCACTCCACTTTTTGGAGAGGAACGCCGGAATCTCAACAGAGGCAGTACGTTCGGTCACGACGTCGGGCAGACCCGACAATGACATCGTTTTGTCATCGCCGCCGGGCACAACGAAACCGGCGCCCGCACCCCACGGACGGTCGCCGAAGGCACGCACCCAGGGACCCCACCAGTTGCCCCAGTTGCCTTGAGAATCCGCATTGAAGCTGACACCGCTTCCACCCCACATTGTGAAGGGCTGCGAGGAGGGGACGTAGCCGGCTGTGGGTGTGCCGGTGAAATTGCCGAAGTTATAGTCGACGCAATCATCGAGCGTGGAATAGCCGGTATGATTGAGCACTATATCCATGACGACACGTATGCCACGCCGATGTGCCTCGGTCACGAAATTGCGCATATCCGTGATTGTGCCCATGTTGCGGTCCATGAAGGTCCAGTCGAGGGTATAATAGCCATGGAAGGCATAGTGAGGGAATTTGTCATCCTTACCGCCTGTCCAGCCATGCATCTGTTCGTAGGGAGCCGTTATCCAGATGGCGTTGACACCCAGATTGTCGAGATAATCAAGTTTCTCGGTCAAACCTTTGATGTCGCCGCCGTGGAAGGTGGCCACGTTCGTGCCCCCGGCCACCTTATGTCGATGGTAGCTCTCGTCGTTCGAGGTATCGCCGTTGTAGAAACGGTCGGTCAGCACGAAATATATGTTGGCATTTTTCCAGGTGAAATACTCGCTGCGCGCCACCTGCGGTGTTGTCACCTTGATGGTATATACCTCCGTGGCATCACCGCATTTCACCGTATAGGTGATCAGATTCTCCCCGGCGACGAGGCTGCCGAGAGAGTGGTTGGAGTAAGGGAAACCGTTGAGCAGAATGTCGACGGTCGCATCCGCTGATGCGGGAGCTGCAGAGAAAGTAGCCACTGAAGCGGCATTCTCTCCAAGTTCGACCTCATAGTTTTTGGTCTGACGGTTGAATTCCGGGAGGATATTTGTGCCCTCCACCTTTATTTCAAGACGATTGAGGGTGGCGTCGGCGGCCGCGAAGCCGGCGAGGGAACTCGCCCCCAGCATCAGAGATGCGGCAAAAGCCTTGGCACCATTCAATATAAATCCGTTGTTATTCATTATGCTGTAGGGAGGAGTTTATTTCTTTACGATTTTGAATATACTTTTACTTCCGCCTGTTTCGGCTACCTGCAGAATATAGAGGCCGACCCCGAAATCACTTAAATCGATGGAGATGTCGGTCGCGTCGGCGCCGTCACCCATAAGGACAGTGCTGCCATTGAGAGTAAACAGGGCGTAATCCATGATTCCGGCTCCGGAGGTGATACGCAGTTCACCCGATGTAGGATTCGGCCCCACCATGATAGCGGCGACATCCCCTACTCCCTCCACCGCCGTGGAAATCTGGAAATAGAGTTCGGGCAGTGGACACTTCTGACCCGTCATACCCCTCAGGGCGGGGAACTCCCGTCCATTGTCGGTTTTCCATTCCCATACGTTCTCGAAATCCCAGCCGGTCAGCGACTCGAATTTGGCGGTATTCCGCAAATCAGTGGAATATTGCATCAATGCGTGATCTCCATGAGAGGTCCATACGAAATGGCCGGCCTTGATTTCATCCCAGCTGTAATTATCTGATGAGATGTTGCGTGAGTTGTTGTTGCCGCCGAATCTGGCCACGAAATCATTGTAGGCCGTCACTGATTTATTAAGAGCGACCGAGTTTTTGACCGTTCCGTAATTGGCTCCGATGAGTCCGCCCACATAATCGTACCCTTCAACTTCACCGGCCGCATAGGTATTGGAGATCACGCCGGAGTTCTTGCCCGCGAGACCGCCGGTGGCATAGTCTTCGGAGTTGATGACTTTCGCTCCCGAATAACAGTCACGCACCACTCCGGCGACATTCTCACCGACAAGGCCGCCGACACAGATGGATGTGCCGCTTACAGTTCCCGAGGTGAAGCAACGTTCGATGGAACCCGACTCAAGATAACCTGCAAGGAGACCCACATAAGTCTTACCCTCTACAGCCGCATCGGTCAGCCCGAGATCGGTGATCGTGCCACCCTTCACTACGCCAAATAGACCCGCAGCCGATCCCGTGGTCTCTGCGTGCAGATCAAGATTTTTGATACAGTAGCCATTCCCATCGAATGTAGCGGAGAAGGGGATGGATTTCGATCCGATGCTGCCGGTAAGAGCCGAGGCATCGATATCCGATTCAAGTCGGATAAAGCATCCGGTCCCCCAATCGGCGGGAGTTTCGGCAAAAGCCTTGAGATCTGCGGGAGTCTTCAGGATAAAGGGGGATTCGGGAGTTCCCTCCCCTCCGGAGTAGGCGTCACGCCGGCCCTGCACCACCTCGATGAAAAGGTCGGAGGTCTGGCCGCCGTAAGTGTTTTTGGCGATGAATCCCAGACTTGTCAGCCCGGCGAGTTCATCATCGGTAAGCCCGTAAAACTCCTTGATACTGTTGATCGTGAACGTGTAATTGCCGTTGCTTCCGTTCATGCGGAATTTATCGGTATTCACACCGTCCCACGTCCATTCCGGATTCTTTTCCACCCCGTTAAGGGATTTGCACCAGGTGTAGCAAAACACCTCCGATCCGAGATCGCCGGTCGTTATGGTCACCTCCACCGGCTTATTGCTCACCGCAGGGGAGGGCGACGTTGTAATGCGGGCGTTCTGTCCGTCGGCAAGACAAGACAGCCACAACCCTAACGCCAACGACGAAAAAAGTAATTTCTTCATTGGAAAAAACATGTAAGAATTAATCCTGCCATAGTCGCTCACACGACACGGGCAAGTGAAAGAATATTAAACCGACTACAAAATTATCAAATGTCATGTCAACGACAAATTATTTAAATATGTTATAAAACATATTGCAGTCGCTCAAATGGTGTTTCGCTTCATATCGGGTCTTCCTCCTGGAGCATTCTTCGGGGCAGCGGCAATTGCGGCGGAAAGGATTGCCACTGAGGCTCGACGGGCGGAATCAGTAGCGATAGTATTGGGCGGCATGACTGTGGCAAATATGGTCGGTGTGCCGTTTGCGCTGATCGGTTCCGCCGCGCTATTCCTGCTATACAAAAAATATCCGGTCGGAAATAAATGATCCATATACAATGATCTGCCAATCTGACGCATATGCCGACGCGGACGCGAAAATTCGCGGGCATACAAATCGGATGAATGGAGGCGTAACCAAACTTTTCAACAATTAAGAAAAAAGATTATCCATTGTTACCTCACTATGGACAATACTTTTATTCTTTCCATTTGCCACTCCATAAGTGGTTATAAAGGTATGCACAAGTGATTTCTTATTCTTGGTCAGATAACGGAACAGAGATGCACGTTCGCGAAGCCGGTTCTCATAATCCTTTGAAATATTGTATTTGTCTATGGAAAATTTTATCTCACACAAATGAATGATTCTATCTGCGCGTTCAATAATCATATCAATCTGAGCACCGGGAGTATTTTCCTGCTCATTCGGATTACAGTGCCAGGTCGTCGTTTCTGTTGAGATGACCTGCAAACCGAGAGCATCTTTGATGTTCTGATTATGTTTCAGGCATACCATCTCGAAACTTGTACCCATCCATGAACTGACAGCCGAAGAATTGCTGTTCTTACTCCACCATTGTTCTTCCCGAATATTTCTGGAGTCAATGAATTTATAGTAAAAGAGGGTATAGAAATCAGTAAGACGTAATACTTCCTCACGTTTTTTGTTACCATACTGGGACCACCGGTCTATAAAGTCACAACGTTCAAGATTCTTCAAAATTTTAGTAAGTTGTCCCCCTCCAATCTTTACAGTATGCTCCAGTTCATTGAACGTCATGCCGTATTTATGACTGCTTAAGGCCTTGACAACGTCAATATACCTGTCTGCATACTTGAACAATGCCGTGTACAACTCATCAAACTCATACTTGAGTTTACCATCTGATTGGAAGAACAACATATCGATATTCTGACAGAGGCTAAGTCCAGGATCAAGAAGACTGTAGTAGAACGGTACGCCACCAAGAACCATATAAGTCTGTAAGATTTGATATCTGTCCCATTCTATACCAATATTTTCAAGATACTTTTCTGTTTCTCCAAGTGTAAAAGGAGCTATGTGAAGCTGACTTGTAATCCTTGCATGAAGACCTCCTTTGTTTTCTATTAGCTTATCACGCATCCATGATGTGGCTGATCCCGTTGCGATAAGCATGATGTCAGCCCGGCTCATCGCATATCCATTCCAGAAACCTTCAAGAGCGAGTACAAAGTTTGAATGCACTCTGTCTATCCAAGGCATCTCATCAATAAAGACTACCTTCTTCCTATCATAGGGTAATGTATCAAGATAATCTTCAAGGGCATCAAAGGCCTCAAACCAGGTAGAAAAGCTATAAGCTTGACCGGAAAATCTGGTCAATGCCCTTCCGAATTGCCGCAACTGTTCCCTTGTAGGAATCTTGCGTCTCCCGACATACCAGAAATCGAATGTCTGATTGAAGTGCTGTTCAACCAGAAAAGTCTTGCCTACTCGTCGGCGACCATACACAATGACAAGTTCTGAACGATTGGAGGCAAGACACCTGTCAAGCTCCCCACGTTCCTTCTCTCTTCCAATAAAGTTCTGTAGCTGTTCCATATTCGTGTGCAAAGATAATACATTTTCTCTCACCATCAATACAATGAGACAGTTTCTTCACTTTATCTCGACATTTTTTATATATAAAGTGATGTTACCATCATATAAATAATCATCTTACATTAATAGTGTAAAGATAATGGAACGTAGAAAGAAAGAACGGTAAATGTTGATATGAGTCAGCAGCTATACCATACTTAGGTTATGAAATACTTATTTATTGAGTATATCTTCACGCTTGGCCGACGCGGACGCGAAAATTCGGGGACATACAAATTGGATGAATGGGGCGGACACGGATGAATGCGGCGTAACCGGACGTATGCCGACGCGGACGCGAAAATTCGCGTCCCTACAAATGGGCGGGGATAATTGCAGCGTAACTAAACGGAGGTTGATGAGGATGGGATTTATCGCGGCAATGCAAACAACTTCACGGTGATTTTTGGGAAAGAGAGGAATTCTGTGTATATTTGCGCTCGAAAAAGTGACGATCTTTATGTTGCAGACTGATATACCGGCCGAATTCGCGGCAAAAATGAGGGAGTTGCCGGAGCTCGACGCAGAGGCGCTCCTGAAGGCTCTCTCCTCTGAGCCATGCGTGGGAGTACGCCTCAACAACCGGAAGATGCCGGCACCGGATACCCTCGGATATGACCTCGCGGAAAGTGTGACATGGTGTGAGGATGGTTATTATCTTCCTCAACGACCTCTATTCACGCTCAATCCCTCGCTCCACGCGGGTGGGTTCTATGTGCAGGATCCCTCCTCTATGATTCATCAGCAGGTAGTCGGACGCATAGTGGCCGCCAACGGCCACGTTCCCATGACTCTGCTTGACTTCTGCGCCGCCCCCGGAGGAAAGACCACCGCCATGATCAACGCTCTGCCTGACGGCTCGGTGGCCGTGGCCAACGAGTATGTGCCTACCCGAGGAAAGATTCTCCGCGAGAACCTTGAGAAATGGGGTTATCCCGCAGTCATTACCACAGGAGCCGCAGCCTCCGACTATGCCGGCCTCCCCGAAATGTTCGATATAATCGCCGTCGACGCTCCATGTTCCGGTGAAGGGATGATGCGTAAGGATGAGGAGGCCCGCCGTCAATGGACTCCGCGACTTGTGGAGGAATGCGCCGCCCTCCAACGCGATATCCTATCCAATATCGTATCCACCCTCCGCCCCGGAGGTTACCTTATCTACAGCACCTGCACCTTCAATCCGGAGGAGGATGAACTTAACTCCCGATTCATACGCGACGAACTCGGGCTCGAACCGGTGAGTGCCGACAGCCTCGGTCTGTCAGGAATAGAGAACGTCGGCAGGTCGCTCCTCCCCGATGTAGAGGCTCTCCGTTTCATGCCTCATCTTACGCGGGGTGAGGGGTTATATTTAAGCGTATTCCGCAAACCGGGAAAGTTGCTCCCCTATCTTGAAAACGAGGGTGCCCCCTCCCCTACCGACAGACACGTCCCGGAGAAACCGAAAGATAAATCCAAAGGGAAGCAAAAGGGGAAGCAGGAGCGTAATACATCTTTCGCGCTGACCGATGAACATAGACGCCGGCTCGACGAATGGTATGCCCCCGACTGGGATATGCAATTCGAACAGAACGGAAACCTCATCACCGCGCTCCCGGCAATGGCCTCCCGACCTCTCGCCATCCTCCGACAAGGGGGCGTGAGAGTGACCGGAGCCGGTTTACCGGCAGCCGAACTCAAGGGACGGGACCTTATACCGGATTCACGAATCGTGCTCTCCTCGGCAATCTCCCCGGATGCCTTCCCCAAAGTAGCCCTGACGGAGGAGGAGGCACTTCGCTATCTGCGCCGCGACGCCATACAATTGCCCGAAGGGACACCGAAGGGATATGTAGCAGTGACCTGCAACGGACTTCCCCTCGGCCTTATGAAAAACATCGGCAACCGCGCCAATAATCTTTTCCCGGCACCATGGAGAATCAGGATATAGAACAATGGGATGACCGCACGCGCACACTGTTGGGTGACGATGCGTTGCGATGTCTGGGCAATAGCCGTGTGCTGGTCGTAGGGGTCGGGGGTGTCGGCGGCTACGCAGCCGAGATGCTGGCACGTTCCGGCGTGGGCCATCTGACGCTGATCGATGCCGACGATGTGGCCCCCTCCAATATAAACCGCCAGCTGATAGCCCTCCATGACACGGTGGGCAAATCAAAGGTGGAGCTGTTCGCCAGAAGGTTCCATCAGATAAATCCGCTCATAAGGGTAGAGCCCATACAGCAATTCCTTACCGCAGAGAATATCCCCGGTCTGCTCGACACAGGCTTCGACTTCGTGGTCGACGCCATCGATACGGTCGCCCCGAAGGTGGCGCTCATAGAGGCCTGTATGCGCCGGGGGATACGCATAATCTCCTCAATGGGAGCCGGCGGAAGGATCGACCCCTCGAAAGTGGGATATAACGACCTGTGGCAGACGACGGAGGATGGCCTGGCACGAGCCGTGAGACAACGTCTCAAAAAGTCGGGGCTCCGCCGCCCCCTGAAGGTAGTGGCGAGCAGCGAGGCACCGCGCCGGCATTCAGTCATCGATCTCGACCTGCCTAACAAACGCAGTTCCTACGGGACACTCGCCACCATACCATCCCTCTTCGGGATCTTCCTCGCCTCACACGTCATTAAGAGCCTATCCCTTCAGAAACATAGCCATGATTGAAATACAGAACATATATAAATCCTACGGCAACCTGCAGGTGTTGGGAGGAGTAAGCCTCAGCGTCGGACGCGGGGAAATCGTAGCCATCGTCGGCCCCTCAGGAGCGGGGAAGACAACGCTGCTGCAGATAGCCGGGTCGCTCGACAGGCCCGACTCCGGCACGGTCAGCTACGACGGCACCGACATAACCCTGCTGAAAGAGCGGAAATTGGCCGAATTCCGAAACAGGAATATCGGATTCATATTCCAATTTCATGAGCTGCTTCCGGAATTCACGGCCCTTGAGAATGTGGCCATGCCGGGGCTGATAGCCGGCAGGAAACGGAGAGAGGTGCTGGAGGAGGCGCGCGAACTGCTGACGCTGCTCGGTCTGGCCGAAAGGCTCGACCATCGTCCATCCGAGCTTTCCGGGGGAGAGAAACAACGGACAGCCATCGCCCGCGCCCTCATCAATAATCCCCGCATCATCCTGGCCGATGAACCGACCGGCTCGCTCGACTCCAGGAACCGGGAGGAGATCCACGCCATCATCTCCCGCCTATGCGCCACGCGCGGCCACACATTCCTCATCGTCACCCACGACCCGACGCTCGCATCGATCGCCCACAGGGTGGTCAGCATGGAAGACGGACGCATCACATCCATCTCCCGACAGACCGATTCGGAAGAAAAATTTGGAGAATCCAAATAAAATTGCTATCTTCGCATTATAAACACCGCCGGGGTTGCGAAATAGTGGATTCCCGGCCCTATAATCAAAAATAATAATCAAGCAAAACAATGGCAAACGCTAACGAGAACAAGAATCAGCTGCAGATCCAGCTTCGTCCCGATATGGCCGACGGCAAATACAGCAATCTCGCCATGATCGGTCATGGCCCCAACGAGTTCCTCATCGACTTCATCTTCGCCGCTCCCGGCATGCCCCAGGCTCCCGTGGTAAGCCGTGTGATCATGAGCCCCGAGAACGCAAAGCAGCTGATGTTCGCCATCACAGACAATGTGCAGAAGTATGAGGCACAGTTCGGCGAAATCAAGCCCCGCAACGCCAAGAACGCGGCCGCAGCCAACAACTGATCTTCACTCTGACCCTCTCCCGCCCGATCAAGATTTCCGGCAACATGGCCGGATTCCGACGGGCGGGATTTCTTTTACCATACAAAACACTTAACTTCCTACCCCGAAATGCAACACAATCTAAGCGTCTACAACACGCTGAGCCGCACCAAACAGCCCTTCCGGCCCCTACACGAAGGCAGGGTCGGAATGTATGTCTGCGGTCCGACGGTCTACGGCGACGCACATCTCGGCCACGCCCGCCCCGCCATCACTTTCGACATCCTCTTCCGNTACCTGACCCATCTGGGGTATAAGGTGCGCTACGTGCGCAATATCACCGACGTCGGCCACCTTGAGCACGACGCGGATGAAGGGGAGGATAAAATCGCCAAGAAAGCGCGACTCGAACAGCTGGAGCCGATGGAGGTGGTGCAGNATTATCTCAACAGGTATCACCGCGACATGGAGGCTCTCAACGTGCTTCCGCCCAGCATCGAGCCTCACGCGTCAGGCCACATCATCGAGCAAATCGAGTATATCAAGAAGATACTCGATGCCGGATATGCCTACGAAAGCGAGGGNTCGGTCTACTTCGATGTGGAGAAATATAACCGCGACCATCGCTATGGAAAGCTCTCCGGGCGAAATATCGAGGATCTCTACAGCACCACCCGCTCGCTGGATGGCCAGAGCGAGAAGCGCAATCCGCTCGACTTCGCNCTCTGGAAGAAGGCGGCTCCGGANCATATNATGCACTGGCCCTCTCCCTGGAGCGAAGGTTTCCCCGGCTGGCATCTGGAATGCTCCACGATGGGCACCAAATATCTCGGCGAGACTTTCGATATCCACGGAGGCGGNATGGACCTGATGTTTCCCCACCATGAATGCGAGATAGCGCAGAGCGTGGCCGCCCAGGGACATGAGGCCGTGCGCTACTGGATGCACAATAATATGATTACCATCAACGGCAAGAAGATGGGTAAGTCTTACGGCAATTTCATCACTTTGGAGGAGTTCTTCAACGGCACGCATCCGAAGCTTGAGCAGCCCTACTCCCCCATGGTGATCCGTTTCTTCATTCTTCAGGCGCAGTATCGCTCGACAGTCGATTTCTCCAACGATGCGCTGCGCGCTTCGGAGAAGGCTCTGGAGAAGATGCTGGATATCTACCGCCGTCTGGAGACTCTGAAACCGGCCGAGAAGTCGACGGTTGAATTGCCCGATTTCGAGGCGCAGGCTTATGAGGCGATGGATGATGACCTGAACACGCCGATGGTGATCGCCACGCTCTTCGAGGCAGGCAAATATGTCAATCAGGCAGCCGATGGTCTGATAACCCTATCGGCCGATGATCTGGAGAAGCTGCGCAAGCTCTTCGATACNTTCCTGATCGATATCCTCGGTATACGGGTGGACTCCAAGGGTGGCGCCGATAAGGGAGCCGANGCCTATGCCGGAGCCGTCGACCTGCTGATGGATATCCGGAAAAATGCCAAAGCCGCCAAGGACTGGACAACATCAGATCTCATCCGCGACCGGCTTGCCGCACTGGGCTTCGATGTGAAAGACACNAAGAACGGCGTGGAATGGAAATTACTCTGANCAACACAACCATAATAGCATATAGCAAAAAAACCGCGTATTGATACGCGGTTTTTTTTTGCTATATATTTANCANCACTANATTTTCAGACAAAATGAAACAATATTTAAANAAATCANNCCTTTTNTTAATAAATATTTGCGAAATTAATNAATTTTACTTACCTTTGNTTCATAGATAATNNNCTACTAACNTTTAATCATTTTAAGTTATGAACAGACTGTTNTTCCTNCTAATCGGNTTNATGNTCGCTCTTGCACCCCCGATCCGTGCCNNTGAAGTNGANCACNTNACAATTCNGATTCAATNTCGATGANTTCGATATCGAGTATAACGGCAACCTTGTCAANATNAGAGACAAGATGNGNCGNGANAGTTTCAATCAGGATTATCCGAATATGCCGGAAATAGCTCCAGTGTATAAAATATCGCCCGGATATCGGATCAAAGAGGTTCAATGGTCAGTGCCTGAAAAGGTAGTGATTGCCGAGAATGTAGAACTGGTAGCCAGACCCTTTGTCTGGATACANGGATATCCTCGCCCCGAAGAATGGAGGAAATTTGATTATTCCGGGGTATTTCCCGGACCGGAAAAGAAACTAACATGGAATGCCGAATACAATTCTCGGTATAACATGGTAGTGTTTTATACCCTACCATTTGAGTTTGACCCCGAAACAAGAACTCTGTCCTTTACTCCAATTTATGAAGTAGAAGTNACCCTGGAATATTCTCCCGACAACACTGATACAAAAAAACTCAAGAATGCTAAATCCCCCGGTTCGCCAATCCTCAAGGAATGGGATCTTTTTTCTTCAGGTCTATTAAGATCTGACAATTCAAATATAATGAATGAAGAAGAGGTTGCACTGAATTCTCTTGATAAAAACTTTGATTTCCACTGTTCGCTAAAAANTTTTGAGAGNTTAAAAANTTAGGGCTGANTCCATTTCAGGAGTCAGCCCTNTGTGGTTAATTTGGTGTCGCCAAACAATCTCTATATCACATGAGTAATAGTGATATATATTTATTCGGGATCCTTCCAATCGCCGTTGCTTTTCAAGAGGTCGATGAGAGCCGGCAAAGCTTCGGCGGTCGGGATATTCTTGATAATGAGGTTCTTCCCCTTGTAAAGACTGACTCGNCCCACGCCGGCCCCGACATAGCCATAGTCGGCATCCGCCATCTCGCCCGGTCCATTCACGATACAACCCATGACACCGATCTTGAGACCCTTTAGATGCTTCGTGGCCTCGCGNACTTCCGCCAAAGTGGCCGGCAGATCAAACAGAGTTCGTCCGCAGCTCGGACAGGCGATATAATCGGTCTTGCTGAACCGCAGACGCGCGGCCTGAAGAATGCCGAGCAACAGAGCATCACTCTCCTCCCGAGTCAAGACCGGAGCGACCATACGCAAGGCATTGCCATAACCATTCAGAAGAATAGCGCCGAAGTCGGCCGCAGCCTTAAGCCTTACCAAATCCGGATCCGAATCATCATATTTCAAAGTCACGACTACCGGGGCTACGCCACCGGCGATACGGTAGCGCTCAAGCCACGACTGAATCTCACCAACGGGATTGGCGTGAGAGGAGGTCAACTCTACGACCTTCCCATCAACCTGCCTTACCGGCTCGGAGGCATCAATTTTCTCAACGGCCTCCTCAGGAAGCTCGATGTCATATCCGACGACAAGGGGCCATGCGGTCTGCCCGAGTCCATGGCGGCGTTCGGCCGCAGAGCGTGCGGGAGCCGGGNAGGTAGCTTCCGGTTCCACTATAGGAGCATGGCCGCCACGGGCCGAGANATAGTCCCTTAGAGCCATGGCTACGGGAATCTCATTTTCCGGAGCCTCGGAGAGAGAGACACGAATCGTGTCGCCAATACCTTCGGAGAGCAATGTGCCGATGCCCACGGCGCTTTTTACACGACCATCCTCACCATCACCGGCCTCGGTGACNCCGAGATGTATGGGATAAGCCATNTTCTCCTTCCGCATCTCCTCCACGAGGAGCCGCACTGTCTCCACCATCACCACCACATTGGATGCCTTGATCGAGATAACTATATCGTGGAAATTCTCCTCGCCACAGATACGCAGAAACTCCATGACGGATTCCACCATACCGGCCGGAGTGTCGCCGTAACGNCTCATTATACGGTCGGAAAGGGAACCGTGGTTGACACCGAGACGCACGGCTGTGGCATGCTGCCTGCATATATCGAGGAAGGGNACGAGCGCCTTGCGGATGCGCGCGATTTCCTCGGCATATTCCTCGTCGGTGAANGNAAGTTTCCGGAATGTGCGNGCCGCATCCACGAAGTTTCCGGGATTGATGCGCACCTTCTGGCAGGCCTTGGCGGCGGCATATGCCGCCTTCGGATTAAAATGGACNTCGGCCACGAGGGGGACATCACATCCACCTTCACGCACCATATCGGAAATACGGGCCATATTCTCNGCCTCGGCCACACCCTGCGTGGTCAGGCGCACGATTTCACCGCCGGCNTCGGCAATGCGGCGCACCTGNGCGGCGGAAGCCTCNGTATCNAGTGTGTTGGTATTGGTCATCGACTGCACCCTTACAGGTGAATCTCCGCCGATTATGACACCCCCGACGTTGACGGGAGTCGTCAGGCGGCGCTGATAATTATATCTTGACATAATCTTATTCGTATAACATTTCCATCGACAGGACACTGGCGATACCGACAATCTCCCCCATCACCGTCTGAAGGGGGGTGTGACGACCGAGCCATACGCGGCCTGTGCCGAGCAATCCGCCGGCGATCACGGCGCAAACGCACCATCCCCAGAGGTTATAATGCGGCAGTCCATAGCGGTTCATGATCATAAGCATGGCTATGAAACCACCCATACCCGCGCCGTGGGCCGAGATTTTCCACCGGAAATTCACGAGGAGGTTGATAGCTGCGGCGAGAGCCGCGCCGACGTAGAAAAGGCTGACCCAACGCGGGAGACCTGTGGTGGAGAGATAGAATCCGCAACCGAGCATACATAATCCCGTGATGACATATGGTACGAAACGGTCAGTGCGCCGTGTCAGCGCGGCATCCTTCACATCGCCATACTTCATGAGCACCGCGATAGCCAAGGCGGGGATAACGCCGGTGAAGCCGAAAACGATACAGGTGATGATTACCTTGCTGCGCATCGGAGCGAATGAGAGCATCGACAGGCCGAACACCAGGATAATGGCGAGCGTCGGTAGCACCACCGGGGAGAGCACCCATGAAAGAAGATGGGATACTCCGGTCATAGCTTTCTCGGCGGCTGATATTTCCGTGTGTTTATTTTCTTCCATAATTACTGTTCCTTTATCTCCCGGGAGCCATTATGTTCGGTATCGCCGTGCAGACCGCCGACCATCTTGAGGAAGCGGGCGGGCACGGGGGTCTCGAACTTCATGTCGCGCCGGGTGATGGGATGTGCGAAGCGGAGAGTGCGCGCATGGAGGGCGAGCCGACCGATAGGGCTGGCCTTGGCACCATATTTGCGGTCGCCGACGATTGGATGTCCGAGTTCCTTGGCATGGACACGAATCTGATTCTTACGCCCGGTTTCGAGAGAGAATTCTACAAGGGAATAGCCATATCCGCGAGCCAACACCTTGTAATGGGTAGTGGCGAGTTTCAGGCCCTCTCCGGGTTCGGGACGGGAATATACCTCATATTTTGAAGTTTCCCCGAGGTATGAGCGGATATCACCCTCATCCTCCTTGACGTTACCCTCGACGACGGCTACGTATTTACGGTCGATGACCATATTATTCCAGTTATGCTGCATGGCCTCCTGCGCCTCGGGATGTTTGGCGAACATCATGAGTCCGCTTGTGGCGCGGTCGAGACGGTGGACCACGAAGATTTTGTTGGCGGGATTGACGTTCTTGACATAATCCTTCAATATCTGATATGCGGTCGCCTCCTTTTTCTGGGAGCCTGTGCCAACGGATAGGAGGCCATAGCCCTTATTGACGACGATAATGTCGTCATCCTCATAGACCATCTGCATTCTGGGATTGCGGAATACGACGTAGGGGCGCGTCAGATTAAGCTCCACCCAGTCGCCGGGATTGACGGGGGCGTCGAAAGCGGTAGTGACGACGCCGTTGATCATAAGGTGGCCGAATTTCAGCCATTTCTTCACATCATTGCGTGGAGCAGAGGGAAAATTATTTGTGACAAACTCCATCAGTCCCTTCGGTTCCTCTCCACGGTTCTGACGTGCGAGAATATTGTCGGGCTGCCGGTTGGCTCTTTTATTAAATGCCATAAGTATGGGTATAAGACTTTATATAGCAACAATTTAGACCTCCGGACGACCGAGCGATGTCCTCCGGATGCCGAAATTAACTACAAATATAACAAACAATTACCATTCTTGAGTCAAAAAATGAAAAAATTTAATGCCTTCTGGGACGGCTCAGGAAATAATATCCGTCATTCCTGACAAGTTGGGTCACAAAACGGGTCTTGTCAATATAAGTGAAGCCACCCTCTATCAGTTTCTCGAACGTCTGTATTCCTATGGGATATTTCTCTT
This sequence comes from bacterium, assembly GCA_014802625.1. Lineage (GTDB taxonomy): Bacteria > Bacteroidota > Bacteroidia > Bacteroidales > Muribaculaceae > Lepagella. The sequence goes on along the minus strand of JAAVBX010000005.1, from coordinate 66,122 downwards.
CTGCCATAACTTCTCTATTTTCTGCAAAGTTAATAATTATTCCCGAATACAATCAAGTAACCGCTAAGATTCCGGCGGACGAACACAAAAAGTTGAAGGACATCCCTTTTGGGGATATCCTTCAAGTAGTGAAAAAGTATATAAGAGTGTTGTTACATTTAACAACATTCAAGGGTGTATCGGTTATCTTACGATGACCTTTACGGTATCGTCGCCGAGACGAACGATATAATTGCCCTTCTCAACATTAATTGACTGTTCAGCATCATCTGCAATGAAAGAGCTGATTGTCTTGCCGTCCACGCTATAGACTGTCACCTTTTCGGCGGCAGTTGTCTTTATTAAGATTTCACCATGGCCGCCGCTTACGTATCTGTCGTCAGACCAAACTAATCCGATACCGGAGTTGCCGGCATGATTGGAGGGCTTGGATTCACCCTGACGATATTTAGCCGTCACGACATAGTCAGATACATCCGCATCCCGGCCCTCGACAAATATCGAAGTGCAGTCCTTATCAACTGATGTGAAGAGTTTACCATCCCTGTAGATTCGGTAGCCTGTAAGTTCGGGAACAACCGGACGATAAGTAATATCGTCGATAAAGATGAAGAACTGATCAGTTGCATTGTATCTGAATGCAAAATATTTCGCACCCTCGGGCAAATCAAATCCATATTCCGACCATTCCGGAACCCCAATACTTCCGGCTTCGAGAAGGATGAAGGAATCAATATCATCATCGGTTGTGGAATAATAGATTTCGAATGTTTCGTCATAGTATTCATTATCCTTACGCATGAACATATAGATGGTCTGTGCATCGCCCGACAGTTCGGGAGATATCAGCCAGTCATCGCTATGAGGAGCAGATGAGTAGTAACCAACCATACACATAAGATATTGTTCATCGGCAATCGGGGCGAATACATCACGCACGCTGACATCAATTCCGCTCTCGGAGGGATTGAACACCATGAAAGCAAAAGGTTCCTGAGCATGAGGCATGTCAACACCGTTTATCCCGCAAGCAAGACCCTTATCGAGGTCATAAGTTTTCCAATCTCCAAATACGAGGTCACCATTGTCATAGCTCTCAAAATCCTCTACTACCTCATCCTCCACTACTTCGGGTGCCGCCCATGATAGAGTCATACCGGAGAGATCCTGACGAGCTACTACAGACTGAGGAGCCGGGAGAGATGCGGGAATAATATTTACTTCCCAAGCCTCGAGATTGTTGGAGGGAGCCATATCACCCTCATAAACGACTTCGGCTTTCAACAGCATGGATTCTTCGGTGATAGCATCCGGGGTAAGCTCCATCTCGATAACAGTTGAATTCAGGCCCGGAATCTCCTGACCGGGTGTGGAAGCTATAAGATTATCATCGGCATACAGATTGACAGTATAATCCGATGCGGGAGTAGTGGAGTTATTGTCGATACGTATGAGAACCTGACCGGATTTACCGGCCGTATAATTTTTCTTAGCATCAAGAGATACTATGAGATCCTTCTCAAGCACATTACGCACCTGAATGCGATCAAGCCAAATGCTTTCGCCAAGTGCCTCTCCATGAGCTACGAAATCAAAACTGAGGGAGACAGCATCATTATAGGGAGTAAGATCCACGACCTCCTGCTTCCAATTCTCCTTATCGCTTTCAGCACCCATGTCGAACGACTTGACAAGCTCATGTCTCCAACCATCCACGTTGACGTAGAGATTCAGGATGACATCACAATCAGCTGTAGTCTTACGACTGAAAATCATACGGAGATTATCCGACTCCTTCCCGGGCAGTATTTTGCCTGTTGAGAGACGAGTATCACGGTATCCTAAAGCGGGAGCCCAGCGAACAGAAGCAGAACCTTCATCAAGACTTGTTTCAGAGTCAGTATAAAAAATGTGTTCCAGATCTCCCTCCTGAGTCCAACCGGAATTATCATATTTAGCGTAATTGAATGTCTCGACGAATGGCAGATCATGACCCTCCCCAAGGATAACATCATTAGAGACCGCTATTCCACCGAGTTTGGAATCATACATCGCGGATACCCCATATGTCATACGCACCTGATCACCGGTGTTGCTACCTCTAACAACATATCGGGTGTCAGACAAATCGGATGCAATCGGAGATGCCTTGCCATTCTCCACCTCATACACTTCGTAAGTGAGTTTGGTATCGTCGACATAGCCTCCGTTATCACCTATCTTTCCCGGGTTTTCCCATTCAAGTACGATTTCATTGCCATTATCTACAGCCTTGAACATAACAGGGGCAGCCGGCACATCCTTGCCGACAAAAACAGAACCCACAGCTTTAGCTCCAACACCTTCCACGGAATGACAAATTATAGCATATTCATTCATTCCTGCGGGGACATTCTTATCGTTGAATGACAGGAATTCTCCGGGCGTGACACCGGTCCACTCCTTCAACACTTCACCTCCCCGGCGGAGCTCGACTTTGGAGATACTCTTAATATCAGCATCACCTTTGGCATTACGAACCGGGAGCCTGAAGCTAACGGTAGCTTCCGATACACCGTCTGCTCCGGGAACGAGTTGCAAATCGGTGACTTTTCCGGGGGCTTTTGCCTTACCGACACTACGAACAGAAATATCATCAATATGCACAACCGACGCTGTCAGACCGGAAATTCCATGGAACGCGAAACGATACTCACCATCGGCACCAGGTATTATATCCCGTGTGAATTCCTGAGCATTCTCATAAAGAGAGGTTATGCGGGTATCAGGAATCAGCATAGAGTAAGCATTACTATCAGTGGGATCCTCACCCTGACCGAATGCTACTTCCAAATGCTCGCCAGACTCATAGAATTGCCAAGATTTAAAGCCGAATTCATAAATATCATCAGCACTGAGACATATTTTCGGTGTCAGTAACCAGTCATCACTGAACTCTACATCCTCCAAACCATATTTATTCGTGTTGCAAAATGCAGATGCCGTCTCATGGAAGCCCATATGATAGGCATACATCCAGATTCTTCCGTCATGGTTGTTATCAAGTATGGTAAAGAGAAGGAAATTATCCGGATTCTCAAAATCCTCATAATAGGGGGTAGTGAATGAATCTCCGACAACAAACTTTTCACACTCGGTCACCTCACCGGTATTCCCGGCGTAAGTCGCCGTCACACCATACCATATCACCACAGGCTCCTCATTAACGAGTGTCTCGGTGAAAGAGGTTTCAGAGATTCCATCAGCCACTACTTTCCCATCAGGATAGCGGGTTACGGTATATGTCAGAGCATCGGGGTCAATATATCCGCCCAATACGCCGTTAGCGGGAGCCTCCCATGAAAGCGTCACAGTATTCCCTTCAAGTGTGTAATTGACAACCCCGATTGCCTCGGGATAACCATCCCCCACCCATTGACGCACTTTAGTAGAGTAAGACTTACCGTTCTCATTTTCTGTGACGAGACGGAAGAGCACATCTCCTGTAGGAGCAGTAAGATCCAGAGTAATCTTCGCTCCCGCTTGCCCGTTGCCTTCAGCAAGAATTTCACCATCAGCATAAAGAGTATACGACAAATTACCGGAAATTGCATTTCCTGTTCTGTCAGATGTCGGGAGCGAGAACGAAGCGTTGCCCTTGCCATCAGCGTCAAGACTGACCATCAGATCCAGACAAGCCGCAGGAGCCTTTGTTTCGGCAGGGCGTTTTACGTATAGGTTTGTAAATTCCTCCCTATTCTTAAAATCGAAGACTTTAGAGATAGACTTTGACTGAGGATCGATACGATACAACGCGCTGGTATTACCATCGGTAAAAGCCCAGTATAGAGTATCGTTGTCATAGTCAAAGGTGGCAGACTGCATATATCTGGGATACAATCCCGTGCTCATTATCTCAACAGGCTCCCCACCGGAACGAGGATAGCTACGCAGGATACCATTACCATCAATACCATAAATCACACCCTCACCATCGACAGCCACCGCATAAAGCATATCAGGTAAGTCACAAATCACCTTACGGTATCGAGTATCATAATCAGCGATTACGAGTTCAAGATCTCCCTGTGCATTCTGGAAACAACCGACTACCCCACCGGTCAATGGATCATAATCAGCATCGAAAGGAAGAAAAGAGAGGTCATCGAAAGAACCATAGTCGACATACTCGCCAGTTGTGAGGTCAACCTTATTATAATTCACATAAAGCTCGCCGTCATACTCACTATAATCGACAGCATACATCATATCCTCAGCTACAACAGCATTGCCTGATTCGAAGAACCAGTATTCAGAAATAAGATCAACCGTATCAGCTCCGTCGGGAGCGGTAGAGAAACTGTAGAGGCCATATCCCGGATAGTCAGTCCAAGCAGTGGAGAAATGGAGCGCACCGCCCAATGTGACGGGAGATACCTCGGGAGCCATTCCGATCGAAACCGTCGAAACGGAGGGGACAGTAGTCCGATCTTTCGCATTGAAATTTATACGACCCAGATACTGCTCACCTTTGACCGGAGTGAGACTACTGTAGTCGCGTTCCATAGGCGTCACCGACCGAACATCACTCTGCATGGCAGCCCGGGAAGCCACGCCTCCCGCTAATGCCAATGCTACTGAAAAAGCGTAAAAATACTTCTGCATAGGATGTAGGTATTATTGATTTGTTTATGATTTGGTCACAAATATACAAAACTATTATTGTTACGGCAATATATCACGATTATGCACGTTACATCATTAAGTAACGTTAACATATTGTTAATAAAACGGATACATCCCTTTTACAATCAATCAGGAAGCCGTTTTTGTAACATTTTCCATATGCTCACCTCCTTGTTCCGACATCAGAGAAACCGCCGACACTTATTTCGAAGCCTGTCATCGCTCATAGGCATATTGGCACTTACAGCATTGCTCACACTCTGCCGACATACCCGGACAGTCCATGACCCTACACTTGAGAAAAGAATACTTTCGCTTGACTCAAAAGCCGCTGCCGACGCAGCGGATTCACTTGACAAGAGTGTGGAACGTAATATTGCTCTCATTGCGTTTTGTCAAGGCCGTGTGGCCTATGAGGAGGGGGATTACAGGCATGCCACAACTGAACTGAAACTTGCCGAAAGCATAATAGATTCAACCGAATACTCTCCCCTCCGATTTGGGATAGAGCATTATCTCTTCTACCTCAACTACTATTACGGAGATAGCAAAACCGCGTTACGATATGCCAATGGTACTCGGGATATTGCCAACAAACTGCAAGATTCAACACTACTGTGCACAGCCATCAATTGTCACGCCGCCGCTTTACTTGAATTCAACCGACGCAACGAGGCCATCGACACCATGTTGCGGGTACTCGATTACGTATCCATACTTCCCGCACGACAGAAAGCCAGAATGTATAACAATATCGGTTATATGTTCCAGGATTCGGATATAAATGTAAGCCGAAAGTATTACGAATTGTCGCTCTCCGAATATCCGACCAATACGGCGATGGCCAATATTGCCGCCATTCACGCGCGTGAGGGCAACATGGAAGCAGCAGACTCCCTATGGAGCCGTTCATTGGCTTCAGCCAGCAGCTATCCCCTACGTCTGCATATTCTGACTGACATATACAATACTCAATGCGAACTGGGTGATTTCAGACGCGCCTGTAACACAGCAGACTCCCTGATATCACTTAAAATCCGAATGGAGACCCAAAGAACGGAGCATGATGTCACCGGAGAACAACTGCGTTTTGACAATCAGCTCCAACACGAGCATACCCGGCAACGCATCCGCTCTCTTATATTCGTGATTGTAATAGTGATTCTGCTGGCCGTCCTCACTTGGCTCTTTCACTTCTACCGCCGTTCAAGAATGGAGAAAGAGCTGGCAAAAGAGCGTATTATGGCTCGCGCGCTCCAGACCAGAATCGAAACTTTACAGCAAGAGATTGATGAGACCAAGGAGACTAATTCCCTGCAACATGATGAAATCATACGTCTCCGCGAACTGACGGAAGAGGTTGGAAAACTCAATTCCCGTCTTCAATCCCTCAAGAATCGCCAAGCAGCCGTCTACGCCAATGGGAGGAAACGATACGCGGAGGTGGCTGAGGGCAACTCAATTATCAAGTGGAGCAAACGGGACATCGACGATTGTGTGGAGTATTTCGAACTTGTAGATACATCATATATGGCATCGTTGGATACGCTTTATTCAGGTCTGACATCAAAGAACAAGCTGTTCATGATTCTATCACATATAGGAAAGACCGACTCGGAAATCCAACAGATCTTCGGAGTCGGACCAAACGCGATACGCACTCTCAGGAGTAGAATAAAAGCCAAGCTTTCATAGACAGCCGAGTCTTCAGTCGGGGATTTCGATGAAGGTGTTTTCCTCGACGCGTTTCCAGTCAAAGAGGCGGCCACGCGCATGATGGCGCAGCAGATAGTGGCCGAAGCGGCAGTCGAGGCAACGGTTGCGGTCGCAGTATTCGTCGCGCAAATGGATAAGCGCCTGAGATTGCAGGGCATCCTCCGGGTCGAGCCCGCATCCCCTCCAGCAGGAGGTCTTGCTGTTGCGCTCAGCGTTGAGGAGCATAAGCATATTGGATGCCTTCTCCCCCACTTCGATGTTGCCGCTGACACGCGCATGGGCGTAATAGAATGGAGCGGCTACATTAATTATCAGCAATTCCTTGCTCGCCACGGAGAGAGTGCGCGGCATGACTCGCTCCTCACCCATGTCGCCGAATCCATAATGACGCCCCCAGTAGCCGTCGAGCCGCCAGTCGAAGAATTCAAGCAGCGCGTCGATATCGCCGGCCGCCTTCTCAAGCCCCTTGGCAAACTGCACCCCCTCATGAAGGGCGGTAGCCAACATGGCGATGCGCCGATGAGGGAAATTCTGCGGCCGCGAACGGGAATACTTCCACAGATCGGCTCTCATAGGGCGCAACCCATACTTGCGGGCGAGAAAAATATATTCCCGGCAAAGCATCTGATAGTAATCGTCAAAAATATGGCGCGAGGAATCCAGCAGACCGGCCTGACCGAGCAACAAAGCCTCCACCTGCTCAAGATTATCGGCATGATGATAGATATACTTGAGCGGAATACTCTTGGCAAGCATCTCAAACGGAAGAGCGTTGAGGCCGAATCCCAATCCGCGGGCCACGGCAGTGAAGACCGCCTGCTCCCAGTCACCATCGAGTTGCCGGCGATAGTCGAGCAGACGTTCGGCCTTCATCTGCAGCCGCTCCACGGCAAGAGACTCAAGCCAATCCGTCTTGACCATCGGGGGAAACATCGGGATGAAAGATGCACAGCGTATTCCCCGCAGATCGGCCGTCAGATGCCGGTAGGCGATATGGAATTCCGGAGGGAGGGTGACTACCGTCTGGGGAATCTCGCTCCCGTCGGGACGGCGGATTCTCGCATCATCTACCGCCACGACATGAAGGATGACACTGTCGTAGGCACGATCGCGATCATGGCCGTGGAGAAACCAATCGGAAGCCTTGACATGAATCTCGACATTACCCACCCACTCCTGACCGGCGATCAAAATTGTGGCTCCCGAGAAATCGGGACCCGCATCATCGTTATGCCGTCCGGGGGAGCGGACCACAAGTGCCTGACCGTCGACAGTCGTCAACGGATAACCGAAGACCCGGTGTTTCCATAGATAATGGTAAATCAGTTCCATACCGCATATATACTATAAGTAGGTCATGGTTACAAAAGTAATAAAAAATCCGCAACTTTTCAAACACTCTGTCATATCCATGCGGTGTGGAGTATGTTGCAATTACGGAATCGTTAAACCAATCCGAATTAACTTATGACAATAAAACATAAAATTTATTATCATTTTAACATAGTTCTATATGGGAATGGATTTAATTTTTCTATCTTTGCTTTAGAAATATCTCAACATAAGCAGCGGTCACGGGTAGGAAATACCCGCGACCATCAATCTAACCATAATTAATATGAGAAGAAATCTTTACTTCTACGCATTCGGAGCGCTGACACTGCTCGCAGGTGGAGGCCTTGCGGGCTATTCAGCCCTTGCAGATTCTCCGGAAGTCACACATCAGGCGCCCCGCGCCATCGGACAGACACCTCTTGCCCCGACGCTGGAGGCAGCATTCGAATTTGAACTTGAAACATCCGATTGTTTCAACTCCATCAACATTACCGCTCCCCTGAAGGCACGCGGCGACGATTGGATCAACCGCCCCGTCGAGAAATGGGATAGAATCGAGCTTTACCGCAGCGCCGGGGATGATGTGGATGAGCTGCTGAAATCATGGGATGACGTGGAGGCAGGGGCCATCATTGAATTCCAAGACCGTGATGGGCTCACATTCGGCGGAGACTATACCTACTCGGCAAAAGCAATATTGGACGGGAGAACCGGTGATGCCGCCAGCACGGAGATCGTATACGGCATCAACCCGGTGGCACCCTCCTCACCCGAGCTTGAGGCTGAGGATGCTCTCAATGGGCCGGTAAAGGTCAGCTATTCTTGCGGCACGGCATCCTACGGCGACACGTGGAATCCGATGCCCTTCCCGGCAGGTATCAAATACACAGAGATTCGTCTCTACAAGCTTGATGCCGACGGCAATACAGTGCTGCTCGACTCACATCAGACACCCCAACCGGGTGAGAAATTCACATTCAATGACAATGACACACACGCCGGTACAAACAGCTATCGCGTGTATACCTACACCCAGTTCGGAGAAAGCGAGGCAGGCCGCGCATCCATCTTCCTCGGGGAGGATACACCCGGTAAAGTGACCGATGTCACGGCTGTCGAGACAGGGGGCACGGTGACCGTCACATGGAAGGCTCCGGAAACCGGCTATCACGATGGTTACATCGATCCTTCGAAGCTCGTATATAAGATTTACCGCTCCGACAACGATTACTTCCGGAATCCTACGCTTCTGGCCGATGCCGTGACGGAATGCCGCTTCGTCGACAAACTTGAGGGGCTCACAGAGGAGGCCACGCTGTTCTACCGCGTCTATCCCGACAATGGAGTGCCTTTCGAGGATGTTGGCTACAATTATGGAGAGACCTCCTATGGAGTTGTCGCCGGTCCGCCGTCGCAGCTCCCCTTCATAGAGAATTTCAATGCCGGCAATAAGTTCAACCGCCAGACTCAGAACAAATGGGAGGAGGATTTCGGCTACGGATTCTCGGCCCACTATCTGCGCGACAACGTGACAGTTGAGAATTCAGGAGAGGAGCAGGAGATCAAATGCGGTGTGGATGGTCCCGGCAATGAGGAGACGGGTCCGGACAATTTCTATTATGTAACCACGAACCCATACTCGTCATCGACCGAGGCAGGCACCCTGACATCAGCCAATCTCTCATTCGAGAACACCTATAATCCCATCCTGAGCTTCAGCTACGTGCCCGTGGCAGGCTCCAACGGCTGCCTGACGCTGCAGATGACCACCGGCGAGTTTGACGAGAATGGTTATCCCGTCTATGAGACAGTCCACACACAGCCTTATGGTGTTCTACCATCCGGCGAGGAGGCAGAGGCCGGCGCGAAGATGGGCTGGGAAAAGGTTTCGCTTCCGTTGACATCGTTCGCAGGTCTGCACGCTTCGAAACTGCGTCTGTCGTTCAATTATGAGGGTTCCGAGGGTCGGTTCCCCATGCTACTCGACCAGGTGGAGATCAACGACTATCCCGGCGTGACCGATCTGACAGCCACTCCCGATGAAGAAGGAAGAATCCTCATCAGCTGGAATCTTCCCGAGTCGGCAGCCGGCAAGGAGGTGATATTCAAGATAATGCTTGATGGCGAGGTAATCGCAGAGACCGGAGAAACATCCTATATCTTCGAAGGTACCGAACAGGGCGAGAGCTATTCCTTCTCAGTAGAGACCGAATATGCTGACGGATTCGAGACACCCGTAGCCGAGGCGGAACCAGTCGTTATTCCTATCACCGATTTCACACTCGAAGGTCTATATTATGTGGTAGACGGTGAGGAAACAGTGTCGCTCCACAGCTACACCGGCAACGCCGCCGAGGTGGTGATTCCCGCAGAAGTGGAATTCAAGGGAGCAACCTTCAAGGTTGACTATATGCTGCCCATGATGTTCCAGGGAAATCGCTCGCTGAAGAGCATCGAACTGCACGCCGCACTTGATAGAATCCCCGAGAAGACCTTGTACGGTTGCGTAGGTCTGGAATCAGTAAAGATAACTTCACAAATCGATGAGATCGGCTCACACGCATTCTTCGGATGCACCTCGCTCAAGGAGATAGAACTTCCCGCCTCCACCCGTGTCATCGATTATTCCGCATTCGAGAATTGTCTGAAGCTCGAACACATCGAATTCGGAGAGGCTCTTGAGGAGATCGGCGACGCGGCGTTCAAGCGTTGCCAGGCTCTGTCGAAGGTGACGTTCGCGACTGTCGTTCCCCCGGTAGTCGGCAAGGATGCTTTCTCAGGCGTTGCCGAGGGTTGTATCGGTATATGTCCCTCTGGCTCCGAGGAGGCTTATAAGGCAGTCGAGGCCCTTAATCCTATCGAATTCCCGGCCACCGGTGTGGCATCAATATCAACCGGGGAGGCAGTCGAGATCGAATACTACACCACTTCGGGCATCCGACTCAAAGCGCCTGTAGCCGGAGAGGCCGTGATAATCCTCAAGCGGATGGCCGACGGCACAGTCAAGATAGAGAAAATCCTTAATCGATAATCTTAATCCTCAGGAAAAATGAATGGAATCAAACTGACAGCAGCGATTCTCCTGATGGCAACGGGCTCGGCAACGGCGGCTTCGCCGTTGCCGGGTAGACCCGTCGGGACAAAGATCGAAAGAGAGGCACCGGAATCAGGACGACTGATTCTCAATCAGACTTCAGCGGGCATCGATAGAGAGATGCAGCAGCGGCCTGCTCCTATTTCAGGCCAACAACGACCGATAAGCCGCACGAGCCTCTCGGGTGCACAGCTCCATACATGGCTCGGGGGATCGGAAACGGATGTTGCCGGATGGTACAGCTTCGATACCGACGGCTCATACCGCCTCGAATGGAGCAACGAGATATATGCCTCCATGGGTATCAATATCACCAATGGCTGGATGCGCGACAACCGCCTGTGCGGCCTGGGAGTGATGAATATGGGGGGAATGATATTCTACTATAACTATGTGGAATTCGATCCCGTCACCGGCCAAATGCTGAAGGAGGAGGGACTCGCCCCCAACAATCAGATAGATATGGGCACATATTACATAAGCTGTGCATATGTGGCCGAAGAGGACCGAATATACGGCTACACCAGCACGACGGAGGAGAACGGCTACAATTTCTGCTCCTCCCCGGCGGGAAACATAGCGGATATAACAGTCATCAAACACCTTGAGGATTACAGCACCCGCACCAACTCACTCTGCTATAACGCGGAGGAGGGGGCGCTATATGGAGTGACATTTAACGGAGACTTCGTAAAGATAGACTTCGAGGGTAACCAGACAAAAATCTTTACCCTCCCTCTCGAAGACGTGAGAAACGACAAGGCGGCCTTGGTCTACAGTCCGTATGACGGTTGTTATCTCTACACACCCTCCTACTATTATTATGCCACGCAACTGTATTATGTCTATCCGGAAGAGAAACAGATCAGATTCGTGCGCAACTATCCCGGCTCGGAACAATTCTTCTTCTTCACCAATGACAATTTCACATTCAATGCAGATGCACCGGGACGACCTACGTTCGTCAGCGACAGAATGACACCGGGGGCATTGGAGGGTGAATGGACCTTGAAAATGCCCGTAGCAACCGCCGGAGGAAAAGCTCTCTCCGGGAATCTGACGTGGACCCTCTACATCGACAATACGGCATCCTCCACAGGCTCCGCGACCCCGGGTGAGGAAATCGACATCAAGGTCGGCCCGCTCTCGAACGGAGAGCACGTGATCCGCGTCAGCTGCGCAGACGTTTCCGGTCACGAAGGGTTGCCTTATGTAGTAGACCGCTACTTCGGCAACGGAGTGCCGCTCGCTCCTGCGGAGGTGACTATGACAGATACATCCGTAAGCTGGACTCCGGTGACGGAAGCACTGCTCGGAGGGTATCTGGAACCGGGTAAGATGCGGTATGAAGTATATGTCAACGACCGCTTCATCGGCTCGACCGACGGTACTTCCATGGCGATAGAGCTTGATCCGGATGTCACCGTGACCGCTTATTACGCTTACGTTGCAGCCACATGCAACGGACAAGTTTCGGAACGCACCAAATCCAACAAAACGATTTTCGGCTCGCCGCTCGCGTTGCCCTACACCGTTGTCCCCACAGCCGAACAAGCCGATATCTGCCGCATATTCAATGTAGACGGCAGCCCCGACTACGGCACCTGGGAATTCTACGAGACCCGCTGGCATGAGCCGGTGTTCGCGTCAGGCTGGAGCCGCCAGGCGGCGGATGACTGGTTGATTCTGCCCCCTGTAGACTGCAGTGATATCACACATGCCTACAAGATTACGCTCGACGCCATATGCGGTGGACTGACGGGTAAGGATGAGCGCTTCGAGGTGTGGTGTGGCAACGCGCCCGACCCGAAAGCCATGAATACACTCATCATCCCGGAGACACAGGTGACAGAATTCATCACCGCGGGATGGGAGACATTCTCCAATCTGTTCGTGCCCAAGCAACCGGGAGCCACCTACGTGGCCATCCGCGCGGTATCACCGGCCGACCAGCACTCTCTTATCGTGCGCAGAATCATCATCGAACCCACCGAGGAGCCGGCCAATGTGCCGGAAGCACCCGTGAATTTCACGGTTATCGATAAGGATGATGCCTCGCTGACAGCCACCGTCACACTCGTGATGCCCGACAAGACGATTGCAGGCGCCGACATTCCCGCTGACGCCAACCTGATAGCCCACGTCGGCATAAATGAGAAATGGGATGAACGTAAGGCTCAACCCGGGGAGAAACTCACGCTGACCATCGACACTTATCAGGGTGACAACCGACTCGTGGCTTATTGCACACTCGACGGCCAACGCGGCCAGGAGGCCAACGCCAACATCTTCACCGGCACGATTCCGCCAAACTTCGTGGAGAATTTCGACAGCGAGGTGAGCCGTGACAACATGAGCGTCACAATGACATGGGACGCACCCGTGCGTGGTCAGGAGAATCTCGAAGGATACTACAGCCCCGAAGGTATGCACTATTGGCTGATGGAACAGCAGCCGGATGAATATGGCGCACCCCAGTGGGTGCCGACCAAGAATCTCGGCGATGTGCATGAATATACCTATACTCTCCCTGAAGGAGAGCCGCTGCAGGTGAAATATGTAGGCATCGCAGCCGCCAACAACGGAGGCATCTCCGACGCCATTTATTTCGCATACCGTCAGATAGGACCGCCCTACAGTGGAGAGATTCATGAGACATTCATAGTGGGCAATGAACCCGGCATCAATTACACTCCCCTTCTGACTCAGGCACCGGATGATTCCTACACCAACCTATGGCTATTCGTCATGCCCGAAGAATTTGGCGCAGATCTCTGGAATCCGGATATTCCCTACGCCATGGGTTGCGCGACGGCGGAGGATGAGGAGTCCGGCAAGGGTCGGCTTCAGTTGCCGAAATTTTCCACTGAGAATGTGAAGGATCCGGGTCTGACGCTGACGCTATGGACATCCGCACCCTGTCTGGCCCCTGTATCGGTCTACGCGATGACCTACGGCACAAGAATGGCGAAGATCGCGGAGATACCCGCCTCCGGCAAGGGATGGCAGGATATCATCGTGGCTATGCCGGAGATTTACCGTGATATGCCCTGGATTCAACTCGCCATCGACAGCGACCTCCCCGATTATTATACCTGGACATTGATCGGAGGATACCGTTTCGGCACGGTCGACCTCTCGGCCACCGACGGCCCGGCAGTCGCGAAACCGACTGTCTTCGGCGGGCGTGGAGAGATTATCTTCTACGGCGCCGAGGGTGAGAAAATCACGGTGTACTCCCTTGACGGCACAATCCTCGCCCACAATTGGGGAGCGCATTATCAGGACTGCATCCATCTTCCGGCAGGCACATATCTTGTGATGATCGGAGAGAATGTGCAGAAAGTAATCGTACGCTAAAATTAATCTTGAGCACCAATCCCGGGGCGGACAGGCCCCGGGATTTACAATATCATATCATCATGAACAAAAACTCAATCTTAGCATTGTCGCTTCTTTTGGCGGCGGGGTTGCCGGCTTCGGCTGCTTCCGCGACTTCAGCCGGGAAAGCGACTTCAGAGAGAAGCCTTTCCGGCGCTTCCTTCCACGCATGGATGGGGGCAACCGACACACAGACAGCCGGATGGTATGACTTCTCGACGGATGGCAGCTATTCCATCCTATGGTCGAACATCATGTCGGAATACGGCATTAACCTCAACAACGCATGGATGCGCGACGGTCTGCTCTGCGGACTCGGAGTCAGCGACCTCGGCGGCCTGATCATCTACAACAACTACGTGGAGCTGGATCCGACCACCGGGCGTATGCTTCGTGAAGTGGCAATGGCCCCTGACAATCTGATCGATATGACCACCTATTATGAAAGCTGCGCCTACGTGGCTGCGGATGATCATATCTACGGATTCATACAGAACAGCGACGTCAACGACGGCATCTACAATTTCTGTTGCTCACCGGCAAGCAATCCCGCCGATATAACCGTCATCGCCAAGATCGCGAAATCAACGGACCGTGCCAAGGCGATGTGTTACAATCCGACGGACAACGGCCTGTATGGAGTATCGTATGACGGAGAATTCATCAAGATTTCCCTTGACGGGGAAATCACCCCTATCTTCAATCTCGAACTGGATAACCTGAAGAATGCGAAGACGGCATTGGCTTACAGTCCTTTCGACGGCTGCTTCATGTACACCCCGATGTACTACGAATATGCCACCCAGCTCTATCACATCTATCCTGAGGAGAAGCGTATGCGCTTCATACGCAATTTCCCGACCGACAACCAGTTCTTCGTGCTTCTGAACGATGATTTCACCTACAACGCGGAATCACCGGCGATGCCCACACTCGTAAGTGAGGATTTCGCTGCCGGAGCGCTTGAGGGTTCATTCACACTGAAGATGCCGGCGACCACGCTTGGCGGAGGTGCCCTTTCGGGGACATTGGACTATTCCGTATTCATTGACAATGTAAAAGTGTCGGCCGGCAATGCCAATGCAGGAAGTGATGCGGTAATCACTGTAGGCCCGCTCGAGAATGGTGAACATGTGCTTCGTGTGAGCTGCCGCGTGGCGAATGGTCCGGAGGGAGCACCCATCGCCGTGACCCATTACTTCGGCAACGGTATGCCTTTGGCTCCGGAGGAGGTGACCATGACGGAGACATCAGTCAGCTGGACACCCGTGACCGAGGCTGAACTCGGAGGCTACCTTGAGCCGGGAAAGATGCGCTATGAGGTCTACATCAACGACCGATTCATAGGCTCGACGGATGCCACATCGATGGATATCGAACTTGATCCGGAGATTACCGTGCAGGCATATCACGCCTATGTGGCGGCAAGCTGCAACGGCCAGGTGTCGGAGCGCACGGAATCCAACAAGATTATCTTCGGCGCGCCTCTGCCTCTCCCCTACACTGTAGTGCCTACGAAGGATCAGGCAGAAATCACAGCCACATTCAATGAGGATGGCAGCCCGGAATACGGCACATGGCAGTATTGGGAGACCCGCTGGGGCGGCGATGTATTCGCATCAGGCTGGAGCTACGAGAGTCCGGACGACTGGTTGATTCTTCCTCCGGTGGATTGCGCCGATCTCTCGCATGCCTACCGCGTGACGCTCGAAGCTATCGCCGGAGGTTCACCCGGAGTCGGCGACGAGGAACGCTTCGAGGTGTGGTGCGGCAACGCCCCGACACCCGAGGCTATGACTACCCTCGTGATACCTGAGACCCGCGTCAAGAATTACTACAGCGACGGATGGGAGGTATTCTCCAACGTATTCGTACCCAAATCGGCCGGCGCGACCTATGTGGCAGTCCGCTCCGTCTCTGCGCCCGACCAGTATTCGCTTGTCGTGCGTAATATCAAGATCGAGGCAACGGATATCGCAGCAGACGTGCCCGCCGCTCCCTCTGATCTGACGTTGAAATCCAAGAGCGATGCCGACCTGACGGCCACAATCACGTTCACCATGCCCACGGAAACGATAACAGGCAATGTGATTCCGGCAGATGCCGACCTGAAGGTGACCGCAGCTGTCGGCGATAATACCGACTCTCGCGCAGGACGTCCCGGAGAAACGATCGAGATGACCGTCGATACCAAGCAGGGAGATAATCGTGTAGTGGTATATTGCACTCTCGATGGTCAGGCCGGTCAGGAGACCTCCGTCACAGTCTACACCGGCACCATCCCGCCGAACTTCGTAGAGAATCTCTCGTCTGAGGTCAGCCGCGACAATATGAGCGTTCGCCTGACATGGGAACCTCCGCTGGGTGGCCAGGAGAACCTTGAGGGATATTACAGTCCGGAGGGAATGCACTATTGGCTGATGGAGCTGGATGTGGACACTGAATTTGAAGACAGCGAATGGGTGCCCACCAAAGATCTCGGCAATGTGCTCGAATATACCTATGAACTTCCTGCCGGAACACGTCAGGCCGTCACGTATCTCGCCATCGCTGCCGCAAACGAGGGTGGCATCTCAGGTGCGATCTGGTATGTATATCCCGTGCTGGGCACTCCCTATAAACCTGAAATCGTAGAGGATTTCGTAAGAGGTAACGGGTATGCCGGTCCGAAATACACTCCGGTGCTGACTCCCAAGGCCGGAGCGGATTATGATTCCGAATGGAACATCTGTATGCCGGAGGATCTCGGAAGCGAGCTTTGGGATCCCGAGATTCCCTACGCATTCATCAACTTCGCCTCGGGCGAGACTGCGGCGAAGGGTCGTCTGCAGTTGCCCAAATTCTCCACTGAGGGGCTGAAGACACCCGGATTCACGCTCACTTCATGGACCTCGGCACCATGTGGCGGACCGATCACGGTCTATGCCTCCACTTATGGAAAGAAAATGACCAAGATTGCTGAACTGATTGCAGTGAACGATGGCTGGCATGATTATGTGATTCCCCTGAGCGAGGAATATCAGAATATGCCTTGGATTCAGCTTACAATCGACACCACCCTCCCTGATCCGGAGACATACGCCATGATCGGAGGATATCGTTTCGGAGAGGTCGATCTCTCGGGCGTCAGCGAGATTGACGGCACATCCGGCAAGATATTCGGAGGTATCGGCGAAATAGTAGTAGGCGGGTATGAAGGAGAGAGTGTAAGCGTCTATTCCCTCGACGGCCGACTCTGCGCCTATTGCGCCGAAGCGGCATCCGACGTGCGCCTTAAGGTAGCGGCAGGCATCTACACCGTAGTCTGCGGTGGTGAAACCGCGAAGGTCATCGTCAGATAATCAGCCGCAACAGAATCCTATCGTAAAAATAAGAGCGGTGCCGGATCTCTTGATGATCCGGCACCGCTTTGCGTCAGGAGTCGCAACCCTCAAGTGTTAAAAACGACTCCATATCGGGCATTATTTACTATTAATTCCTAAAAGATTTTGTAGTTAGCTGATTTATAACTAACTTTACAACGTGTTTTTCATAGTATTAAATTAAGATTAAGGTTTCGGTCTATCCCTTTGTGAAAAGGGATAGATTTTTTATTTATAGTTTGACCAATAAAAAATATGTTCCGGCCTCAATTGAATACATCGCGGAGCACCTCAAGCGACTTCAGATCCTCACCCACGGGGAGATGGAGGGAATAATATCGGAGTAGCCATTGCAGAAGTTGGCGACGCTGACCCACATTGAATCTGAATCTGTGGAGATTCCGGAAATTCATACGCATCAGGAGGGGAATGTAGGCGGCTTCGGCAGCCGGAATGAAATGACGGTGGAGCGGAGGGATGTCGGCGAATGACCCATCCTGCATATCGAATACCCGTCCGGGGCGGTAACTGTCAAGATCAGGGGATATGCCGGCGAAGGGGAGCAAGCGTATGAGGAAGGCTATATGATAGTTGGAGATTCCCCTTTCGAGCGTATCTAAAGAATGGAGGGCGGAAAGCAGAAACCGCCACATCGGCTCATCCGCCTCGGAGGCACGCAGCAATCTGTTGAGAAATTCCGCCATGAATACCGTCATCGCCCCCTTGACGGGATCGAAGTAAAGGTTACGCCAGAGATGAGGGGATGAGATTTCCCCGATAAACTGCAGGTCGCGCGTCTCGCGGAAATTCACCTCAGTCTCAATCAAGGCGAGCGGCGACAGACGGGCACGCCTCATCCGGGCGGTCTTGCCATTGCCGGCACCCACAAGGAGAGCCACCCGACCACGTTGGCGGGTGAAGAGGGTCACTATGTCATTGCGATCATTGTGGCGGATTGTCTGGAGCACTATTCCGGTGAGCTTCGTAAGCATCGATTAAAAATACTTTATCATATAAACTAAACAGAGAGGGGTTTTGTTATAAAGATGAAAGCAGAACGACTCCGGGGCATTCCCGAAAAGAAGTCTGATAACCGAATCCTCTAATTTATCAAAACTATAACTATGGCAGACACACAGAAGAGCCTTAAGGGCACTAAAACAGCACAATATCTGGCAACGGCATATGCTGCCGAGTCAATGGCAGTGACACGATACACCTACTATGCTCAGCAGGCTCAGAAAGATCAGTACTATCAGTATGCGAATATCATCAATGAGACAGCTGACAACGAGCTTCACCACGGCAAGATATTCCTGAAATATCTGGTTGACGGCGGTGTGACCAACGGCGCGGCTACCGTTGACTCCGGAGTTCTGAGCGACACAATCAACAATCTGAAGATTGCCGCCGCCGAGGAGCAGTCGGAGGGAGTGGATCTCTACAAGGAGGCAGCCGAAGTGGCAAAGTCGGAGGGCTTCGATGAGATCGCCGCACGCTTCCTGGCTATCGCGAGCGTAGAGGCTCACCATGAGGCACGCTTCAACAAGATGCGTGAGCGTATCGAGAACGGCACGGTATGGAAACGTGACCAGCCCGTGAAGTGGCAGTGTCAGGTCTGCGGATATATCTACGAGGGCACAACTCCTCCCGAGAAATGTCCGGCTTGCTACCACCCCTACCAGCACTTCATGGTAGAACCCGAGAACATCTGATTATAAAAAGGCATTCCCTATCATATTATCCGACACTCCATCCCCGGGGTGTCGGATTTCTTTATTCTGATATACATGCTCCGGAATTACGGCTTGTGCCTCTCTTTTTTGCAATCTGATTCTTCTGTTCGTTCACTTTATCAATTTGCAAGCTTGCGTGACGCGATGCAAGAGTCGTCACATTGCGTCACTTACACTTGTCAGCCATCACGGTTTATGACTGCGGTATTTTAAATTTACGCCATTGCATTTTGGATATGCGGGGAGAGGATTTTTGGAGTTAAAGTGCTATAAATTAGTGCATTTTATATCTATAAAATTTGGTCATTAGCGAAAAAGTTATTACCTTTGCACGTGTTTTTCATGGTATTAGATTTAAGGTTAGAGGATTAGTTGTCGAGAGACAATTAATCTTTTTTCTTTTTATCCTATTTCACTGAAATTCCATAAAAATATTTCGCGGGGATATCGCCCATTATGGCCGATATCCCCGCGAATTTACTTTACTTGTATTTTACTTATAGGGGTCGGTATCCTCAGCGAAGTATAAGCATGGCGTCGCCGTAGGCTCCGAAACGGTAACCCTCCTTGACGGCTACCTCATAGGCATTCATGACATTGCGGTAGCCTCCGAAGGCCGACACCATCATCAGCATTGTCGAGAGGGGAAGATGGAAATTCGTCACCATCGATGTGCAGACCGTGAAGTCATAGGGAGGGAATATAAACTTGTTGGTCCAGCCGGTATAAGGCATGATGTGGCCATTCATGCAGACCGACGATGAGATGGCCCGAAGCACGGAGGCTCCCACGGCACAGACATTATGACCGTTGTCCTTGGCCAGATTGACCATATCCACAAGATCACCGTCGACGATCATCTCCTCACTGTCCATGCGGTGCTTCGTCAGGTCCTCCACATCGATATCGCGGAAGTTACCCTTGCCGCAATGGAGGGTGAGGAAACCGCGCTCGACACCCTTGATTTCGAGTCGCTTCATCAGCTCGCGACTGAAATGCAGGCCGGCGGCGGGAGCCATGACCGCACCTTCATGCTCGGCGAAGATATTCTGGTAACGGTCGGCATCCTCCGGCTCGACGGGACGCGTGATATACTCCGGCAGGGGCGTCTCGCCCAAAGCGTAAAGAGCCTCCTTGAATTCATCGTGAGGGCCGTCGTAGAGGAAACGGAGTGTGCGGCCGCGCGAGGTGGTGTTATCGATTACCTCGGCCACCATGCTGTCATCCTCACCGAAGTAGAGTTTGTTGCCTATACGGATCTTACGGGCCGGCTCCACGAGCACATCCCAGAATTTATTCTCAACATTCAGTTCGCGGAGCAGGAACACCTCTATGCAGGCTCCTGTCTTCTCCTTATTGCCGTAGAGACGGGCAGGAAATACCTTGGTATTATTGAACACCATTACATCCCCCTCCTCAAAGAAATTGATGATTTCCTTGAAGATATGATGGGAAATTTCACCGGTCTTCGCATCGAGCACCATAAGGCGGCATTCGTCGCGATTCTCGGAGGGATACTGTGCGATGAGTTCGTCAGGCAGTTTGAACTTGAACTGCGAGAGTTTCATTGACGTGAAATGTAGACTGAGATCATCAGACATGGCTTTCTGTATTTTGAGAGAAAGTGTTTGGAAGAGGCCGCTGAAGGCGGCGTTCGCGATTATTCTAAAATTTCTTTATAAGATCAGGTTTCCTAAGGACGGGGTGCGGGAAGGGGATGCTCCCTGAGCCAATCTTCCGGCAATTCAAGCGGGCACTCCGATATCATGCGGACGGCTTCATCGACACTGATGCACTCCGAGACCCTGACGGGGCCGACAGCCGTGCGCCTCAGGCCTACGAGATGCGCGCCGCTGCCGAGAGCCTGCCCGAGGTCACGCGCAAGGGCTCGAATGTAGGTGCCCTTGCTGCAGACAATCCGCAAGGTCATATCGCGGCCGTCGAATCCGAGGAGTTCGAATTCATCGATAACGAGAGGCTTGGCCGCCAGCTCCACCTCTACCCCTTTGCGGGCATCGAGATAGGCGCGGCGTCCGTCGACCTTGACGGCGGAGAAAACCGGGGGCACCTGCATTATGTGTCCCGTGAATCGGGGGAGAGTCTCAAGAATCAAACTCTCGGTGACGTGTTCATAGGGATACACCGCGTCTATCTCTTTCTCGAGATCGAAACTGGGAGTGGTGGCTCCGAGACGCATGGTGGCCACATATTCCTTTCGGCCCGCCTGCAGGGCGTCGATGCCCCGCGTGGCTTTTCCGGTGCAGACGAGAAGTACGCCTGTGGCCAAGGGATCGAGCGTGCCCGCATGACCCACTTTAAACTTCCTTACCCCGAGACGGCGCTGCACCGCACCGCGAATCCGCTTCACGGCGTCGAATGAGGTCCACCCCAGGGGTTTGTCGATACCTAATACTTCTCCGGTCACAAAATCCATTCGTGTGTAGAGGGTTTATAGGTTTGATAATGTAGATAGTATAATAACGTCGGATGAGACCCTATATTGTATCTCCGGAATACCTCCGCAGGTAAAACGGAAGAGGGTCAGAAGTGTATCACTGCCAAAGGAGGCAGATGATGCCCATCAGGACACAATAGATAGAGAACCAGACGAGCTTTCCTTTCTTCACGAGCTGAAGCATCCATTTACAAGCGGCGCAACCCACGACGAAAGCCACGGCGAAGCCTATGAGCAGCACACTCCAATCAATGCCACCTTGTGAGCCGGCCGGAGCCGTGAGCATATCCTTGGTGTCGAGAAGGGCCTCTCCGAGAATGGGTATAATCACCATCAGGAAGGAGAAAGAGGCCACTTTCTCGCGCTTGTCGCCGATGAGGATACCGGTGGCGATGGTGGTGCCGCTTCGTGAAAGGCCGGGGAGCACGGCAAGGGCCTGCGCGCAACCGATAACGAACGCGTCAAGCCAGGTTATATCCCTGCCTTTGGAGGGGGAGATCATCCGACCGCCGATACGGTCGCTGAAATGAGCGAAGGCCAGAAGACAGGCCGTCACCAGCAGACAAACGCCGACGACAGTGAGCCCATCGCCGAAGAACTGCTCCACATAGTCCTTGAAACAGACACCGACGATTCCTATAGGGATGCAGGATATGAGAATCTTGCACACATACCAGAAGTTATCATCGCGTTTGAATGTGAAGAAGCTTTTGCAAAGAGCGTAGAACATGGGCCACAGCACAACAATTGTAGAACAGACTGTTGCGGCATGCACCATTATGTCGAATTGCAGGATATCATCCTTGGGGATGTCGATTCCGAGAATCTCGCGGAAAATCTCAAGATGTCCGCTGGATGATATGGGGAGATACTCGGCGAGACCTTGCACGAGGCCGAGTATAAGCGCGTCAAGCCAATCCATGACTATTGTATTTAATGTTACAGACGATTATTTTTCTGCCGGAGTCTCAGCCGCTGATTCCTTGAGGGGAGCCGCCGGAGCCTCATCGGTATTCTTTTTACGCGGGCCGGCAATTATGGCGAAAGCCATAAGGAGGAAGCCGAGAAATGCCACCGTCGGCCCGACAATGATGCGACGTGTGGAGAATATATCGGGATTGAATCCCCCCTCGACGCTGCTGGAGCCACCGCTCATGAGCACGAACCCGAGGATGATGAGCACGAGGCAACCGGCCATCATAAGGAGATTTTTCTTGGGGAATAATGAATAATTGTCAGCCATATCTTAGGGTTTGATCAATGGAAGAGTTCGGAATAGTCTTTGCGGAGATAACGGCCTGTGGCGAGGGATGCGGTCAGAGCGCATATGCCGCCGCCGAGCAGGATGAGCGCCAGGGAGGTCAGCCCGAAGAGGGGCCATGGAATGACGTTGGAGATATCGGTGAAACCGGCTTTCGGGGCCATAAGGAGGGCCAGGGCGAGAATACATGAAGCGATAAGCCCCGAGAGCAACCCCGCGCAGCAGTTGCGCCATACGACCGGACGGCGGATAAAGCCGTTGGTAGCCCCGACGAGCTGCATCGTGTGGATTATGAAGCGTCGGGCGTAAATGGTGAGATGGACCGTATTGTTGATCAGCACGAACGATATCAGAAGAAGCACGATGGCGATGATGCCGAGAATCATGGAGAGGCGTCCGATATTACTGTTCATCGTAGCGACGAGATCACCGCCGGGCATCGCCACCTCCTCCACTCCGGGGAGAGCGAGGAGCACTTTCTGCATCCTGTCCAGCGAATCGGGGTTGCTCCAGGCGGCGGGCATAGTGAAGGAAATCTCGGGAGAGAGCGGATTGACACCGAAAATCGCTTCAAGATCTTCCCCGGTGTCATTTTTCCATGCCTGCAGGGCTTCGTCGCGGGTAATCAGACGTAGATTGCGACAGAAGGGGCGGTTCTGGAGCAGCTTGAGGGTGTTGGCGGCAGATGAGTCGGATATACTGTCGGCCATTATGACGCTTATCTCCAGACTCTCCTGAAGGCGTTGAGTCTCACGGCGGGCGGAGGTCGTCACCAGGGCGATTATCCCTATGATGAGCAGCACGAGGGTCACGCTGACTATTGTCGTGGCGTGAGCCGCCCAATAAGATATTTTTACTTCTTTACCTTTTTTCATTTCAATCATCGGCGCCGCCGGGGGGAGGTTGGGAGGGGTAAACGATATGTTACGCAGGCGTGCGCGAATTGCAAAATTAATACTTATTCACGCCGTTGTCAATAGTTTCAGCGATTTTTTGTAAATTTGCAGTTGAAAAAAAGCTCTTTGAGATATGACCCCAGACTTTTCGCCGCGCAAGGCGGCTTTCCATACACTCGGCTGCAAGCTGAATTTCGCAGAAACATCCACGATCGGGAAAATGCTTTCCGAGCGCGGATTCAGGCGCGCCAACCCTGAGGAGGAACCGGATATCGTGGTTGTCAACACCTGCTCCGTCACGGAAATGGCCGACAAGAAGGGGCGTTCGCTCATACGCCGGCTTTCGCGCCGTTGGCCCGAAGCGACATTGGTCGTGACAGGCTGCTACGCGCAACTCAAGCCGGATGAGGTGGCGGCGATCGAGGGTGTCGACATTGTGCTCGGCTCGAATGAGAAGCTGCGTATATCGGAATATCTCGATATGTGGGAGAGGGAGCATCGTCCGGTCGTGGAATCCACACGTCCGCAGGAGATAACGGAGTTCCGCCCCTCGTGCGAGCGGGGCGACCGCACACGCTGGTGGCTCAAGGTGCAGGATGGTTGCGATTACTATTGCACATACTGCACCATTCCTTATGCCCGGGGCCGCTCGCGCTCGGGACGAATCGCCGATCTCGTGAGTCAGGCCCGGAAAGCGGCCGAGGCGGGGGGACGCGAGATTGTGCTGACGGGGGTGAATATCGGGGAGTTCGGCCGTGATACGGGTGAATCTTTCCTTGATCTGCTCAAGGCTCTCGACTCGGTGGAGGGGATAACGCGATACAGAATATCGAGTATCGAACCGAATCTGCTGACGGAGGAGATTATCTCTTGGGTGGCTGAAAAATCGAGGGCCTTCATGCCCCACTTCCATATTCCTCTGCAGGCCGGCTCCGACCATGTGCTGAAACTGATGAATCGTCGTTATGATACGGCTCTTTTCGCTTCAAGGATAGAAACAGTGAAACGCCTTATCCCGGATGCCTTTATCGGCGTGGATGTCATCGCGGGGGCGCGTGGGGAGACGGTGGAGGAATGGGATAAATCGCTGGAATTCATCCGTTCTCTCGATGTTACCCGCCTGCATGTATTCCCCTATTCCGAGCGTCCGGGGACGGCGGCTCTGATGATGAATGCCGAATCGGTGGATCCGGCAGAACGCCATCGGCGTGTGGCGGTGCTTCAGAATATTTCCGAAGGTAAACTCCGGGAGTTTTCAGAATCCATGGTCGGGAGTGTGCGCCCCGTGCTCTGGGAGCACGCGGTACACGACGCTCCGGCCGATATGCCGTTGATGTCGGGATTGACCGACAATTACCTCCGCGTCGTGGCTCCACTTGACGAGACTCTTCTGAACACTATCACTCCGGCTCGCCTTGAGGGGATTGATCCCGATCGGGAGGAGACCCTCGCGGCCACAGTCGTCAAAACCGAATAAACCTTATACCCCCATATGAAATCTCTGGCAATCATAATTCTCAATTGGAACGGATTGGAGTTGCTGAAGAAGCTGCTTCCTACGGCCGTGGAATATTCCGTCAGCGAAGACTCTGACCTCATAGTGGCCGACAACGGCTCGACCGACGGCTCATGCGAATGGATCGAGGCCAATTGTCCGGAGGTGAAGATTCTCAGGTTTGCCGAGAATCTCGGATTCGCCGCAGGCTATAATCGTGCGATCGAGGAGACGGGATATGAATATACCATCCTGTTGAATTCCGATGTGGAGGTGACGCCGGGATGGTGGCAGCCTATGTTGTCGTTCATGAAGTCTCATCCCGAGGTAGCGGCATTGCAACCGAAGATTCGGTCGTATTTCAGGCGGGATTATTTCGAATATGCGGGTGCGGCCGGAGGCTATCTCGACAATCTGGGGTATCCCTATTGCCGGGGGAGGGTGTTTGACAATGTGGAGAAAGATGAGGGGCAATATGATGGAGAGGCTATCGATGTGGCATGGGCTTCCGGAGCAGCGCTGATGGTCAGGACCTCCGTATATCTCGCCCTCGGAGGACTTGACGCCGACTTCTTCGCGCATATGGAGGAAATCGATTTATGTTGCCGCATGATAGCGGCCGGCCACAGGGTCTGCGCCATCTCGGATTCTCACGTGTTTCATATGGGGGGAGCCTCCCTGCCCAAAGGGAATCCCAAGAAGACTTATCTTAATTTCCGCAACAACCTGCTCCTGCTTCATAAGAATCTTCCGAAGAAGAGAGGAAGGAGGGTGCTGTTTATCAGGCGTCTCGCCGACACATTGGCTTTCGGGATGTTTCTGCTCAAGGGTCAATGGGGGGACGCCAAGGCCGTGATCCGCGCGCATAATGACTTCCGCCGGATGCGTCGCAACTATACCCGGCATCCCGACACCGATATTCTCCGCACACTCCCCGGCGCCGACCGCAGCATCCTCATCGACCATTATCTCCGCCACTCCATATAGGGAGATTCTTAAATCTCTATCAGTTTGAGGAGAACCCTGTCTCCGAAGTGTTTCCGGACAGTCGCTTGTTCTTACGACGCGTACTGACATCTTTACCTGCCTTGAAAGAATAACCGGCAAAGATTGCGAGTCCCCAGCCCTGACGCGGGGTACGGGAAGTGGAATAGTAGCTGAATCCGGGAATCTCCGTGAGACTCCATCGCGCGTCTTCATCAAATGAACACATAACTCCGACATACCAGCTTCCTTTGCGCCAAAGGGCGTTCAAGACCGCGCTCCAACCATTATGGAACGTCTGCACTCCATCCATTGTCTTTGAAGGAGTAGTGCATTGTACGGCAAACTGAAACGGACCCGTCATATAGCTTGCATAGATACGCAGATCATTCCAATTGAAGCGGACAGGCCCGGCGGGGGTTCTGTAAGCCAGATACTTCCCACTGAAATAGGGATTGATGTCGAGTCCGGCCAGAGGTTTCCAGCTCAATCCAAGGGAGTAATATAGTTCGTTTGTGAAAGGGATTACGAGACTCCGCTTGATGAAATTCTCCTCTTCGGCAAAGATGTAGCTGACGTATGGATGACGTGTGTAGTGGTAACGCACACCTGGCATGATGTAGAGTTTGGCGGAGGGGATGGATATGAAGGGGGAGAAACTGAGGGAATACTTGAACACCTGCTTTTCATACGGCAAGTTCTCGGCGAAATATCTGGTATCGATGAACTGACGGTTCATATTCATCTGGCCGATTGAATTCTGCGAGCTTTCTACCCAACCCATCAGCCTTAATGTGATATAGTTATTGGCGTTATAGCTAAATGTAAATCGGGGATAGGGATTGGTCTGACGTTGCTTCCCACCTTCCGAGAGGGTCATCTCCGACCAGAACAATGACAGTGACAGATCCATACCGAAACGCCCGAACGTCCGTTCATAATTGGCAATGGCGAACATCGTGGAGGCATTGTTGCGTATATTCGAGGGGAGATCAGGGAAGAAATTGTTGACATAATACTGTGACAACCGTCGGTAATTCTCATTGAGCGAACAGGATATGGATCCACCCCAAAGAGGAGAGGAGAACATCGCGGATGCGTCGAGCTGATAAACGGTATTGTGAGTGTCGTTGTCGTTGAGGAAATCCCCATAGGCCGATCCCTCCCCCATCGTCTGAATCTGATATGTGGAACGTCGGGCTTTGTTATAAGCATTGGCGAGATCGAAGCTCAGCTCCTGACCACCCTTAAACTGATAGGTATAATAGAGGTCGAGATTCATCATATCCGTTATGCGATGAGAGCCGGACGTGCGGATGCCGCGTACTTCCATTTCATCTGATGATTCGAGGATATCCATGGGGTTAAATATCCTGCCGGAATTTGATACATAGGTGAAGTTTGCGGATAGCATCTGAGGCCCGCGATCCCACTGATAGGAAAGGAATGTCCGAGTGTTGAGGTTACGGATAGTCCCCTGATCCGCCATAAATGAGTCTGTAAGGCCCGGATAGCTGAAAGTCTCGCGACTTATGGAGCGGTCTGTATGCTGCCCTCCGATATTGAATGCGCCATTTAGGTAATGCTCGGGCATCAGCAGTGTTGCCCCGAGATTTCCTGAGCCGCTCCATGTGTTTGCCGCCTGTGCCCCTATATTTCCACGGAACTCAATGCGGGTGACTTTGTTGAGAATAATGTTGATCACCGGTCCGGAGAAAAATGGAGCGAACTTCGCGGGAGCATTCTCGTAATAGACGACTTTCTTGATATTATAGCCTGTGAGATTCTGGAGCTCCTCGGGCGAGGCACGGTGGCCGTTAATGAGGATGTTGACGGATGAGCCCGTGAGATTAGTCAGCTGAGTTCCGTTAATGCGGGACTGGAAGAGTGGCAGCGAGCTGACAGCATCGAGCGCGTTGATGCCGAAATCACGGTTCTCCTTTGTGAGGTACATCTCTGTGCGGTTGGTGAATTGTTCCAGCATCTTGGCCGTGACTTTCACCTCCTCAAGCAACATCGCTTGTTCCTCCTCATTGATCTGTAATGTAAACGTGCTGCCTATGATGTCATCGTTAACGTCAATATTAAATTCCAGAGAATTGTAGCCATTCTTACTTATTTTGAATTCATTGGGACCATCGGTTACGAAGAAGTCATAATGTCCATCAAAATCGGTATAGTGGAGAGTATCCGTATTGATATCATTGTTGAAGCGCACACTGAACGCAGCTCCTGCGATTGGCTGTCCGGAGGGATCGACCACTGTGCCTGCGAGTCTGGCGGCTGAGAGTGTAAACACAGTCGTCATCATAATGATGAGGTTGAGTATAGTATGTGAGGCATTGTTCATAGAAGATAGGTGTTTGGTGTTGGCAAATTCTCATTTATAGACTGTAAACGGACGCGATAGCAAATTCACTACCAAAATAATGGAATGACAATCACATACTGCAATTTGGATACGCAAATTCTTACAACTAACCGTTTCCTAATACCATCTCGGATTCATAGCATTATTTAGTATTGCGTTCAGCTACTTCATACATATCATCTATGTAGGCTATAACAGCAGACTTTAGGTCAAAATCCACATATTTTAACTTACACATTTCAACACTGCCCTCAAGATAGTTCTTCGGACAATGAGACATACATATTGGTAACAAATTACACGCAAGACACCGATTATTCTCAAAAGCCGGCTCGCTGCTACGCTCATCGTACCTATCCCTCCATATCACTTCGCCGGATTTAGCGAGGCGCCCTGGAGGATTCTTTGAATAGAGAAGATCGCAGTTAGTGCATTTAATCACTCCACCATCATAGTTGATACAAGAGTAGTATCTCTTGTTGACATAACATGGCATGAAATTGCGGATGATATCCAATCTCTCGACATTGAATCCCTCCCGCTTAAAATCATTCAGAAGACGCTGGTAGTTCTTAAAACGTGAATTATCAGTTTCCTCCTGCCACACTTTCTTTAGGAGAATCTTTATACGAGATCTCACTTCCTTGGGAAGGATCCCGCAGACTTCCTCCACAATATTCGATTCCAGTGTCGCTGACGTATAATTGATTCGAAGGTTGATTCGACAATCCGGAGTGGATTCTAGGATATTTTTAATATTTACGAGCGTGGTATCGAAAGTAGATTCTATATTATCTGAGAACTTAATGGAATTATGTAAGAGCCGATCACCATCAAGTGTGATTTGGAATGCTGTGAATCTTAGATTCTTAAATTCCTTACATACATCACGGGTTATCAGTGAGCCATTTGTAGTGGCACCATTAAAAAATGCAACTCCAAATTTCTCACATTGCGTCTTAGCATATTCAGAAATAGGGCGTATTATCTCATTGTAGTACAGGAAGGGTTCACCACCAAACCATTCGAGGGTAAGAGAGGAAATCTTTTTCTCTTCCAGCATATAATCAACATGTCGTTTGACGGCCTCCATTGTGTTAGTGGACATGCAGGATGAGATATGATCCTGAACACAATAATGACATTTAAAATTACAATTAAGAGTGGGATTTATTACGAGAAAATAATCCTGCCGATTGACTTGTTTGGCGTAATTCTTTCTTATTTCCTGTAGCTCTTCAAGATTGTCCGAGATAATGAAACCTTGGGATTCCAAAAGGTCAGATAAGCCAGCGATGGGTAAGGAGTAAATGTTTGGCTTTAAGATAAAATCTTCCAGTTTCTTCCCTAATGAGCTTGAACATCTAAAATAAGCATGAGTAAGCCCATTATAAAAGTATACATATTCATCCTTATAAAAAATATAGTTGTAATTGCTACTCTTCATAATGTGTAGGTATTGAAGGAACTTTATTTTCGGAATAACGGGTAAGTTTAAGTCGTTTAAACTTTTACGTCAATATCGATTTCTATGGTATTTCGGGACTTTTTCAAGATCTTTCATCATCTTTTGGACTGCATTTGCTCTCACATCGGTCGTCCGCCAAATTCCCTTTTCGAATTGCAAAGTCAGCTACAAATCTGATAAAATACCATAAAGTAAGAAGTTTAAAACTTATATCTTATAATTGTGTAAAAAAATACAAGAGGAGTCACAATGACTCTAAATCACCGGAGACTTTGTGACTCCCGCTCGTTTTATTGGCATCCAACAGTAGCGTACGAAACACCACACCCCAGGTTGGCGTCTGCATGACATCCATTATGAGGTTTATAGATATTGATGACACATCCATCATCAGTACACCCATTGTCGCTACATCCCCCAGGACAGCCAGAATCCACAGTACATCCCGGATGTTTACATCCATTGTGACTACATCCATTCTGCGTTCCCATAACACTATTGTGTCCTCCTAAAATCTGTAGGCTCTCCATCTCGTTTAGTTCATCAGGAGTAAAATTCATTATCTTCTTCATTTTGAAAAAAGACGTTAAGGTTAGTAAAATGTTAATTCTCTCATTATCTGCTTAATCAGATATTTCATTAATTCATACCTTGTTGATAGGGTACGAATACTGTTAATTCCCATTAGTCAAGAAACGCGAATATTATCCCACGTGGAGTCTCCGGCGATCTTGCTGTCATACCTGTGATCAATGATATAATCAATCTATGACATAACTAACTTTGACACAAATTTAGATATATTTTTGTAATTTTCCAAAGAAAGTATAAATAATTTTCGCTATGTCGCAAAAAAAATCCACTTTAGTATACCTATCATTCCACTATAGTAGAAAATTTATCTAATTTTCAGCAATAATCAAATCATTCCGAGCAATTGAAGAAATTGAATCCCGGCACTTAGACTTCCCACTGATAATTTATCCAGAACTCGTCTTCGGGACTTTTTAACGGCAGACTCACCTATAGAAAGCCTATCCGCTATATCACTTATATTGAAACCGGTTGCAGCACATCTAAAACCCTCTAATTCACGGGCGTTAATACCGAAGCAATCAGATATTCTCCATGCGTTGCCGTCAAATGACCAACGTTGAATGGTGTTATCTTGGGTACCAATTGCCACATTAATCTGAGCCAATTCATCCCATATATTGGTTTCAGAAAGCGATACAGCTATCATAATCGGCTTCCTTAATTCATCATATCGGATTGGAATAAATCTGGCTGTATAAGTGACAGTAGACCCTTCCCTCGGAATCCTGACAGCTGTCAGCAGGCTTGAAGAAGATGAGGCGCACCATTTATCAGCAGAGGAATATATCAGTTTGATCAGACGTTTAAATTGACGATCCCCGACATATGGTCTTAAATCATCTATCAACTCAACAGTTTGATTATGCAGGTACAGTCGACGTCCATCCATATTTCTCACTTTTCGTGTGGGAATATGAATTATGAATGATACGCTATAAGAGGGGCCGATTACCGAACGGAGGAGTTCGACCCATTCGCCGTTGGTAAGCATTTCCGCTGATGATGAGCTGAGATTCATTTTATCTTTTTCACATAAATATCGTTGCCGCAAAATTAGCATTTTAGTTTCATATATGAATTAGCCAAAAGGATAATAATTTTTACAGTGCTCAATGGAGAGGTAGACCGGTGTATCTGACCAATTTAATCTTACCGTATGGCTCCACCTACATACCGGTAGTCGATGAAGACTCCACGGCCAAGGGAAATGACAGGAAATCACATAGTAACTTTGACAGCCGACGGGACGTTATTAATATAATATAGAGAATAATAAAACGGAATATTTACATCATATGAGCAGACCTCTTTTTCTTGTGAGTAACGATGATGGATACCGCGCACGCGGTGTGCATGAACTGACACGCCTTCTGGCTCAAATCGGCGATGTGATCGCAGTATGTCCGGAAGGACCCCAATCGGGCAAATCAATGGCGATAACAGTCAACGAACCATTGCGTCTGACAGAGATCAACGATTATGCCGCTACGGAGCCGACCGTCAAGTGGTATCATGTAAACGGCACTCCCACCGACTGCGTGAAGCTCGCCATGCATACCCTATTCAGTGATGACCGACGTCCGGATATGGTGTGCACGGGAATCAACCATGGCTCGAACGCTTCAATCAACGTGATTTACTCCGGCACAATGGGAGCAGCAATGGAGGGATGCGCAGCCGGGATACCTTCAGTCGGTTTCTCGCTATGCGATCATTCGCCTTCTGCTGATTTCGCTCCGATGCTGCCGTATGTGCGCCAAGTGGTGGAGGCAGTATTGGCCAAAGGACTTCCTGAAGGGGTATGCCTGAACGTTAACGCTCCCAAGGGAGAAGTCCTCAAGGGGCTAAGGGAGACTGTGGCCTGCCGCGGACATTGGAGCGATGAATATGCCGAATATACGGATCCGCACGGTCATCCCTATTACTGGCTGACAGGCCGCTTTATAAATGAGGAGCCTGACAACCCCGACACGGATGACGCTCTTCTGGCCGAGGGCTACGTGACGGTCGTCAGCTGTGCTCTTGACCGCACGGTGAAATTACCCTCCATATTCTGAACAAAGAGAGTGGCAGCCGCAACTATTATGACGCAGCCGATGTTTTATAAATGGAAGTTAAACTTCGCAGAACATCTAAAAAAATATCTCTTATGTTAAGCAAACGTCTCGAAGACGCTCTGAATGAGCAAATCAATGCCGAACTGTGGTCGGCCTATCTTTACCTCTCAATGTCTATCGATTTCGAACATAAGGGTCGTCCGGGGTTCGCCAACTGGTTCAGAGTACAGTTCCAGGAGGAACAGGCACATGCCCTCGCCCTCATCGATTATCTTCACGCCCGCGACGCACGTCCGGTGCTGAAACCTATAGCGGATGTGCCCGATTCATGGGCTACGGCCAAGGATGCCTTCACGGCTACGCTCGAACATGAACGCAAGGTGACGGCGCTCATAAATTCACTCTACGCCACAGCGGAGGAGGAGAAAGACTTCGCCACCCGCCAGAAGCTGAATACATTCGTGGCCGAGCAGGTCGAGGAGGAGGAGACTGTGCAGCAGATTCTCGACGACCTGGCTCTTGTCGGAGACGACGGCGTCGGAATCTTCCAGCTCGACCGTGAGCTCGGAGCCCGCACTTACGTCGCTCCCAACCTCTGATTATATTCCAATTATTGAAACTTTTAAGGCCGGATACCTGCGTTGACCGCTTGTATCCGGCTATCGCATATGATTTCGGACGATACAAGCTCTTTGCCAACTCGCAAATTTTTAGTAAATTTGCAATCGGGGAATTCCATCCGAACCGCAACGGGTGTTTTCAACCCCGCCTCGCGGCGCGGGTGGGATGTTCTGAACTAATATTTAATCTATTGACTGTTTTCTCGTGAAAATATTCCCGGCTCCTGCGCTGCAGGAAATTCTTACAGCCACCTGCGAAGCGCAGAACATAGACTCTCTTGAACTTCTTGAACGGACGGCCAACGCCGTGTGCTATGAAATTATGTCGCGGTTTCTCCCGGGACAGCGCATCGTCGTCATCGCCGGTCCGGGCGACAATGGAGCCGTGGCTCTGTCAGCGGCCAGAATGATGTTCGAGCGCGGCTACCGCAATCTTGAGATTTTCCTCTTCAATACCGAACCTCCGCTCAGCCACGACTGCGACGAGGCCTGCAAGAAACTTATCACGCTGGATGGTATAGACTTCACGGAGGTGAAGCGTGAGTTCACGCCCCCCTATCTGAGCAACAACGATGTTGTCATCGATGCCCTCTACGGGGCCGGGGTGGCCGATCCGTTCCCGCTTACGGGGGGATTCGCGATGCTGACCCGGTATATCAATGACTCCGGAGCATACGTCATCTCCCTCGACGTGCCATCCGGTCTCCACGGAGAACGGAACAACGGCGCGTTGCGCCGCGATATGATACACGCGAATCTTACGCTCGTATTCCAACTTCCGCGTCTCTCCTTTTTCCTTGAGGATAACGCCGACATCATCGGGGAATGGAAACTTCTCGATCTGGAATATGACTCCGACAAGATAAAATCCCTGTCATCCGACTTCATGCTCGTAGAGGCGAAAAGTGTGCGCCCCCTGCTGCAGCCCCGTCGCCCCTTCTCCGGGAAACGCGACTACGGATCGGCACTTATTTTCGCCGGTTCGGTGGGAATGATGGGTGCGGCCGTGATGTGCGCACGCGCGACACTACGGGCAGGTGCGGGCCTGGCTACGGTCCACAGTGCCAAACGGGGCATCAATATTCTCCAGACAGCCGTCCCCGAGGCGATGTTCGAGATGGACCGCGACGAGCATTTCATCACCGACATGACGCTGCATCATACGCATCAGGCTGTCATCGTCGGCCCGGGTATCGGCACCCGCGACAAGACTATCGACGCACTTGAGTCGTTGCTAAAGAATTGCCACATGCCTCTGCTGCTCGACGCCGATGCCCTCAACTGTATCTCCAAGCGCCCGGCATTGCTCACAATGCTTCCGCAGAATACGATCATCACTCCGCACATCGGGGAATTCGACCGTCTCTTCGGCGAACAGAACTCAGCCGAGGAGCGTCTGCTGAAGGCGATGGAAATGGCGAAGCGTTACGGCATCATTATCGTGCTGAAAGGACATTTCACGGCTATCGTGCGCCCGAGCGATCCATCCGGCAAGGAATACGGCAAAGTCTATTTCAACTCCACCGGCAATCCGGGAATGGCTACGGCAGGGGCAGGAGATGTGCTGACGGGTGTCATAGCAGCATTCCTCGCCCAGGGATACCGTCCGGAACAAGCCGCCACAATGGGTGTATATATCCATGGTCTGGCCGGTGATCTCGCCGCTCAGGAATTCGGCGAGGTCGGAATGACCGCCGGAGATATCTCCGATTACATAGGACGTGCCATCCGGCTCATCGTCACCCGAGGCGAACTTCCAAACCCACTCTGACAAATCTCTTCCGTATATGAAAGCCCTGTTCTTCATTCTCCCCCTCCTCGCCATGGCCGCCCCGGCCGGCGCGCAACAGACCAAAGTGCTCACCGCTGAAAAGCATAATGAGTACGGCCTTGTCTATTCTCTGCCCATCACGGCTCTACAGGTGACAGTCACCGCCGAGAAGGAGACTCGTATCGCCGGACCCTATGCCAAATATGCCAAGAAATATCTGGCCAATGACCGTATCATCGCCGAGAGTGGAGAGGAATGGACTCTGCTATCCGTGGATGTCAAACCCTACGGCGCGGTAGACCCCGACTCGCGTTATCTTATGCAGCTCAAAGCGGGAGCGACGACTTTTATCGGAGTGGCTCAGGACGGAATGCTTCTCTCCATCAACTGTGAGCCGGAGGCTCCTGCAACCGACAAGACCCGGGAGCTTCCCCAACCCTCTCAGGGACGCCCCACAGGAAAGGAATACCTCAAATATGTGGATGAGGATTTCATAGCATCGCAGTCGACTGCCAAACAGGCCCAGATGCTCGCGGAGAATATCATGGAGGTCCGCGACGCCCATATCTCTCTTACCCGGGGGACAGCCGACAATATGCCGACAGACGGTCGGCAGCTCGAACTGATGCTCAATTCGCTGCGCGACCAGGAGGAGGCTATGACCGCCGCATTCACGGGCAGCACATATACGGAGACAATCAGCCACACCTATACTTATGTGCCCGAAGAGGACGGGACGGAGATTCTTTTCCGTT
Organism: bacterium; assembly: GCA_014802625.1. Lineage (GTDB taxonomy): Bacteria > Bacteroidota > Bacteroidia > Bacteroidales > Muribaculaceae > Lepagella. The sequence continues at coordinate 30,103 of JAAVBX010000005.1, read as the reverse complement.
TCTCTGACTTCAAGGGGTTCTGCGCTCCGAACGATTATGCAGGCGCACCGGTGCAGATAAGAGTGAACATCACCGCCGAGGGTGCCCTCCCTGTCGATGAGAAGGGTGTCGAAAAACAGTTGCCTAAGGATGCCGTCAGATATTGCATACCGGGCGATGCACAGATAACAATCGCCTACGATGGGGAAACTCTATACAACCGAGAGCTGGAATTCTCACAGTTCGGAGTGGTGTTCGGTCTGGCCCCCACCCTATTCACCGACCGTAAAGCCCCGACATACGCCATCTTCAACCCTATCACCGGCGGGATAAAGGAGATAGGGACGATACAGCAGTAATCCCGGTTGCCCCTCCACATAAAACATTTGACGCTTATGCCCCAATCCGAAGCCGCCGCTCCCCTTTCACTGCGGCAATTCACCGCTCTCCTCAGCCGGCATATCAATCTCAATCCGGAGCTGCAAGGGAGGTGGGTCGTGGCCGAACTCAGTGATTTCCGTATGCACGGCCCCCACGCCTACGGACAACTTATTGAGAAGGATGCCTCAGGCCGCACCGTAGCCAAGATGCAGGCCACTATCTGGGGGAATGTGCTCCAAAATATAATGGCGAAATTCCGTCAGACCACCGGACAGAATATCACCACTGGCATGAAGGTGATGCTGCGGTTGACCGCGACACACTCGGAACTTTACGGGTTGGCCGCCAATGTCAGCGATATCGACCCATCATATACTCTCGGCGATATGGAGCGGCTCAGACGCGAGATTCTCGACACCCTGCGTCGTGAGGGTGTCTATGACGCCAACAAAAGTGTGCCGCTACCCGCCGCGCCGCAAAGGATCGCCGTGATTTCTGCGGCGGGAGCCGCAGGTTACGGAGATTTCACCGACCAACTTGCCTCCGCCGGGTATGCCTTTTATCCCCTGCTTTTCCAGGCAAACATGCAGGGTGACCGCACCGTGCCGACAATCATGCATGCGCTTGACCTTATAGAGGAAACGGAGGATTTCTGGGATTGTGTAGTGATAATCCGTGGAGGTGGAGCGACTTCCGACCTCAATTCATTCGACAATCTTCAGCTCGCCCGACGAGTCGCCACGTTTCCGCTTCCGATAATCGTCGGTATCGGTCATGAACGTGACAACACTGTGCTCGATTATATCGCCAATACACGCTGCAAGACTCCGACGGCGGTGGCCGCATTCCTGAATGACAGGCTCGCCACAGCCGAGGCGAGAGCGGAGGAACTTATGAAAATCGTGGCTGAACGCACGCGTTCGATGCTGAATGTCGAGGATCGACGTCTGTCGCAGGCTGCTGCCATGATTCCGGTCCTTGCACCCGCGCGCATACAAAGGGAGCATCACAGGCTTGACGTTCTTCAGGCGGGTCTTCAGCAGACGGCTACACGAATGATAAATCGTGAGAACATGCGTCTGAGCGATATCACCACCCGGCTCGCCGGGAATTCCTCTGCTATACTGTCAGCACAGAAGGCCCATCTATCCTCTATTCCGGATTATATAAAGGGGGCTGCACGGCAACGCACAGCCATAGAGACCAATCGTCTGGATGCGATGGAGAGGCTGATAAAGGTGCTGAGTCCGGAAGCTACGCTGAGACGCGGATACTCCATCACCCGTGTCGACGGACACGCTCTGCGATCGGCAGCGAATATACCACCGGGGACTGTAATCGAGACCGTTCTACCAGACGGCACGCTCACCTCCACCATCATGCCCTGAATAAAATAGGTAATAAACCGTAAATCACCGACAGATTCTTATGGATATAAAAAATCTCACATACACGGAAGCTATAAACAGTCTTGAAGAAATCGTTGCAAAAATGCAGAGTCCGGAATGCGATATCGACCGTTTGGCCGAATACACATCCCGGGCCCTCGAATTAATGCAGCATTGCAAGGCCAAACTTACAAAAACAGAGGAGGATGTCCACAAGGCTCTTGAGGCCATATCGGCATCCAATGCCTGAAACGGCCGCAGAGCCTTAACGGATCACTCCCTATAGTAGACACGTTTCACCCTCGGGGATACTGAAGTCAGTATCTCATACGGGATTGTGTCAAGCGCGTCCGACAGACGCCCTACCGGGGCGTTACGGCCGAAAATCTCGACGGTGTCACCGATGCGACAATCAATGCCGGTGACGTCAATCATGCAGGCATCCATACAGATGTTGCCGATGGTCGGGGCGGGAATGCCGTTGACGAGCACCTTAATAGCTCCATTGCCAAAATGGCGGTTCATGCCGTCGGCGTATCCTATCGGTATGGTGGCTACTCGGGAATCTCTCCCGAGCATTCCGCGCCGCGCATAACCTATGCTCTCCCCGGCTTTCCATTCACGCAGATTGATGATATTTGTCCGGAGGGTAGACACGACATCGAGGGGTCGCTCCATTTCGGGAGGCAGGGTGTTGACACCATACAAGCCAATGCCGAGCCGCACCATATCATAATGATATTGCGGGAAGCGCAATATGCCCGCTGAATTCAATATATGCCGCTTGAACATATATCCGCTTTGCGAAAGCATATAGGATGAGCAGCGTTCGAAGGTCGCCAGCTGCCGCTCGGTGTAGTCGTCCATATCCGGGCAGTCGGCCGTGGCGAGATGAGAGAATACCGAAGATATCCTGACATTACTCTGATTCCCCAGCGACTCCATGAGCGCCGGCAATTCCTCCTCCACGAATCCCATACGGTGCATTCCCGTGTCGAGCTTCACATGAATCGGATAATCCTTCACGCCATGCAATCTCGCCTGATGGATGACATCCTCAAGCATTCCGAATGTATAGATTTCCGGCTCAAGGCGGTTGCTGAACATTTCCACATAGTCGGCCACCCGTGGATTCATCACCATGACAGGCATAGTGATCCCCTGCCGCCTGAGATCGAGTCCCTCATCGAGCACAGCCACCGCCAGATAGGCCGCCCCCGCATCCTGGAGCGTCTTGGCAATCTCATAGCTGCCCGCGCCATAGCCTGACGCTTTCACCATGGCCACCATTCCAGTAGAAGCCGGGACATGAGAGCGGAAATAATTATAATTGCGTATCATGGCATCGAGATTCACTTCGAGAAGCGTCTCATGAGTGCGCACCTCAAGCAATTCGCGGATGTGCGACAAGTCGTTCTCCGGAGAGCCTTTTACCAGAACGCAGGAATTCCTAAGCGGATTTTCCTTAAGCCATTCGGCAAGTTCAGCGGGAGTGGAGAAGAAGATGTCGCTCCTGTCGAAAATGCGCGAGTGTGATCTCAAATTTGGGCCGACACCTATCAGACGTCCGACTCCACGCTCCCTGAGAAGCGACGCGACCGCCGAATAATCATCGTTGTCACCCTCTTCATGGGCGAAATCACTGAGAATGACAACGCTGTTCTGACGAGGCATCTTGCGCCTCATCATGAAATCGACGGCTGGGGGCAACGAGGTGAAATCAGAAGTATAGGAATCAAAAATCACATTGTTGCCATTGCGACCGTCGCTCACGCTCAGCCTTGTCTCGACAGGATGCAATCGGCTGAAACGGTCGGATATTGTTCCGGCATCCATCCCCTCGGCCACGATAAAAGCCAACGCACAGCAGACACTTGGCAAATCGCGACGTGAACCGGTCCTGACCTTGAGAGTGCCGCTGATGTTTTCAGCCCGGTAAGATAATTCACACCATCCTCCGGGAGCCACATCATATTTAACCGAAGTTATCACCAACCGGGCATCGCTATCCGGATTGAAACTCCAGGGGAAACGCTCCACATCCTCGGGAAGCGCTGCGACACAATGAGCCACCTCCGTGTCGTCGGCGCAGTATATAATCCGTCTCACGCCCGGATATGCGGCGAGACTGACTTTCTCGGCAATCTTGGCTCCGTAGGAGGGAAAGCCGTCGGAGTGTTCCTCACTCATGCCGGTCACAATCACTGTATCAGGCTTTATACACTCCGCCAGTCGCGCCATCTCCCCCGAACGGGAGACACCCGCCTCGATAAGCGTCAATTCCGTATCGGGCCGGATTCCCCACATGGAGAGAGGGACTCCTATCTGGGAGTTGTAGCTGCGCGGACTGCGTGTCATCTTGCACAGCCCCGACATCAACTGGAAAATGAATTCCTTTACCGTAGTCTTGCCGGCAGAGCCGGTAATGGCCACTACCTCGCCACCGGCGTCGCCACGACGCGAGGCGATTTTCTGCAAAGCCCCTACCGGATCGGGATATTCCATCACCACAGCATCTTCGAGACCTGTCATAGACTCAGGGCGCTGGGGGGCTATGAAGAGACGCAGACCCTTGTCATACAGTTGCCGCATGAAGCGTGTGGCATCTGTAGAGGGTGTGGATATCGCGAAGAAGAGAGTCGCCTCGGTCTCCCCGAGCGAACGGGAATCAGTCAGCAGCCTTTTTACCGGCATCCCTCTAAATCCATCATCGAGTTTCACCCCGAGCAAATCGGCGATTTCGCCTGCCGTCATCACCATTCTTGATCAATTATGTCTTTATTATCTAACAATATAATACAACTTGAGCCGCCCCGAAGGAGCGACTCAAGCATATAAGTTGTATCAGGGAATTACTCAGCCTTACCTTCAGAACCGAGCACGTTGATGATTTTGTGCTTGTAGAGCTTCTCCATCTCATCACGAGCCGGGCCGAGGTACTTACGGGGATCGAACTCAGCGGGCTTCTCGTTGAAGACCTTGCGGACAGCAGCAGTCATGGCCAGACGGCTGTCGGAGTCGATGTTGATCTTGCAGACATCCATCTTGGCTGCCTTGCGGAGTTCCTCCTCGGGGATACCAATCGCGTCGGGGAGCTTGCCACCGTTGGCGTTGATGATGTCGACATATTCCTGGGGCACTGAGGATGAGCCATGGAGAACGATGGGGAAATCAGGGAGTTTCTTCTCTACACCCTCAAGCACGTCGAATGCGAGGGGCGGGGGAACGAGACGACCTGTCTTCGGGTCACGTGTGCACTGTTCGGGAGTGAACTTGTAGGCACCGTGAGATGTACCGATAGAGATTGCAAGGCTGTCAACAGCAGTGCGGGCCACGAATTCGAGCACCTCCTCGGGATCGGTGTATGTGTGGTGGTCGGAAGATACCTCATCCTCCACGCCGGCGAGGACACCGAGCTCACCCTCAACAGTTACATTGAACTGGTGGGCATAGTCTGTCACTTTCTTAGTGAGGGCTACGTTCTCCTCGAAAGAGAGGTGTGAACCGTCGATCATAACTGAAGAGAAACCATTGTCGATGCAGTCCTTGCAGAGTTCGAAGGAATCACCGTGGTCGAGGTGAAGCACAATCTGGGGATGCTCCCAGCCGAGAGACTTGGCATACTCTACGGCACCCTGTGCCATATAACGGAGCAGAATGGGGTTTGCGTAGTTGCGCGCACCCTTCGATACCTGAAGGATAACGGGTGACTTGGTGTCGGCAGCTGCCTTGATGATGGCCTGGAGCTGCTCCATGTTGTTGAAGTTGAACGCGGGGATGGCGTAGCCGCCATGTACTGCCTTGGCAAACATCTCTTTGGTGTTGACAAGACCGAGTTCTTTGTAATCTACCATGATAAATCTTTATTTTTTGATAAATCTGTTTATCGTTATAACACTCCGCACGCGGAGTAGGTTACAACGGAACTATAGATTTTAGCATTTTTTCTGTTTTAGCCCGCATTCAATCGATTTTCGGCGAGGATGCAAGGGCCAGCAACCGCTCCAATGTCTCTTTCTGTCTGGGGGCTTCGGCAAGTTTGCGCAGCGTAGCGCTGACGCGGTGAACATCGCTACCGGCAAGTTCGGCCAGTCCCTCACGCAGGAACCATTCCGCTTTTCCACGTGCGGTCTCGCCGTAGCCTCCGACCACCGAGAGAAGATTGAGCTGGAAAAGCACCCCACGACGGCGGAGATCCTTATAGTCGGCTTCGTTCATATATCTGTATCTCTCGGGATGAGCGAGCACCGGATAGTATCCGGCCTTCTGAATCTCATCGATCATATCGTCGAATTCCATCGGAGGATTGAGATATGATGTCTCCACAAGCAGGTGGTTTCCCTCCTTGCCTATCGGCAGAAGATCACGCGCCTCAAGCCGCTCCATGAAGAGGGAGTCGAGCATATTCTCGGCGGCGAGATTAAGCTCTATACTCCCCTTATAGGCCTCTTTCAATTCGCCGAAACGTTGGCGCAGAGCGTCGGTCGTATTCGGGAAATCCTCCATTATATGGGGAGTCAGCCACACCCGCTTCACGCCGAGCCGCTCGTATTCAGCAAGTGTCTGCAGAGCCGTTGGCATATCGGGGATACCGTCGTCGACACCGGGAAGGATATGGGAATGCCAGTCGGTGAATCCCTGCATCAGTCCGCTTTTTTCCAGTGTGTCGACTTTTTTCTTAAAGGGCCATATTGCCATATGACGGAAGTATGATTAGATTCAATGATTAGTTTATTCCTCAAGCGACTGATAGTTGCCGTAGGTATAATAGGAGCTATGGGCGGCCTCCGTACCGTTGAGCAGGATACTCATGCGCTTAAGTTTCTTCTCGTTATAGAGAGTCGTGAGATCAGGGATAGCCTTACGCTCAAGCAATCCGGCGCGCACGACGAACAGTGTGGCATCGGCATAACGGTTGAGAAGCTGCGTGTCGACCACCACGTTGACCGGAGGACAATCGACCATTATGACATCGTAATTGGCACGGACCTGATCAAGCAGGTCGCCGAAACGATCACCCTCAAGCAACTCTGCGGGATTCGGGGGACGCTTGCCGATCGGGATGATATCGAAGCCTTCGAAGCCCTCTACAGGATAAGCGATCTTTGATGCCTCAAGTACGTTGCCTGTCAGGAAAGCGGCCAGTCCACGACGGGGCGAACCGACATAGGTCGAGAGAGAGCCGTGGCGAAGGTCGCCGTCAATCAGGAGGACACGCTTATGCTTCAGGGCGAAGGAGGCACCGAGATTGTAGGCGATGAAGGATTTTCCGGAGCCGGGATTGAATGATGTCACCATAATCACCGGATGATCCGATCTCTTGCCAAGCATCAGGTCGATATTGCTGCGCACGACACGGAATGCCTCGTTGGGGACATCGCGTTTTCCCTCCTCCACAATGGGGCGGGGAGTGTCGATCTCCTTCTGGCGTTTCTTGCGGCTCTTGAAGAAATTGCGGATCCTATGCTTATTGCCGATCTGCGGAATCTCACCTGTGAAGGGAATCGGGAGATTCTCCATATCGCGGCGTCCGCGGACCTTGGTGTCGCAGACCACGACAAAGTAAATGATTACCGCCGGAAGCATCAGTCCGAGCACGGCACATATCATGAGGGTAACACCTTTGCGAGGTGCGATAGGGGCCAGCGGACCATACGGAGGAGTGATAATGCGAGTGTTATAGGCGTTGAAGGCCTGAGAGATATTATTCTCCTCCCGCTTTTGCAAGAGATAAAGATAGAGGGCATTCTTGATTTCCTGATCACGCTTTATAGAACCGAGATATTTAGCCTGATTAGGGGTGGATGCCAACTGGGCCTTGTTCTGGTTGTCGGCTCCTTCGAGGTTCTTCAAGTTGGCCTGAAGCACACCTACCTGGGCGTTTACAGATTTCAGCAACGACTCGCGCATACCCTTTATCTGGTTATCGTAGTCAGCCACGATGGGGTTCTCCTCAGAGGAGTTGGCGAGAAGATTGTTGCGAGTCAGTAGGAGCGTATTGTAATCGGCAATCAGTTTCTCAAGAGCGGCGCTTCCCATACCGGTATTGACGGGGACGACGTTGCTGTTGTTGGAGGGATTGGCGATATAATCGCGGATATATTTGGCCATAGCCAGCTGATTGGTGGCCTCAAGCAATCCTTTGTTGACACTTGCAGTCTCATCTATGCGCATACGTGCGGTCTGCTCAAGATCGGGCATCATGTGCTCCGACTGATATTCCGCAATCTTGGTATCGACATCGGAAAGTTCCTGTACGAGACTCTTCAGACGCTCGTCGATGAATTCCGATGTGGCGACGGCCATTCGGTTCTTGTCGCGAACCCAGAACTCATTGTAGACCTCCACGACGGTATTGAGGATATCTGTGGCACGTTGCACGCTCACATCATCGATGGTAAGATCGATGACTTCGGCGTCGGCGTCCGCAAGATCACCCTTAAGTTTCTGCACGTAGGTCTCCACTGTGCCGGCAATCGAACGGATGGAAATCTGAATGCGGATCTCATCCTTTCGGTTATTCGTATAAGTGCCGTTGGGGCGGAATGTAAGGTGCCCGACCGGCGTATTGATTTCATTAAAACCGAGTTTACCCTCGACCTCGTAATCAAGCTTTTTGATTGTGCCGTCGGGCAACATCTGTTTGAATTTCTCAAGTTTATACGTATCATCCGGGCGGAGTATCATTTCAAATACACAAGCCGGGTTATCAGCGATTTCGGGGTAGACCACATCCATGGGAGATGTCTTACCATATAGAGTATGGTCGGCGGGAAAATCGAGTTGGGTCAGGGATATGTTGAGGTTCAGGCGCTTCACCACCTCAAACATCACCGCAGGTGACTGCAGGGAAATGAGTTCATTGTAGACATTGGTGCTGGCACCTCCGATGCCGAAGCCCTTGAAGGCACTCGCCACGTCAAGGCCACCGGTGTTGCTCTCATCCTGAATCAGCACCGACATGGTGCGGGTGAAGACCGGCTGCTGACGGATGACGTAAAGCATCCCCAAAGCCACAAAGATTATGAACGAAACTACAAACCACTTCCACTGAGCCAGACAGCTCATGACGAAGTCTTTTAGTGAAAAGGAATTGAAGTCGTCCTTGACGGATTTCTGGGATTTCGTTTCCATCTATATCTTTTAGTATGCTACTCTATCTGCGTTTTAGACTGGTTTATGACTTATCTCGCGATATTGACGATGAGGACGGCCACTGACGTGAGCACAGAGACAACTGACATCCAGAAGCTTGCCGACATGGCAGTGTTACCATTGACACTCGTTTCGCGTTTGCGCATGTCGTTGGGTTCGATGTAGACCACGTCGTCCTGCTGCAGGTAGTAGGCGGGATTGTTGAAGAGATCCTTGCCGTTCGTGAGATCGATGATGAAGACTTTGGTGCTGTCGCCGTCGCGGCGGATGACACGCACGTTGTTGCGCTGTCCCTGAATTGTAAGGTCGCCGGCCATGGCGATGGCGTCGAGCACCGTGACCTGATCGCGATTCATGAGATAACGTCCGGGACGCGTGACCTCACCGAGCACGCTGACACCGGTATTGATAAACTCAACAGTCACGACAGGATCTTTGATGAGATTACGGCCCATAAGCTCACCTTTGATGAAACCGGAGAGTTCGCTACGGGTCATGCCCGCCACATGCAAACTGCCCAACACCGGGAAGTCGATGTTGCCGTCGGGGCCGACGGTATAGTCGGCGAGCCCCTCGTTGGTGCTTCCGGCCACATATGTCGTGGTCACACCGTTATATGTCGCACCACCCTGCCCGAGACGTGTCGTGACGGAGGGGAGATTGAACAAGGACGCGAGCTGCGGATCTTTCGAGCTTACGATAATCTGCAGCTTGTCATCGGGCTGTACGGTGATCTGCTGCCTGGCCTGGCTTTCGATCTGAGTAGTAGTCTGGAAATCCTCGAAATAGGAGATATTCTTCGGGGTAGAGCATCCTCCCGCGAGGAGCGCTATGAGAGCCACACAAACGGCGGCAATTCCAGAGAGGTTCCGTATCTTCATGATGCGTAGATATTCTGAATATTATGGGTTGTCTGCCTGTAACGCATCGCACAATCGGCGACTCACAAGGCATACAATCTGTTTTTATTAATCAATCTATTAACGCCGGGCAGCGCGTTTTATTATTCATATATGCGTTTACCCATCTTACGCTCCCTCCGGCGAATACAACGGGTGAGCCCGAGATTCGCCAGAATCCAGATCGCGATGTCGGCCAGAAGGAGCAGATTCACGTCAATCCACATGGAGAGCACCACATTGGCGGCAAGCGTAAGGAAAGCCGCCGTCAGGATAACCCCGAGAGCCGCAGATGAATTAAGGCCGAGGATAAGGAGTTTGTGATGGATATGGCTGCGGTCAGGCATGAAAGGATTGCGTTTGTGGCGCACACGACGCCAGAAAACTCTCCCGACATCCAGAAGGGGAATCAGGAGGGGCGCCACAGCCACTATCATGGGATTGATTCTACCAAGCACGTCACCTTCGAAGCTGCATGACGTAATGTTGATGGAGAGGAACACAAGCAGCATGCCTATGGTCAGCGAGCCGGTGTCGCCCATGAATATCTTATTCCGGCGGCTTGATTTTCCAAAAATATTGTAATAGATGAACGGTATCAATGAACCGAAAGCGCCGAATGCCACCATGGAATAAACGTAGCTTCCGACGCAATAGAATATCACTCCGTAAAAACAGAGAGCGATAGCGGCGAGTCCGGACGCGAGGCCATCTATTCCATCTATGAGATTGATTGAATTGACCACGCATACGACTGCCACAATGGTGGCAATCCACCCGAGGCATTCGGGTATGGACTGCAGTCCCAATAAGCCGTGGAGATTCTGAAGCCATACTCCCGATACGACCATCAACAGGGCGGCGAGCATCTGGAACAAGAATTTCGCTCCATATCTCACCCCGATAAGGTCGTCGGCTATACCGACGAGGAAAAGCAGCATAAGCGTGCAAATCAGGAACAACAGTGGCACAATCGTATCCGACAGGACATCCATCATTTGAATGCCGTCGACATGCATCGACCAGCCGAGTGTAGCAAGTACAGAGAATATGATAGCCGGCACGAAGGCTACACCCCCGAGCCGAGGCACTTTGCCCGAATGCAGTTTCCGGGTATCGTGGCCGTCGAAAAGGTTCTTGCGGAAGGCTATGACAAGAATCTGCGGTATGAGGATACCGGTCAGCAGGAATGCCAAACCAAACGCAAGAAGATTATTTAAAAGCCATTGTTCCATAGAGTCAGTGGGTTTAAGCGCGCAAGAATCAGCAGGCTTCAACCCGGAGTGGGTCAGAGTGGGCTCCGGTCGGGGAGCCGTCGCTTATGACCGTTAGCAAATGCAAAGATACAACATATTTTTGAATTTTCCCATATACCGTGCTCCTTATTTGCCCCGAATGAGGCTAATGTAAGCTTTCGCCACGGCTTCGGCATCAAACCTGCTCTTTACGGATTCATACATCCGCCGCCTCAATTCCTCCGGATCGCCGGCGAGCAATGAGGCTCCACGAGCTATTCCGGCGGCAAGCGAGGATGCCTGCATCGAATCATCTCCGGAGCGCTCGACGAGTATCCCCGTCACCCCGTCCTCGATGATATCGCGTTGTCCGCCGCTGTCGAAGGCCACCGGCAGACAGCCGTAGGCCTGCCCCTCGACCAGTGTACCCGGGAGTGTCTCGAATCTTGAGGAGGACACTACCATGTCAGACCGCATGTAGAGTGCCGACACCTCCGCCGCGTCACGCAGCAAACCGGTATATTCCACCGGAAGGGGGATACGCTCTATCGCCGAGGGATCCTTGATACCGCCGTAGAGTATGACCTCAGTCCTCTCGGCCAATTCCGGCCAGCGGCGCTTGAGCTGATTCAATGCCTCTATGAAGACGGGGAATCCCTTGATATCGTCATCTATCCGCGCGGCCCCGAAGATGATGCGCAGGCGTCCGGGAGCCGGAAGCCTTTTTATGGTCTTGAAGTCAGGAAGGTCGAAGGGATTGGGTATATGGGTCAGGCTGCGTTCCGAAAGCAGGGTCGACCCTTTGGCTTTATCGTAAAGCCAGGAGCTGACGGCAACGAAATCGATCATTGTCCGATCGTAGACTCTACATTTTTCATCGTGGATTTTACGCGACAGGTCATTTTCGGTTGCATGCTGACCGAGCATCGGACAATTCCCGCATCGTCCGGGCTTTTCATATCTGCGGCAACTTCCGGCATGATGGCAGACTCCCGTCATATTCCACATATCGTGCATCACCCACAATAGTTTTCTCCCCTCTCCCCCATCATTGAGTCTCTTCAGATCCCGGAGGGATATGACTCCCTGATTGATCCAGCCGAGGATGACGGCGTCGGCATCCCTGACGAGCTGATGAGCGGAGATATCGATACCGAAAGCCGCCGCATCGAGTTTGAACAATGTGGCGCGGTCGAAACCGTTAGCCAGCGCAATGCGCAGCCTGTCGGCGAGGAATGCGAGCCTTAGCCGCCACTTGGAGGCCAGCAGATGGACATAAGGGGAATCGCTCAATTTCTCAGCCACCAGCATATGCGCGTCGACCCCGATACTCCGGAGGGCCGTCATCAGGCGGAAGGATACGACGGCGGCTCCCCCCGTGGAATCGGATTTATTGACTATAACTATCCTCATAGCAGCCTTTGCGCATCAAACGGAGACCTCCCCCTTGATCGGGGGCCATGGGTCGTAGTCCTGGAGTGTGAAATCCTCATACTTGAATCCGAATATATCCTTCACATCCGGATTCAGAACCATTCGAGGCAGTTGTCGCGGCTCCCGCTTCAGTTGCTCCTCCACCTGCGCGAGATGATTGAGGTAGATATGAACGTCGCCGAAGGTATGGATGAATTCTCCGGGTTCCAACCCGCAGACCTGCGCCACCATCATGCAGAGAAGAGCATAACTCGCGATGTTGAAAGGGACCCCGAGGAAGCTGTCGGCACTACGCTGATAAAGTTGAAGCGACAATCTCCCGTCGGCCACGTAAAACTGGAACATGGCGTGGCATGGAGGGAGGTTCATACGGTCTAAATCTGCTACATTCCATGCGCTGACAATCATCCGGCGAGAGTCGGGATTCTTTTTAATTGTCTCCACGACTTCGGATATCTGATCGATAAATCCGCCGTCATAAGCGGGCCACGACCTCCATTGATAGCCGTAGATATGGCCGAGGTCGCCGTCGGCGTCAGCCCACTCATTCCATATTCTCACTCCGTTATCCTGAAGATACCTGACATTGGTGTCACCTTTCAGGAACCATAGAAGTTCATGGATTATGCTTTTCAGATGCACCTTCTTGGTGGTCAGCAGCGGGAATCCATCCTTCAGGTCGAAGCGCATCTGATACCCGAAGGTGGAGATAGTGCCGGTGCCGGTGCGGTCATGCTTGCGATGGCCGCTCTCAAGTATATGTTTGAGTAAATCCTGATATTGTTTCATTTTTCCGGAGGTTTGATAAATTAATTCTTCACCCCTTTTCTCATCATGAGGGGATTGACGCGCTGATTCCGGTTGCGCTGTAGATTGATGGCGTCGTCGGCACAGACCTTCAGACAATTGAAACAGCGTACACACCGCTCATTGTCGACAAAACGTCCGGCCACTTTTATACCCTCCGTCTTGCAGACCTCCTCACAGCGCATGCAGTTTGTGCATCTGTCGGGGTCAATCTCTATCTGATAGATGGAATAGCGCGCCACTATGCCGAGGGCTGTACCTATGGGGCAAACATCCGTACAGAAGCGGCGACCACCCAAGAGGGCAATGAGCCATACTATAAAGAGCGACAGACATCCGAACGCTCCTCCCAAAGCGGCGTCCGACGCGAATATCAGGAGCGAGGGATTGATATAAGGATTGGTGGCCCTTGCCGCCGAACGCATCATATTCCAAGGCTCCACGACCGTTGCGAGCCAGTATATCCCGAGCAGAAGGCAGACCGTGTAGGCGAGCAGAAAGAGCCAGCGCATTTTTCCGACATGACGGTAACGGTATGCCCCGAAGATATGGCGGCCTCCTTTCGGCCACCGCAGACGGGCGAATACCGGGATGGCCGAAAGCTTTCGTCGCAACCAGGTCGCGGAATCCTGCAACGCACCGACCGGACAAACCGACGAGCAATAGATGCGTCCGCACACGAAAGTCGCCACGAGCCAGAAGCCCGTGGCGCCCATAGTCATAACAAGCATCGAGGGGACGATCTGCACCCTCTTTGCCACAGCGGCCAAAGGAGTCACTCCGCTGCCGACGAAGAGGTAGACAACGGCGGCAGCCAGAAAAAGCACTGCCAGGAAAATCCTTATCGTCCTGAGGTCTCTCATGTGAATCTCTTCAGTAGTGAGGGATATGATGAGCCGGGGCATTTCCGCTCCGGCTCATCTGCTCCCGAAGGATTAACGTCTGTTTTTCTGACGCTGTTTCTCCTGCTCCTTGAGCATCTGCTGCTGCTGACGCTGCATCTCCTCAAGGCGAGCCATGAAACCGCTCTTTTTCTTGGGATTCTTGGCATTCTTTTCCATCGTCTTGCGCACACTCTCCTCCGTGATGAAGTAGCGGAAGGCGTAGGTCTGCGCGATGGTGATCAGAAGTGACAGGAAATAATAGTAGCTGAGGCCCGCGGCGTAGTTGTTGAAGAATACGAGGAAGAATACGGGCATCAGATACATCATCCACTTCATACCCGGCATACCGGCATTATTCTGATTCTGCATCGTGAGATGCGTGTAGATGATGTTGGTGACAGTCATCAGGAGACAGAACAGGGAGATATGGTTGCCGAAATATTGTGTGACGAGCGGAATATTGCCGCTCCATGAGATAATCGCGTCGGGGGCCGAAAGGTCGTGCGCCCAGAGGAAGCTCTGCCCGCGCAGCTCTATGGCCGAGGGGAAGAACGTGAACATCGCGAAGAGAATCGGCATCTGAAGCAACATGGGGACACAGCCCGACATCGGGTTGGCACCGGCTTTACTGTAGAGGGCCATCGTCTTCTGCTGGCGCACCATCGCGTTGTTTGTGCCGGGATATTTCTCGTTGATTTTCTGGATTTCGGGGGCGAGGATGCGCATCTTCGCGCTGCTGACGAGGCTCTTATAGGTCAGGGGGAAGAGGATAAGCTTGATGAAGACAGTCAGCAGGAGGATGATGATGCCGTAGTTATGGATATATTTCCCGAGGAATGTGAAGACGGGGATGACGATGCCGACGTTGATCCAACGGAAGAGAGTCCATCCGAGGGGGATAAGACGCGTCAGACTGAGTTTGTCGTCGGGCTGCAGTTCCTTGTCGAGATGACGGAGCAGGGGATAGAGGTTCGGACCGATGTAGAGATCGAACGACACGGGGTTCTCCTCGTTCCATTTGTAGTCGTTGACTGTAGCGTGGGTCTCCACATCCTTGAGATAATCGGAGTTCTTCAATATGCGTGACTCAAAGTCGCAGCTGTTGAAGTTCTTGTCGGCGATCATGACGGAGGAGAAGAACTGGTTCTTGAAACCGATCCATTTCACTTTGGCCTGACGGTCTTCGGCATCGTTCTTGCTCTCCGAGAGGGTCTCGACCGAACCACCGGCGAACTTGTAGTAGATTCCCGAGTTACGCTCCTCGAACATACGTCCGCGTTCCTGGCGCTTGATTTGCTGTCGCCAGTCGAAACCGAGAATACGGTTGTTGGTCTCGACGAGCCCGGCCATATTCTTCTGCACGACATCGATGCGGATCACATAGCTGTCGCCTTTCGGGAGAGTATATTTCAACCCCCAGTATGCGTCGGCTCCCATATCAAGGGCCATGAGCACGGTGGAGTCGTTGAGCTGACGAGGTGTGAAATACAGGTCGGCCGTCTCCACGCTCTGCGGCAGAGGGAGTGTGAAATTGAATGTATTGGTGGAATCATTGAAGATGACCACCTTGTTCTTCACCTTCTTGGTTTCATCGGCAGAATACTCGGTGTCGTATTTCTTGAGTTCGGCACGTGTTACCGAACCGGATTTGCTGCTGAGTTCCAGAGCGATGACATCATTCTCAAGTTTGACAATCGAATTTGAGCCATTGAGGAATTTCGAGAATTTTCCGTAACGGCCCATCGATGTCGATGTGGAGCGGATGGCCTCCACAGCCTTGCGACGGTCGGCCTCGGGAATCGAAAGAGAAGCCGCCATGACATCGGCGAGGGGATACTCGTGTCCGTTGACGTTGACAGTGCCGTAGATACTGTCGCCACGGAGGGTGATGTCCATCGAGGCATCCTTGTGGGTGTACGCACGTGAACCATCCTCAAGCATCGTGACGTCGCCATTGGCGAGGATATTCTGCTTGAGCCATTGGGTTTCGTTGTCGGAGAGCGCATCGACCGCACCGGAGAGATTTCCGGCGGCTTCGGTCTGCTCGGTGGCTACGGGATCGGTGGTGTTTGTCTGGTCCTTCTTCGGGCCGAACCACATGAAACCTAAAAATATCAGGGCCATCAAAATGAGGCCGTAGATGGTGTTCTTGTCCATTAGGTCTGGTGTCCTGACTGGGTTGTTATTCGTTGTTGTTTATATTTATCTCAGTAACGTCAGGCGGAGAGATTTATTTCCCGCCGCAGGCGATGGCCGCTGGTCGGCCACAGTCTGCAAAGTTACATAAAAAAATCCAACACACACTCACATTCAACCCAAAATCTCCATCTACGCACCAATATTCCCCCTTTTCAGAAATGGGGTGCGGGTCATTATCAGAGTTTATAGAGGTATCGGCGGAGCATCTCGGCGATCACGGCGGGGGATTTCCCCTTTTCCCTGTACACGGCGGGATCGACCGGTGGGCCGAACGTGACACGGTAAGAAGCGCCTTTTGACGCGCAGAGTTCCGAAGGGAGGAGAGCTTGTTCGAGATTGATTCCTATACCGAGTTTTTTACGCCAGTAAGCAAGATTATAGAATTTATTGGAGTTCAATCCCTCGAAATGGACAGGCACCATACGCCGCCCCGACTCAAGGGCCTTAACCACGCAGCTTTTCTGCCACGTGAGGTCGCGTATGGATCCGTCGGGTTGCCGGCGCGAGACAAGGCCGGCGGGGAACATCACAATCTGTTTGCCCGAGGCGTAGGCCTCCCCTATCGCGCGCGCCGCTTCACGGCCCTGGCTGCCATACTTGTTGACCGGGAGGAAGACTTTCCTGAGCGGCTCGACATTCATCAGCATATCGTTGACGAGCACTCGGATATTTTCATCACCATATTTACCGCCGAGGATACCGACGAGGGCTATGCCGTCGAGTCCGCCGAGCGGATGGTTGCTGACGAATTCAAAGGCCTCGCCGGAGGGAAGATTTTCGAGACCGCGCACATCGAGCGTGATTCCGAGTTCCTCCAGCACCTTCCGGGAGAACGCGCTTCCCTCGGCGGGATAAGCCACTTCCAGGATATGGTTAAGTTCCTCCTGTCTGACGAGTCGCTCAAGTCCGTGCAACAGAAAGGCCGGCACGAGTTTTGAGCGGGTGCCGAGCCTTTTATTCATTATTTCCCTAAGATTGATTTTCAGCGGGCCTTCCTTCATGAAATCTTAATTTGACCAGTGTAAGCAAGTTGTCTAAATCAGTTATGCTTACTTAAGGATTATCCGTTTACGCTATCCTCCTCATCCCAGAACTCTTCGTTCCATTCCTCGTCGGTCTGAGGCATCCATTCATCGTCAGGAATATCCTCCTGCTCGAAGATGAATTCATCCTCCTCTTCGACACGATGACGGCGGTCGAGGGGACGATGGGTGATTGTGCCCGTAGCGAGATTTTCCTCTGAATTTATCTCGCGCCAGAGGAGGTCTTTGAGTTCGGTAAGGCCCTGACCCGTGACAGCCGAGATAAAGACCGTCGGGACACCCTCGGGCAATTCCTTTGCAATTTCCTCACGCAGTTCGTCGTCGAGCATATCGCATTTGGATATGGCGAGCACACGGCTCTTGTCGGCAAGTTCGGGATTGAATTCCTTTACCTCCTTGAGCAGGATCTCATAGTCGCGTTTGATGTCGTCGCTGTCTGCGGGCACCATAAAGAGCAACACCGCGTTGCGCTCGATGTGGCGCAGGAATCTCAGGCCGAGCCCTTTACCTTCGCTGGCCCCCTCGATGATGCCGGGGATATCAGCCATGACGAAAGATTTGTCGCCACGATAGCTGACGATACCGAGCTGCGGCTCCATCGTGGTGAAGGGATAATCGGCGATCTTCGGCTTGGCCGCGCTCAAGGATGAGAGGAGGGTCGACTTGCCGGCGTTGGGGAATCCGACGAGACCCACGTCGCCGAGGAGCTTGAGCTCAAGCACTACGGCTTTCTCTATAGCCGGCTGGCCTGGCTGGGCATATCGCGGGGCGCGGTTGGTGGATGTGGCGAAATGGCAGTTGCCGAGACCACCCTTTCCACCGCGCAGGAGCTTGATTTCCTCACCATCCTGAGTGATTTCACAGAGAAATTCGCCGGTTTCGGCATCGAATACGGTCGTGCCGATGGGCACTTCGATAACGCGGTCTTCACCATCCTTTCCGAATGAGCGGCCTGCGCCTCCGGATTGGCCGTCGGTGGCGAATATATGCCGCTGATAGCGCAGATGCAGGAGCGTCCACATGTTGCGGTTGCCCTTAAGGATGATATGACCGCCGCGACCGCCGTCGCCGCCGTCGGGTCCACCTTTAGGCACATATTTGGCTCTGTGATAATGCCGGCTGCCGGCACCACCTTTACCCGAGCGACAAAGTATCTTGACGTAATCTATGAAATTTGAGTCTGCCATCTTGATTATATTTTTGATTTGGCGCGCATCAGTTCGTTGGCATAGCGGTAATCATCAGGGCTGCCGATGTCGATCCATGTCCCTTCAAGAGGGTAATACTCGACAATCTCCCCCCGTGCTATCAGCTGCTCGATAAGATCCGGGGCATCGAGATATTCCCCTTCGGGAATACTGTCAGCCACGTCCCTGCGCATCATATAAACGCCGGCGTTGGCGAAATAGTTGTAGGTCGGTTTTTCGGTCAAGCCGGTGATGCGGCGCCCTTCATGGCGCAGGATAGCGAACGGGACGGAGACGGTGTAGGGGATGGCGGCCACTGTCATCGCGGCTCCGCTCTCGATATGGCGGATGAACATCTCCTCATAGTTGAGCGTGGTCAGGAGATCGGAATTCATGACTATGAGGTTGTCCTCCCTGAGGCCTTTGACAAGGGCGAGGCTCCCCATGGTGCCGAGCCGGCGCGGCTCCTCCACGCATTCCACCTTTATTCCATGTTGCCGCTCCATCTCGTCGAAATGGGCGATAATCTTCTCCTTGAGGTAATTGACGGTGACGAATATATTCACCACCCCGTTGGCGCGCAGCTCTTCGATATTATAGTCGATTATCGGTTTTCCGCCGACTTCGAGGAGCGGTTTCGGGCAATCGAGGGTCAGCGGACGCAGCCGCTCTCCCTTGCCACCGGCCATAAGGACAGCATCGAGCGGAAGCGAGGTTTTAAGGAGGGTGAGATCGATGAGGTCGATTATCTTTCCCGACTGATCGAGGACGGGCAAGAGAGCCACTCGGCGTTGACGTGCCCGGCGTATTCCCGCATAGCGGCTCTCGCCGGGAGCGACGGTGACGCATCCGCGATGGCAGATACTTCCGACACTGCGGTCGAGCGTGGCATCGGCGATGACAGCGCGTCGGAGATCGCCGTCGGTCAGTGAACCGACGAGCCGGCCGGCGTCATCGATGACGAAGAGGGTCATGTTGCCACCGGAGAGGTCGTTGAGCCGCCGGAATGCCTCACGCAATGTGGCGCCGCTGTCGATGATATGTCTTTCCATATTCATTACGTTGATAAGGCGATTCGGCGTCATTCCTCATACATCGATTCAATCTCCTTGGCATACCGTTTGGCCACGACCGGGCGGCGCACCTTCATAGTGTTTGTCACCTCACCGTTCATGATTGAGAAGTGATGGGCCAGAAGATAGATTTTCTTGATTTTCTCGTATGACGCCACATCACGCTGCACACCGTTTATCTCCGCCATCATATGGTCGTAGACGCGTTGGTCGCGGAGCATGGTCTCGGTATCGTCGACGGATATACCCTTTGACGCACACCAGGCGCGGAGCTGGGAGATGTTGGGGACGATCAGGGCGGTGACATATTTGCGTTGGTCGCCTATGACGGCTGCCTCGTCGATGAATTTGTTCTCCGCCAGTCGGCTCTCAAGCATCTGCGGGGCTATATATTTGCCGTTGGAGGTTTTGAAGAGGTCTTTCACGCGCTCGGTCAGCACGATGGCGCCATCTTCGGTGAGATAGCCGGCATCGCCGGTGCGGAAGAAGCCATCCTCGGTGAAGGCCTCGGCGTTAGCCTTGGGATTGTTGTAGTATCCGGGGGTGACGGAGGGACCCTTGACGAGAATCTCCCCCTCCTCTGAAATCTTCACGAGGACATCCGGGAGAGGATGGCCAACGGTGCCGATCTTATATCCCGTCGGACGGAAACAGCTGACGGTGGCGGTGGTCTCGGAGAGTCCGTAGCCGATTATGACATCGATTCCGACTGCCCGCATGAACTCGCATATGCGCTCCGATAGCGGGGCGCCGGCGGTCGGGAAGAAGTTGGGGTTGGGGATGCCGATGGCATGCTTAAGCTTGGAGAATATACGTTTGTCCCAGAATTTATATTCGGCCTCAAGCAAACGCGGGGGTTTGGCTCCGAGTCGCACATAATTCAGGTTGCGGTGATAGCCGACCCTGATTGCGCGACTGACCATCAGGCGTTGCGTCTTCGACATGCCTGCGATTTTCTGCTTTACGCCGGCGTAGACCTTTTCCCAGAAACGGGGGACACAGCACATGAGGTTGGGGTGTACCTCCTTGATTGTGTCCTGAATCACACGCGGGTCATAGTTGACTGCAATCGTCACACCCCTATACAGGCAGAAGAAGCACCAGGCTTTCTCCAGGATATGGCTCATCGGGAGGAACGCCATGCTGACATCGGAGTCGTTGATGGCCGTCAGCAGCTCCTCGTGCATACGCATTGTGGCGTCGTAGTTGGAGTGGGTGATGCAGACGCCCTTCGGTTCCCCGGTTGTGCCGGATGTGTAGATAAGGGTCGCCATGTCCTCCGGTAGCGCGCGGGCGGTGCGCTCCTCCACCTCATGACGGGTCTGCTCGTCGGCCTCCATGCCGAGTCTGACGAAGTCGTCCCATGTCATGGAGACGGTGTCGTCGTCAGCTATAGAGATGCCGTCATTTTTGAAGATGACGATGTGGCGGAGTTTATCCGGGTTTCTCTTCCAGTAGTCGTAGGCAAGGGGATATTGATGCTTATCCCCGACGAAGATTATTTTCGCACCGCCGTCGTTGACGATATAATCGAACTGCTGCTGTGAGCTGGAGCTGTAGACGGGGATGACGGCGATGCGGTTGCGGAACGCGCCGAACTCTGTGATTAGAATCTGCGGCGTGTTTGGCGAACAGATCGCTATCGTGTCCTTTTCGAGCAGGCCGAGGCGGGCAAGGGCTCTGCCGGCTGTCTCCGTCTGGCTGACGAACTCACGCCTTGTCGTGGGGAGCCATTCACCATCCTTGCGCCAGCAAAAGCGGTAGGCCTCATGTTCGGGTTTTTCCTTGGCCCTTCGCTCAATAGTCTCAATCAATCTGTTCGCTTTCATATCTGAATCTCTTTAAATTATCATGTTAACGAGCTATTACAACGGCATAGTTGAAATAGCCGGTCGGGAATCACGCGTCGATTTCGCGCAGCCGGGAGAAGTAGAAGTCGAGGACATCCTTTGCGGCGGTGAAGGAGCTTTGCTCATTATTGAGCACTCGGATTTCCTTCTGCTCAAGCAGGGCCGCCACCTCCGGGGTATTGTAGAATTTCGAACGCAGCTGCTCATCGATGGTTTCGATCATCCAGTATTTCTCCTGTTCCTGGCGCTTGCGCTCGAAATAGCCGGTTTTGTCGACATACTCGAAGTATCGGTCGATCATATCCCAGACCTTATCGATGTCGAGTTCATAGTAGCCGCTGTATGTCACCACTTCGGGACGCCATTTCGAGGGTGTCGGCGGGAAGAGGTGCAGAGCGTTACGGAACTGAGCGGCGGCAAGCTTGGCACGGTCGACGTTGTCGCCGTCGCATTTATTGATAGCGATGCCGTCGGCCATCTCCATGATGCCGCGCTTGATACCCTGGAGTTCGTCGCCGGTGCCGGCGAGTTGGATGAGGAGGAAGAAGTCAACCATGGAGTGGACAGCGGTTTCGCTCTGCCCTACCCCGACGGTTTCGACAAAGATCCGGTCGTAGCCTGCGGCCTCGCAAAGCACGATTGTCTCCCTTGTCTTCCGGGCCACACCCCCGAGGGAGCCGGCCGAGGGGCTGGGACGGATGAACGCATCCTTCTGCACCGAGAGTTTCTCCATTCTCGTCTTGTCGCCGAGAATGGAACCGTGGGTTCGCTCCGAGCTCGGGTCGATGGCGAGGACGGCGAGTTTGTGTCCCTGCCGTAGGACGTGCAGACCGAAGACATCTATTGATGTCGATTTGCCGGCTCCCGGGACACCGGTGATTCCGATGCGGCGGCTATTTCCCGAATAGGGAAGGCATTTCTCGATGACTTCCTGGGCGATAGCCTGATGGGCGTCGGCGGTTGACTCCACGAGAGTCACCGCTCTTCCGAGGATGCTGACATCCCCCTTGAGTATCCCCTCGACATAGTCGCTTACGCCGAGCTGGCGACGCTTCTTCACCTGACGGTAGGGATTGACCGTCGGTTGGCTTGAGACGCCGCTGTTGACGGTCAGTCCCTTATATGCTTGATCGTTTTCAGGATGTTCCATTGATCGTGAACGGGTATTAGGTTTCAGGTATAATTTGCATGGTGGGCCGGGCAGCTCAGAGTGGTTTGCGGATTTCGCCGGAGTCATCGGATTCTGGTTCGATGACGGCGCGGATGCTGAGGGTGGCTGCGCGTGCGGTGTCGCCGTCGGCCCATACCCGCAGGGGGATTGCCACTGGGCCGATGGTGTCGGTGAACTTGGTGTTGAGGTAGATGCCGAAAGTGCCGATATCACCCGGCACGAGACGTTCCGGACGGATGTCGACGGCGACGGCCCGGTTGTCGCATTCATAACGCGGGGTCACGGTATCGGCGGTGGCGTTGATGATTCTCAGGAATGCATGTCGGCCGGAGTTTTCGGGGAGTCGGCCGACTTCAATGATAGAGTCGGTAAGGCGCATTTCCCCGCAGTTGACGGGATAGCTGCGACGCAGGGTGAGTTCGCTTCCGACGACGCGTCCCAGAAGTCGGACGGTATGTCGTGAATCATCGTCGCCCATATAGATTTTCACGGTTTTCCCGATTGTGCCGGGGCGTCCGACGGGATTGTAAGTGAACCACACCTCTGTCGTGTCGCCGGGCGCGAGGGGCTCGCGGGAATATTCGGCGCCGGTGCAGCCGCAACTGGGTCTGACATCGCGCACATAAGTGGTGTCGGGACCATCGTTGACGACGAACGCTGAGCCGGTGACGGCTCCCTGATCCTCCTGAAGCACACCGAAATCATATTCGGGAGTGAGGAGTCGGGTTTTACCCCCGGCCACCGCCACGCCGATTACGGTGGCCATCATTGCGATGCCTAAAAATTTCTTCATAGGTCAGTATCAATCGCTTACAACAGTTCCACGGATTTTGAGCCTTACCTTTCTGGGCTGACCGTTGGTAGTCACGGTGACTACCTTATCGAAGCCGCCGGGACGACCGAGGGGATTGTAGGTCACCTTGATTTTACCGGATTTGCCGGGAGCGATAGGTTTGTCGGAATATTCGGGGCGGGTGCAGCCACATTCGGCGGCCGCCTTAAGGATGAGGAGATTTCCGTCGCCGTTGTTCGTGAAGGTGAACTCATGGGTGACGGGGCCCTTTTTCTCCTTGATTACGCCGAAGTCAAAGGTTTTTTCGGCGAATTCGATTTTCGCGTCGCCACCCCCGGCTCCTTTGGGTTTCTTGGCCTGTGCGCCGATAGCGCAGACAACCGTCATGACGGCCACAGTCAATATAATCGCTATTCTTTTCATATACCAACAGCTTGTTTATATAAATTCAACTACAAATATAACGCAAAAAATCCACAAAATGGTCATTTAGGTGCGCCATAAACGCCGCACCCCCTACTCCACTTCTACTCTATTCCTGTTTGGATAGGGTATCGATTGAAATGAGAATGGTGACTCCCGGCTTATATCGGTGTATCCAGCTGTGAGTTTTTCAACACACGCAGTTCTATGTTGTAGAGTTTCTTGAAACGTATGCGTGCATCCTCCAATTTCAGTCTTGACGCACTTTTCGGACCGCATCCGGCTGTAATGATTCATTTTCTCCGTTGAAGGCAACGCGATATGTCTTGCCGTTCTCCGAAACCGAAATCGTCCCACGCTCGGTCCATTGTTGGACAGGGTGGAAAGCCATCTTTTCAAGCCGGGCAACGACTGCCGACGTATAATCAGCCATAGACAATATCGTTAAGTATGGTTATGATCTGCTCATAATCATCGGATATGCCGTCAAGATGTGTGCCGTCGATCATACCCAACTCTGAATTGAGAAGACTCTCGCACTTCCCTTCGACAACACTCCATGCGCAGACATCTTCCGGAGCAATCATCGGCAACGTGAGCCCTGATTCATCGTATTTGGCCGGGTCAGCGTGGCTTGCTTTATAAGCGAGCATCATGATATTGAGGGCTGTGAGTATGTAGGGGCTGTGTGTGGCCATCGTAAGATCCATACGCGCCCTTTCAGCTGAAAGACATTCCGTCACAAGATACTTCATAAGGCCCCATTGATTGGAGGGGAACAGACTCAATTCCGGCTCCTCGAGATGGAGACTGATACGCTGGTTGGGGAAGTCTCCGACATTAAAGCTTGCGGAGAACTTAGAGAGATTATCACCGGCAGCCAGAAACTTTACGATTGTGGAATTCATAGCCTCCACGATATTATAGTAATGAGAGAAATATCGGGTAATCATGTGGAGGGCCACGCTGCTTTGCAAACCGGATGAGGCACTTGGCAACGGGAGGTTCTCGAAATTGTGATTACCGTCCATCGCACTGACGAACACACGCGCCCCGCCGGTAGTTTTCCTGACAGCCATCTTAACTCCCAAATAAGGCACATCGGCGGTCGGGATGGCATCCAACGCCTTTTGATAATTCAGGTATGTCTCATCGAGATAAAACATATTGTGCCTAAGCGAGACATTTCCTGAGGCAAGATCCGGGATCAATATGCGCTTATCAGATATATAAGCGATTTTTTGCAATGATAATTCCTCTCTTGCTACATTCTTTTTAGGGAATATGAGCTTGTTGCCGCGATAAATAATTGAATATGAACCGTTTTTATATACTACTTCGGAATCATGATCAAAGAATGGCCGGAGACCGTTGTCACCGAGAATGGAGTCGGCCCTGAAACGGAATGGAGTCTGGATGCCTGAGTTCTTGCAATAAGTGCGCACGCACGCCATTTTATAAATCCACCGCATCATTGCGAGCACCTTCATGATAGTGCTTTTACCGCTACCTGATTCGCCGATGAATACATTGAATCTACGGATATCCTGCAGGTCGACAAATTTTATCGGGCCTATATTTCTTATTGTCAGGCTCTCCATGGGTTGGACGTATTGTTGGTTTATACGAAATAAGCCCGCATGATAGTGCGAGCTTATTTGGCGGAGAGAGAGGGATTCGAACCCCCGGAGGTGTGACCCTCAACGGTTTTCAAGACCGCCGCAATCGACCACTCTGCCATCTCTCCAGAAGAGTTATTTTATGTTTTCGGGTGCAAAGGTAGGAAAAATATTTGATTCCTGCAAGTGCAAGCCGAAAGATTTTGTCCGTTTGCCGGACATTGTCGGGGTGAAAGGATTCGAACCTTCGACCCCCTGCTCCCAAAGCAGGTGCGCTAACCGGACTGCGCTACGCCCCGAATCGGATGCAAAGTTAATTAAAAATTTCCAATTATGCAAACTCGGGNATGGATTCTCCTATAATTAATTATCTCCCTCACCCCNGNCCCTATGGTTCTATGGTCCCTAGTCTATGGACTATCCCCCTCCGATTCCATGGTNCTATGGCCTTTGGTCTATGGACTATCCCCTCCGATTCNATGGTNCTATGGNCTNTGGTCTATGGACTATCCCCTCCGATTCCATGGTCCTATGGCCTTNGCTCTATAGTTCTATGGNCTATGGACCAATCCCTCCCGTTCTATGCCCCCAGTTCTATGGTNCTATGGTCTCTGGTCTATGGACTANCCCCTCCGATTCCATGGTNCNATGGCCTTTGGNCTATGGACTANCCCCTCCNATTCCATGGTCCTATGGCCTCCGGNTCTATGGCCTCGGCTCTATGGTTCTATGGTGTTAAATTTTGTGACGGGGATTTGCACATTTACAATCTTTTCACTAACTTTGCATTCGCCTCCACGTTTTGTCGGAGGCTATCACCCGCGTGATGACCACCTTACCGACAGATCAACTTACGATCACTGACTCCACCCCTCCACAGCCCGCAACCGCCGTCGAGGGGACGAATTGTTTCCCGACGGAAGGGTCTGAGGTTAAACTCCAATCATTATCAGAATATCCTGAGAGTCAGCAAGTTTATCTCATCAACAAACTCGAGGAGTTCCGATCGGCACTTCCCGACTTCGGCAAGTCGGCACAGAAATCATATGGTAAGGCCCTCGTCAGTCTGGAGAGTTTCATGCGGGCGTTCTCCCTGCAATACGAATCCCTATCGACGACAATACTCGCCGACTGGTTGGTAAGTCTGAGTCTTTCCGGCCATTCCCTCTCCACCCTACAGCTCTATCTCAACGCCATATCCGCCATTTCGGGCGAGATTGATAAAGATAGCTCCGAAGAGGCAGGGAACGTGGATTTTCCCCGACTTCGCTCCATATTGAAGGAGATTATAGAGGAGGTGGCGACAGGAGAATCAGCCGCCAACCGCAAAATAACCTTAAAGAGCAGTGAGAACTCGCCCGTCAAACCGGCCATACTCCGTGCGTTGCATCTGACGGCTGTAATCGCAGGAGGAATCACCATTGAAAGCGCGGCGCGTCTTCGCCGCGAAGATCTTGCGGGGTTGCCTGAGAGTGTCAGAGAAATAACGGCACCATTCGAGGATCCGAGGCGCCGTTACCTCTTCCCCCTTGAACAGAGCGACTACACTCCGCGACAACTTGCGCGCAGACTCGCGTCCGCCTTCGCCACGGCAGCCGATCCGGCGATACGACGGTTGCCGTCACCGGCCGAACACTGGTTGCGCACTGCCCTATCGCTCGGAGCCACCCCATCGGAGGCCATCGGGGCACTCGGGCGAAATCCCATGCCCGGAAACCCGATAATCCGTCTGCTCGGCGACATACCACCGGCAGGCGAAGAGCAACGCGAGCGACTTATGACGCTCGTGACGGAAGCCCTGACCGATAATCCGCTCCGTTGGTATGCCCTCCGACTGCGCCAAGGAGTCACGCCCGAAGAGTTGACAACGCGCATCAAAGGGAATGAGGCTATCAGCAAACTTATAGGAGTCACGACCGACTTCAAACTCAACACCGCTGAAAGTAGGATATTTTACCCGACCCAACGAGTGGCCCACCGCACATCTGCCGGCATCCACCACACCATCGAGCCCCTGCTTCCCGGCATTCTCTTCATGCGACTCCGTTCAACCGAAGTCATCCCCCTCCTGCGCGAGATCGGGGACATCGCCTGGATTTACCGTGACCCGGCATCACGCGAAAGCGGCTACGCCGCCATCCCCGACAGGCAGATGAACGCATTCCAGCTCGCCATCGGAGTCTTCACAGAGGAGACACGGGTTGCCCCCCTTGGCACGATCGCTCCCCGACCGGGGCAGAAAGTCATAATACTCGGGGGGCCGCTTGCGGGACACACGGCTACCTTCATCAAGACCAGACCCTCCAAGAAAAAAGGGGAACTTCCTACAGAAGATATAGAAACAGCAGACACGCTGCCACTTGACAGAGTGCTGTATCGGCTCACACTTCCCGGACTCAACGGCATCGAATGGGAAGCCGATCTGGATCCACGGCTACTTGAGCTGATAGGAAACTAACGTACGCTAAAATTCATAAACTCTTTATTCTCAAGAGAGAATAGCGACCTCTCCCACACTAACACGCTTAATCGTTGACAACCGGACACCTCCAAAAACAGAATTCCATGTCGACCATACTGAAAATCAGAAATCATACCCTTCTCCTCCTACTCGCATTAATTAGTTTGCTACCTTTCAAGGCGATGGCAGAAGATAGCGACGAACTCTCCAACCCCGTCTACATCGGAGCCTTACTGCTCGACGAACCCGCCGAGCGCGACATGGCCAAACTGTGCGAATACTACGGCTTCACCCCCTCCGGGACCGACGATAGCTTCACCCTCTTCACCCGTTCCGACGGAACCGAGATCCGTTTCCGCGCAATCGGTGACCGCAACAACACCGATCCGGTCGTAGAGATCCGCTGCCCACAGTCTACCCGCGACACCCACCAAGACCTGATGCAGCTCCGCTACGAACCCGTCAAGAAACACGCCAACACCTACCGCAAGGGCACCAATCTGGCCACCCGCTACTCCTCCGCCACCCTCACCGGCGACCGCACCCACTCCACCATCCGCTTCACCAAACACCACACCCGCTAAAAAATTAATGGAGGGTAGGTGCCAACCTACCCCCGCGCGAGTAGCCCCGTTAATGGAAGGTAGGTGCAAACCTACCGCCCTACCGGCGCGAAGCTTGTCCGTGCCGCGAGCTCCGCTCGCATCGATAGCCGTTCCGATAGCTCGCTCATCCCCGTTTATTCTTTCCCCTCCTTACAAATCCCATGAAAGGCATCGTCCTCGCCGGAGGTTCCGGTACCCGTCTCTACCCCATCACGAAGGGGGTGAGCAAACAGCTGCTCCCCATCTTCGATAAACCGATGATCTACTATCCCATCTCCACCCTCATGCAGGCCGGAATCCGGGATATCCTCATCATCTCCACCCCCCACGACCTCCCCGGATTCCGCCGCCTGCTCGGCGACGGCTCCGACTTCGGCGTGCGCTTCGAATACGCCGAGCAGCCCTCCCCCGACGGGCTGGCGCAGGCCTTCATCATCGGCCGCGAATTCATCGGCGATGACTCCGCATGCCTCGTCCTCGGCGACAACATCTTCCACGGGGCCGGATTCTCCACTATCCTCAAAGATGCGGTCCATAACGCCGAGGATAACGGAAAGGCCACCGTCTTCGGCTACTGGGTCAACGATCCGGAACGCTACGGCGTGGCTGAATTCGACCACGAGGGCAACTGCCTCTCCATCGAGGAGAAGCCGGAGCATCCCAAGAGCAACTATGCCGTAGTGGGACTCTACTTCTACCCCAACAAGGTCGTGGATGTAGCCGCGAAAATAAAGCCATCCGCCCGGAGCGAACTGGAGATCACCACCGTCAATCAGGAATTCCTGCGCGACGGAGAACTCAAGGTCAGCGTCCTGCCGCGAGGGTTCGCATGGCTCGACACCGGCACCCACGACTCCCTCGCCGAGGCTTCCATATATGTGGAGGTCCTCGAGAAGCGTCAGGGACTCAAGATAGCCTGTCTTGAAGGAATCGCCTACCGCAAGGGCTGGATCTCCAAGGAGCACCTTGAAGAGATAGCCAAACCGATGCTCAAGAACCAGTACGGCCAATACCTCATGAAAGTAATCGACGAGGTCGAGCGAACCGGCGACCGCAATATCGATTAAGCGCGGAGCCTGTCCCCGCCCGGGGCCTGTGCCCCGCAATCCTCCAAACCATAGAATCATGCAAGTGATAAAGACCGCCCTTGAGGGCGTCCTCATAATAGAGCCCCGCATCTTCAAGGATGCGCGCGGCTATTTCTTCGAGAGCTACAACAAGAAGGCCTTCGACGAGGCAATCGGACGCAAGGTTGACTTCGTGCAGGACAACGAGTCGATGTCGAGCCGCGGTGTGATGCGCGGACTCCATTTCCAGCGGCCCCCCTACACCCAGGCCAAGCTTGTGCGCTGCGTCCGCGGACGCGTCCTCGACGTGGCCGTCGACCTCCGCAAGGGTTCCCCGACATATGGCCGGCACGTCGCCGTCGAACTCTCGGAGGACAACCACCGACAGTTCTTCGTGCCGCGCGGGTTCGCCCACGGCTTCGCCGTTCTGAGCGACGTGGCCGTGTTCCA
>JAAVBX010000004.1 GCA_014802625.1 bacterium | reverse complement strand
TAAATGAGTACAGAATATTTTTACCAAAACGACCTACAAATCCACTATTATTTATTTGTTTGATATTATAGCCAATCTGAAAATAGAATAAAATGAAGAAAAATACACAACGAAAGATAAAAGACCCCCAGAATGATAATTGAGAACCGGATTGGAGATTAGCAACATTCCAAGGTATCCACATCACATTCGGATATGTGATGAAGAACATACATAAGAAACTTATAGCAATCCTATGTTTCTGACTTTTGTATAAATCGTCTTCTTTCACTATTAAACTTACCGACTATTATCCCACAGTAAATTCTGACCTTCATTTTCCTTCAGTATTCGCTGAGCCTTTCGGGGTGAGATCCCCGAACGTCCATCCTATGGAGAATGTGGCTGAGATAATTCCGGATGTGCCGCGTCCAGGGGTGAACCATGCCGGATAGGCGTCATTGCTGTAGGTCTGATGGAAATCGAAATTCAGGCGTGCGCTCCATCCTAAGAAAAGCCCACGGTAGAGATGCACTTTCAGCCCGGCGAGCACCTGTCCGTAGAATGCGGTTGAACTGAGGCCGGAAACATTGGTCGGCCCGTCCGCGATATAGAATTCCGAACCCGGCAGGATATCGTAGATATCATATTTGAATGTCGACCATCCCGCTCTCAAGCCGAGATAGAACTGATAGGCCGGATTACTTTTGTATAGGAAATTATAGTTCATTCCGACGCGCAGATACGGCGCCGCTCCTGATTTGTAATGGCAACGCGCGTCATCGGGCCACGCATTCGCGAAACCGATACCGGCCTCCACCACCGGGAAGAACCAATTGTGGAGCGAGCAATCGACGGCAACGTCAAACGACCCTCTCTGCTGACCTATGGCCATCATCACCCCGTCGAAGAAATTGGCGCTCACGCTGAATCCGTTGTAGAGGGGATAGACAGGGCCCGGTCTTACATTTACCACCGTATCGAGCACCGCCAGAAATCTGACGGGAGTCTCAAGCGGCTCCCCGTGCTTGTCATAATAGTGGAGCACCGGCTTCTCCGGGGCCTCGCGGTCATAGTCGACAGGATTGCTCTTCGGTTTCGGTATAAGTGATGCCGGATCCGGAGTCTCGCTCTCCTCGGAAATTTCCGGAAGTTCCTCCGTATTCATAGTCTCACCCTCCGTTTCTTCAGTCAATTCTTCCTCCTCCTTTGACCCTGACTGTTCCGACACTTCAGACACCTCAGATACCTCCGATATCTCAGATACCTTCGGATGCTCCTGCAACAAGGGTTCCTGTCGGCCGGCTGTCAGTAGCGTGATGGTGAAAATCAGGACCGGCAAGAGAATGATATGGCGTAATGTCGTTGCCATCAGAATTCCTCGGCTATGAGATAGTTATTCCGTTCGGGCGAGTTACGGGTGATCAGCTCCCCGATAAAGCCGGTGAGGAAGAACTGCAGTCCCATCACCATGCAGGCCAGTGACAGGTAGAAATAGACGGAGTTCGTAACGTAGAAGTTATAATCCTCCGAGCAGATGCTCACGACCTTCAGCACCAGCACCGCCAACACAGCCAGAAAACCGATGATAAACATCAGCGAGCCCAACAATCCGAACAAGTGCATCGGCTTGACCCCGAAACTTGACTGAAACCATAGCGTGGCCAGATCCAGATAACCGTTGACGAAACGGTCGAGACCGAATTTCGTGTGTCCATATTTGCGGGCCTGATGCTGCACGACTTTTTCCCCTATCTTCTTATATCCGGCGTTCTTGGCCAGATAGGGGATATATCGGTGCATGTCGCCGTAGACCTCGATATGCTTCACCACATCCTTCCGATAAGCTTTCAGGCCGCAGTTGAAGTCATGCAGATTCTTTATTCCCGAGACCCGTCTTGCCGTGGCGTTGAAGAGCTTCGTGGGGATAGTTTTCGAGAGGGGGTCATAACGCTTCTTCTTCCATCCCGACACAAGGTCGTAGCCCTCGGCCATAATCATGCGGTAAAGCTCCGGAATCTCATCCGGAGAATCCTGAAGGTCAGCGTCCATCGTGATGACGACATCGCCCTGGGATTTACGGAATCCCTCGTTGAGAGCGGGAGATTTTCCGTAATTACGGGCGAAAGAGATCGAGCGGATATGAGGGTTGTTTTGCGCCAGAGAGCGCACTATTCCCTGTGAGCCGTCGGTCGAGCCGTCGTTGACAAAGATAATTTCATATGAATAGCCATGTTCGGCCATCACCCGTTCGATCCATGCGGTCAGCTCGGGTAGAGATTCCTCCTCATT
This sequence comes from bacterium, assembly GCA_014802625.1. Lineage (GTDB taxonomy): Bacteria > Bacteroidota > Bacteroidia > Bacteroidales > Muribaculaceae > Lepagella. Next base: position 49,704 of record JAAVBX010000004.1, on the reverse strand, counting down.
GTATAGCGGGACTACGATCGAGATATCCATAGGTATTAGATTGTTAAAATTTCCAGCCGGTTTCGGCGAAAAGTCGTTTGTCATCGGCGATCTGATTGCTGACGGTGGTCAGCATGTCGCCCATAAGCACTCCGTTTACCCCTCCGCGCATCATGCGCTCCATCGAGCTTTCCGACAGCCGCATACGCCCTCCTGCGAAGCGGATGCTCTGCCTCGGGAGCACGAAGCGGAATAGCGCCGCCGTCCTGATTATCTCCTCCTCGCTTATAAGGGGGGTGGATTCAAGCGGTGTGCCGGGAATTGGATTGAGGATATTGATAGGCACGGAATCCGGATTAAGATCTGCCAACTCGAAGGCGAAGTCGATACGGTCATCCATTGTTTCACCCATACCGATAATTCCGCCCGAACATACATCCATGCCCGCCTCGCGTGCATAGGCTATCGTGCGGCGTTTGTCATCGGGGGTATGCGTGCTGCAGAGGCGGCGGAACACCTTGTCCGATGTCTCCATATTGCAATGGTAGCGTTTCACTCCGGCCTCGGCAAGCCGACGCATCGCGTCGCGGTCGAGCAGCCCCATCGATGCGCAGAGATATAGCCCCGTATCCTCGCTCAGGCGTCTGAATTGATCGCAGAAGGTATCGAGTTCGGCCCCGGCCACGGCTCTGCCGCTCGTGACGAGCGAGAAGCGTCGGATTCCCTCGCGTTCGTTGTGGCGGGCCGCCTCAAGCACACGTTCGTAGGGAAGACTCGGATAACGCTCGCAACCGGTGGAATAATGCACTGATTGGGCGCACCATTTGCAGTTTTCGCCGCATAATCCGCTCCGGGCATTCACTATGGAGCAGGAGTCAACACGATCAGGCTGCAATGCGCGAGTGACGGCGTCGGCGGCGTCGCATAGTTCATCGAGGTCGAGCCATGAGGCCAGTTCGGCAGCTTCGTCGCGGGTTATGCGGCCCCCTGCGATAAGACGCTCTTTTATTTCTTCAAGTGAAATCATAATAGTCAGTAATCTTAAATGATGAGGTCAGTCAGGCGGATAGGCCGCGATGAACATCCTCCTTTCGATCAGCTCCGCGCGCACATCATGCAGTCGCTGAAGATTTATGCGTGCGACGGCATACTGATGAGTCTCCGAGCTATAGCGTTCATAGATGGCCTCCGGCTGCAGCAGCTGCAGATCATCATCGGATGTGAAACGCAGATACGCCCGGAAACTGATATCGTTGCTGAACCGGGGCAGTGGTGTCTCGCTGTGCATCCGCTTGTAGCGATAGAAATAATCGTAGCGGATGGCCGAGATATCGCTCAGCACGGCGGAGGATGTGGGGTGGCCTCCCGCTCCGCGGCCGACGAGGAACTGCTTGCCGTAGAAACGCCCCTTGATGACGACGCCGTTAAACTCATCCTCGCATGAATAGATATATTTGTTGCGCGAGACAAGGTGTGGCATCACGCTGAGTGTAAGGCGGTTGTCGGGAAGCTTCTCGGCAAGCCCGAGGAGCTTTATACGCCGGTCTTTCTCATTGGCGAAGCGGATGTCGTCATCATTCATATGAGTGATGCCGAAGTTGAACAAGCGTTCGGGTTCGACATATACCCCGAAAGCATGCACCGCCAGTATCACGAGCTTGAATAGTGAATCCCAGCCATCGAGGTCGAGGGTGGGATCTGATTCAAGGAATCCGAGTTCCCGGGCCAGACGCAAGGCGTCGGCATGACTCATATGGTCGTTGAATATCTTGGAGAGTATGAAATTGGATGAGCCGTTGAGTATCCCCTTCACCGAAATCTGAAGGTCGTTGTCATAATACTCCTCGAGATTGCGTATGACGGGAATCGAGCCGCAGGCCGACGCGTCGTAGAGCAACGCCGTCTTCATCTCTTTCTGCAGCTCGATGAGTTCGGGAAGATGGTGGGCCAGCATGCGCTTGTTGCCCGTGACGACGGGCAGACAGCGTTCCAGACTCCCCTTCACGATGTGGTAGGCCGCCTCGGCGTCATCGATCAGTTCTACTACGAGATCTATGTCAGGATCGTCAAGTATCTCTTTCGGGTCGGTGGTGAAGTGCAGTGAGGGTGCCTCCCCCTGATGTCGGGCCATATTTCGCACGCAGACCTTGGCAATGCGCACATCGGCCTCGGGCACGCGCTGCAGCAGCTCAGAGAGACCGCGCCCGACGACGCCGAATCCGAATAATCCTATATTTATGGTTTTCTTGCTCATGTGTGTGTTGAGGTAAGGTATGATGGGTCAGCACCCCGGTTTCTCCTCGGTGTCGTTGACGAAGGTCTGTATCAGTCTGTCGAGCTGTTCATGCTCGATCAGGAATCCGTCGTGGGCGAACTCCGATTCGACCATCCCCTGTCTCGCCCCGGGAATCATTGCCGCCAGCTCATCGTGATATGCGGGAGGAAACAGAATGTCGCTCGACACTGCCACCACGAGACATCGGGCCTTTATCCTGCCGAGAGCCTCGGCGAAACTGCCGCGTCCGCGGCTGACATCATGTGTATCTGATGATCTGCACATGCGTTCATAGCTGTAGACATCGAATCGGTCGGCCAATTTCTTCCCCTGATAAGCCTGATAAGAATGCGCGCGCCTCTCGAAAGGATCCGGCCGACCGGGGGGATCTGCCTGAGTGGCGTCATAGCCTGAATGGCTGCGGTAACTGAGAAGAGCCATGGCGCGGGCTGCCTCAAGACCCTTTCGGGCGGCATCGGGCCGGGGCTCGCCATAAGTGGCATCGGCTTCGATGGCCATATACATAGCCTTGTTGATGGCCGCAAGCCATGGACGGCATTGATAGTCGGTGGCGCAGAGCACTGCCCGACGGGCCACATCGGGTTCACCTACCAGCCATTCCAACGCCTGGAAACCTCCGAGCGACGACCCGATTATCGTATCGATACGGGTAATCCCGAGATGACGCGCCAGAAGTTTGTGAACCTCCACCATATCCCTTACGGTCACACGTGGAAAATCCCCGTAAAGCGGTTTGCCGTCGGGGGGGAGGGGAGTGGTGGGGCCGGTCGTGCCGTAGCAGGAGCCGAGCACATTGGCGCAGACCGTGAACCAACGGTCGGGATCCAGGAATTTCCCCTTCTCCACCGTATGCGGCCACCAGTCAGCCACATCGGAATTCGCCGTCAGTGCGTGCATCACCCACACGACATTGGATTTATCGGCATTCAGCTCTCCATACGTATGGTAGGCCACCCGTAATTCGGGAAGCACAGCCCCACATTCAAGTGTGAAGGGCTCGGGATGGATGAAATATTTCGTTTCAGACTTTTGCATTATCTCTTCACTCGGAGATGTGAACGACTTCATAGATTACAAAATTAGTAAAAAATCACCAATCTCACGCAAAAAGCGATGATATTTTAATTAATCGGGGGCAGACAATATAGCGGCGCGCGAGACGTTTAAAAAATATGAAATTGACTTTTCTGGTACCCCCCTGTTATGACCATAAGCAGCCGGCGGAGCGTTCCGCGGGATGCACGCGCATCGTCTATCCGATGATCAACATCTATGAGCTCACCGCTGCCGCCACCCTTCGTGAGGCGGGCTATGAGGTCGTCTACAAGGATTTCGTCTTCGACGGCGAATCCCCCGAGGCCTTCGACCGTTTCCTGAGCCGCGATGATTCCGACGCCTATCTGATCTGGACCGTCAACCTCTCGCTTGAGAGCGACCTTGAGGCCGTGAAGCATATCAGGATGTTCCATCAGCGGACGCCCGTCATCCTGATGGGTCCGGGCCCGACATATTACGTGCATCGTGCTCTTTACGACAATAATACATATCTTGTGCGGGGAGAGCCCGAACTGACTCTGCTCGAACTCATGGATTGCCTGAAACGGGGGGAGAAACCGGTGGATGTCAAGGGCCTTACATTCTATGGCCCCGGCGGACGCCGCGTCAGCACTCCTCCGCGTCCGCTCAATCCGGATCTTGACTCGCTCCCTTTCCCGGCCCGAGATCTTCTCGGCGACCATACCTACCATAATCCGAAGCTCAAGACCGGCCCTTACACGACTGCCTTCACCTCCCGCAATTGCCCCTACCGATGCTTATATTGCGTGCCGTCATCGCTGACTTTCGCCCGCGAGATTGAGTTTCGCAAGGATCACCCGGGCCGGAAACCGACCATCGGCTTCCGGTCTCTCGAAAGCGTGGAAAAGGAGATGGATGAGCTCGCCGCCCAAGGCTACAAGGCCATCGGCTTTATGGATGACAATTTCATCTGGAACGAGGAGCGCACAGCCGGCATATGCCGCATCATGCGCAAGCATGGCATGGTGTGGGGCTGTCAGGCGCGTGTCGACGCCATAACGGAGCCTATCGCGAAGATGCTCGGCGAATCGGGCTGCCGCTATGTCGATCTGGGGATAGAATCATTCGATGCCGGCATTCTGGAGTATATAAAGAAGGGAATCTCGCCGGAGGATATCTATCGTTCGGTGAATCTTCTCAAGAAATATAAGGTTCCGGTCAAGCTTAATGTGCTCATAGGTTCCTCTCCGCTTGAGACAAAGGATACAATCCGTCATACCCTGCGCGAGGCCAAGAAACTTGATGTCGACCAGGTGATGTTCAATATCGTCTCCCCGTTCCCCGGCACGGAGTATTACGAAATCTGCAAGGCCAACGGCTGGATCAAGGGGGGTGATTATCATCCCACTGACGTGCAGCGCGAATCAATCCTCGATTTGCCCAATATCACAGCGGACGAGATGGAGCGGCTTCTTTTCCGCAACAATCTCTCTTACTTCATCCGCCCCGGCTTCATCTGGAAGCAGATTCGCAGGTTCCGTTCCCTCTCGGAATTCAAGGCCGCTCTCAAGGCATTGAAGGTAAAGCTATTCCATTAATCGTTTCATCGTCGCCAATAAGATTATGACGCCGCGCCTCTCAATCATCATCCTGACCTGCAACCAACGTGATTTCACGCTCCGGCTGCTTCATTCAATGGAGGGATGGCTTCGCGCATCGGGAAATGATGTGGAGGTGATACTGGTTGACAATGGCTCCACCGACTCTACCTCCGAATCCATCCGCGCATGGCTGCGAGAGAGCGGAATCACAAATCTCCGGCTCATAGAGGCTGGGGAGAATCTCGGAGTGGCGCGTGGCAGGAATCTTGGTCTGAAGGCGGCGAGCGGGGGAGTGCTGATGCTTCTCGACAACGACACTGTTGCCGATGGCGGGGTCTACGATGAACTGTGTCGTTATGTGGAGGATACCCCGGCGTGCGGAATCGCCGCTCCCGCGCTCTACTCACCCGACGGCGAACTGCAGGCCTCGGCCAAGCCATATCCGTCGCCATGGTTGAAATTGCGGCATGTGCTTTCCCCCGGCCGGGAATCCGCCGCCGAGCGCGCCGAACTTGCCAATCCCCATCCCTACTATGTAATAGGAGCCTGTCAGGTATTCCGGCGAGACATCCTCGGAAAAGTCGGCCTTCTTGACGAAGGCATCTTCTACGGCCCTGAAGATTGCGACTTCTGTATTCGTGTGCGTCAAGCCGGATTTACAATCGATTATCTCCCTCAGTTAAGGCTGACTCACGACTGGCGCCGGGCCACGCGCCGTAGTCCGCTCGGCACGCTTGGCCGCCGTCATCTGAAGGCCCTTCTTCGCTTCTGGATGCGTCATCCCCGTCCCTGAGCCGGGTGAGGAGTCATCAGAGGTCGGAGAGGATCCGCTCCAGGTCGAGGGCGGAGACGTTGATGGTGAATTCCCCATCCTTAGCCACAGATATATTACCTGTCTCCTCGCTGACAATGATGCAGACGGCATCAGTCACCTGACTCATACCCAGCGCCGCACGGTGACGCAATCCCAGTTCCTTAGGTATGTTCATGTCATGACTCACGGGAAGAATGCACCCTACCGACATTATCCTTTTGTCGGCGATGATCATGGCGCCGTCGTGGAGCGGCGAATTCTTGAAGAATATATTCTCTATAAGCCGCGTGTTGATATCGGCGTCGATGATATCCCCGGTCTTCTCATAATCGGTCAGTGGCATCTTCCGCTGGAACACGATCAGTGCCCCCGTCTTCGATTTCGACATCGACATGCAGGCATACACCACCTGCATGATATGTTTATGCTCCGTCCCGTCCCGCTCATCGTTATGTCGGAATATATTCTTGAGTTTTGTCCAGCGCCGTTGTGAGCCGAGGTCGATAAGAAAACGCTTTATCTGGTCCTGGAACAGGATGACGAGCACGATAAGGCCGATCGACATGAATTTGTCGAGTATCGTTCCGGTCAGACGCATGTCGAGTATCTCTGATGCGACTACCCACACGACAGTGAAGAGAAGCACGCCATAGAAAAGACTCAGCGAGCCCGACCTCTTCATCAGGCGATAGACATAATATAGCAGGGTGGCGACAAGAAGAATGTCGATCAGATCCTTTATTCCGAAATTAAGCACGGCGGTTTGAAGTATTATGTATTCGAGATTATATTCAATGGAGCATGGAATGGAGTGTGACCGCCTCCCGTGCCTCGCGCACATCATGGACGCGGAGCACGTCCGCCCCCCGGTCGAGGGCGAGGGTGTTGAGCACGGTCGTCCCGTTCAGGCTCTCCTCAGGAGTGCAGCCGAGACTGCGCCATATCATGGATTTGCGGGAAACCCCCACAAGCAGCGGGCACCCGAGAATCTTGAAATCCTCCAGCCGATCGAGCAGCCGGAAGTTCTGCTCCACAGTCTTCGCGAACCCGAAGCCGGGATCGATGATGATATCGGCCACACCCGCCTGACGGAATTCCGCGAGACGGAAGGAGAGTTCCGATATGACGTCAGCCGTCACATCCTCATAATCCGTCAGCGAGGTCATGGTCTGCGGCGTGCCGCGCATGTGCATCAGCACGTAGGCCACCCCGAGTCCGCCGACGGTCTCGGCCATCTCAGGGTCGAGCGTGCCACCGGAGATATCGTTAATTATCTGCACACCCCAATCCTCCACGCAGCGGCGGGCCACATCAGCGCGGAACGTATCGACCGATACCACGGCATCCTCCTTGACACGGCGCACCTCCTCAAGCCCCATCGCCAGACGACGGTATTCCTCTTCCGGAGAGATATCCTCACAACCCGGACGCGATGAATACCCTCCGATATCTATCCAATCGGCGCCGTCGTCGATCATTCGCCTCACACGCTCCGCCACACCTGAAGCTTCCGGAGTGCGGCTCCCGGAATAGAAGGAATCGGGAGTGGTATTGATTATTCCCATCACAACCGGACGACTGAAATCCATCAGCCGCCCCTCTATACGGATTGTATTATTCATCTCGGCTTAATATTTTTGCAAAGGTAACGCTTAGTTTTCATTCAAGCAATCCGATAAGCCTTCAATCCTACAATTTTATCAAATTTTGTGATAATAGGCCGGCTGCGGGTCTCCCGGCTCATGCCAGAAACATTACCGCCAGAGCCGCGAAAACCAACGAGATATTGGCCACGGCATAGGTGACCGTGAAACTCAGGTTAGGCACATCGCTCTGAAGCGTGTCCTGTATCGCGCCGATCGATGCCACACTGCAGCGTGCCCCCGCCACACTGCCGAGTGTCTCCGGAGCTGAAAAGCGGAATATCTTGCGCCCTATAAGCAGATTGATGACAAGCCCGAGGATTGTGCAGACCGCCCCGATCAGAATGACCATCCATCCGGCCTCATGAAGTCCGTGCACCACCGACGCCCCGGCCGTCAGACCGATAATGGCGATAAACATATTGATACCCAAATTATTCAGCAGCCACAAGGCCGATGAGGGTATTCGGCCGAACACCGGACGCTGATTGCGCAGCCATCCCAGGAAAAGACCGGAGACAAGTGCTCCGCCGCTCAGGCTGAGTCCGACCGGCACACCGTTTATCTTGAATGTGAGAGCTCCGACGATACATCCTAACGCTATGCCAAGACCGAGAAACACCATATCGCTCGTATCCGTCTGCCGGTCGGCATATCCGATGGCTTTTCCGGCGGCGGCCACATCCCGGGGTAGCCCCACCAACGTCAGCACGTCGCCGCGTCCGATGACGGTGTTGTATCTCAAGGGGATATTGAGCCCGAGCCGTTTGATCGACGCCACAGCCACGCCCCGCATATACGGTTCCCTGCGCAGTTGTCCTATCGTCAGCCCGGCCGCCCCTTTTGTAGCCACGGTGACCGGCGTTTTCTCAGCTCCGAAATTGAGCAGTTCGGGATCTGTGACCTCCGGTCCTAGACAATCCGAGAGGTCGATGATCGATTCTCTTCTTCCGCCGAGCACCATCGTGTCGCCGGCGCTGATCTTTGTCGACACGTCAGGAGTCTCTATTCTCCCGCCAATGCGTAGACGTTCCACGAATACTCTCCATCCCTTATCCGCCAGATGCTCCTCTATCTCCGCCACGCTTCTCGGAGTCGAGAAGAAACTCCCCTCCGCCTTATAAGCGCGGAAAATCACCGGTCGGCGTGCCATAATCTGTCCCGGCTGAAGATCATTGCCCTCATCGAGTCTCTCCTCCGCCTCAGCGATTTCCTCTCTTACCTTTTTCATACCTCCGAGCATACGGGGTCCGATATTGGAGAGAAACCATGCCGAGCCTATCGTGCCGAATACATAAGTCACCGCATAGACGGCCGGAATGATGGCCAGCAGATAATCCCGTTCCGAGGCATCGAGCGGCATCTCTTTCACGGTGTCCCCAAGAAGTCCGAGGGCCGCCGATGCGGTCTGCGAGCCGACGTATAGACCGGTGGCCACCCCGGTGTTATAGCCCATCAGACGTGCCGCCACTATGACGAGCCCGGCGCATACCACGGCCTCCACGATGGCGAACAATGCCTGCTTCGCTCCCGCCCCCTTGAGCGAGCGGAAAAACTGCGGACCTACGCTGTAGCCCATCGCGAAGAGGAAAAGCATGAAGAAAATGGTCTTGACGATATCAGGCACCACGATTTTCATCTGCCCGATGGCTACTCCAACAAGCAGCGTGGCCGCTACCGATCCCAGACTGAATGATTTCCACCGCAGTCGGCCGAGCCAGAAGCCGAGGCCCAGAGTCAGGAAAATCGGAATGACGGGATATTTCTGAAAAAAAGAGATGATGATTTCCATAGCGTTTATAGAGGGTTTATTATAACAACGCCTCCGCGCCCGATACGTTTGATGCGGAACCGCTATAAACGGGCGGAGCCGCTATAAACGGATTGCGGCCCGCTTCACAGCGAGCCGCAACGAGGTATTTTTTAATAATACATTTTCAAACTAACCTAACATCATGAAACGATTTTTACTTCTTTCTGTATCTATAACATCCCGCTTCGGAAGATGGTTCGCGGGAGTATGAAAAATTTTTTTTATTTTTTTCCGGGTAATCAACCAGACTCCGGGAAAAGCCTCCTCATTTACGGAATTTACGGAAGCAGATGCTGCGGATGACTCTTACGGGCACTGCACGTCCGTCGATGCGCCCCGGCTCCCAGTCGGGCATCGAGGCGAGCACGCGGATAGCCTCCTCGTTGAGGGAATCCTCCACGCTCTTCAGCACCTGTATATGGCTTATCGCGCCATTGGAATTGACGACGAATGAACACGTCACCCGCCCCTGTATCCCCGCATCGAAGGCCTTCTTGGGATATTGACGGTTACTGTTTATAAATTCCACCAGTTTCCAGTCGCCTCCGGGGAAGGTGGGCTTTTCCGATACGTAATCATATTCATAGACCTCCATATAGGCCTTCTGGCCCTGGGGAGTGACACCCATCGAGACGCGGCATGTCTGGGCGTCTGCGCCCAACGCGGAGGCAACCGCGATAAACGCAGTGAGACTGATACGCCTTAATGTGGCCGATATGGATATGCGGGAGTGGGAGAGGGGTGAGGTATATAGGGGAGATATCATGTTTGGTTAAGGTCAGTCAAAATAAGTGGAAACAGAAGCTGGCGTCACATGCCGGGGCAATGAGTGGCTCCTGACGGCAAATTTAGGAATAAGACTTGAACCAAGCAAAATCCATGGCGCTATTTTGCACGGAATTAAACATATTTAATAGAATTTCACATTTAACACTGTGACCTTTTCCACTTCCCCGACATCCTGCCGGGCAATAGAGAGCCTTGACTCACGTTTCTTTATTCAGAAACAATCTCCAGACTGATGATGCATCTGCCCCAACATATTTTCCGCCCCCTCGCGCTTGCCGCCGGTCTCGCATCCGCTATGGCTCTCCATGCCGAAGCCGGAAGCACGAGCTACGATTTCCTGAATATCCCGACATCGGCGCGCGCCTATGCCATGGGAGGGACGGGCATTGCTGTCGTGAGCGACGATGTCGCCCTCTCCGACCAGAATCCGGCGCTCCTCGGTCCCGAGATAGAACGCCAGATCTCACTGGGCTACATGCATTATATGGGATCCGGCAACTTCGCCGGAGTGCGCTTCGGCATGGGTGCGGGGGAGAACAGCGCATGGGCCGCCGGCCTACGGTATCTCAACTACGGCAGCCTGACACAGTATGATCCCTCCGGTGTGGCCGGAGGAACATTCACCCCGACCGATATTTGTGTCGAAGGCTCTTACTCCCGTGATATCACCGACCGCTGGCGCGGCGGCGTCAACCTCAATTTCATCTACAGCCATTACGATGTCTACACCGCCCTGGCTCTCAGTGTGGATCTCGGCGTCAATTATTACGACGAGGAGCACGACCTCTCCTTCTCAGTGGTGCTGCGCAACGCCGGTGGCCAGATAAAGCGTTTCCAGGAGGCCTACAACCGTCTCCCCTTCGATGTGCAGTTAGGCTATATGCAAGGCCTTGGCGACACCCCCTTCTCTTTGGCTATAACGGCGCGCAACCTCACGCGATGGCGCCTGCCGTATTATACCCATCCCAAGGATGCGCAGGGCGACGAAACCATACTGAAATCCACATTCTTCAGCAACTTCTTCCGTCATCTGACATTCGGCGTGCAGTATCAGCCCACCGATAAATTCTGGATCGCGCTCGGTTACGACAACAAGACGGCCACCGATATGTCGGTCTATCACCGCAGCTTCCTGAGCGGATTCAGTGTCGGGGCCGGCCTGAAGGTGCGTGGCTTCGGTGTCGGGGTGGCCTTCGCGCAGCCACATAGCAAAGCATCCACTCTGATGCTGAATCTGAACTGCAATTTCTGGGAACTCATGCATTGAGCATGATATCCGTAACGACCGGAAACCAACCGAAAGAGTTGATTTTTTGGATATTTGCATCATGCCATTTGCGAGATTGAGGATTTTTTACTAATTTTGCATTCCGGTTTGCAATCTCTGGTGAGGTGGTGTCGACGAGAGACACCTTAAATGAAACTCGGCCATATTGCAGGCTTAACTTTAAAGCAGACAAATTTACACAATGGATCTGATCAAGATTGCGGAAGAGGCTTTCGCCACTCCCAAAAAAGATTTCGATGAATTCCAGCCCGGCGACACCATCACAGTCGCTTACCGTATCAAGGAGGGTAACAAGGAGCGTATCCAGCAGTATCGCGGTGTCGTAATCCGCATCAGCGGCCACGGCGACAAGAAGCGTTTCACCGTTCGCAAGATTTCCGACGGCATCGGCGTGGAGCGTATCTTCCCCATCGAATCCCCCTTCATCGAGTCGATCACAGTCAATAAACTCGGTAAAGTACGCCGTGCGAAACTTTACTATCTCCGTGGCCTGACGGGCAAAAAGGCTCGTATCAAGGAGCGTCGCGTGAAAAAGACTGTAAAAGAGGCTTGATCCGCATAAATTGTGGAAAAGCAAAAATAAAGAGGATTGCGGACCCCCGACGGTCCTCAATCCCCTTTGTTTTTTTCATAGCCACGTGAGCCTTCCCCCTCTGTCGGTTGTTTATTCGGTAGGGGAGCGTCGCTCTCCGGCCCACGGCGGCCACCCTCTGAATCAGATATGATAACTCAAAAATTGACTTAAGACATAACATATGGCTACTAACAAAGCATTGCTGATCATCCTTGACGGCTATGGCATCGGCGACCATAAGAAGGACGATGCCATCTTCAACACTCCCACCCCTTTCATGGATAGCCTCGTGGCCGAGTATCCCCATTCGAAACTCCAGGCCAGCGGTGAATATGTAGGTCTGCCCGACGGCCAGATGGGCAACTCCGAGGTCGGCCATCTCAACATCGGTGCGGGACGCGTCGTGTATCAGGATCTCGTGAAGATCAACCGCGCGATCGCCGACGGTTCCTTCGCCGAGAATCCCGAGATCAAAAGCGCCTTCTCCTACGCCAAGCAGCACAATGTCCCCATCCACTTCATGGGCCTTTGCAGCACCGGCGGTGTCCACTCCTCTCTCGACCATCTCTATGCCCTTTGCGACACCGCCAAGGTCTATGGTCTTGACAAAACCTTCATCCATTGCTTCATGGATGGCCGCGACACCGACCCCAAGTCCGGTGCCGGATTCCTCAAAGACGTGAAGGAGCATTGTGCCAAGTCGGCAGGTAAGATTGCCTCCGTCATCGGTCGCTACTACGCCATGGACCGCGATCATCGCTGGGAGCGCCTTAAAGAGGCTTATAATATGCTCGTCTATGGCGAGGGCCAGCAGACTTCCGATCTCGTCGCTGCCGTCGAGGCAAGCTATGCAGAGGGTGTGACCGACGAATTCCTCAAGCCCATCGTCAACGAGGATGTCGATGGCCGTATCGGTGCCGGCCACGTGGTCATCTTCTTCAATTACCGCAACGACCGTGCCAAGGAGCTGACGACTGTCCTCACCCAGCATGCCGAGGATGGAATGAACCCCATTCCCGATCTCCAGTTCTACTGCATGACCCCCTATGATGATTCCTTCAAGGGTGTCCACATCATCTTCCCCAAGAGCGATGTGCAGCAGACTCTCGCCGAGTATCTCTCTGAGAATGGCAAGACGCAGCTCCATATCGCCGAGACCGAGAAGTATGCCCACGTCACATTCTTCTTCAACGGTGGCCGTGAGGCACCCTTCGACGGTGAGGAGCGTATCCTCGTGGCTTCCCCGAAAGTGGCCACCTACGACCTCCAGCCCGAGATGTCGGCTCCCGAGGTGACGGAGAAACTCGTGGCCGCTATCGATTCCGAGAAATTTGATTTCATCGTCGTCAACTTCGCGAATGGCGATATGGTCGGCCACACCGGTGTTTACCCGGCCATCCAGAAAGCTGTCGAGACTCTCGACGTGTGTGTGAAGAAGGTTATAACGGCCGCCCTCGCCCATGGTTATGAGAGCATCATTATCGCCGACCATGGCAACGCCGACCATGCAATCAACGAGGATGGCACCCCCAACACAGCCCATTCCCTCAACCCCGTCCCCTTCATCTATGTCGGCAGCGACAAGGCGGCCAAGGTGAAGGATGGCAAACTTGCCGACGTGGCTCCCTCCCTCCTTTACCTCATGGGTCTCGATCGCCCGAAGGAGATGGATGGTGAAGTGCTCATCGAAAAATAATTCTCAAGCTCTTGTAGCTTACTGATTTATAAATTCGGCCTCCGTAATAAGGAATATTACGGAGGCCGAAATTTTTTGTCAAAGTAATCAAAGTAAGATGTCCACGAGCGGACCCGCAAAGAAGGCGGTCAGTATGCCGTTGAGTATGAGGCCCAGGGTGGCATAAGCTCCGTAACGGTCGGAAATCTCGCTCAGGCGGTTAGTGCCCATGACGTGGGCCGCCGTCCCCATGCTCAAGCTTTGCGATACCGCATGACGCACCCGCCCCCAGTGCATCATCTTCAGCCCACAGGCCGCCCCTATCATCCCTACTATCACCACAATCGCCGAGGTAAGAGGGGGAATGCCGCCTATTTGCCGTGTTATCTCGATGGCTATGGGGGTGGAGACGGATTTAGGTGCCAGCGAGCGTATGACGTCGGGTGTAGCCCCAAGCCAACGAGCTATCAGCACGACGGTTACGATACCCGTAATACATCCCGCCAATTCCGTTATGAATAGCGCGAGAAACTGCGAACGGATGTGCTTGAGTTCATTAAACAGTGGGAGACCGAGTGCCACGATAGCGGGCTTCAGCCAGAATTCTATGAGGAAGCCGGATTTCTGATATTGTTCATAGGAGATTCCCGTCACTTTCAGAAATACGATCATGACTACGATAGTCAGCAGCATCGGGCTCAGCCGGGAAATCTGGCTCCTCTTCTGGATCCATCCCGATCCCCAATACACAAGGAATGTAATGGCAATCAATGTCAACGGACTTGACAGATAATCATTTAGAAGTTCGCTTACCATGGTTATGACGTTTCAAACGGTTATGAAGAAATTGGTGCAGATGCCCGGTGACAAGTAACACCAATAGAATCGATATTACCGTAGCCACTGTGATGGGGAGCCATTCGGCGGCGATGATGTCGAAATATAACATAAGCGCCACTCCCGGAGGCACAAAAAAGAATGCCATATTGGAAATCAGGAATCTGCATACGGGGCGTATTGTCTCAGGATTGACAATTTTGCGTTCAAGGAGAAGTGTAAGGATAAGCATCCCCCAGATACTGCCGGGGATATTTAGCCATGGAATCAGCGCGAGTAGCTCGCCGAGTGCCAGGCAACCGAATATGATGCCGAATTGCTTTGCCATGTTGGCGTGGGTTATTATGTTTGAAGTATTATGTTGTAGGTTCGTTTATATTATAAAAAGTAAACGCTCTCTAAAACTAAACACGCTCCTATAACGAAAATATTTGTTATCTTTGCAGAAAATAGAGAAATTATGGCAGCAGAGAAATACCCAATAGGCATACAGACCTTCTCCGAGATTATCGAGGGAGGCTACACCTACGTCGATAAGACAGGTTTTATCCCGAAACTGGTGAATGAGGGTAAGTATTATTTCCTGAGCCGCCCGCGTCGGTTCGGGAAGAGTCTGCTGCTCTCCACTCTGCACGCCTATTTCGACGGACGCCGCGAGCTGTTCAAGGGACTCGCTCTCGATACCGCCGATGTCGACTGGACCCCTGCGCCGGTGCTTCATTTCGACCTGAATTCGGAGAATTTCAAAGATGAGGACGGACTTGTGAATCTTCTTGACAGGTTGCTTGAGAATTATGAAACCGCGTATGATGTGAGTGAGAGGAATACAACCATTTCCGGGAGATTGGAGCGACTCATCAAGGCGGCGTATGATTGGAGTGGCAGGAAGGTGGTCATCCTGGTCGATGAATACGACAAGCCATTGCTGGGCATCGAGGATAATATCGGGCTTTTCGAGAAGAACCAGGCGATATTGAAGGGATTCTTCGGGAATCTTAAATCGATGGACCGCTATATCCGTTTTGCGTTGCTGACCGGCGTCGCCCGATTCAACAAGGTCAGCATATTTTCGGATCTCAATAATCTTAACGATATCTCATTGAATAATTACTTCGCCGACATCTGCGGATGGACCGAGCGTGAGTTGCTGGAGTCATTCCCGGACGGTATCAGGGCATTGGCTGAGGAACGTGGCGAGAGTTTTGAGAATACGGTGGAAGCATTACGTCGTTACTATGACGGTTATCTGTTTGCAGAAAAGGGTAGCCGCTTGTATAATCCATTAAGTGTATTGAAGGCACTGTATGAGCAGAAAATCAGACCGTACTGGTTTACGACGGGTACCCCTACTTTTCTTGTTAACCGAGTTAAGGCACGCCGCATTGCGCTCGATTCTTTAAATGACAGCATCTGTTCTGCAGAGGCTCTGTTGGAAGTCGGAATTGGGTCGCCGGATCCGGTAGGTCTGATGTTCCAGACGGGCTATCTTACGATAGCTAAATATGATAGTACCCGTGAACGGTATCATCTGTCTTTCCCCAATAGGGAGGTCGAGATAGGTTTTGCGAAAGCCCTCTATCCCCTATATATAGAAGGAGAAAAAAAATCGGATAGCTCTGAGAGTGCCTTCAGTATTTTATCCTTTCAGGATGACCTCTACGACGGGAATCCCGATGGATTCATGAAGCGTCTTCAGACACTCTGCAAGGATGTGCCCTATGAATCGCAGACGGAAGCCGGCTACCGCAACATCGTGTGGTTGCTGGGCACGTTATGCGGCACCGACACCCTGGCCGAACGTCATTCCTATAAGGGACGCAGCGATCTGGAGATAAAGACTCCCGGCTATATCTACGTTTTCGAGTTCAAATACGACGGCAGCGTGGAATCGGCCATGCGTCAGCTTCACGGGCGCGACTACGCGGGTCATTACGCTCTCGAAAGGCGTAAGATCTATCTTATCGGTGCAAATTTCTCCTCCGGCAAGGATGACCGAGGCCTGACCGGCTGGCAAATCGAGGAATTAAATAGATAAACTGCATATGTTAATTAAGAAAATATTTGTGGCCGCGTTGATGTCAGTCGGCCTCATGTCCGGAACCACATCTGTCGCTTCCGACCTCGTGATTCTGCATACCAACGACACCCATTCATCCATCGACCCGGATGCCGAAGGCAATGGGGGAGTACTCCAGCGTAAGGCTCTGATCGATTCCGTCCGTTCCGCCGAGAAGAATGTGATGCTTATCGATGCCGGGGATGTCGTGCAGGGCACGCTCTATTTCAAGTTCTTCAAGGGGGATGTCGAGTATCCACTCATGAACATGATGGGCTACGACTTGCAGATTCTCGGAAATCATGAATTCGACAACGGTCTCGATGAGATGGCCGCACATTACCGCACACTCGACGCCACCCCCCTCTCGGCCAACTATATCTTCGACGGCACGGCTGCCGAGGGAATATTCAAACCCTATGAAATCCGTGAGATAGACGGTAAGAAAATAGGTTTCATAGGCATCAATCTCGCCCCTCACGGTATTATCGCGGCTTCGGCCTTCGAGGGACTGGGCTTCCTGCCTATAGTCGAGACAGCCAATGAATACGCCCGCCTCCTGAAGAAAGATGAGGGATGTGACATGGTGGTCGTCGTCAGTCATATAGGGGCTGTCGAAGATGGCACGCGCCCCACTGATTACGACATAGCCCGGTCATCAAAGGATATCGATCTCATTATCGGTGGTCACTCCCATACAGTCATTCCCCCCGGCAATACCTCCGATCGTTTCCCGAACATCGTGGCAAATGCCGACGGTCGCCCCGTCATGGTGGTGCAGACCGGAAAGTATGGCCGCAATCTCGGCTACATCCGCATCCCGCTTGACAATCCGTCGGCCACTCCGGCTGATTTCGATTATCGTCTGATTCCGGTCACCGACCGTTTCCCCGTCGAGTCGCTTGATGCGGCTATGGCAGCCCATATCGCTCCATATCGCCAACAATTGAAGGCTATCGACGAACACGTTATCGGGTATTGTTCGGAGGAGATGATGAATAGCCGGCGCACGGGAGCCTTTGTCAACTGGACAGCGGATTTCGCCGAGCAATATGGCCGACACATAGCCGATTCCCTGCGCGCCTCCGGACGTGATATACCCTCGTGCGACTTCGCCATGATGAACGTCGGAGGAATCCGTCATCCCATGAAAAAAGGGGATGTCACGGAAGGTCAGATTCTCGCCACATTCCCCTTCAACAACAAGATGGTCCTTGTCGCCATCAAGGGCCGAGACTTCATCGACGCCATGAAGATCGCCGCCTCGAAACATGGCGAGTCGATCAGTGATGCCATCCGCGTCGTTATGGATGATTACGACGGTGTGGTGCGTGTGGTCGTCAATGGCGAGGAGATGGATCCTGAAAAAACCTATGTCATGTCCACGATCGATTACCTCGCATGGGGCAACGATGATTTCGCTCCGCTGGCCAACGGCACACTGCTCTGGATCGACGATGAACTGATGTCTGTTCGTATGCTGGAATATATAGAGCGGCAGACGGCTCTCGGCCTACCGTTGGCCGGTGATCCCCGTCCCAGATTCCTCCGTATGAATGTCAAGGAGTAAGTAGAATTGAAAAAAATTATAGTCATATTGGCTGTCTTGTTGGCGCTGGCGACCGCAATCGGCGGTTGCCGGCGCCCCGCCGGTGTCGTGGCTGCCGATGATTCCGTGATGCTTCCCGACAGCGTGACGGAGGCATCGCGTGAGGCTGCCGATATGACCCGTGCCGCCGAGGCATATGCCGATTCGATGCTCGCCACTCTTTCACTGCGCGAGCGTGTCGGGATGCTGCTTCTCCCGGCTCTCTTCAGTCGGGGCGATGACGCGAATCTGAGGCAAATAGCTGAATATGTCGATTCTCTGAAAGTGGGTGGGGTAGTGCTGCTCAAAGGCACTCTCGAGGGAGCCGCGATTATAGCGGATACCCTCCGGGCACGCCCCGGGGCAGGTCTTTTCGTGGCTGTAGATGCCGAGAATGGTCTGCGTATGCGCTTTGAAGATGCTCCTGAATTTCCATGGAACCGCGAACTGGGCCACCTGAGCGATGATCAGCTTCTCTATGAATTCGGGCGTGAGATTGCCCGTGAATGCAGGGCGGTCGGCATCAACATGGTGCTCGGTCCTGTCATAGACGTCGTGCCGGGGGAGGGGAGTCACGGCATAATGCGTAAACGCTCCCTTGGCAGCGATCCCCGGCGTGTGGCCGATCTCGCCCTGGCCTATGCGAAAGGGCTGGAGGAGGGCAACGTCATCAGTGTGGCAAAACATTTCCCGGGCCACGGCTCCGCCTCTGCCGACAGTCACCGCGCATTGGGCGAGATCCGCGCGGGGAGGGAGGTCATCGACAGTGTCGATCTGTATCCCTTCCGGCGTTATGCGGCCGAGGGCCTTTCCGGAGTCATGGTGGGACATCTGGCGGTAGCCGCTCTTGATTCGGTGCGCCGTCCGGCTGTAGTGTCGCCCGTGGTGATGCAGGATATACTGAGGGACCGTCTCGGATTCGAAGGTCTCGTGATCACCGATGCCCTCAATATGGAGGGGGCCATGGGTGTGAAGGCTTGGCAAGCCATTGAGGCGGGAGCCGATATGGTGGTGGCCCCCACGGATACCCGCGCTGAGATCTCCTGTATGCTGGATGCGTTCCGTGAGGGCAGACTGAGTGAGGCAACGCTCAATGACCGCTGCCGACGCATTCTTTTCTATAAATATCTGATAGGATTGCCATTCAGGCAGAGAATCACCGATATCGGTTCAGCCGTGGCTGAAGTAGGAGCGGAAGCTCCCGCCGTGCAGGATTCCCTTACAAACGCCCTTCGTCGGCATATGAGTAGAAGCCCTCGGCGCTGATTATCACATGGTCGAGCATACGCAGGTCCATTGTCCTGGCTGCATTCAGCAGCGACCGGGTAATCTGGTCATCCTGCTGCGAGGGGCGAAGATTCCCCGACGGATGGTTATGGCAAAGTATAATGCCCGATGCCTCATCGAGCAGCGCGAGTTTGAGCGCGCGTTTCAGATCGAACACCGATGCCACGGCCGACCCCGTCGTCAGGTGATGGCGCGCCATCACGGCATTGCGCCGGCTCACGGTTATGAGCCATATCTGCTCCTGCGGCGAATTGCCTATGTCAAATCGCATTAGGCTGTAGATATCAGCCGAGCTGCGTATGATTGTCGGTTTCGTGCCGGTGGTTTCCTCTAAAAAATAGCGTTTGGCTAATTCCATGATGGCCTGCACCTGCATGGCCTTTGTCGGGCCCACTCCATGCGTCATCATGATTTCCTGCAGCGTGCGTCGTTGCAGTGTGTGAAGCGATCCTCCGCTGTCGGCCACGAGCTGCTTCGTCATCTCTATGATAGGCAATCCGGTCGAGCCTGTACGCAATATGAGGGCCAGCAATTCCGGCACACTCAGCACCCCGCATCCATGGCGGGCCGCCTTTTCCCGGGGTTGTTCGTCAGGATCGAAATCCTTCATCGTGCGTTTTGGAGTCTCCGACATCTCATTTCCCCTTTCTCATTGCGATTTCCTGCGCTTCGTCGCGTCCGTGACGAAGCAGGATTTTCCATACGTAGGCGCGGATAAATCCGGTGCCGTAGCCCAGTAGCTGCACCATCGATGCTCCGACGGCCATCGTCCCTATCTTAAGGCTGCGCGTCTCTGCAATCGCTGAAATCCAGAGAGCGACTATGTACACGCCCAGCGGCAGAAGCCACCATGGGCTGACGAAGATGCCGAGCAGAATCAACGCGGCGGCTCCGATTGTAAATACCGCCGGGAGCCAGTGTACGAGTTTCATAGATCCCGGATAGAGCAGTTGCAACGTGATTCTCGACATACCGAATACATGCACCTGCCTCCAGAACTTGGCGAGGTTGCCCCGGCGTTTGTGGAAGACCCTCACGTCGCGGAAGAGCTGCGGCGCGAAACCGGCTTGGCGAATGCGGGTGCTCATATCGATATCTTCGCTGAACATCTCCCGGAATCCTCCCACTTTCTCCCATACACGGCGTGAGAATCCCATGTTGAACGTACGGGGCACGAATTTCTCCATCTGCACCTTCCCACCGCGTATACCTCCGGTCGTGAGGAAGGCGGTCATCGCGAAATTTATGGCTTTCTGGGTGTCGGTGAATGACTCATGCGCCGCGTCCGGACCCCCGAAGCAATCCGCTCCGGTCTGCGAGAGTTGTCGGCGTAGACTCTCGAAATAATCCGGGGGGAGTATACAGTCCGAATCTACGAACACGAAATACTCCCCCCGGGCATGCTGCATACCGTGGTTGCGGGCGATGCTTCGCCCTTCGTTGGATTTGCTGAAATATTGTATGTCAAGGCGGTCGGCGTAGCGTTCCACCTCCTCGCGGCATGGCACCGTGCTTCCATCCTCCGTCAGCACGAGCTCGAAATCCTTGTCGGTCTGGCGGGAGAGACTCTCCAGCAGATCGGCGATCTCATCCGGCCTGTTGTAGACAGGCACTATGAGAGAGAACATTGGACGCTTCCCGGTTGCCATGGCGCTCTACGGTCGTTATCAGGCCTTCACGCGACCTACATAGCTGCCGTCGCGGGTATCGATCTCGATACGGTCTCCGGTGTTGACGAAGAGGGGCACACGTACAGTGGCGCCGGTCTCTACTGTGGCCGGCTTCAGTGTGTTGGTGGCTGTGTCTCCCTTGATGCCGGGTTCTGTATAGGTCACTTCGAGGATAGTCTTGGTCGGCATCTCGGCGTAGAGCACGGTGTTGGTGCTCGCGTCGCTGACAACCTCCACGATGTCACCCTCCTTCATGAAGTCGGCGCCTGTCACCAGATCTTTCGAGATAGGCACCTGGTCGAATGTCTCCTGATTCATGAAGATATCGTCGCCGCCGTCGGCATAGAGATACTGGTAGGGACGACGCTCCACGCGTACATCCTCGAGCTTCTCGCCGATGTTGAAACGGCGCTCGAGCACGCGGCCGTCGACAACGTCCTTCAGCTTCGTGCGCATGAAGGTGTTGCCCTTGCCGGGCTTCACGTGGAGGAATTCGATACAGAAGTAGAGACGGCCATCCATGCGGATGCAGGTGCCGTTCTTGATGTCTTGGGCGTTCATCATATCGCTTGGTTCTTTTTCTATTGGTTGGTTTAGGTTGCAAAATTAATAAATTCTCCTTAAACCATAAAGCTTTCCACGAAAAATAGGTCTAAAAATGGTGAAAATGACCCTTTTGAACCCCCCGATATGAAAAAACTCGCTCAGATTTTTGGCCAAGTTGAAAGGATTTTATAATTTTGCACTCCGAATGCGGTTCTCTGAACGTGAGAGCACCGTTTCAGAATCGTGTGAACGATAGAAAAACAATAAAGCTTTATACACAATGAAAAGAACTTTTCAACCCTCCAACCGCCGCAGAGTCAACAAGCATGGCTTCCGCGAGAGAATGGCCACAAAAGATGGCCGCAAGGTATTGGCTCGTCGTCGCGCCAAAGGTCGTGCCTCGCTGACTGTTTCTGATTCAATCGGCAGCAAGTAATCCTTGCACCGTCATTCCGGAGTCTTCCCCGACGCCGGATATAGAAAGAGACAGAATCCCCCGCATCTCCATCGGAGCTGCGGGGGATTCCCTTTATACGGAAATTGCGGATTTTTCAATAATTTGTTTTGGTCGGGCGTAGTAACGTGAGTATGAAGACGCTATCTCTCGACGGCTATCCCTCAGGCAATCAGTTGCCGTTGAAGAAGCCCATCATGTCTTCGAATGTGCCGATGGCGAAAAGCCAGTAGAGGAGGATGAAGACGAGCACTATCACTCCGAGCCATACCCATAGACGGTTGGTCGAGCCAGTGTCCTTGCGCTTTTTGTTTTTACCTTCTGCAGTCATACTGTTGATGATTTGATCTTCGGTTTCGTATTTTTTGTTGTCGTTGTCCATAGCATTAAGGGTATTAAAGTTTCTTTTGGTATTTTAACGTTAATACCCGCTCTACGGTTCATTTTTATTCTGTTTTTTAGAAACCGGCGGCTCAGAAGGGGAGTGGCTGTTCATCCGGTCCAGGTGTCAGGTCGGTGAGAGGGTCGCCGAATCCCGACGGGCCGAAATGAAACTCCGTGTCGCTGCCATCCCCTTGGCCGAGCGGGGTGTCGAAGGCTGCTCCGGGTGGCTGGTCGAAGGGTGATTCCCCACCCTGTTCGCGTCTGATCTGGTCGTTCATCTTAGAGCCGATCGGGCCGCGTGACAGCGTGGCCTCCACATTCTTGAAGTCATCCTCCCAGTTCTCGAAACGCGCGAAACGGTGTACGAATCTCAGTTTCACATCCCCGACGGCGCCCGAACGGTGTTTGGCCACAATCAACTCGGCCAATCCCCGGATGTCGTTCCCCTGCGCGTCGACACCCTCTTTTGTATAATATTCCGGGCGGTGTATGAAGCAGACTATATCGGCATCCTGCTCGATGGCTCCCGATTCTCGGAGGTCGGATAGCACCGGCCGTTTGTCCTCGCGTGTCTCCGTGCTTCGGTTGAGCTGCGACAGGGCGATTATCGGGATATTGAGTTCCTTGGCGAGGGCCTTCAGCGATCTGGAAATCGTGCTGACCTCTTGCTCGCGTGAGCCGAGCTTCATGCCGGTGGCGTTCATGAGCTGGAGATAGTCGATCATTATCATCTGCACTCCGCGTTCCCTCACCAGTCGACGGGCCTTTGTGCGAAGCTCCGTTATGGAGAGGCCCGGTGTCTCGTCGAGATATATGGGCGCGCCGTAGACCTTGCGTAGACGTTCGTTGAGACGATCCCACTCCTGATTGGTGAGATTGCCGGATTTGATCTTCTCGCCCTCAAGCTCCGCCACATTTGAAATCAATCGCTTCACGAGCTGCACATTTGCCATCTCCAGGGTAAAGACCGCGATGGGGATACTGTAGTCCACGGCCATATTCTTCGCCATCGAGAGCACGAATGCCGTCTTGCCCATAGCGGGGCGGGCGGCGATGATGATCAGGTCGGAGTTCTGCCATCCGGAGGTCATCTTGTCGAGATCGTTATAACCGGTGCGCAGTCCCGAGAGGCCCGTCTGCGTGTTGGCGGCCGTCTGGATCTGTTCGAGCGCGAGGTTGATCACGGGGTCCACCTGTGTCACCTCGCGTTTCAGCTGGTTCTGCGATATGTCGAATAATTTCCCCTCGGCCATCTGAAGGAGTTCCTCCACATCATTGCTCTCATCGAATGCGTTGGTCTCGATTTCGGAAGCGAAGGTTATGAGGCGGCGTGCCAGATATTTCTGTGCGATGATTTTGGCATGGAATTCCACATTCGCCGCTGAGTACACCCTCGCTGTCAGCTCGGATATATGCACGGCCCCGCCGACCTCCTTGAGCGTGCCGTTCTGGCGCAGCTGTTCGGTGACGGTGATCATGTCTATCGGACGCTGGTTGAGACCAAGCGTCACGATGGCTTCATAGATTTTCTGATTTACGGGATCGTAGAAACTGTCGGGTGTCAGCAGGTCGCAGACACTCATGTAGGCATCTTTCTCAAGCATGAGGGCGGCCAGCACGACCTCTTCGAGGTCGGTGTCGCGCGGCGGAAGCTTTCCGAGAGGATCGGTGATCGGGGCGTTGCGCCCGTTGCCGCTCCGTTGTTGGTTATATCTTGGGCGTTGACTCTGTTCCATAATGCAAAATTACAAAAAAATTCGCGAGCCGGCAAAGAGTGTATGTCGGTCGCCTTTGATTCATTTTGGCCGGATGGTGTCTGAGGAATTTATCACTCTCCGATATCGGGATTGCATGATGGCTGAATCAAGTCTTGAACTATCCGCAAATATTGTTTATCCGTAAAATCCGTTTTTTCGCCCGTAGCTCTCCTATTTATTAAATATGAGTGATGTCAATGCGTGAGGTAAAGCAGCGAAATAATGTCGTTATGTGAGAAAATTTAAAATTTTACTTTTTTTAAAATTGAAAAAACAATTTTCAATAATTTTGGTTAAATATAGTGTGACATTAAAAATACTTAACTAAATTTACAGCATTAATGGCTCGGCGGATACTCCGGAGGTTTCTTCCGATGCTCTTAAAAATAGGTAAATAGGTAAATAAAAGGTAAAAATTGTAAGACAGGCTCAGGCTTCCCGCCAATCTCTCTTGATGGCGGCAAGTATTTGACTTTTTAAACAACTCCAACAACTGTCGAATGTCCCGCACATTCATGTATCCCCGGATTTCTCGCGGGGGGCAGACTTCAACCGGCAATTCAGAGCCGGTCGATTTTCAAGAATATTAAATCTACAGGTAATCTATTCATTAATCCCTTAACAACAGATTGTTATGAAAAAGCTGATTCTTTTATTCTCGGCTATCTTCATCTCGGCTCTCGCTGCCATGGCGCAGACGACCGTTCGCGGTGAGGTGATAAGTGCCGAGGACGGTGAACCGCTGATTGGAGCGACCGTCATGGGCGTGGGTACCCAGATCGGTGTCTCAACCGATGTTGACGGTAAGTTCTCTCTCGAACTTCCTGAGTCTGTGAAGAAAATCCGCGTATCTTACGTCGGTACTGATCCGGTCGAGATCGCTGTGACAAATCAATATCTCAAGGTCCCTTTGCGAGAGATGACTACCCTCAACGAAGTGGTGGTCACAGGCTATGGACAGACCTCCAAAGTGGCCTTCACCGGTGCGGCTTCAGTGGTCGACGGCTCCTCGATCGAGAAAAAGAATGACGTGAATTTCCTTAAGGGAATGGAGGGAAACGTCACGGGTTTCACATATAATAACTCCACATCATCCCCCGGCACATGGGGCAGCGTCAGCATCCGTGGTCTCGGTTCTCTCTCTTCAAGTTCTCAGCCTCTGTATGTGATTGACGGTATTCCCGTCAATTCCGATGCCGAAAGCCTGGATAGCGACAGCAACAACGCGTTCGATCCGATGGCTGCCTATAACCCTAACGACATCGAGTCTGTCACTGTGCTGAAGGATGCGGCGGCCACTGCCATCTATGGTTCTCGCGCGGCCAATGGCGTAGTGGTCATCACCACAAAGCGCGGTTCTACCGACCGTATGTCGCTTACCCTCGATGTGAAGCAGGGTTTCACTTCAATTGCCAACAATAACATGAAGTATGCCGATGCCGCTTCTACCATGGATCTCTTCACTCGCGGATACATGGCGCGCACCGGCGCCGACTACCAGACTGGCTGGAACTGGGTGAACGGCATCATGGGATGGGACGGCGTCACCAATACCGACTGGATGAACGCCGTGACCCGCACAGGCTATTATCAGGATTATAACATCAGCTTCTCCGGACGCAGCGGCAAGACTAATTATTATGCTTCTCTCGGTTTTATCGACACTAAGGGTGTGGTAATCAACTCTGCCAACTCCCGATATTCCGGCCGCGTCAACGTCGATAGCTCCTATGGATGGCTCAGCGGCGGAGTCAACGCATCCTTCTCCTACACGAAGAACAGCAACTTCTCGCAGTCTACCACCGGCTCGATGTCCAATCCCATCGTGGGTGCCGTCTCCTCGATGACTCCTATGGATCCGGTCTATAACTCCGACGGTTCCTACTATGGTGCGGGCTATCTCTATAATCCCATCGCTGTCAATGATTCGAAACTCGGCGACCTGAATGATGTGCGCAACCAGACTTTCGTGGCTAATCCCTGGCTCAAGATCGATCTCCCGTTCGGATTCTGGGTGAAGACTAATTTCGGTGTCAACATCGTCAACCAGAATGAATATAACTATTGGAGCGCGATCTATAATCCGCAGGGTATCGACTACAATGGCCTCGGCCAACTCTATACAACGCGTGCGAGCACTCTGACCTGGACCAACACTATCGGCTGGAACAAGACCTTCAATGATATCCACACTTTCGACGTGCTCCTTGGCCAGGAGATGCAGCGCTATGATTACAACTATAGCTACTTTGCGCGTGCCGATTTCCCCTTCGCCGACGAGGGTATGCGCGATCTCGCCACGACAGGCTCCTCTCTTGATTCTGAATATGGCAAGTCTGCTTCCCGTCTCGCCTCATATTTCGTCGATGCGAAATATAACCTGATGAACCGTTATTTCTTCTCGGCATCTTATCGTCGTGACGGCAGCTCCGTGTTCGGCAGCAATCACCGCTGGGGTAATTTCTGGTCTGTCGGTGGCAAATGGCGTATTTCTGAAGAGGACTGGATGAGAAATATCACTTGGCTCACCAATGCCGCCCTCAGAATTTCTTACGGCACAGTCGGTAATCAGGCCCTGCCATCCTTCTATGTGGCTCGCGGTTATTATGCCGCAGGTTACAACTATAATGGCGCCGCCGGTATGCGCCCCGTGCAGGTAGCTTCCCCCGACCTTACTTGGGAGACAAGCCGTAAATTCGACGTCGGTTTCGACTTCGGCATTTTCAACCGCGCCAACCTGACATTCGACTTCTACAACGATGATACCGCCGATGCCCTCTATGAGGTGCCCCTCTCTCGCACCACCGGCATGTCGAGTGCCTGGCGCAATATCGGTAAAATCCGTAACACCGGTATCGAGGTCGGCCTGAGCGGTGTTGTCTTCACCAATCGTGACCTCACCGTCAGCCTCTTCGCCAATCTTTCCTGGAATAAGAACCGCGTCCTCAAGCTCGACGGCGGCTCCGTCACCAATAATCTCCAGATTCTTGAGGAGGGGAGTCCCTACCGGCAGTTCTATATGAGGGAATTCGCAGGTGTCAATCAGGAGACGGGTCTCGCGCAGTATTATACTGCCGACGGCGGCGTGACTGAGAATTACGAGGAAGCCGAGCTGCGCCGTGTCGGGCAGGCCGATCCCAAGGTGTTCGGCGCTTTCGGAATTAACGCGCAGGGCTACGGTTTCGATTTCTCGATGCAGTTCAACTACCGCGCCGGCAACAAGGTATTCAACTATGGTGCCCCCTTCACCGGTTTCGGCATGAACCTTATGACCCCCTTGCAGACTGTGGTCGACAATTCATGGACACCCGGCATGACTGACGCCCAATATCCGCAGTATATCTACGGCGACCCCTACAACAGTGTCTCCAATAATTATTCCACTCTCTATCTGATGGATGGCAGTTTCCTGCGCCTCAGCAATATCTCGCTTGGCTACACGCTCCCGCAGTCTGTCACTCGTAAGGCTCTCATGGAGAAGGTGAGATTCTATGTCAATCTCGACAATGTCCACACCTGGACAGCCAAGAATTTCGTGGGATATAACCCCGAGACTTACGCCAACGGCGTCATCGCCTGGCAGTATCCCGCGGCCTTCACTTTCACCGGTGGCGTGCAGATCACGTTCTGATGCCGGATCATGACTATTCATTAATTATTGTAAGTAGCTGGTCAAATTAAACGCATATTATACGCTCTGGCGATTTTGAGGCGATTTGGCTGCGGAGCGAAGGAGCGATGCGGGCATCGCGACTGAACGACAAGGCCAAAGCGGCCAAAATCGACAAGCGGAGGATATGCGAGATTCAATCATTGAAATGAAAATTTTATTATATCGTTTTAATTTGAACAGCTACTTAAGTTTTAGAAGACTTACTTAGAAACTGCTTAAATATGAAAATCCCATATATCAAGGCCATCGCGGCCATTCTGATCGGCACCGGCCTGACGGGCTGCGGCGATAAGTTTCTTGAGACGGAACTCCCCAACGGAGTGGAGACGGAGTCTGCTCTCTCCTCGGTCAAGAACATAGGATATGCCCTGAACGGCACATACTACAATCTGTTCTACTACAACTTCGCCGGCAACGACGCTATCGTTTTCGGTGACCTGGCCGGAGACGTAGCCTATTGGAATGCGAAAAGTCAGCATTTCAATCAGCTTTATCAGTTCGCTGTCAATGCTGACTTCACCATGTTGTCTGAAATCTGGACATACGGCTACAAGGTCGCCGACAATGCGGCCCGCATCATCAAGGCTGCCGATGAGTTGCGTCCCTCTCTTGTAGACGAGGATGAGATTGCCGAGCTTGACCGACTGGAGGCAGAGGCATATGCGCTGCGCGGTTACGCACAGCTTATGCTGACCAATATCTTCGCCCATCAGATAAAGGTCGACGGCACTGATTTCTCCTCCATGCCCGGCATCGTGATTATCGATGAGCCGAAGCAGCCATATGAGCAGGTGAGCCGTTCGACGGTCGGAGAGTCTTACGCGGCTATAGTCAGCGATTTCAAGGCCTCGCTCAGCTATTTCGACAATGCCGGCTACGACGCGGGATCGCTATTCTATATGAATCCGGCGGCCGTCAATGGTCTGTTGGCCCGCACATATCTCTATATGGAGAATTATTCCGAGGCTTCCCAAGCCGCTCAGCAGGCTCTCGACATTGCCGGTATCTCATCTTTGGTCGTGACCCCCGAGGCCTATCGCGCTCTTTATGCCGGAGATGATTCGAATATCGAGTCGTTCTTCGCTCTCGCCATCACTCCGAGCCAGAACTGGAGCGCCTACTCTCTCGGCACGATGTGGAGCACATATGGCTACAGTCCCTCACCCTGGCTTCAGTCGGTCATGGCCTCCGATGATTGCCGGCGTGCGGTCTGGGGATGGTCGGGCGACAGCACTCCCGAGACTCCTATCTTCAATTCCGGCAAGTTTATCGCATATGGTCTCGGCGGCAATCCCGCCAATGCCACCAACTATATCGTCAATGCTCCCGAGATGTTCCTCATCAAGGCTGAGGCCGCTCTCAAAGGGAATCATGACGTGGCGGCGGCTGCAGGTGAGCTTCTCCCTGTCGCGATGCGTAATCCGGCTATCGCCGACGTCGCCGACCTCCCTGCCGGTGAGGATGACCTGATGGCTTTCATTAAAGATGAGCGTGCCCGCGAACTCTTCCAGGAGGGCCTCCGTCTTTACGACCTCCGTCGATGGGGCGCTCCCGTCAACGCGTATGCCACCGGTGCTCCCGCCATTGACTGGATGGTGAGGAATTACAATATCTCTGATCTTGTGATGCCGATACCTAACTCCGAGATAAACGCCGGATATGGTGTCAGCCAGAACGAGGGCTGGAGCGCGACTCTGCCTAAATAAACTCTCGACGTGCGCACACACACATAGATCCGCGATATAACCGCCGCCCCCGTCTTCAGATAGCATGATTCTGAAGCCGGGGGCAACTTTTTCCCGCTTCCCGACATTATTAAGTAAGTTTGAGAAATTAGCCAATAGTTATTTTTGTATTTTGAGTGAGGCTATTTGTCTCACGAGTGAAGGAGCATAGCGGGCTATGCGACTGAAAGAGAGCGACAAATAGACCGCTCAAAATCAAAAAGAACATTGGCCCATAGTTCTACTTACTTAGGAGAAAGTATTAACTAATTTAGAAAACTTACTTATGTAAGATGGACAATATTATTCTTTCTATCGCGCCTCTGAACCCCCTGCGGCTTGATGCGGGAGGTTTCTCTGTTGAGCTGGTCAATGATTCCTCCCGCCGGCTCTCTTTCGCCATATCCCTCCCCTCAGGCAGCCGGGGAAAGTATCTGCTGAGGAGTCATGGCTCTGTGGAGCCTGCCACCTGTCTGACAATCGAGACCCTCGGCTCCAAGGAAATCTCCCTCTGGAGCGATTTCATCTTTCAGGCCCTCCTCTATGATCCGGAGGGGGAGGGGAGTCTGCCCGATGCGGTCAATGTGAGATGCAGGGTGGATCCTGCGATGTTCAGGCGCGAAAGCTCCTATCGGCGTCCCCTCTATTCGGAGGAGATGGCTTTGGAGCTTCCTCTTGTGCAGGATGGGGTGGGGGTGTCGTATGCCGGTCTAGATCCGAAGGCTATAAAGGAAGCGATGGGAGGCGCTCCCGCCGATGCCCTTTCCGAACTTATGGCCAAATATAATTCCGATTCAGGTAAACGCAGGAAATTAAATCCCTCCGGATCCGATAATCCCAATAAGGTGCTCCCCACGGTCGAAGTGGATCTGCACATTCATGAACTCGTCGACTCCATTACAGGGCTCGACAATACTGCCATGATGGAGCTTCAGCTCGACACCGTGCGCCGCACGATGAGAAACCATTTGCGACGGCACGGCCAGCGCATAGTGTTCATCCATGGAAAGGGTGACGGGGTGCTCCGGGCAGCCGTCCGCAAACTGCTGGCGCGTGAGTTTCCCCGATGCGAGGTGCAGGATGCATCGTTCCAACGCTATGGCTTCGGCGCGACTCTCGTCATTATCCACCGCCAATAACCCTTACATTTTTATTCCTTACATTTTTATTATTGCCTCCGCGAGCAGGAAGAGCGTGGCCAACAGGAGGGTCTGGGCGGTGCGTTTGAGATCGCCGTTGAGTTGCTGACCCTCGTGGCGTAATATGCCGCGCCACACTCTCATGGCCAATGGCAGCGTAAGCAGCGGCAGCACACACCATGTATTGCCGTAGAACACCGGCGCGCAGAGAAGCATCAGCCCCGCTATGCAGTTCATCAGATAGACGTAGGCCATTGTCCGCCGACCGAATATGACGACCGTCGTGCGCTTCCCGACCGCCCGGTCATCCTCCATATCCCGATAGTTGTTGACGATAAGCACGTTGGCCGCCAATAGCCCGACACCCCCTCCGGCCATCAGGGCCATGGGGAGGATGGCCGTGTCTGACGTCATCAGCCACGCCGTGAAGCCGACGGGGACCAGACCGAAGAAGAGTATGACGGCGAGGTCGCCGAGTCCGTGATGTGAAAGCGGATAGGGCCCCGCGCTGTAGGCCAGGGCGAATATGCCGATGAGGAGTCCGACCCCCACGAGCCACCATCCACCCCACAGTATCAGCAGACCTCCGGGGATGGCCGCCGCCAAAAGGGTGAGAAACGT
The DNA here is from genome assembly GCA_014802625.1 of bacterium. Classification (GTDB taxonomy): domain Bacteria; phylum Bacteroidota; class Bacteroidia; order Bacteroidales; family Muribaculaceae; genus Lepagella. Next base: position 18,479 of record JAAVBX010000004.1, on the reverse strand, counting down.
GGCGTTGCGCATTGCCTCGGGCGATATGTCCCCCTCGGTCACACCGCGCCGGAAACCCTCCCTCCCTTTTCGGTCGAGTCCGTTGCGGAAATCGAAATATTCATTGGCGAAGTTGGATGCTATCTGCGCCAGCAGCGCGAACAGCAGACAGCACACCGCCGGACGCCAGTCGCAGCGGGTGTCGAACATCGCGCAGGCCGTTCCGGCCAAAACTCCGGCCACGCTCACCGGTAGTGTGCGTGGCCGCATTGCCTCGATCCAGGCTTTTCTATTGCCCATTCGGATATCTGTTTTCTTTTAGTTTATTCGGTCAGTCGTCGGTGTCCTCGCCGAGATCGGCGTGGCATAGCGTGTCGGCGAGGCGTTCAGCCACATCCGCCACTCTCTCCTCTCCGAGGAGATTCTCCACAAGCGACGCCGGGAGTTTGCTGAAGCCGTAGCGCAGACCCATCAGCCCCATCGTCAGGGCTCCGTTGGCGTTGGCGTCGCCGCCGTGGCTGAGCACTTCGTGTAGAGCCTCCGCAGGGTCGGTGTGATGCCAGAGACTCCATAGGGCGGCCGCCACGTTCTTCCTGACATACCAGTAGCTGTCCTCGTCATCAATTTCAAGGTCGGAGAGGGTGCCGTGGTGGGCGATCTCCACATAGGGAAGCACTTCCTTATCGATTCTTGTGGCGATGCCTCGGAGAAGGTCGTATTCCGCCATTCGGCGGTGCCATAGAAGTTCGTTGGCTACCGTCGCGACAATCACGGCTGAGGCCACGCAGCGCGTGTTCCAATGTGTAAGGCGGCAATTGTCTGTCGCGTGGCGTTCCACATCTTTCGGCCATAACCCCACGATCATCGCGCGTCCCATGGCTTCGTTGGGGGCTTCGTAGAGTTTCTGGCGTTCGTATACCTCGCGGCAGGTGGCGTGTGGATCGGTAAGGAAGGAGGTGTGCTGGAGCACATGGCGCATGTGAGCGTCTGTGTCATCGCTGTCCTGATGGTCAAACCAGTCTTTGTAGCGTCTGGCGAAATCCATATAATCCACTCCCTGCCGCTCTATGATACTCTCGGCAAGGTGCATCACTACTTGGGTGTCGCCCGTGTATTCGCCTCGTTTGCGCGAGCTGCGGTGTGCGTCCCGGATTATCTGTGAGTATTCGTGCAGACCATCCGGATAGCGGCGGCGCGTTTCCGCCTTTGTCATGAATTCGGTGCCTCGTCCCAGGGCGTCGCCGATGGCGTAACCGTAGATGCACCCTTTGATTTTGTTGTTGAAACTCATGGAGTTCGGTTTGTGGAGAGGAGGATGCCTCTGTAATCTCTGTGATTGGAGGCAGACCTCTGGTGTTTGAAAAGATAGAAGTTCTTGCAAATATATAAATAAATTTTAAAAACTGCAATTATTATTTGAGTTTTTTCCGTTTCCCTGTCGCAATTTCCCTCCCGCGCTTGTTCTAATCTTAAACCTATTGCCCTACTATGGTCTAAACATTAGTAAACATTAGTATGGACGGCGGAAAGAAAAAGTATCAGTAAAAATTTATGAACATGAATAAGAAAAATATATTGTTTCCCGCGCTTCTCGCAGTGATGTTGGGAGCGGGATGCGCCGATGCTTCGGCATGGAGTCTTAAAGATGCCCTCGGGGGCGGCGATGTGGGGGAGACGGTCACGAATGTCCTCCAGGGTGTATTCACTAAATCTAATCTTACCGTGCAGGATATCTGCGGTGAATGGGCCACCGACGGCTCGGCCGTCAGCTTCAAGAGCGATAATCTCCTCCAGAAGGCGGGTGGCCTCGCGGCCGCCGGGGCTATCGAGGCTAAGATTAATCCCTATTTCGAGCAGCTCGGTCTCAATAACGCCACTGTGGTCATCACCGATGACGGTGCGTTTACACTCAAGGCAAAGAAAATCACTCTTCAGGGCACTCTGACAGCCAACGGCGACGGCACATTCGAGTTTGATTTCAAGGCTTTCGGCAAGATGTCGCTCGGCAAACTGACGGCCTACGTCCAGAAATCAGGCAATCATGTCGACATTATGTTCGACGCCACGAAGCTGAAAACCATCACCTCCGCCATCGCCAATCTCACCGGTATCTCGCTTGCGCAGACTGCCGCGTCGCTGCTCGATAGCTACGACGGGCTTTGCGTCGGATTCGGAATGAATAAGACGGGATCGGTGCAGTCCACCAATCCCGCCTCTTCGACACCCGCTGATTCCACGGGCAATTCCTCTTCCTCCTCATCGGCCTCGCAGGCCGCAGGAGCCCTTTTCGAGCTTCTTAAGAAGGGAGCCGGAAATTAATTATTTCTCACTCAGCAAGCCGCTGGTACGCGCTATATATTTTCCGACGATGTCAAACTCGAGATTCACCTTGGTGCCGGGTTTGATGTCGCGGAAATTCGTGTGTTCCATCGTGTAGGGTATGATCGCCACGCGGAAGCTGTCTCTGTCCGAGTCGCAGACTGTCAGGCTCACGCCGTTGACTGTGATCGAACCCTTTTCCACCGTCACATAGCCCTGACGCGCCAGCTCCGGACGGAAGTCATATTTGAAGGTGAAGTAGGTGCTGCCCTCCGCATCCTCTGTGGCGGTGCAGATGGCGGTGCAGTCTACGTGCCCCTGCACGATGTGGCCATCCAGGCGGCCGTCGATTTTCATGCTGCGCTCCAGATTCACCAGGTCGCCGACCTTGAGGTCCCCGAGGTTCGAGCGGTCAAGGGTCTCGCGGATGGCCGTGACGGTGTAGCGTCTGTCGGGACGCAGTTCCACCACTGTAAGACACACTCCGTTGTGGGCCACACTCTGGTCGATATGGAGCTCGTCGGCGAAGCCGCACTCAAGCGTGATGTGAAGGTTGTCGCGCTCGGGACGCAATTCTACGACGCGCGCGGCGTCTTCTACTATTCCTGAAAACATATTTTTAACTATTTTTTTTGCCTATACAACGCCTTTAATCCCCGGGATATTGTTATCTTTGCAGAGTAACCCAAAAAGACCTCTCTTTTTTCATGGCTAAAAAACTGAATATTCTTCGCAATGACCCCTGGCTCGAACCCTTCGCTCCCGCCATCGAGGGTCGGCATGAGGATGTCCTCCGTAAACTCCGTGAACTCACGGTCAACACCGGGGGCAGCCTCTCTGAGTTCGCCAACGCATATAAGTATTTCGGTCTCCACAAGGAGAAGAAGGAGTGGGTGTTCCGCGAGTTCGCCCCTAACGCCACGGCTATATGGCTGATCGGTACCTTTACCGATTGGCGCACTGATGAACGCTATCGGCTTGAGCGCCTCGACGGCGGTGTGTGGGAAATCCGTCTCCCCCTCGACGCTCTGAAGGATGGCGATCTTTTCAAGATGTTCGTCGAGTGGGACGGCGGCAGCGGTGAGCGTATCCCCGCCTATGCCACCCGCGTCGTGCAGGATGAACAGACCAAGATTTTCTCTGCCCAGGTCTATGATCCGAAACATCCCTATAAGTTTAAAATCAAGAGCTTCCGTCCCGATGTCGATCCCTTGCTGATTTATGAGTGCCATATCGGCATGGCCCAGCAGGAGGAGAAGGTCGGCAGCTACGAGGAGTTCCGCACAAAGACTCTCCCCCGTATCGCCAAGGATGGCTATAACGCCATTCAGATAATGGCTATTCAGGAACACCCGTATTACGGATCGTTCGGCTATCACGTCAGCAGCTTCTATGCCGCCTCCTCACGTTTCGGCACCCCCGACGACCTTAAGCGTCTTATCGACGACGCCCATGAACTCGGCATCGCCGTCATCATGGACATCGTGCATTCCCATGCTGTCAAGAATGAGGTGGAGGGCCTCGGCCGCCTCGACGGCTCGGCCAATCTCTATTTCAACGGCGAGCATCCCGCCTGGGATTCCCTCCTCTTTGACTATGGTAAGGATTCGGTGATTCATTTCCTGTTGTCCAACTGCAAGTATTGGCTTGAGGAATTCAAGTTTGACGGCTTCCGTTTCGACGGCGTGACTTCGATGCTATATTACGACCATGGTCTCGGAAAGGCTTTCGGCGGCTATCCCGATTATTATGACGGCAATCAGAACACGGATGCCATCACTTATCTGACTCTGGCTAATCTCCTTATCCATGATGTCAACCCCGAGGCTATCACGATCGCCGAGGAGATGAGCGGCATGCCGGGTCTGGCTGTGAAGTTCGCCGACGGCGGCATCGGATTCGATTATCGTATGGCCATGGGTGTGCCCGATTATTGGATCAAGATGATCAAGGAGAAACGCGACGAGGATTGGCATCCGACCTCAATTTTCTGGGAGCTTACCAATCGCCGCGCCGATGAGAAGACCGTCAGCTACTGCGAGAGCCATGACCAGGCGCTCGTCGGCGACAAGACAATCATCTTCCGCCTTATCGACAAGGAGATGTATTGGCACATGATGGTCGACGATGATAATTATACCGTCGAGCGCGGCATGGCTCTGCATAAGATGATTCGTCTCGTGACGCTCTCCACCATCAACGGCGGTTATCTTAACTTTATGGGTAATGAGTTCGGACATCCGGAATGGATCGATTTCCCCCGCGATGGCAACGGCTGGAGCTATAAGTATGCCCGCCGGCAGTGGGATCTTGTCGACAGGGAGGATCTGAAGTATAAGTTCCTGAATGCCTTCGACAATGAGATGGTGGAAATCGTGAGCAAGCAGTTCGGTTTCCAGAAGGAGCCTGTCGTGAAGCTCTGGGAGAAGGATGACGACCAGGTGCTCGCTTTCATGCGCGGCGATCTTATTTTCGTGTTCAACTGGAGTCCCAACAAGTCGTTCCCGGGCTACGGATTCCTTGCTCCGGCAGGTGAATACGAGGTGGTGCTCGATTCTGATTCCCCGGCGTTCGGTGGCCATGGCCTCGTCGATGACAGCGTCCACCATTTCACTCAGCCTGATCCCCTGTATACTCCTGCCGGAAAGGGATGGCTGAAGATGTATCTGCCGGCCCGCACGGCTCAGGTGCTGCGTATGGTACGCCCGAAGCCGGTGCGTCGCAAGACCTCCACCAAGACCACCGCGGAGCGCGTCGTGGAGACCGGTAAGGCATCGGCCAAGGCTAAGAAAGCTACAACCAAGAAGACTGATAAGAAATGAAGAAAATTATAGTGGCCATCGATGGCTTTTCCTCTTCGGGGAAAAGCACGATGGCCCGTCAGCTCGCCCGTGAGACGGGCTATCTATATGTGGATAGCGGCGCGATGTATCGCGCCGTTACCTTGTATGCACTGCGCAACGGTATGGTCGGCCCTGACCGTAGTCTCGACGTCGCTGCCCTCGTGCGGGCCCTTCCGCACATCGACGTGGCCTTCGCTCTCGCCTCCGATGGAAATCAGCATACTCTCCTCAATGGGGAGGATGTCGAGAGGGAGATTCGCCTTATGGAGGTATCGGAGATGGTGAGTCCCGTGGCGGCTGTGCCTGAGGTGCGCCGCTTTCTCACGCGTCTGCAGCAGGGCTATGGCGTGGAGAAGGGTATCGTCATGGATGGCCGCGACATCGGCACGACCGTCTTCCCCGACGCTGAGATGAAGGTGTTCGTCAACGCCTCTCCCGAGGTGCGCGCGCAAAGGCGTGTGGATGAATTGCGTGCGAAAGGGGAGAGGGTGGAATATGCCGATGTGCTCGCCAACGTCATGGAGCGCGACCGTATCGACTCCACCCGTGAGGAATCCCCCTTGAGACAGGCCCCCGATGCCCTCGTGCTCGATAACGACCGTCTCACCCGTGAGGAGCAGATGCAGTGGCTCCTCGACAAGTTTCATACGATAGCCGGTGATTGATTCATGAATCCGAAGGATATTGAAATAGATTCCAATTCCGGTTTCTGCTTCGGCGTGGTCACGGCCATCCGCAAGGCTGAGGAGGAACTGGAGCGCAGCGGACGCCTGTATTGCCTCGGCGACATCGTGCATAATGCCGCCGAGGTGGAGCGTCTGCGTCGCAAAGGGCTTGTCACCATCACTCATGACGACCTTGAGCGTCTGCATGATGTGAAGGTGCTTCTCCGTGCCCATGGTGAGCCGCCGGCCACCTATGAGATTGCGCGTCGCAATAATATCGAGATTATCGACGCGACGTGCCCCGTCGTGCTCCAGTTGCAGAGGCGCATCAAGAGTGATGCAGGTTCTTCCGGTCCCCTTATTCTTATCTATGGAAAACCGGGCCATGCGGAGGTCAACGGCCTCGTGGGGCAGACCGACGGACGCGCCATAGTCATCCGCGATATGGCCGATCTCGATGCCGTCGACCTCAGCCGGGATATCCGTCTCTATTCGCAGACGACTAAGTCGCTCGACGGTTTCCGCGAGATTGTCGCAGAGATCGAACGCCGGAAATTGACGCTTGGAGGCGGTTTCCAATGGTTTGACACTATATGCCGTCAGGTGGCCAATCGTATGGACAAGATGCGGGAGTTCGCCGCCGCCCATGATGTGGTCATCTTCGTCAGCGGCACGAAAAGCAGCAACGGCAAGGTACTCTTCTCGGAATGCAGAAGTGTAAATCCTCGCTCCTATATGGTTGCGGGGCCGGCTGAGTTGCGCGATGAATGGACGGCTGGGGCGCGGAGTGTCGGCATATGCGGCGCGACCTCGACTCCAGCTTGGCTTATGAAGGAGGTGGCCGATGCTTTACGAGACTGATGCCCAACGCGACGAGCGTTTCATGCGCATGGCCCTCGATGAGGCCGCTCTCGCCGCTTCGGAGGGGGAGGTGCCTGTCGGGGCCGTCATAGTCTGCAACGACCGCGTCGTAGCGCGCGCCCATAACCTTACCGAGCGTCTCCGCGATGTTACGGCCCATGCCGAGATGCAGGCCATCACGGCGGCCTCCGAGCATCTGAATGGCAAGTATCTGCCGGATTGCACCCTCTATGTCTCGCTTGAGCCTTGTCCGATGTGTGCGGCCGCCCTGCGGTGGGCCCAGATCGGGCGCGTGGTCTATGGCGCTTCCGATCCTAAGAGGGGCTATCGCGCTCTCTTCGCCGACCCTGATGCGGCTTTGCATCCCAAGACCAGGCTCTCTTCCGGTGTGCTGGCCGAGGAGGCTCTCGCTCTCATGAAGGATTTCTTCCGTCGGCGCAGGGGGCGTTGAGGGTCGATTCCCGATTTGCACGGATTCGTAAACTGTTGTTTGCCTAATTGACTCCTTTCTCTCCTTTTTCTCTCATTTTACATATATTGAATTGGTGGATTTGTCGCAATTGTGGGCAATTTCACCATTTTTTTTGCTACTTGCGAAATCATTCGTAACTTTGCACTCGGATAGATAGGCTTTCTCCGGATGGCTTTTCCCGATTCCGGGAGGATGAGACCCTCTCATCATCCATATATCAACTGATTAAACCAAACATCATAAATATGAAAATCTTTAGAGAAGCACTCCTGCTTTCGCTGGCCGCCCTGGCTCTCGGCTCATGTTCCGAGGATAACCCATGGGCCAACGGTCGTGGAAAGGGGGGTATCGATCTCAAGCTTTCGGCATCGGCTGATGTGCAGGACGCGCTCCCTATGGTGCGCTCCGGCGCCCCTGAGCTGAACGCTCCCGATGTGGCCGATTTCGGTATCAGACTCACGAATCTTGACACCGACGAGGCGCGCACATGGCAATCTCTCGCTGATTTCAACGCGGAGGATGGATTCGATGTGGGCAGCTACACGCTGACCGCTTTCTATGGCAACGTCAATGAATGTGGTTTCGATAAACCCTGTTTCATCGGCGAGACCACCGTCAATGTCCTTGAAGGGCGTGAGAGCAGCGCCGAGGTCACGGCTCAACTGGCCAATGTCATGATGAGCGTGGATTATACCGATTCTTTCAGAAATTATTTCCGCGATTATAGCGTCACCGCCCATACCGACGGCCATGCCAATGTAGTGTATGGAAAGAATGAGACCCGTGCCGGTTTCCTCACCCCCGGTGATGTGACCCTGCAGGTCTCGCTCACTAATCCGAGCGGTAAGTCGGTCACTCTCACTCCCGCGCAGTTCCCGGCGCAGGCGCGTCATCATTACCACGTCACTTTCGACGTGAATGCCGACCCGACGGGCAACGCTGTGCTGAAAGTCGAGTTCGACGATAACCTGACGCAGGAGGATGTGAGATTCTCTCTGAGCGATGAGCTTTACAACGCCGATGCCCCTGTCGTCCATGCCGAGGGCTTTACGAGCGGTCAGACCGTCGAGGCTCTCTCCGGCAACCCGTCGGCAACCCCGCTCAAATTCGAGACTATCTGTAAGTCCGGTATTCAGAAGGCTGTGCTGAAAATCGCGCAGGTGAGCGGCACGACTCAGTTCAATCCCTCCTTCGATCCGGAACTCGACCTCATTCAGGCCGACGAGGCTACCCAGTACCAGCTTGAACAGAATGGCATTAAGGTGCGCGGTCTCTTTAAGAATCCCGACCAGATGGGTGTAGTGGATGTCACGGATCTTTCCCGTCATCTGCCTGAGGGCACTTTCGAGCTGACTTTGACCGTCACCGATGCGGTTGGTCGGAATAATGAGACTCCCGTAGTGCTCAATCTGTCGACGTTGCCGATTAATCTTGTGGTGACGGGTGGGTCTGCCGTCTATGAGTACCCGGGCAGTGTCGTAACTGTCAATCCCACGGTGGATGCTACTGTGCTCGTGACCTATAACGGTTTGAATCCCGCAGAGAGCATCAGCTTCAAGAATCTTTGCCGCACGGGTATCTATAAGGATTGCGATCTCGTTGAGGTGAAGGAGTCTACCGCTACGCGCGGTTTCCCCGATAAGTCGTATATCTTCAGTATCAAGGTGTGTGACGTGGAGACATCCCCGCTGCCGATGGAGCTTTATTTCAACGGTGAGAAGCGCGCGGAATTCACGCTTGATATCATTGAGCCGCAGTATAGTCTTGTTGCCGATCCCTTCGCTACTTACGCACGCTTCAAGGTTGAGACTGCGAATGCCGCCGACATCCCGACGATTACGAATGGGTTGACTCTCTATAAGAATGGCACGGCTGTCGACAAGTCGCTCGTTACCACGGATCCAGAAAAGGGAATGTTAACTATGGATGGTCTTGAGCCTGACACCGATTATACAATCGGATACTCGCTGACCACACGCCCCAACGGTCTCCCCGAGGAGCAGACCCTTAAGATTCATACTGAGGCAGCCGCCCAGATTCCTAACAGCGATTTCTCGCAGACATCAACAACTATTAATATGGAAAATGTGATGTCTGGTGGCGAGTATACAGGTACTGTATTTGGTAGTCCTAAGTATCATTATTACTCCAATATTGTAAGAGAAACTCCCAATGGATGGTGTACATTAAATGAAAAGACATGTTGGACAGGTTCAACTAATAAAAATACTTGGTTCTGTGTACCCTCTACATACATTGAGAATGGAGTCGCGGTTATAAAAAGTGTGGGATATAACCATAATGGAACAACTCCATCTCTTGATAAGACTACAGCTCGTTATTATAATCCTAACGCGCCTACTTTCTCAGATGGGAACAAATGCGCAGGAGAACTCTTCTTGGGAACTTATTCTTTTAATGGAACTGAAAGCCGTAAGGATGGAATACGTTTTGATAGTCGTCCGAGTTCCTTGTCTTTTGACTATTCTTACTCTCCACTCAATTCTGAAAAAGGAAGAGTTGAGGTAAAAATCCTCGATGAGTCTGGTAGAACTATGGTTATAGCTTCAAGAGATTTGCCTGAATCAACGTCAACTAAGACACTCACTATAACTCTCCCCGAGTATACTGGTTTTGGAGTAAAAGCAGCTTCTATTCAGTTGAAGTTTATTTCTTCGACCGCAAGTGTACCTGCTATCTCGGTTCCGTCTGGAGACGCATTAAATGAGCATCCAAGTAATGGATTAAAAAATAATCAGTTGCCGGATAATTCGTATAAGGCTGTGGCTATTGGATCTGTCTTGAAAATCTCTAACATCGAACTTAATTACTAATCGTGAAACGAATCATGAAACTAAATAAAGGATTATTCTATTCATTGGCAGCGGCTGCCCTGCTGACCGGCTGTGCAAAGGAGGATCCGTTCGTAGACCCTGTCTACGACGGACCCACCGGCACGCTGATGACTCGATGTCTCGCGCCTACCCTCAGTAATCCGGAGGGTATCGAGGCCGATACCCGTGCAGCCGTCCCGTCTACTGATGATTTCAAGGTGGTCATCGCCCGTAAGAGCGTCAACACTTATGCCGGAACTCCCGGCTCGGTGGAGTATAAGTATTCCGATATGCCCGAGGTCCTGACTCTCCCCGCCGATGATTACAAGGTATATGCCTATCATGGCGACAATAAACCTGCCGCATGGGATGAACCCTATTATTATGGTGAGTCGACTTTCGGTATCGAGGCTAATAAGATTACCGATGATGTGGAACCGATCGTGGCCAAGCTCGCCAATATCCGTGTCACAATCGTATTCCATCCCTCTTTGCTCAGCGCGATGAATGATGAGGGTAAGGTGGAGGTGAAAGTGGGCGATGAGGGTGTCATGACCTTTACCCCCTCTGAATCTCGTTCCGCCTATTTCCGATATGTAAATCAGTCGCAGACGTTGGCCGCCACTTTCACCGGCACTGTCGATGGCTCTCCCGTCGTGCAGACAAAGACTCACGACAATGTCGCCCCCGGAAATCATTACCGTATCACGTTCCGTATGCGCGGTATCGATGATGACAAGCCGGGCAATATCGACGGCAATATCACCGTCGACGCCTCGGTTGAGAAAGTGGATATGAACCATACTGTCGACGGCGAGCCGGAGGAAATACTTGAGGATGACTGGCGTCCCACTCAGGGTGGAGGTGAAGGTCCCGGCACCGGTCCGGAGGACCCGAATCCCCCCGTAGATACTCCTCCGGTAATTAAGGCCGGAACACCTACGGATAAGACTATGGTGCCCGTGGATCTTGATAAGGTAAATGAGGTTGAGGATAATACATACTGTGTCCTTGACATTACCTCCACTGCCGACAGTGGTATCCAGGAATTCGAGGTGCAGATAGATTCTGAAAAACTTTCACCTGAAGAGCTTGCCGGAGTGGGTCTTGCAGCTAAACTGGATCTCGTCAATCCGGGTAGTTTGGAGGGTGCTTTGTCCGGACTTGGATTCCCGGTGAACGTGGGCGGAATGAAGAACGTAAGTTTCAATATTACCGGATTTTTGCCGATGCTTAATGCACTTGGAGAGGGTACACATAACTTCATTCTGACCGTGACCGACGCCAACGGTACAACCGTCAAGACTCTAACGCTTCACACCAATTAATCCCTCCTTGTCATGAAGAATATATTTAAATATGGATATACCGCTGCCGGTCTCCTCCTTTTGTCGGCAGCTATGCAGTCATGCGCCGTGGAGGAACCGTTCGGTTCGGGTGAGGGTGTGCTGCAGATGAAACTTGTCATCAATTCCGATGTCACGCGTGCCGCAATGAGTCAGGAGGATCTGTCGGCTAACTGCGTGGTCTATATCTCGGGTGAAAAGGGCCTCGTCTTCAAGGAAAGGGGTCTGAACAATCTCCCCGATCAAATCGCTTTGCGTGAGGGTAACTACATCGCGGAAGCCTGGACCGGTGACTCTGTGCCCGCCTCGTTTGACAGTAAGTTCTACTATGGCAGAAATGAGTCGATTAATGTGGTGGCAGGCTCCAATCTTCAGGCTACTCTTACCTGCAAGATAGCTAATGTGGTTGCCTCTATCGGGGCCAATACGGTCGATGACACTCAGATCAAGAATCTCCATGTGACGGTCTCTACCTCCAATGGCTCTCTGGAGTTCACTCCGGAAAACTACAAGACTGCAAAGGGCTATTTCATGATGCCGTTCAAGGATGGCGTGCGTGAGTCAACCCTTAAGGTGAAGGTCGAAGGCGAGAATATTCTCGGCGAACCCTTCGTCAAGGAGAAGACGGTGGAGAATGTGAAGCCGACGCATGAATATGTCGTCAAGCTCAGTTATAATTCTGATGAGGTGGAGCCGCAGGGTGGCGGCTTCGTCAGCATCACTATCGATGAGCGTGAGAATCTTGTGGCCGACACGGTGGAGATTTTCGCCGCCCCCGCAATCGATGGCGTGGATTTCGACATCGATAAGCAGATTGTCGGGAATCCCGGTGAGTTCTCCGGCGACAAGGTGGTGAAGGTGGTGGCTTTCGATGAGATTACTTCGTTTACCATCGAGTGTATTGATGCCGGCAATTTGAATCTCCCGGCGCAGGCTGTCGACCTCAAGAAATGTGACGATGCCACAATCGCGCAGTTGCATGCCGCAGGTATTACCTGGGATAAGACGGTGGAGGATCTCTCCGACAATAAGGATGGCCATAAGCGTCAGCTTTCATATATCACCTTCTCGGAGCAGTATCTCAATAGTCTCCCGGCGCGCGCTACTGAGTATCGGATAATCCTGACCGCTACCGACGGCACCGGAAATGATCTGATGCCCGGCAAGACTACCGCCAAGACACTGCGTATCGCCGTCGGTGAGGAGGCGATTGTCTATGATGATCCGTTGATTGTTGAGGATGTCGCGACTTCCGGCAATTATATGGCTATAGGTGCAAGACAGGCCTCTTTGAATGTGTCTGTCAAGGATGAGACAGCCACCGGTCTCGGCATAATGTATCGGGAGAGAGGTTCGTCTGATTGGACCAAGGTTCCTGTGACCCTCTCTCGGGCTGCTACGGCAGGTTCGGTGGTCTTGACAAATCTCAAGCCCGCCACTACCTATGAATATAAGGCTTACGCCGATGACTTCGAGGCCACTGACGTAATGAGCTTCACGACGGAGGGTATATTCGAGATCCCGAATGCTTCCATGGAGGAATGGAGCACATATTCCGCAAGCACGCTGTTAGGCACAAAGAGTGTGACGCTCCCCGGCTCTACGGGTGATAAGAATACAAGTTTCTGGGGTTCCGGCAACGAAGGGTCGGCGACTGCAAGTATTACTATTCTCAATAAGAGTGAGGATATGAAACAGTCCGGAAGCTATAGCGCGAGATTGGCATCCAACGCTGCTATGGGTATAATCGCGGCCGGAAACATATTCGTTGGATCGTATGTTAAAACCGACGGTACGAACGGTGTCCTCTCATTAGGTCGTGAGTATAATGGGTCGCATCCCGCCAAAGTCCGCGTATACGCCAATTATCGTCCCGGTGATGGTGTATCGGTAAAGTCGGAGAATAAGCAATATGTCGATCTTGTGGACGGTGGCACTGACCATGGTCAGATATATGTAGCATTGACTACGGGCCCGATCGAGATTCGCACGAATCCCAAAAACCGTAAGCTTTTCCCCATGTCCTCTGTAGATGAGGATTATGACAAGGTGATAGCTTACGGACAGGTCTCTTGGGATCAGGCGTTTGGTCCTGATGGAGCACTGCAGGAGGTGGAGATTCCGTTTGAGTATACTGCCATAGCTAAGAATGTCAAGCCNACACATCTTGTAATTGTGGCATCAGCCTCTAAGTTTGGTGATTATTTCAGTGGTTCAAAGTCGAGTGTCATGTATCTCGACGATTTCGAGCTTGTATATGAGTAATCGATCTCTCTCGATTTTTAGCTGTATATAACTAAAGCGATAATAGCGGAGGAGAATTTCCGGNTNTCTTCCGCTTTTTTGTCAGTGTTTAATAATTCTGTATGCTTTTTTTAGCTAATTTTGCAGTGATGTTTCTGAACTAAGTAGTTGCTAAGAATTAATGAACGAGTTTTATCGTTCAAGATCTTTCCAACTACTGTGTAAGCCTTATAATTATATAATATGAATTTCAGGTCTAATCTGCGACTTTTGAGCATNGCTCTCGCTCTGATTTGCTCGTTCCTGCTCCCGGCCTCGGCNATGGCGCAGGAGGAGTTCGAGCGTGAAATAGAGTCNGTCGTATTCGTGCCGAAGGGTCAGTGGATAACCGGTCTTTCGATCAGTTACCAGCAGTCGGCGCAGAATAAATATCAGTTCTTCGTTTTCGAGGGTATCTCCGGCGATACTTATTCTTTTAGGATATCCCCGATGCTGCTTTTCTCTTTTAAGGACGATATGGCGGCCGGAGGTCGTTTCGCCTATTCCCGCTCGCTGACCAAACTNGANTCNGCNGATATCGTGCTTGATTCNGAGACNGACTATAATATCGACCATCTNTATCGNNTNAGNCATAATTATTCNTTNTCGGGNCTNTTCCGNAATTATTTCTCNATCGGNNGNTCNAAACGNTTCGGNTTCTTCAATGANCTGCAGTTCACNCTCGGNGGTGGNCAGGCNAANCTNATGCAGGGCACNGGNTCNGANCTNACNGGTAATTATGANNGNGATTTNAATCTCAGNATCGGTCTNACNCCGGGNCTCTGCGTNTTNCTNAANAATTATTCNGCCATGGAGGTCAACATCGGTGTGCTCGGTTTCTCTTATACCGACACAAAGACTATCACGGATCAGATTTANGTGGCTCACCGTAACTCGAAGATGGCTAATTTCCGTATTAATCTATTCTCTATCTCCTTCGGAGCGGCTTTTTATCTATGAAGAATACTCAAATGATTTTCCGGCTGCTTTTGGCCGCCGTGGCGTTGCTGCCGTTTATGGTGTCGGCGCGTGAGACNGGCATGGATTCCATACCCTCCGGTGGAAAGATGATTTGGATTCCTGATTCGTTGACAGCCGATGTCCAGACTTTGTTGAAGGGGCATTCAAGGGTGGTCGACGACCCGTTGCGTCTTNATGTGAATGAGAAGGTGCTCTGGCGCGGNGATACTATTCCGATGGTGTTGCGTTCACGGAATTTAGGTCGCTATGATCGCGGCCTCTTCAATTTCCTGTTTATCCCGAAGGGNACATGGAAGGTGGGTCTGACGGTATCTTACGGTGAGTTCTCTACCTCCGATATGCGTATGATGGATCTCATAGGTGATATAGATGTCGGTGTGAATACTTTTAATATCAAACCCTATATCAGCTATTTCATCCGCAATAACCTCGCTGTCGGAGTCAGGATGGGATATACCCGCACCCGGGGCTCCATCGATTCCTTCCAGGTGGATATCGATGAGGATATGAATTTCAATCTCCATGATATNGGTTATCGTGCGGAGTCNTATGGGGCGGCTGTCATGCTTCAGCAGTATATGGGACTTGCCCGTAGAGGTCGTTTCGGTGTCTATAATGAGGCTGAGCTTTCATTCTCGAGTGGTAATTCGGATTTCGACCGCCCTTTCAACGGGGAGATGCGACGCACTCACACCACCAATATGGAGGCGCGTCTGACGTTCTCTCCCGGTGTCTCTGTCTTTATCATGGAGAATGTCTCGTTCAATGTGTCGTTCGGNGTCTTCGGTTTCTATCTCCGGAATGAGCGGCAGCAGGTCGATGGCGAACCCATGGGCGACCGTTTCACTTCGGGTGCTAATTTCCGTATCAATCTCTTCAATCTGGCTTTCGGNCTCGGTATCCATATATGATGAATATGAAGTTTAAATGTTTTTCAGCCTTGTCTCTCGTCGTGGCCGGCATACTGGCGGTCATGACTGCGGGTTGCATCAAGAATGATCTCCCTTATCCTAAATTGCCGCAGTATATATTGCAGCTGGCGGCAGAAGGGGAGAAGGCTCCGGCGGCCATCGATTCTGTCAATTATAAGGCTGTCCTCTATCTTGAGGAAACTACTGATATTATGGCCGTGCGTTTTTCGGAGTTCGTCATCTCCCCGGAGGCGAAGGCGGATCCCGATCTGCTGGAGGGATCCTATGACATGTCGCAACCGTTGACGGTGACTCTTTCTCTATATCAGGATTATCCTTGGATTATTACTGCCGAGCAGGAGATTGAGCGTTATCTCACGATCGCGGGGCAGATAGGGGAGACCGTTATTGATGCCGTGGCTCATCGAGTGGTGGTGCGTGTGCCGGAGACGGCTGATCTCTCTGATCTTGAGCTGACTTCGATTAAGCTCGGCCCGGAGGGTATAACGACGTTGTCTCCCGATCTCAAGCCGGGTGAGTTTGATGGTTCGCAACCTGTGGAGGTGGATGTCACCTGTCACGGGCGCACTGATAGATGGGAGATATATGTCGAGAAGACTGAACTCGTGGTCCAGACTGTGCGTGTCGATGCCTGGTCGCAGGTCATTTGGGCTTATGGCGCAGGCCCGGCCGATGTCAGGAATGGATTCCGCTATCGTCGTTCAGATTCTTCGGAGTGGATTGATGTCCCGGCGGAGGATGTGTCTCAGCCGGAAGGGCAGGGGGCGTTCTCGGCCTGTATCCCGCATCTCGAACCCTTGACGGAGTATGTGGTGCAGTCTGTCTCGGGCGATAATCTCGGCAATGAGGTGAGTGTCGCTACCGGCTCCACCCCCGTCCTCCCCGACGGTAGCTTTGATCAGTGGTGGCTGAATGGCAAGATCTGGTGTCCCTGGGCGGAGGGTGAGACCCCCTTCTGGGATACGGGTAATACCGGTGCCGCCACACTTGGCGAAAGCAATGTGCAGCCTTCCGAGGATGTGCCCCCGGGTATGTCGGGACAGAGCGCGAAGCTGGAGACTCGTTTCGTCGGTCTTTTCGGTATCGGCAAATTGGCCGCAGGATCTATTTATACCGGTACGTTCAAGAAAATCGACGGCACGAACGGTATCCTTGATTTCGGTAGGGAATGGACCCAACGCCCGACCCGTCTGCGCGGATATATGAAGTATCATAGTGTGCCGATCGATTATGCTTCTGCTGAGTATGCCGATCTCAAGGGACAGCCTGACGAGTGTCATATTTATATCGCGATGACTGATTGGTCTGCGCCTTTTGAAATCCGCACGAATCCTAAGAACCGCCAGCTTTTCAATCCCGATTCTCCGGAGGTGATCGCTTATGGCGAACTTATCAGAAACTCTGATACCGATGGCTGGACGGAGTTTGAGATTCGTCTGGATTATCGCGACACGTCGCGTGTGCCTCGTTATCTTCAGATTACGTGCGCCGCCTCCCGTCTCGGCGACTATTTCACGGGTGGTTCCGGCTCTTGTCTCTGGGTGGATGATCTGGAGCTCCTTTATGATTATTGATTATTATTGCTATGAATAGATCAGACTGGAAACTTGAAAAGCGTATCCGTTCCTTCGGGTACGCTTTTCAAGGAATAGCGGCCCTCTTTAGTCAGCCCAACGCCTGCATTCACGCTGCTGTGACGGTGGTGGTTCTCGCTTGCGGTTGGTGGCTCGGATTGGCTCCGTGGGAGTGGTGTGCGGTAATCATCTGTATAGGTGGTGTCCTGATGGCCGAGGCTATGAATACGGCGTTGGAGGCTTTGTGTGATAAGGTGTCGCCGACCCACGACCCTCTTATCGGGCGCGCAAAGGATGTGGCGGCGGGGGCTGTCTTGATTTTTGTCTTTGCCGCCGTTATTGTCGGCCTTATTATTTTTATCCCCAAATTCATTCACATTTTTGACCTTATTTTAACTTGAACAGCTACTTATGACCCGTGACGGTCATTCAACTGCGATATGAAAAGACTGACTCTGTTATTATTCTCGGTTATTACTTTTTTTTCTATCTCGGCCGAGAATCTTTATGCTCCCGTAGTTCCCGCGCTTTCTCCGATCGAGCGGACTACCTTTCAAAAGGGTATCGGCCTGTCGACCGACATTACCGTCGTGGCGCTACCGGTGGCTGCTCTCACTACCGTGCTGATCGAACGTGACTGGCAAGGTCTGAAGCAGGGGGTATTCACAGGTATCGCCGCCGCGGGATCGATGCTGATATTGAAATATTCGGTCAGTGAATTACGCCCTGACCATAGTAATTATCATTCCTTCCCCTCGGGCCATAGTACGATTGCCTTTGCTTCGGCTGCCTTCATGCAACGTCGGTACGGGTGGAAATGGGGAATCCCGGCTTACACTGTGGCGACCTACACGGCTGTAGGTCGCGTGTTGGCGAAAAAGCACCATTGGTGGGATTGTGTGGCGGGCGCGGCTATAGGAGCAGCCTCTGCATATATTTTCACCACCCCCTGGGCCCGCGAACATGAGTTCTCGATGGCCCCCGTTGCCACCGACTCGGCAGTCGGCCTGACTCTCTCGATGTCGCTTTGATACTCTTTTGAGGGTTGAAAAGTGTAGTGGCGGACCTCTCGAATGGTTGAAAAGTGCGATTTTCCTCCCCTCTGAAGTATGAAAAGTGTATGTTTTTTGTGGTTGAGTTAATTGATTCTGTTGTGCAACATAATTGTGAAATATAGTGTTTACATAAATTAACATTATTATACATATTTTTATTTCTCTGACTGTCAATGATTTGCGGAGGCGGTTCACGTAAATATTGAAAAATTTCTCGCGAACACTTGCACAACGCGAAAAAACGTTGTAACTTTGCAACCGCAAACGAGAAACGAACTCGTGAGCGAAACGAGAACAATGACAAAGATGCCACAGGAAAGACAATGAAGGGAAAC
>JAAVBX010000003.1:42000-205343 GCA_014802625.1 bacterium | reverse complement strand
TCTTTAAGAGCATTGACAGTAATGATATACCTTACTTCGCAGTCGCGGCTCATAAGGTCAATACCTTTAAGCTCATCCTTATTCGCGGTCTTTATCTTGATTTGATTTTCGGGAATACCGACATCAATCAGCTGCTGTTTAATCTTATCGAATGTAACATTGTCCTCATCCGTTTTCGGCTGAGCCTGAAACAGGACAATCGGACGGATATACCTTCCTCCGTTAGTTTCATTCTCTTTAGCCAGTTTTTCAAGACTGTTCCGCATTCTGATAGCTGCACTGAGCACATCTCGCGGAGAGTTACGGTTTTCCACGATAACAGGCAATTTCACCATATTCTCCTTCTTCAACTGCATTGCATCTACAAACGACACGATATTACTTTTGTCGCGTGGTGTAGCTGTCAGTTCAAGGATGAAGCGCGGATTGAGGTTTGCCAACATTTCGTCACGCAGATTGGTGCGGAAGTTATGGCTTTCATCCACAATCACCACCGGGTTCTGCTGAGCTATTACCTGAATCAATGCCGTAGGGTCAGTTCCGGCAATAAGTTTTTCGGGATGGGGGTAATGCTTAGATTGCTCATAGAAATTCTCGTTCTCGCGGTATGCTTTCGGTTTGTTCTGCTCTGACGATACATCTTTCTTAGCCTTTACCGTCTCTACAAACGACTGGGCACTCAATACGAGAATTACGAGTTGCGATTGCAACTGTTCCGGCTTCAATCCATTGCCCTGAAGGGCAGCGTCCTTATCCACAACCATAACTTTATGGTTAAAGAGTGAGTCAATAGCGTGGCGGTAAGGATGGGCAGGATTCTGCAATTTTTCGAGAGTCTGTTTCAGGATGGTATCACTCGGCACAAACCATGCCACAACTTTCGGGAAATCACCAATTTGCAATGATTGGAAGATTCTTCCGATAGCATTGCAGGCGATGAATGTTTTACCGCCGGCGGTGGGTACTTTCAAAGTAACACGCGGCACATTCCTTACCGTATTTGAGTATGGACGCAAATAGTGGCTGTCTATTCTTTGAAAAGACACACCACGACATTCCTCCCAATACCGACGGAAAGCTTCTGTGAGCGAATTGCTCTCGTTAAGGACGTGGATATAGTCGTCCAGATCCCTAAGGGTCTGATGTTGATAATTTTTCAGTTCCATATGTTAGAATCGGTTTATATCGCGTGGAATCATTTTGAAAGTAATGTTCATCTTAGCCAACTGTTCAGGGCTGATGGTGCAGATGTCGGCGTAAATCACATAGTGGTCAGCCTTTACGGGGACTATGTTCAGCGTGTCGGGGCTGAGAGTTGTGAGTTCTTTAGGCTTATAGTAGAAGAAATATCCTGTTCCGTCCTTATAGTCGAGCAGATAGGGATAATCCGGGCTTTGAGGCCGTGAAAGATGCTGGTGTGTCTCAGAGTAATAGATATACTCTCTGATTTTGGCTTCGCCCACGTTCTCGTTGAGAGTATCTTCATCTGTAAATAGCTTTTCACCCAACTCATAGAAGTCAAAACCTCCCCCAAGACCCGGCATTGTGCCGTCTACATCAAGTTCACCGATGACTACTATCGCGTTGTCCTTCACCGTTGGTTTGGCAATCTTGGAGAAACGGTCAGCATTAGCCTCCCTGATAGTCTTTGCCTCCGCTAAGAATTGCGGAACTTTCGCGAGGGTTGCTGCTGTCAACGGCTTACGATAAAGTTCCTCCTTTACCTTTCCCTTATAAGGATAACCTGCCATCACACGGCGCACCCGCTCTGCGGTTATATCCTCGGCATAGTCCATCAGCTCGACAAGTACAAACTTGCGGTTGCCCTTATCCTTACGGTTCTGAGAAAGCACCGCATGAGCAGTTGAACCGCTTCCGGCAAAGGCATCCAATACTATTGAGTCTTCATCGGTTGCAACCTGCACTATCCGCTCTATCAGTGAAGAAGGCTTTGGTGTCTCAAACGGACTTCGGCCGCCAAAGATCGCTTTCAGCTCCTTTGTGGCGGCATCGGTGTGACCTACCTCAGTATAGTCCCAAAAGGTGGTTATTAGTTTGCCTTCAACAGCTGTAAGGTATGTTTTACGACGTATACCACCCTGACCGTTCTTTGTGAAATAGAAACGCGGCCACGGACCGGTTTCCAATACTTTCTGAGCCTTTTCGCGTGATTCATCGAGAGAGTTTTTGAGCATTATCGCCTTTACACCCGGACGGACTGTTTCAACAGGGACACCACATATCTCGGCACGCTTTTCAGCGTCATCTATTTCACGAAGTTCATATTCGCACCAACCGGACATTATTTCAAATAAGTCAGATTGACCTATAGCCCAACAACGCCCTGTTGTTGGATAAATTAATTTCCCAGTGAACGGATTTTGAATGGCATAAACCATTCCCTGATGAGAGGAAGCACTTGGTGCAAAGGCATCGCTACTTGTCCATAATGCGAAATCATTGTCTGGATTCCTGTAGCTTTCATCCATATTCTCGTCACGTTCCAAACGTTTCGGTAGCCAATCCTTTGACTTGCTGTAAACGAGGATATGGTCTGTTTCTGTCGGGATACCTTTGGAATCATTTCGGGGTGAATAGGTCTTATGCCAGATTACATCGCCCTTGAAGCAGTTTGTTCCGAAAATATCATCACAAATCGTACGCAGACGCGACACCTCATTATCGTCTATCGAGATGAAGATTGCGCCCTTGTCGGAGAGCAACTGACGCAAAAGTACGAGACGCGGATACATCATGCAGAGCCATTTGTCGTGGCGCGTGAAATCCTCACCCTCAGCCCCGACTACCTCACCGAGCCAACGGAGAATATGAGGATCATTTACATTGTCATTGTAACGCCATTTCTCATTGCCGGTGTTATACGGCGGATCTATATAAATACAATCAATGCGTCCTTCATATTCAGGAAGGAGCGATTTGAGAGCTGCAAGATTATCACCGTGGATTATCTTATTGCCGGTACCGCTGGCCTCAGTACTGTCAGGGCATTTGCTATTGAAGCCATAGCGATGCTCCAACACGCGAAAAGGTACTTCTGCGTGATGGGTGGTAATCTTCTCTTTACCTATCCAGTTGAGTGACGGCATACTATTATTTCGTGCTTTGAATTAAATCTTTAATATCAACCTCCAATAATTCTGCTATGCGATTGAGAGTAGGTAAATCAGGCTGAATAGTACTGGTTTACACCACTTGTCTTATATTATATCAAATTTGAATGAGATGCAAATTTAATGAAAAATTTCAACATACACAAAGGCACTACTCTTATCGAATAAGTTTCTATTTTAAGAGAGTGTATAGATTAATCTTTCATTCACTTGAAGATGTATTTTCGAGGGAATATCACAAGTTGAAGAAGACTCCGAAGCATTCTGATAGAACGGCTCTCCGGGGATTTGAAGGTAGCCTATCCAAAGATGGGTATGTCGGTTACAAATCTTTGGTATATGAAGCGGTACTATGTGCGATTTCGTGAATCTTCTCCAAAACTCCGACAGCGTGTCGGAGTTTTGCCATGATGGAACATTAATAAGCTGATTGCTACACTCGGTGATGCGCCCATAATAGGAGTTGTGTTAGATTTTCCACTCAATGAGTGGAAAATCTCAGGGAACAGTTCGTAAAACTTCACATAACCGTAAAGATTAGTTTTTGTAAACCCCTTACCATATGCGGCAGTCAAACGTTTGGATAGCTCCTTGATTACCGACGCACCATATTTGGCACGATCCTCCCCGTTAAGCTATTCTTCATCGCGCTTACCGCGCTTGAGACCATATTTTTCAAGTCCTTTCATGTATTGCTTCTCCAATTGAGGTATGGTTTGCCATACCTTCTCAAACATTGGCTGCAAGTCTGTTTGAAAATATGGAATCGACAGATCTATCTTGACATCTATTTTTAAGTCAACCCAGTCTCCGGGAAGTTCCCATTCCTCATCCTCGACCGGCGACATCTCATAGACCATCGCGCCACTTGCGAAGATATTAATGTCGTTAACCGTCTCCTTCAACTTATAGACCTCATCCTCCAATATTCGGATATTCGAAAAGTCAATCCTGATTCTCACAACGATGCATCCATCCGTATATGAATAATCCTGAGGAAGCATCTGCACCGAGCAATATCGGTTATCCTTAAGAAATTCCCATACCGCCCAATCTTTACTCTCCACCTCCTGCATGGCCGACAGCGACACTATACCGCCGCTTCTCTCCACGGCTTCAATCAGGTGAGCCGCGACTGATTCCTTTGCGGCATTGAATAACTGCTGCGATATCTCCTTCGCGGATTTACGGTTCTCTGCGTCGCTGTTGAGGTTGATGTTTTCAATATTTTCCATGTTGACTATCCTTTAATGGTTTACCTACTTATATACCACTCGGCCAATAAAGGTAAATCCGTTATCAACAGGGTCAACAATAGAAACTCATTCCAACGGGTCCGCTCAGGACGTGGGATTATTTCACGTGTCGTCCTGTTCAGAGAATGGTGAATTTGGCGTAGCTCAAGAGAAGTTTCTTGGTTCCGACCACTCCGAAGTCAGCGATTATCATATCGTTGTCGGTCATATGATCGATTCTCATGACCTTGCCGACACCGAAACGCTCATGGCGTATCTGCATACCGACCGCCAGTCGCCCCTGAGCTGTCATGATTTCCTGTCGGGATTCAGCCACCCCTCCGGCATTGGCTATGCGCTTCTTTGTGCCTGACCCTCCGTAGCCGATCGTGCCGCGCGATTGCCCGCGCCCGCGTGAGAATCCGCCGGAATGCGTGAAGTCAGCCTGATTTCCTCCTGTGGAGAATGCAGGCCTGCCGCCGAAATCCGCCTCTCGCGCCGTGCGCGATCCTCCCGCATTCCAACCGCTCCGGAACGCAGCTCCGGGGTCGACAAATGATGTGCTGCCGATATCGGAAGAGGTCTGAACCTTCAGATAGCGCGTGTCGATATCCGAGAGGAACCTCGACGGCCTCGTCAATGTTGTCTGTCCGTTGCGGAAGCGGGATGTGGCATATGTCATGACACACGTCTTCTTGGCGCGTGTGATCGCCACATACAGAAGCCGCCTCTCCTCCTCCACCTGAGCCATTGAATCCATGCTCATCGCGGCGGGGAATAGCTCCTCCTCCACCCCGACGATATATATATGCTTGAACTCCAATCCCTTCGAGGCATGGACGGTCATCAGCGTAACTTTCGCTTCATCGCTCTCCTCCTGCTCATCCTGATCGGTGGAAAGCTGCACCTCGCTCAGAAACGCCGCCATCGATAAATCCTCCTCTCCCGATTCCTCGCGCGTGACCACAAAATCCTTCAATCCGGAGAGAAGCTCCTGAAGGTTCTCCTGCTTGGATATTGATTCGGGTGTGGTGTCATGCGCCAGCGTCGCGAGCAGTCCCGAGCGGTTGTAGATCAATTGCCCCACCTCATAGGCCGATTTCCCCTCGGCCACATCGCGAAGAAATTCATCTACCATCTGTCGGAACGCCTCCAGTTTACGCTGCGTCCCCGCATTCAGCCCTGCCGGGAATGAATAGGGATCGCAGATGACGTTCCAGAGGCTCACCGCATGTTCGTTGGCCGCCGACTGCAGTTTCTTTAAAGTGGTCTCCCCGATTCCTCTCGCCGGATAATTTATGACGCGGCGCAATGCCTCGTCATCATCCGGATTGACCGACAGACGGAAGTAGCTGATGGCATCCTTGATCTCCTTGCGCTGGTAGAACGAGAGTCCCCCGTAGATACGATACGGGATGTTGCGCTTTCTCAGCGATTCCTCCAGCACACGGCTCTGCGAGTTCGTGCGATAAAGGATGGCATATTCGTCATAGGAGTCATGGGCCGTATATTTCGTTTGTGAAATCATGTTGGCCACAAGGTAGGCCTCCTCTATATCGGAATATGTGCTGAGTATGCGCACCGGCTCACCCGGCTCATTCTCGCTGTAGACGCTCTTCTTCATCTGACGCGTATTCTTGTCGATAAGTGAGCCCGCCGCGTTGATGATATTCTGCGTGGAGCGGTAGTTACGCTCAAGCTTGAAGACCTTCAGTCCCGGGAAGCGTTTCTGCATCCCGAGGATATTGGCGATATTCGCTCCTCGGAAGGAGTAGATACTTTGCGCGTCATCCCCTACCACGCAAAGATTCTGCCGATCTCCGGCCAACTTCGATATTATAAGATGCTGCGCGAAGTTCGTGTCCTGATACTCGTCGACGAGTATATACCTGAAGAAATCCTGATAATGACGCAGTATGTCGGGATTATCACGCAGGAGCACGTTCATATAGTAGAGGATATCGTCGAAATCCATGGCCCCCGCTATGCGGCAACGGTCGGAATAGAGCTGGAAGATTCTCCCCATCATGGGGCGCTTCGCTTTCCTGTCGGCCGCGGCATTGTCGGGATCGGCGTTATATTGTTCAGCCGAAATCAGCGCGTTCTTGGCATTTGATATATGGGATTGCACCGAGGCGGGTTTGTAAATCTTATCGTCGAGTCCGAGATCTTTGATTATCATCTTGATGAGCGACCGTGAGTCGGTCGTGTCATAGATGGTGAAGCCCGGTTTGAAACCCAGCAGCTCCGCATGACGCCGCAGGATACGCAGGAAAATCGAGTGGAATGTGCCCATCCACAACTGACTTGCAATGCGCTCTCCCGTTATGGCGCGGATACGCTCCTTCATCTCGTTGGCGGCTTTGTTGGTGAAAGTCAGGGCGAGTATGCGGTAAGGTTCGAAGCCGTTGCGTATGAGGTCAATGATCTTGTAAGTCAGCACTCGTGTCTTCCCCGACCCGGCTCCGGCGATTACGAGTGCCGGTCCATCTTTGTAGACTACGGCATCACGCTGCTGCGGGTTGAGCAGGTCAAGGTAATTGAAAGTCGGGTCGAATGTATTTGCTTGTGAGTCTTGCGGTGTCATGTATGTGTGTGTATCGCTTGATTTGGATTGTGCCCCCCAGTATCAATTTTCTGAAAAGGGGGTGCTGATCTCGGAATAGACCGGGATTACGGGGATGAAATGATAGGAGGAGCGTTCGTAGTCGTTGACGCAGCAGTAATGTCGCATCCCGTTGGAGACCACCAGATAACGGGCCTTCAGGCGCATGTTGTAGCGCACTATCTGGTCGAAGACCCCCTGGGTGACTGCTACCCCGGGTGCTTTATACTCTATGATCATGAGTGGCCGGCCGTCGTGACCGAACACCACCGTGTCGCATCGCTTAGACGTGCCGTTGAGATCGAGCGCGACCTCGTTGGCCATCACTGACGCAGGATAACCGAGACCCGATATGAGCCATGCGGTGAAGTGCTGACGCACATACTCCTCCGCCGTGAGGTTAACGAATTTGCGCCTCAACGGGTCATATACCTTCACAAGATTCCCCTCCCGCCTGATCTTGAGATCGACGGGAGGGAGATTAAGCGGGGGTAACTGTGTCATTTCAATCCGTTGCGCTGGGTATAGGCCGGATCGAAAGCTCCGTTGAGAAGGTCGGCCAGACGCAGGCCGCCGCGAAGGAACTGCTGCTCGATGACCGGTGACCAGTCGGCGATATAGTCGTAGCTTACGTTCGTGCCCTCGGGTGTGGAGTCATACACCTTTTTGGCAATCTCATATGTCTCCTCTCCCCATGAAAGAGGAGTGCCTCCGTCGAGTATGAGTGCGGTCTCGGCCTCATCAGCACGGTCGATTTGATCTACCCACTCGGTGTATCCCCATTTGTGGGCGGATTCCACGAGTTTGCTGTCCCATGTGCTGTGAAGATTCGTCTTGCCTCCGAAATACTTGATTTCGTGACTGTTGCCCCCACGGTCGGAGAGACGGCCCATATGCAGGGGCTGATGAATATCTCCGAGGAAGTGGACTGTCAGCACCAGGGCGAGCCATTTGTCATCCTTAGATGCCGAGGGATTTCTGAGAACGGCCACCTGCTCCTCGATTGCCGAGACTACGTCGCCGGCCTCATTGCGGGGAGCGGATGCGTAGGTCTCGTCGGGATCGATATTGCGGTAATGCCATGTCTTGGTATAGGCATATTCATCCGTGTGGCAGGCGTTGTCGGGCCAGTTGGCGTAGTAGACGATTGATTTACCGCCAAGGATTGAATTGATGGAGTCGAGAGTGGCCTGAGTGAGATGACGCTCAGCAATCGCCGCAGTCACATCATGCCCTTTCTGCCCCCAACCGAATGCGGAGAGTGAGCCGCACAGCGCGGCCGAAAGTAAGATCGTATTAAGTTTCATAATGATAAGTATTTTAATCAGGTTAATCCATCCGGTCGCGATAGTCCTCGTAGGTGAATTCGCGTAGTTTCTCCAGAGTGCCATCCTCGCGGCGAAGCCACATCGAGGGATGCTGGATTCCATTGAACATATTGGTCTTGACTGTCGTGTAATGGTTCATATCCATCAATGTCAGTTCGTCGCCCGCTTTGAGCGGCTCCCTGAAACGCCAGTCGCCGACGTAATCTCCGCTCAGACAGGAATTGCCCCCGAGACGGTAGACGTGTTCGGGCTGCTCCACAGGGGACTCATCCGGCAGTGCCTCCTCAATCTTCGGCTTATATGGCATCTCAAGACAGTCGGGCATATGGCATGCGAACGACGCATCGATGATGGCGGTCTTGATTCCGGCATTCTCCACGACATCGAGCACCGTTGTCTTCAGGTCACCCGTTTGCCACGTGAACGCGCTCCCGGGCTCGATGATGACCTCCAGCCCCGGGTGACGCTCCTTCAGCCTCTTTACGACTTCCACGAAATGGTCGAGATCATATCCTTCGCGAGTGATGAGATGCCCACCCCCCATGTTGAGCCATTTCACTTGATCGAGATATGGGCCGAATTGCTCTTCGAGTGATTCGAGCACCTTCTCAAGTTCATAGCTCGACGACTCGCAGAGCGCATGGAAATGAAGCCCCTCCACACCCTCGGGGAGCGACTTTAAATCCGACGCATCCACACCGAAACGACTTCCGGGCAGGCAGGGATTGTAGATATCCGTCTCGATAACGCTGCAATGCGGATTGACCCGCAGACCGGCCGACACACGCCGTCCCTCCGATTCATGCTCGGCGTTGTATGCCTGAATCAGAGGACGGAATTTCTCATATTGCGCCACGCTGTTGAAGGTTATGTGCGTGCATCCCTTCAGAAACTCCGGGAAGGTCTCCTCCGTATATACCGGGCAATAGGCATGCACATCCTTTCCGAGGAAATCGAGCGACAGCTTCATCTCATTGAGCGACGAAGCCGTGGAGGCGGTGAAATATTCCGCAATTATCGGGAATGTCTTCCACAAGGCGTTGGCCTTGAACGCCATGATTATCTTGATTCCGGCACGCTCCTCGGCCTCTTTCAGGCGACGCATATTGCGCCGGATGCGGCTTTCATCTACTATGTAATAGGGTGTCTTGGGTGTGTTGTCTGACATTTCTTCATCTGTTATGGAGGGTCAGAATGCGATTCGTCCCTTCTTGGCCTCCTCCATCATTTTTTCTCCCGGCACGAGATAAATCTCAAGCCGGCGGTTACGGTCGCGGTTCTCGAATGAATCGTTGGGCACGAGGGGAATATCATCACTCATGGCGAATGGGAATAGGTAGGAGACATCGGCTCCGCTCTTTTCAAACCATTCGGTGACGGCTTCTGCCCTGTCAACCGTGATTTCCTCCCGATATGTTTCCGAACCGGTGTTGTCGGTGTGCATGACGAGAAGCACACGATACATATCGGGATTCTTTAAATAACGTTTGAATGGCTCCAGATATTTTCCGGCATCCTCTCTCAATTCTGTCTGGTTGGGTCCGAAAAGGCGTCCGGCAGGTATCGTGACCACAAGTACCTCACGGTTTCTGACCGCGTCGACGGTGCAACCGTTGCTTTCCGAAAGGGTACGGTTCTTCAGGAGCACGTTGCTTGCCTCGCGTTCCTGAAATGTCCTCACCATATCGGCCTGTTTGCCCGGATCCACTGAGTTGATTAGCTCCGCGAAGCTCATCTCGTCGAGCGGCAGTGTCTTCTGCGCATCTGCGGGGGTGGCCGCCAATGCCAACAATATGGCAAGCAGACCGATCGGCTTACTGATTATCCTCTTCCAGCGACTCCTCATATGCGAGCTCTCCTTTTATTATCTCCCCTACATCGGCGGGGTCCATGAGTATCTCGCGGTCGTTGGCGAGTTCTTTCTTCACGTATTTCACCAGTTCCTCCTCGTCGAGGGCCTCATTGTCGGTCAGGCCGGCATTCAGCTTGGTGTATCCTTTGCGTTCGTAATAATCCCAGATGATATCGATTACATAGATTATCTCATCATCGGAGTATTGCGCGCTTATCTTGTCGCCCACGAATTTGCGTATATACGCAATCGCCAGGTCTTCATCATATTCGAAATTATCCATAGTATCAATTGTTATTTATTTCACGCATTAAGATCAAGAATACCCTCGGGGAGATCGAGATGCAATTCCGAATCCCGGGGATCCTCTTTCTCAATGACCTCACTTATCAGATCGGCATTGAAGGGAATATAGATGAGATCGGGATCTTCCGCGCCCTGCTCACCTTCCGGGCGCACAAGCAGCAGAAGATTATCGGTCGAGGTGTCGAGTTCCTCCACTCTTCCGAGGTATCCGAGTTCACGGTCGAAGACCTTGAAGCCGACAAACTCCTCCTCTGTGCGCAGCTCATCCTCCTCCATATCCAGAAATTCCGCCACATCGCGCCTCATGAGATAGAATTGCTTGTTGACGAATCTGCGCGTATCTTCCACCGAATCAATCCCCTCCAGCTTGACAAGGGAGGAGAAATGACCCTTCGGGCGCACCGACTCTGCATAGAACGGCACATAGATGCCATCCATATCCACAATCAGCGGATAATCCTCTTCGAGAATCTCCGCGTCGTAGTCCAAGACCGCATTCAGTTCACCTTTCAACCCGTGAGGTTTCAGAAACTTCCCGGCCTGCACTATATCCTTCTCCTCTATCATCTTCGCTTACGCTCCTTTCTTTTATTATTCTATCTTCTTAATCAATCCTCGACACGTATGATGCTCGCCCCGAGGCTCCTCAGGCGAGCCTCGATATCTTCGTAGCCACGGTCGATCTGATCGATATTCATAATCCTGCTCGTCCCCTTCGATCCGAGCGCGGCGATCAGCAGAGCTATGCCGGCCCTTATGTCCGGCGATACCATCGTCGTGCCGTGCATCGCACCGAAACGCCCCGAGCCTATGACTGCCGCTCTGTGCGGGTCGCAGAGAATGATGCGCGCTCCCATATCGATCAGTTTGTCGACAAAGAAGAGTCGCGATTCAAACATCTTCTGATGTATCAACACACTTCCCCTCGCTTGGGTTGCCACAACGAGGAAAATACTCAAAAGATCGGGGGATAATCCCGGCCATGTGGCATCCGCGAATGTCATGATGCTGCCGTCGATAAAGGTCTCTATCTCATAGATTTCCTCCTGGTTCACCCGGATATCGTCACCCTCTATCTCAAGGTGGACGCCAAGTCGGCGGAACATCTCGGGCATTATCCCGAGATCCTGCACGCTGACATTCTCAAGTGTGATGTCGCTCCCTGTCATAGCGGCCATGCCGATGAAACTTCCGACCTCGATCATATCCGGCAGGCAGGTATGCTCCGCTCCATGCAGCTTCTCCACTCCTTTGATATGCAGCAGGTTGGAGCCGATTCCCTGTATGTCCGCACCCATATGGTTGAGCATCCGGCAAAGTTGCTGCACATATGGTTCGCAGGCGGCATTGTAGATTGTCGTCTCCCCCTTGGCCAACGCCGCCGCCATCACGAGATTAGCCGTGCCGGTGACGGATGCCTCGTCGAGAAGAAGGTATCTGCCGCCGAGACCCGCAGGGGCGCTGATGCGATACAGTCTCTCCTCCGAGTCATATTCAAATTCCGCCCCTAAGGTGATCATCCCCTGGAAATGTGTGTCAAGCCGGCGGCGTCCGATCTTATCCCCTCCCGGCTTCGGGAGAACGGCGCGTCCGAAACGCGCCAGCAACGGTCCGACAATCATCACCGAGCCTCTGAGCGAAGAGGCTCGACGTCTGTACTCCGGAGTCTCCAGATACTTCAGATCTATCGCATCCGCCTGGAACTCGCAGGTGTGGTCGTCGACAAATTTCACCTTGACTCCCAAATCGGCGAGAAGACTTATGAGATTGCGCACGTCGAGAATATCGGGCAGATTGCTTATTCTTACCCTCTCGGGGGTGAGCAATGTGGCGCATATCACCTCAAGGGCTTCGTTCTTGGCTCCCTGCGGACGGATTCTCCCCTTCAGTTTATGGCCACCCTCCACTATAAATGTTCCCATATCTCGATTCCAGAGTCAAAATTTGTTATACTTCGTATTCTTTTTATTATTACGCTTCTTCTTCCCCTGCGGCTGCGGAGTGACATCACGGAAATCATGAAGCACGTAGGTGGCCGGATCCAGATCGATGCGCCCGTCGCTGTATCGGTGAAGATCTTTCAGTATCCGCCCGTTATCCACTCCGTCGGGATTATGCGTCAGCAGGAGTTTCTTCATCTGATGAGCCACCATTGAGATCAGGCGGTCGCGCTCCTCTCCCTCCTCCATCATAGCCACAATCTTGATAATCTGCTCAAGATTCCGCCCATACTGACGGTTGCGGATAGGCGCCTTCATGTATTCCAGCCGCTCGGGACGCGGATGCACCTCTTCGGCCGTTATTACCTCGCAGGGAAACTCTATGTCGAGTTCGAACCGGGCCATGATATTGAGATGGTCCCAGAATTTCTTCATATCCCCCTTCTCCCCCACATTCTGCGGGAAGAGCGTCCGCATCACCCCGACTATCGCATGGGCGCATATTGTCCGCTCCTCCGGATCGGGGATTTCGACGCAGTAATCCACCATATTCTGGATATTGCGTCCATACTCCGGCAGAGGCAGCTGGGGCATGCCGGTATTATAGGGAATAAACTTGAATTTATCTTTGGCTAAGAGAAAGTCTTCTGTCATTTGTCTGATGGTATATATGTGTGCGTTAAAGCACTTTGTTGCGGGCCACGGTCGCTCTGTAGTCCTTAAGATAGAAGGGCACACCATAGGCCGTGTCAAGAAAGTCGCCGTTGCGGAAGGCTCGTTCCGAGAGGGCCACCATATCCACGGCCACCGGCATCGAGGATGAAAGGAATCTTGCCCCCTCCACGTTGAGGACTTCACGGGCTTTATCTACTCCGTCGCCGATAAACACCACTTCCCTCCCCTTCGGCAAGTCATGGTATGAATCGCCATCCAGCACAAGGGCACTCGGCTCAAGCAGCGGCTTCAACGCGAAGTCGTAGGCCGCCGTGTAGACCTCCATACGCCGGGCATCGATCA
The DNA here is from genome assembly GCA_014802625.1 of bacterium. Lineage (GTDB taxonomy): Bacteria > Bacteroidota > Bacteroidia > Bacteroidales > Muribaculaceae > Lepagella. Next base: position 191,929 of record JAAVBX010000003.1, on the reverse strand, counting down.
TCGGGACAAGTATCTCATCTCCCTGAGGCTCGCGCAATGCAAACATAGCCTTGACAGCGAGGGTCTCAAGTGTCGGGACGGCGATAAGCGGAACATCCTTCGCAAAGCAAAGCCCCTTCGCCAGCGACATGCCGATACGCAGTCCGGTGTAGCTTCCCGGGCCCGAACTGACGGCCACCGCGTCAAACTTCATCTCGCGCCTTGCAAGGAATTCGAGACATCTCTCAACGTATCCCGCCAAGAGGGCGGCATGCTGCATCGGTTCCTCCGATTCTATATGAAACTCCACCATTCCGTCGCAGCTGACCGCGACCGAGCATATCCGCGCGCTCGTCTCTATATTGAGGATTACACTCATTTTCTTATTTAATTATTATAGTCCGCATCATGACATCGAAGTTGTTTATTCTTCATGCGAAACATGCGGATTTTTAAGTGGCAAAGTTACGAATTTCCGCGCAATTCTGCAATTGCATCCGCACATCTTCTGCCATCTACAGCGGCCGAAATGATTCCTCCGGCATATCCGGCACCCTCCCCTGCGGGATAAAGGCCCTCTATCTCTATGTGTCGCAGTGTCTCGCGGTCACGCGGAAGCCGGACGGGTGAGGATGTGCGGCTCTCAAGTCCGATGACGGTAGCTTCGTTGGTAAGAAATCCCTTCGACTTGCGCCCGAAATCACGGAATCCCTGCTGCAATCTTTTGGAAATGACGGGAGGCAACAGTTTGTCCACCCGCTCCGGCAACAGTCCGGCGGGATACGAGGATGGCGGCAATGTGGTCGAGGCTCTGCCGTTGACGAAATCATACATCCGCTGGGCCGGTGCGCGAAGTGTGCCACCGGCCGCGCGGAAGAAGCTTTTCTCAAGCTCCTCCTGGGCACGCAGCAACTCGAATACACCCTCTGATTCATACTCCGGAAAATCTCCGGGACGCAACTCCACCACCATTCCCGAATTGCTCCAACGACCGTTGCGGGCCGATGACGACATGCCGTTTACCACACTCTGACCGGGTGCAGACATGGCGGGAACCACCACTCCGCCGGGGCACATGCAGAAACTATATACTCCCCGGCCATCAGCCTGAGTCACGAAACTATACTCCGCCGCAGGAAGATATTCCCCTCTGCCTGCCGGATTATGATATTGAATGCGGTCGATCGTTTCCACCGGATGTTCAAGTCTCACCCCCATGGCGAAGCCTTTGGCCTCCATGCCTACTCCCTGCTCATAAAGTCTTCTGATTGTGTCGCGGGCCGAGTGGCCTATCGCCAGGATGACATCACCTCTCACCTCGGTTCCATCTGCCAGTTCCACCCCCGTTGCCTCTATGCCGCCGTCAGGTTTCTTCTCAAGTATCAATCCGTCGACACGGGTGTTGAATCTCACTTCGCCCCCGCATTCCCTGATTTTCTCGCGGATATTGCGGATTATGGCCGGCAATCGGTCGCTCCCTATGTGGGGATGAGCCTCGGTCAGGATAGCGGGATTGGCGCCGAACTGCACGAGCAATTGCATGACGGCATCGTTGTCGCCACGTTTTTTCGAGCGGGTGAAGAGTTTGCCGTCGGAGAATGTCCCCGCTCCACCTTCGCCGAAACAGTAGTTGGATTCCGGATCCACTCTCCCCTCCCGGCTGATGGCCGCTATATCGAGACGGCGGCTGTCGACATCGCGCCCACGCTCAAGCACCACCGGACGCAGTCCCCGCTCAAGGGCCCTGAGGGCTGCGAAAAGTCCCGCCGGGCCGGCTCCGACGATGACCACCTGAGGAGCCTCCTCTCCGACCGGCTTGAATTCAACCGGAATGAGCGGAGGCACTGCCGTGAGGTCCTCTCCGGTCGCGACCGCTACAGTCAGATTCACCACTATGTCGCGCTTGCGGGCATCAATCGAACGACGCGTGACGCGCACATCGTTTATACGCTCAGTCTTTAATCCGAGCGCGCGCGCCGCCATGCGTCGTATTTCAGCCGGGTCGGCGGCCTGGTCCGGGCGCAGCCTGAGATCTGTCTTCTCTATCATTTCTTTCTTATTTCATCCATCCGCTGCTGCATCTTCGCCTCCGAGGGATTCTGGCCGGCGTGCCAGAAGCGTTTCCCTGCAATCTGCTCGGGCAGATACAGTTGGTCGGAATAGTTGTTGGCATAATTATGGGAATATTTGTAATCCTTACCGTATCCCATATCTTTCATGAGTTGCGTCGGCGCATTGCGAAGATGCAGCGGCACCGGCAGATTCCCGCTCTCCCCGACTTCAGCAAGCGCGTTGGCTATCCCCATATAGGCTGAATTGCTCTTGGGCGATGTGGCGAGATAGACCGTGCATTCGGCCAGTATAATCCTTCCCTCCGGCCAGCCGATTTTCTGCAATGCGTCGAATGTGGCGTTGGCCAAAAGAAGTGCGTTGGGGTTGGCGAGACCTATGTCCTCGGCTGCGAGTATCACGAGCCGACGTGCGATGAACGCCGGGTCTTCACCTCCGGCCACCATTCGGGCCAACCAATAGAGCGCGCCGTCGGGATCGCTGCCGCGCACCGATTTGATAAACGCCGAGATGATGTCGTAATGTAGTTCGCCGTTGCGGTCGTAGGCCGCCGGATTCTCCTGCAACCGGTCGATGACCGTCGCATCATCTATCACTACAGGCTTGTCATCCGGAGTCGATTGCTCTATCAGATCTATTATATTCAGCAGTTTGCGTGCGTCGCCACCCGCGAAGCGGAATAGCGCCCCTGTCTCCTCCACCTTAACATCCCTTTCCTTGAGAATCGGATCTTTCTCCAGTGTAAGATCAAGAAGTCTGCGGAGATCCGCCTCGTCAAGCGGCTTCAAGGTATAGACCTGAGCGCGTGAAAGCAACGGGCGTATCACCTCGAAAGAGGGATTCTCCGTCGTCGCTCCGATCAGTGTAACCACCCCCTTCTCCACCGCCCCGAGAAGCGAATCCTGCTGCGACTTGCTGAAGCGGTGGATTTCATCTATGAAGAGGATCGGACGCGACTTGGAGAACATGCTCCTCCCGGCCTTCTCGCAGCGGTCGATAATCTCCCTCACATCCTTCACTCCCGACGTCACGGCACTCAACGTATAAAATTCCGCCTCCGTGACGTTGGCTATGATTCGCGCCAGAGTGGTCTTTCCGACTCCCGGCGGACCCCATAATATGAAGGAGTTGATACGCCCGGTGTCAATCATATTGCGCACGACTCCTCCGGGACCGACCAGATGGGTCTGTCCGATATAATTATCGAGTGTCTGCGGACGCATCCGCTCTGCCAATGGTATGTTGCCGCCCACCTTAATTATATGTTTTAGCTGTTGTTTATCATTTTATGGAGAAGATTGGCATCGACCTCTTCGAGTGAGGCCACGACACGCGTGCAATGTGGTGCGAGAACCTCAGCCGGAAGCGTCCCGGCCACGCCAAGAACCTTGCCGCCGCTTGCCTCGCCGGCCTTGACCCCTTGCAAGGCATCCTCCACCACGACCCAGCGACCGTCAATCAGTCCCAGTTCCCGGGCTGCGCGCAGATAGCCCTCCGGATCCGGTTTGGAACGGCTCACCATGTCGCCGGTGATTATGACGTCGAAATATCCCTTTATCCCGGGTATGTCATGATAGAGATGTTCCATCTTGATTTCGTTGCTGCTCGTGAATAACGCAACGGGCACTCCGTTACTCCTCAGATCCTCAAGTAATTCGCGTGCTCCGGGGCAGTAATCGTAAACCATATTCCCCTCCTCCTCAAGCAACCGTTTCTCCACCTTTTTCCTTATCTCTGCGTCAGGATAGTATGTCTTGAGTATATTCTCAAGTGTCGTCCCCTTTATTCGCTCCGCCAGATTCGGCACATCAGTGGGAAACTCCTTATTGATTCGCTCCCATATGCGGGTATATTCTCGTTCACTGTCAATGAGGACACCGTCAAGATCAAACAGTACACCCCAGCGTCCGCTTTCAGCGTTCACGTTCTCTACCTTATTATTTTCTACCACCTTATTATTACTCATATACTTTTTAGTCTTTATCTAATTTTAACACCATCCGGCACGAATGGTTGCATTCGATATCTCTTACAAATATAACAATATTCGCCAAGATTTCCAAACAGGCCCTCATTCCTCTCCACTCCATACTCCTCCCGTCACTATTATCCCCCTTTTCAATACCATTAACAAAAGAAAACATTTCATCAGTCTATTTTAACAAACCGTAGCTATATCCTGAATGTTATAAAACCAAAACACAATTTATACCGAATTCCTTAATAAAATTTGATTCTTATGAAAAAGACTATTTTACTCGCAATGGCAGTCGCCGCAGGAGCCACAGGCACAGCAATGGCAGCCAACCCCGTTCTCGACAATCCCGAAAACAGACCTTATGTCGGTGTGCGTCTTTCAGCTGAATCCTCTATTCCCGGAACTTTGAGTTTCGGCAATACTAAGGAGAACGTCTTTGACGCAGGCGCAGGTATCAGCGCAGGTATCATCTACAATCAGCCTATCGTAGCCAACTTCACCGTCGAACCGGGTCTGGAGCTTTACTACAACACCACGAAATTCAATATTAATGACGATATGATGCAGGATATGCATTGGAAAGCTCGCTCCACTCGTTCGTTTGGTATGAGAATCCCTGTGATGTTGGGTTATCACTTTGATTTCTCGAAGAATTTCGGTCTGAATGTCGCCACGGGTCCCGTTCTCAAGGTCGGTTTCTCGGATGATTACTATCTGACCTCCGAAACCCGTATTGATGATGCCGGCGAGGCTTATCGCTTCCATGAGAGTGGCTCGATGTATAATGACAACGAGTATACCGGAGCCGGCGAAGTCAACGCTTTCAACCGCGTGGATTGCGCATGGAGAATCAGCATCGGTGCCAACTTCCTCAAGCACTACTATGCAGGTATCAGCGGCGACCTCGGTATGGTCAACCAGATCAAGCACAGTAATAACGGTGCATACAGTATGAAAAACAACCTCTTCCAGTTCACTCTTGGTTACAATTTCTAAGGTGTTTGCTTGAAGAACGGTCCGCCGGGCTTGACCCGGATTATATAAATCGATTCGGAGATGATTCCCGGGAATCATCTCCGAATCTCTGTTTATCAGGGGTTTATTCCTAACTGAAAATATACTCTACAACCGTCGGATCTTTATCGTGCTGAGCAGGGTCAGTCCCCCGTCCGGGGTGAAGCTGACGGTGATTCCCTCCCCGTCGGCGGCTTTCGTCAGATAGCGGCGTTTCACCATATTCTTAACCCCGCTCTCCAGAGCCGGACTGAAATCATCCTCGACCGTCACACCGTTGACCGCGATATCCATCCTTGAGGCGGATGTGGCTTTGCCCGCATTGTGTCCGAGCATATACGCCGAGAGTGCCGAGGGAGCCGACAGATCGGCAAATCCCAATTCCAATTCATATTCGCCATCCTCCACATCAATCCGATATTCCTCTAATTCCGATAGACTCCGCTGATACAACGGGCCGTCATTCGTGAGTCCGATCTCATCCTGACTGACGTTTCTTCTGCCTCCCACATATCCGTAAGCGCCACCGGGCCCATACTCCATATCGGGCAGCCATGTCAGTCCGCTATCCTCGCTTCGGAAATAACAGTTTGATCCGACATTGATCGCCAGCTCATCCTCTCCCAACACTATCTTCCCGCCACGCACAGGGATGAGATTAACGTCGATAGTCATGGCATCGAGCGTATCATCAGATGCCACTGAGGATGAATGAAGCTCAAGAACATTCCTCCCCTTTTTCAGCGGCACATCGAAAACAGCGGTGTAATTCGCTACTGCCGTTTCAGGCAAAGCGGTGCCGTTGACCGTAAGCGTTACGACCGGGAGATTCGTATAAATCTTCACGGGACGCATCACAGTATCGCCGGCGACCACGATTTCCGTTCGCTCAGCCCAGTCCCGCGAGGCGATGTGAGCGACGCTCTTCCTATCACTCGGTGTCCATGCTGCCTGATAATAGTGGTAGACATCCTTCTTTCGGCGGTCATTCGTGACAAGGCCTTTGTTATTAATATGCGGCATCGATTCCGCACGGTTGGCCGAGGAGAAATCTATGAAATTCCAATGCGACGCTCCGGCCACGAAGGCTGAATCCTCTATCACCGGCAGGTAGTGCTCAAGATACTGCTGCTGATACTCCATGCTGAAGTCGAATGGCTCGGGCTTAAGTGAATGGAGCCTGAGATCCGACCCGGCGCCATATTCGCTGACAATCAGTCGGTGTGAAGGGTGCTCGGCATGCTGACGGGAGAGGAACTTCTCAAACTCCGTCATATCCCCGCCATACCAGCCCTGATACAGGTTCCAGCCTTTGACATCGGTAATCTCCCCCATTCCGGCCTCATGGTAGACATCGCTCCCGTGGAACGCCATCGCGCTCATGCGCGACGCATCCTCCTCTTTTACCACCTCTTCAAGCCTGTCGGCCAATAGCTTGGTGCGCTCCCTCGTCGCCTCACGTTCATCCGCAGGCGTGCGTAGCAAGATTTCATTCATATACCCCCACATGGCCACAGAGGGATGATTGTAATGACTCCTGATCATCTCGCGCACCATCGTCTCGGCATTTTCATCGAAGCCGGGAGTATCGGGCACATAGTCGATAACCGGAATCTCCTCCCAGGCGATCAGACCCAGACGGTCGCACATCTCCAGCACGGCGTCATCCTGCGGATAATGGCTGATTCTGATAAAGTTGGCTCCCATATCCTTTATCAGTTTCATGTCGCGACGATGCTGCTCGTCGGTGAGGGCTATCCCCATCGGACGCTGATCCTGATGACGACACATTCCCCGCAGTTTATAGGGGGAGCCGTTGAGAAGGAAACGCCCCTCGTCGTCAAATCCGAAGGAGCGAAAGCCGACACTCGTGCGAGTGCTGTCCAGAACTTTCCCGCCATCTCTCACCTCTGTCACAAGTTCATACAACACCGGACTTTCGGGCGACCATGGCTCCACCCCTTCTATGCTTCCGAAATCAAGCCGGAACGTGCCGTCAGATTCCGGTTTGAGATTCACCGTCGCGCTTCTGCTCGCCATCACTTCTCCCGATGGAGCGAGAATTTCGGAACTGACTGTGATTTTCCCTTTCTTATCCGATGCGTTGATCAGGTCGCCCGACACCGCCAGCAATCCGGCGCCCGATGCCGAAAGCCCTGATTTTACCTTCACCCCCTCCGCGCGTCCGGATTCCGGTGACAGATGCACATCATCGACCGCGACAATCCAGACATCGCGGTAAAGACCCCCCATAAAGGTAAAATCCGCTGAATAAGGGGGAACTGCAGGGTCGGAATTGTCAACGTACACGGTCAGTCGGTGGGTCCCTCCCGGCTCTACATAGGGTGTCAGGTCGACCACATGTGGCGAATATGCTCCGACATGTGTGCCTGTCTCCTTGCCGTCTACCAGAACTCTTGATTTGGATGCGGCCCCATCGAGCTTGATGTAAATCCGGTTGTTTCTCAACCGCTCCGGAATATTCAGCATCCTCTCATATACCCCCTCTCCGCGACGATAATCGCGCGTGACATAGGCATCTGAGTTCCAACTGTGAGGCACCGCCACACGTCGCGCCGCGATGGTATCCTCCGCGAAACGGAATGTCCAGCCGTCATTGACAGTATATGTCTCCCGGGCACCCACATTCAGTCCGAGAGTCAGAATTGTCATTCCTATCAGTAAACTTCTCATAATCCGGTCGATTTTATTGGCGCATCAACGCCTCTATGTAGTAATAATCCGCATAGTTCAACGGCACATCGATCTCTGATCCGGCGGGATGGTGGCCCGTGCTGTGATCAAGCAGGAAGCCCTTCTTCTCCCCGGTCGGTATACGATAGGAAGCTGTCAGATTCCTGAGAGTCTCATCGGCATAGCGACGGTAAGCGGCGGCTTTCGCCTCATTCTCTTCATATTCGCTGAGGAGATAGAGACCCGAGGCGATGATGGCGGCTGCCGAGGCATCCCGAGGCACGTCGCCGACTACCTCCGATGGTGTGGCGTTCTCCACCTCCGGCATCTTCATATCCCAATACGGCACCTGATCGGCCGGCATATTGGGCAACCCTATGATGAAGTCAGCGATTTTACGGCTCATATCGAGATAGCGCTTATCTCCGGTGTAACCATAGCATTGGGCGTAGCCATATAGTCCCCATGCCTGACCTCGGCTCCACCATGAGTCATCGGCATATCCCTGCGCCGTGCATTTCATTCTCACCTCTCCCGTCTCCGGATCGTAATCCACCACATGCCAGGATGTGCCGTCCGGTCGGAAATGATTCGCCAGTGTCTTGTCGGCATGATGGCGGGCGATATCGTTGAAAGTGGAATCTCCGGTCAACTGCGTGCCTCTGAAAAGTAATTCCAGATTCATCATGTTGTCGATGATGACAGGGTATTTCCACTTGTCGGCATTGTGGTCCCATGAACGTATCGCGCCCACTTTGGGTGAGTAACGGGTCGATAGCGTTTTAGCCGCCTGTTCGGTTGCCTCGCGAAGTTTCACATCCCCGGTCAAGTCATATCCCTTGCCGAAACTGTCGTAAATCATGAAGCCAAGGTCGTGCGTCCCCTTGTGCCATATGGCAGGCTCAATTTTCCAGGTCCATTCCAGAGCGGCATCCCTCCATTCGGGGCTACCCGTGTATTCATAAATCTGCCATAACGACCCGGCGAAGAATCCGGAACACCAATCGTGGGGATGCACCATCACGAGATTCCCCTCGGCATCAAGTGTACGCGGGGTCACCTTTCCTCCGGCCACATTCGACTCCTCTTTCACCGCCTCCTCCGCACATGCGAGGGCATATTCCATCTGCCTGATGACTTCTACAAAGGCATCATCTTTCCCTCTCGGATGATAGTAGGCAAGATTGAACGGATCGGCATAATCGAGCCGTCGCTCACGATGATAGAGGTCGGCGTAATCTTTGCGTTCCGGATTGAGGAGACGCATTCTGTAGAGATCCTTGAGCGTCTCCTGCTGCTTGCTCTCCATTCCGGAAATCTGCTTGTAAGGCCATTCCTCTCCGCTGCGCCCGGTATATCGCGCCAGATAATCGAGAGCCTTCTCCACGCTCCTCCCATCCGGCGACACCTCGCTCCCCATATCAAGATTGTTCATTCGCGCCATCTCAAGAATATCGAGAAGATGAGTCAGATTATATTGCGAATAGCCGTATGAGAGTGTGCGCCATAGTTCATGAGGTTGGCTGCCGTCGGGTTCGATCTGGGTGAAAATTCGTTTCTCCCCTACCTCCCCGGCAATCTTGCGGGCTATATCCTCCCGTCCGGAATAGAGAGCGAATGCTATGAGCTGCGCGTCGTAGGCCGTTGAATGGTTGTTGGCCTGCCGACTCTCCTCCTCCCCCTGAGGGGAGGTCAGCATCCAGTCGACGAGATTCCCGAACCATCTCTTCAATCCCTCTGAATCAGCCTTGGTGAAAGCCTGTGAGGATTCAAGAAGGGGAAGCGCGCTGACCATCTCCACAAAGGAGTAGGTGTCGAGCAGACCGTAGCATCTACCCTTCCCTCCGTTATGGCCCGGTATCATCTGTGCATATTCCAGATTCGGATTCATGCGGGTCGGCTCATCAAGAAACCACACCCTTATCTGCTCTACGGCCTTGTCGGCATATTTCTCCTCCCCCGTCAGATACCACGCCACTGCCAAATCGGTGATACGCCTTGCCGCCTCGCCGAGCCTATCCCTGTCAAGTCTATAAATTTCGGGATTTGTCTCCCCGTCGCGGTTGATATACGGAAGCCCGTCAGCCTTCTCGGGATCAGGCCAGAAATAGCGGGCCTGACTCATATAATCATGTGGGTCGCCTCCCGGGGGGAGTATATCCTTATCGAGAACGGAGACGGGAGAGAGTCCCAACAGGCTGTCCCCTCTTGATGTCAGCGCGGAGATTGCCGCCGAATAGAAAGGACGCTTACTTTGATTCTTTACAGTATCAAGATGTGCCGGGTTCCATACTGTGGCCCCCGCACAGAGGGTGGCCGCGAGTCCGGCCTTTACGGTCAGTTTTCTCTTCATATATTTTTAAGGTGTAAAAGCCGGTGTCCCGCTCTGCCCAGACGACAGTGAGACACCGGCTCCCTACTGAAAAACCTCAGATTCCTAATACCTGATTCTTATTATTACCATTATTATTTCTTGACCATATCGAATGTGCCTTTGTCGGTGCCGGCGGTGAGATCGATCGTCACTACGTAGGTCGCTCCCTCCTCAAGCTGCACGCCATCCGCCAGTTCGAAGTTGCCGGCATCCTTGATGAGCGCTTTCGCGTTGTTGGTGAAGGTCAGCGAGGATGTGGGATATTCTCCTCCCCAGCCATCCTGATGGAAGAACTTGAACGATAGATAGTCGAAGCGGAAACGGTCGCCGATTTCCGAACCCTGCTCGGGACCGGCTTTACCGGTGAACTGATATACCTTCGGACGTATCTCGGCCATACAGTAGGCTTTGCCGGGTTCCCAACCGAACTGGCTTGAGAGTGACGGGGATCCTACGCCCCAGCCCATCAGCCAGAGAGCACCCGATCCGTCAGACTGAAGTGTCATCTCCGAACCGTCGGCGTTGACGCGCTTGGCCGTCAGCGTACCGTTCAGCTTGTCGAGCACTACGTTGTAGTGGCCCTTGACCGGAAGGAAGGTGATGGAGTAAGCCTCCTCATCGAAATGGAAATAGTCGGGATCGAAGTAGAGATCGTCAAATGCGGAGAATTCTCTGAAGCTGAGTTCTGAATTTTGCGCAAGCTCGATTACTGTGGAGTAGAGATTGTTATCGGAAGTCGACATCTTCTGACCGTTCAGGTAGATCGGACGCTCCTCAAACTGCTGCTCACCCTTGAAGTCGACAGTCATTATAGCATCGTTGATACCCTGGGTAAGGTCAAGGGTGATTACATAGATACCGTTGTCCTGAAGCACGACTCCATCCTCAAGGAAGAGGTTGCCGTTGTCATGGCCGTTGGATCCGTTGCCCACCCCGATGAGATTGGATTTCGAGACGAGGTCATCGCCGGTAAGCTCGACACCCCAGCCCATCTGGCCGAAGAATTTGAAGTTGATATTGTCGACAGCAATCGTCTTTCCACCTACGACCGTCAGCTGATAGGTCTTGTCACCTGTCGGAGCCATACATATGGCATTCTCCGTAGTCCAGCCTACCTCGTTGGAGAGCGAGGGCTGACCGATGCCCTGACCGATTACCCAGACTGCCCCTGTGCCGTCAGTGTTCAGCGTGGCGGGATTGTCGCCGAGCACTTTGTAGACACGGAAATAGCGAAGCTTCGTGTCGGCGATGATGCGGTAGTTGCCGTCATACGCGTTGAACGTCAGCGAGCCATCCTCGTTCTTGGTGAAATAGTCGGGATTGATCCACCATTCGCCGAACTCGGGGAAGCCCGAGGGTACGACTCTGTCACCCTTGGCGAGATTCATGTCGATGAAGGATGTAGTCTCCCCCATTGCCTCAAGTTTCTGATCGTTGAGCGAGAGCGTCACGAAGGGCGAACCCTCGAACGTGAAGGTGTTGAAGCTGACCGTGTAACGCCCCGGGGCGGAATTGGAGAATGGTATCACACCCTCGGCATACGGCTTGATTTCGCTGTTCTCGTAGCCGAAAGTAATCTCGTTGCCGTTGGCGCCGACCGCCGGAGCCACGATCACACCGCGAAGTTCGGCGGGGAAACGCTGAGTCATCTCGTAGACATATTGTCCCTGCTTCTCCATCGTGTATTCCTCGCCGGTCTCGGCGCGGAATGTGAGAGAGGGATAATCGGGATGGGTGATGTTGACGCTGTAGGCCTTCTCAATCGTAGTGAAATTGATATTCTGGAGAGTCAGACGCAGAGTGGCGCTCCCGTCGGGGATATTGGCATAATAGGGGACGTAGAGTTTCCCTTCGTAGGTCTCGCCGCTCACCTTTGTGCGGATCACGCGCTCGCTGACCATCTCGTCGCCGAAATATAGCTCAGCATGGATTGTCGAGAGGGGCACCTCCGCATCCTCGGCCTTGATCGAGAAAACAAGGCTGTCGCCGAAGCAGGCCGTTCCGAGGTCGCCGTTGACGGTCATCATGGGGTTGCCGGGCAACAGGCTGTCGTCGTCACAACCGACGAGCAACGCTGCCGAAGCAAACATCAGGGTCAATGCTTTATAGGTTTTCATTTGATTCGTTTGGAATTAGTAAGGTTAATTGAAGTTTGCTCATTCCCATGTCAGTGACACGATTCCGTTGGCCGGAACGGTGACCGGGAAATGATGACTGCCGTCATCGACAGTGGCTTTGGCATCTTCCGACTTTCTGTTGCTCAATACCAGAGCGTAGCTGTTGTCGGGGTTGCGGAAGGCCGAATATGTCAGGCCGCCGGGATTGTAGCCGGATGAACCGATGCGGACCGCGCCGGGTTTCACTACAGCCGACATGTGGGCCATGATGTAGTAGAAGGAGTTGCGGCGGATGGTCTTGAAGTCATCATCGATGTCGACCGCTCCGAATCCGGTCGTGCAGCCGCCGGGACGATTCGGTCCGCGGTGGGAGTCGAGCATGAGATTCCAGATGATTGCGCCACGGCTCCAGCGATTCACCGTGCCGAGGGTGATCTGCTCCATGTCGTCAATCAGACGTGCCTGCAGATTTGCGCCGTCATTCCAGTCGCCCGCTGTAGATTCGGTGAATACAAGTTCCATATCCGGGCAGGCCTTATGCACCGAATTGAGTTCCTCGACATTGCCACCGTAGTTGTGGTAAGCCGCGCCTGCGAGATAGCGGGCCGCTTCGGGATCGGAGTAGATCTTGACGGGATAGCTCTTCTGGTCGGCCATGTTGTCGTAGTTGTAGTTATGGTCAAACGCATAGATCTTGGTGTCAAGACCTGCCTTCTCGAACGCCGGTCCGAGAGCTGTCTTCACGAAGTCGCGCTGCTCATCCCAACCCATGAACATGGAGGCGGAGTTGCCACGGTTGAGCGGTTCATTCTGCGGAGTCATCGCGTAAATCTTGATACCCTCCTTCTCGAAAGCCTTGATCCATTTCACGAAATACTCGGCATAGTCCTGATAATAGTCGGGATTGAGCTGGCCCCCGGTCCAGGAGTCGTAAGGACGACGGTTAGTCAGATTGTCGACCTTCATCCATTTGGGAGCCGTCCAGGGGGAAGCGAGTATCTTGATTGAGGGATTGATGGCGAGTATCTCCTTCAACACGGGGATTACATAGCCGGTCTCCTCCACTGTCAGACCGAAGTTCTCGATGCCGGGTTTGTCGCAGCATGTATATTCGCTCAGCGAGAAGTCGGAGCATCCGATGCACACGCGGATATAGCTCATGCCGTAGCCGTCGGTCGGCGAGAAGGTCTCCTTGAGGAATTTGGTGCGGTCGGCGGGAGTCATCTTAAGTAGATTGACAGCCGTAGAGCCGGTGATTGCCGCTCCGAATCCGTCGATTGTCTGATATGTCTCCCCGGGATTGATTTTGATCGTGGAGGGCGACATATTGTCGGAAGTGCTGAATGCGATGGTGGATTCAGTCAGGTCTTTCGCACGGTTGGCCGTGGTGGAAATTACCCTCACATCGCCCGCCGCCGGCTGAGCCGGCTCGGCGGGTGCGGGTGTTGTGGGTGTCTCTTGATCTTCGCCGCCGCATGACATCATCATGGCGCTGAGGGCGAGCAGGGATAGTATTGTCACTTTTGTTGGTTTCATGAAGTTTGGATATTATTTATCAGGGATCAATATCCGGGGTTCTGCACTACGTTCGGGTTCGTGTCAAGCACATCCTGCGGTATTGGCAGCAGATAGGAATTGACCGTATAGGGAACCGCGATCGGCAGACGTCCGGGGTCGTTGCGCTGGGCAGCCGCCATCGTCTCCTCAAGTATGCCGAGGCGCACGAGATCATACCATCTCTCACCCTCGCAGGCGAGCTCGAGACGACGCTCGTTGATGTATGCCTTCATCAGATTCTCCTTGCTTCCCTTCTCGGCCGACGTCAGCTTCGCCACTCCGGCACGTGTGCGGATGCGGTCGATGATTTCTGCCGCGCCTGCAAGGTCTGTGTTGTCGCCGTTGAGAAGAGCCTCGGCTTTCAGGAGAAGCACGTCATCATAACGGAGGAAGAAGATATTGCTGTAGCCTGAGCGGACTTTATACATGAAGGCGTAATTGTCGGAGGGATAGTAGTTGCTCCAAGCGCATTCGTAATATACAACGGTCTGCTCCTTACGTTTCGTATCACCCTCTTTGTCAAATGCCGAGAGCAGGTCGCGGGAGGGAGTGATCCATTTAGCCCAGGAGAAGCTGTTGTCCCAGTCCTCGAGACAGCGGCCATACATCCAGGATGCCCAGTTACCCGAGCCGACGGGATAGTGTACCTCCAGAATCGACTCTACCGTGTTTGTGTAGAGGGGAGTTGCGGTGAAGCCATCCTTTACAGCTCCGTCGATATTGAAGAGGTCGCCGTATTCGGGGCAAAGCGCATAGCCGCGTGCCGTCAGCTCATCCACATATTTGATGACCTTGGCATAGTCGCGCACCGGACGCTCCGCATAGACCTTGGCGAGAAGCGCGCGGGCCACATCCTTGCTGAAGCGGGTCTTGTCGCCGTTGCCGTCCGGGGCATACTTATAGGCATCCTCAAGATCCTTGAGTATATATTCATAGGCCTCGGCTTCCGTGTTCTGAGCCGGGAAGTAGCTCTCGTAGGATTCCTGGATATTCTCGGAAGTGATATCCTTCGGGATGGTCGTGATGATGGGGATGTTGCCCCACATTCTTACCATGCGGAACCATATGAAGGCTCTCATCACCTCGGCCTGCGCGCGCATCGTGTTGATCTCATCCTGGCTCAGGCTGTTGTCGCCGACGGAGGCCACGCCTATGATGAATTTCGTGCATTTTGCAGCCTGAAGCATATAGTAGTTCCAGTCGCGGTTCACGCAGAGTGTCGTGCCGTTGAGATCGTTTGTCGCGGGGTCCACCACTTCGGAGCCCGTCGTGCCGGCATATGCGTTGTCGCTGTGTACGTCGCCGATCAGGAGGAAGTCGAGCTGGAGATAGTTCTGATTGTTGCGGAAGTCCTCGTAGAGTGCTGTCAGCGCGCTCTCTGCGTCGGCGCGGTTCTGATAGACGGTCTCATCCTCCACATTGTCGATCTCACCCTCGGTCACATCGGAATAGTCGCTGACCGGCTCGTAGTCTAGGCTGCATGACGCGAGGCCTAAGGAGCAGCCGAGTAGTGCGGGCAATATATATCTGAAGTTCATAATGTCTGTTGTTGTTTAAAAGTCGATGTTGAGTCCGAATACATAGCTCTTGCAGTGGGGATATGTGCCCCAGTCGATACCCTGCACGGCGCCGCTGCTGCCCCACTGGTTCACCTCCGGGTCCATGCCGGAGTATTTCGTGAAGGTCACGAGGTTCGAGGCGGTGAAATAGGGCTGGATACGTGAGATACCGATCTTTTTCATCCATTCTCCTCTGATGTCGTATGAGAGGGAGATATCTTTGATGCGCAGATAGCTGCCGTCCTCTACGAAGTATGTGGAGTTGCGCATGTTCCAGCCGGCCTTGGGCATATCGGTGATCTGGCCGGGAATCTGCCAGCGGTTGAGCACTTCTGTCGTCTGGTTCTTGCCGTCATACATTCCCTCGGTCTCCATTCTGGAGGCGTTGAAGATGTCGTTGCCGTATGAACCCTGGAGGAAGATGCTGAGGTTGAAACCCTTCCATGAGAAGGTGTTGGTCATACCGAATGTGAAGTCGGGGTTCGGGTCGCCGATGAATGTGCGGTCGGATGAGGAGATGCGGCCGTCGCCGTTGAGATCTTCGTAGATCATCATACCTGTCTCGGGATCCACACCGTTGGCCACGTAGCCGTAGAATCCGCCGAGTGAGCGACCGGGTTCGTTGCGCACCACCGCTTCGTTGACGGTCTCGCTCGTCACTGCGTCAAGATATACCTTCTGAAGCTCAAGGTTGGTGAGTTTGTTGCGGTTGAACGACATGTTGAGGTTCGTCGTCCATTCGAAGGCGCCTGTGAAGTTACGCGAGGTGATGCCGAACTCGAAGCCCTTGTTGGTCATCTCTCCCTCGTTACGCTGGATGGAGCTTGCCGCTGCCGAACCGGAGGGAAGCGAAACCCACATCAGCATGTCGGAGGTCTTTTTGTAGTAGTAGTCCGCGCTGAATTCGATACGGTTGTTGAGCACCGCGAAGTCTACGCCGACACCCGTCTGCGTCGTGGTCTCCCAAGTGAGGTCGCGGGTGCGGAGGTTGGCCTGCGAGATTGTCGGCACTGCAGTGGCGTTGCCCTCCTCGAACCATGCGATGCGGTTGATGTTGTAGCGCTGGAGATATGCGTAGTCGCCTACACCATCCTGGTTACCGGTCATACCCCAGCCCGCGCGGAGCTTGAGATCGTAGATCCAGTTGACGTCACGCATGAAATTCTCCTGTGAGATACGCCATGCGGCAGATACTGAGGGGAAGGCTTTCCAACGATGGTCGGGATGAAGTTTCGATGAACCGTCATAACGGAAGTTGGCGCTGACGATATAACGTGAATCATAGTTGTAGGAGACACGGCCGAGGTATGACATGATGCCCCATGTCGAGCCGCCGGAGCCTGTGCCGGTCCAGCTGATCTTGTTGGCTGCGTTAAGCGTCTGGATAGAGCCGTTGCGGAAGTATTGGCCGTTGATCCAGTTGTTGGAGTAGTTGGAGTCGGTCCATGATGTGGCGGCCATTACGCCGAGGGTGTTCTTGCCGAAGGTCACGTCGTAGTTGACGATGTTATCCCATGTCAGAACAGTGTTGTTGCTGCGCCCGTCATAAGCGGTGCCCCCCTGCTCGCGACCCCATGTCGTCAGTTCGGGATCAAGGAATGAGGTGTTCCAGCCGTGGCGGCGGTCCATAGTGAACTTGGTGGTGAACGTCAATCCGCGCCAGATGTTGAAGAGAAGTTCGCCTGATGCGATGAGTCGGTTCTCGCGGTTGCGGTTCGACTGCTGACGCGCCTCGTTCTCAAGCGGACTCTGCATATTGAGACCGTAGAAGTTGTTGTAGAAGCGGTCGGGATTCTCGGGATCCCAGATCGGAGCATACGTCGGGGTGTTGATTACGGCGAGAATCACACCGCCTCGGTTACCGACCGTACCCATGGCGCCACCGCCGTTAGATGAATAGTCGGAGTAGACTACATTGGCTTTCGCCGTGAGCCATGAGCGGAGCTTGCCCTCCACATTGGCGCGGAAGTTGAAGCGCTGGAAGAATGAGCTCTTCAGGATACCCCGGTCACGCTGGTAGCCGCCCGATATATAATATTGTATCTTGTCCGTGCTCTGCGATACGGCCAGCTGATAGGTCTGTGTGTTACCGGTGCGGTATGTCTCGTCAAACCAGTCGGTCTGGTCAGTCAGGCCGTCAGGCAACTTCACGAGACCGATCTCATCCATGAGTTCCTTATACTGCTGAGCGTTGAGCACCTCCATCTTTTTTGCCACATGAGTGAAACCACCCTGGATATTGAGGGTAATCTTGGCATCCTGTGAGCGGCCATGCTTCGTGGTGATGATCACGACGCCGTTCGCACCGCGCGAGCCATAGATGGCTGCCGAGGAGGCATCCTTAAGTATCTGCATGTTCTCGATGTCGCCCGGCGAGAGGAAGTCGACGTTGTCGACCGGCACACCGTCCACCACATATAGAGGCTCGTTGGAGCCGTTGAATGAGGTCGTACCGCGCACTCTGACCGTCAGGCCGCCGCCGGGAGCACCCGTGGGCTGCTGCACTGCCACACCCGGAGCCTTACCCTGGATAGCCTGGGCGGCTGAAACGATGGGACGGTTGGCCAACGCCTCCTCTCCTACCGTCGAGACGGCCGTCGTGAGGTCTTTACGTTTCACCGCTCCATAACCGATGACTACAACTTCGTCAAGGTCGGAGCTGTCCGCCTGAAGCACGACATCCATGCCGGGGGCCGCCTTCATCTCTTTCGTGGCGCAACCGACATAGGAGAATACCAGGATTGATCCGTCGGGCACTGTAATCCGGAAGTTTCCGTCGATGTCTGTCGAGGTGCCCATGCCGGGGGCCCCTTTGACTCCGACCGATACGCCGATCAGAGGTTCAGACTCTGTGTCGACAACCGTTCCCGATGCGATGATATCCGCCGCGAAGGCTGATAGTCCGCCCGTCAATACCATGACCAGAAACAGTGTCAATGGCATTAGATTGAGTTTTCTTTTCATGTAGGTTTATAGTTTGGATAATTTAGGTAGGTTTGTAGATTTTGATCTGCACTGGGCTTTCGCTTGTTTCTCTTTCGCTTTAACTTTTTTATTTGGAATCGCACTGCAAAGTTAATAATTGTTTTCAGCGGGTGTAGCGGCAGGTAAAGGGTAAAGGTAAATAAAAGTAAATGCCAAAACATTGAATAACAACGTTTTGACATTTTATAAACAGGGGTTTGAAGTAAGCTTTCCTGCGCCTCTTGGAATCTTCCGGAAGCCGTTTTCAGGAGGGGCGGTCCATAAATTTCCCCAGTCTCCTGACCGTCTCGGCGAATTCCTCGCGCGGGACATTGGCCTTGCTCCTCACCTTGAAGCGGTTGTTGTAGACTGTCTGCGGAGAGCAGTGCAGGAATTCCGCAATCTTCACACTGTCGGTGATTCCGAGCCTGACGAGGGCATAGATTCTCAGCTCCGTGGTGAGCAACTCCTCCTCTTTCGGCACTATCTGCTTGTCGGGCTGGAGGAGGGAGTTGAAGTCGCTGATGAAGTCGGGATAAATGTGCAGGAAGACCGTGTCGAATGATTTGTAGAAATCCTTCAGCTCCTGCTTCACGATGTCCGATCCCTCCGTCTCCGCCTCGATCTCCTTGAATTTCTTGGCCACGGCCTTGACGTGGATGTTCTTCCTGAATTTCTCAAGCTTTCCGATATAGTTGGAGCAGATTGTGAATATGTAGCCGATATATTCCTCCTTCACATAGTTGGCCTCCTTGAGTTCCTCATTCTTCGCATGGAGGTCTTCGTTAAGTCGGGCGAGTTGGTCGTTGGCCCCGGCGAGTTGCGATTTGGCCTCTGACAGTTGGCGCAGATGTGTATTGAGATCCTTGTTGACCTCGTCGAGACTTTCCCGTTGGCGGGATAGCTTTCGGTTCTGCAAGATGATGATGACGACCGTGGCGATGGAGATTGCCGCCAGCACCCCCACGATGATAAGGAACATCCGTATTCTCCGTTCCTGCTCGCGGGCTCGCTCCTGATAGGCGGCGTTGATCTCATCTTGCGTTCCGACCATGCCCAAGGTCCTCACTCTGTTGGGATATATCAAGGCCTTGTTAAGACTGTAGTTGATATAGGAGTAGGCGCGGTCGATGTCCCCCTTTCCGGAATCAAACATAATCTTGGCCAGCTCTTCGAGGGAGGCTATCTCGGAGTTCGCACTCGTGACATCGCAGATAGCCGACATAGTCATATATTTTTTATAGTTCTCCCGGTCGCCATTCCATTCATAAAGTTTGGCCAGCATGTAGCTTTGGCGCGCCTCGTCGCGGGAATCGAGGCGCGAATCTTTCAGTTTTTCAAGCAGCGAGGGGATTAGCTCCGGGTCTTTCTTGTCGGAGCCGAGAATATCCCACCCCTTATACCATAGATAATCGGGATGTCCCGGCTGGATGACCGACATGATGGAATCCTTATAGGCCCGCTCCTTCACGTAGTATTCATTCGTCTTTCCACCGGTATAGTTGCCGAGATGGCTGTATAGGAATATCATCTGTCCGTAATAAGCCGGCAGATAGGCATCCGGAATCTCCCTGCGCTTGATCATATCCATCTCTTGCTCCGCCTCCTTCAACAATCCTGTCCCGGTAAGAAGCTCGGATTTCCTGATATGGCTGCTTATCTGCCATTCTTTGTTGGCGGCCTCGTCGGCAAGCCCGAGCGCTATGTTGACGTATCTGAGGGCTGAATCGGCATTATAGGCCATATATTCATCCACGAGGGCCGAGGCCGACGTATACCGGTCATGGAGGGTCACGTCGCCGCGCGATTTGCTCTTCATCATTGCGATCCGCTCCTCCCTCGCGGTCTGGAAATCATCTTTCCTTGAAATCAGGGAGTCAAGACGACGCAGATAATATTCGGAATCCCCGGGATGAAGGGATTCCTTGGCGGCTACCGTCTCCGGAGCCGACAGGATCAGGATTATCAGTAGAAGTAGGCTATTGGAAATCTTCCGCAGGTTGTCCATCGTAGTTTCTCTTCTGTCAAGTTTTTCAGGAATCGTTTCTGCCGACAAAGATAATTGATAATTGCGATATAACCAATATTTGCGCGCTTTTTCTATACCTTTTGCAATCTTTCGCACACCTTTGTTTGTTTTTATTACATGAAAAACACAAATGATTCCACCCCTGCTTCCTCCCCCTCGGGGAAGCGGCATCCCGTAAGTCAGGCCGCTCTCGCGGCCGGCGTCAGTTTTACTTTCCTCGTCATCTATCTGGCCGGGCTCAGCGCGTTCGGCTCTTTCGTCAACGATATGTATCTCCCCTCCCTACCCTCCATGTGCCGCTTTTTCCATTGCTCGGTCTCCACCGTGCAACTCGGACTCACCACCGGCATGATCGGTCTCGGCGTAGGAGAAATCATTCTCGGCCCCGTCAGCGATAAGTATGGACGCAAACCTGTCTTGATAGCCACGATCATTCTTTTCATAATCGCGGCCGTCGCCAGTATTTATTCCCCCACCATACAGTTTTTCCTCTGGTGCAGGTTGTTCCAGGGGGTAGGCGCCTCCGGAGGTTATTTTCTCGCCCGCACGATTCCCGCCGATTTCTACGGCGGCAGGATGCTGGCCAAGACTATGGCCATTATCGGTGCTATCAACGGTATCGCCCCCGCTTCCGCCCCGGTTCTCGGTGGTTTTATATCCAATAGTTTCACCTGGAAGGGTGTCTTCTGGGCACTCGCCGGTTTCGGGATTATTCTCCTCCTCTTCTCTCCGAAACTTAAGGAATCGCTTCCGGAGAGCCGGCGTTCCAAGCGCAGTCTCTTCGACACTTTCGGCAATTATCTGACTCTCGCCCGCAACTCCCGGTTCATGACCCATGTGCTGCTGAAAGGGACGGCCCTCGGCTTCCTCTTCGCCTACATATCGTCGGCTCCATTCATTATTCAGACCCGTTACGGGTTCTCGCAGGTGGTTTTCGGATGTATTATGGGAGCCAACGCGTTGCTGGTAGCCGCCGGAGCCATGATTGCCCTGAGATTCAAGGTGCTGAAGCGGGCCGCCCTTGTCGGTGGCATCGCCCTGATGTTTCTTGTGCTTGTCGAAGCGGCTATGATGTTGTTCGTAGATAGTTTCTGGGCTTACGAACTCCCTCTGCTCCCTATACTCTTCTGTCTTGGCATGATTTTTACCGTCAGCAATACTCTGGCCATGAATGAAGGGCGTCAGGATGCCGGAGGTGCCTCCGCGCTTCTCGGACTCGTGGGTTATATTTTCGGTGCGGTAGTGTCCCCTCTCGTGGGGCTCGGCGATATCCTTCACTCTTCGGCTATCGCTTTCGTGGCCATAGGAGTCATGATTTTCGGAAGCGCCATCCTCTCAAGTCGGATTCCCGCCGACCTCACATCCCCCGCATAATCAATTTCCGGGGTGTTACCGGCAAACTCTCCCCTATTTATTTGCCGATGTCAAAGAATTTGGTTAACTTTGCCAATTGATAAGTAAGTTTTAGAAAGTCCGCTTACTTATCTTACTTGGATAACTCTACAATTTATATCTTAAGTTATGAGAAAAAACATTGTTGCAGGCAACTGGAAAATGAACACTACCCTCGACGAGGGCGTGGAGCTCGCAGATCAGGTCAACAACCTCCTGCAGGGCAAGGAGAAGAATTGCGACGTCGTTGTGTGCGTCCCCTTCACTCATCTCACTTCAGTCAACGCAGTCATCGATCAGGATCTCATCGGCCTCGGCGCTGAAAACTGCTCCGAACATGAGAAGGGTGCCTACACCGGCGAGGTTTCCGCCGCTATGGTGAAAAGCACCGGCGCTTCACATGTCATCCTCGGTCACAGCGAGCGTCGCCAGTACTTCGGCGAAAACAACGAGCAGCTCCTCGCTAAAACAAAGCAGGCTCTCGCCAACGGCCTCACCCCCATCTTCTGTGTCGGCGAGGTGCTCGAAGAGCGCGAGAACGGCACTTTCAATGACGTTGTGGCCGGTCAGGTAGAGGCTCTTTTCGAACTCTCTCCCGAGGACTTCGCTAAGATTGTAATCGCCTACGAACCCGTATGGGCTATCGGCACCGGCAAAACCGCTACCGCCGACCAGGCTCAGGATATGCACGCTCACATCCGTAAGGTAATCGCCGACAAGTATGGCAAGGAACTCGCCGACAACACATCGATTCTCTACGGCGGCAGCTGCAAACCCTCCAATGCCAAGGAGCTCTTCGCCAAGCCCGACGTTGACGGCGGCCTTATCGGCGGCGCAGCTCTCAAAGCCGAGGACTTCATCGGCATCATCGAGGCTTTCAATTAAGCCATACTCTATGATATTTCCTGCAGGCTTTTTACCGGTCATTTCATCCGGAATGACCGGTAAAAGTCGCGGGATTTCAATCTTTTAACCCCCTTTCTCCCTTTCTCACAACCCGTCAGTCTCATCCATTATGACCACCCGACGCCAACATACTCTTCTCTCCACGTTGATTCTCATGATCTCACTCCTGTTGCCGGCCATCACCGCCCGCGCGCAGGACGCATCTCCCGAAGCCGGCGAATCCGAGACTCGGGTAAATGTCATACAAAAAATCGTGGAATCATCCGATGGCAATGTCGAGATTCTAATTGACGATGACCTGACGGAAAAGATTCTCACTCCCCCCTCCTCCCATAAGAAGGCTTCTTCTGCATCCAATGCTTCCCGAGCCCTGAAACCGGGCCTTAACAAAATGGCCGGTTACCGTATCCAGGTATTCAGCGACGGACGCAATCAGGCGAGTCTCGAATCGCGTGCCCGCGCTCGCGGCAACGCCATCACCGCGAAGTTCCCAAAGTATCGCGGTCAAGTCTACACCTTCTCCTCCGCACCTAACTGGTACACTCGCGTCGGCAATTTCCGCTCCGCTTCCGAAGCATCCGAGGCCCTCGTGGAGCTGCGCCGCAGCTTCCCCTCATTCGCCGATGAGATGAGAGTGGTGAAATGCCAGATTGTCGTTATGAAATAAAACTACGGAATCTTCTGTTTTTCAAGTTTTTCCGAAACCTCCAACAGATATGTCAAGAAAAGAGACACATGATCAGGAACTGGCTGAGAAAATCGCATGGCACTATCGTGAGATTCTTCGCCTTATTGGTGAAGATCCCGATAGAGAGGGGCTCGTAAAGACCCCGATGCGCGCAGCCAAAGCTATGCTCGACATCACTCAGGGCTACCGCACGGATGCCCTTGAAATTGCGAGCAAGGCTATTTTCCAACACGACGGCTCTCAGATGGTCATCGTCAAGGACATCGAGTTCTACAGCATGTGCGAACACCATATACTCCCCTTCTTCGGAAAGGTCTCCATCGGTTATATCCCCGACGGAAAGATGATCGGGCTCTCCAAACTCGCCCGCATCGTCGATACTTTCGCACGCCGACTGCAGGTGCAGGAACGTCTGACCGCCCAGGTGTGCCGTCTCCTCGATGAGGCTCTCCCCAACAAGGGGGTGATTGTCAGCTGTCGTGCCGAACATCTCTGCATGAAAATGCGCGGTGTGGAGAAACAGGATTCCTCCACCGTCACTTTCGATTATTGCGGTCAGTTCGCCGATGACCCCGGCCTACGCCTGGAGTTTATGAGACTCTGCGAGATCTGACGACTCCCTCCTCTGATTGCATTTCTAACGAAAATTGCATTTCTAACGATAAACAATACCACCGGACTTGGCCTCGACCAGTCCGGTGGTATGTTTTTCTCCTTGTATGATTATAAGACTATGCGAGTCGCAGATTATCGTACTATGCGAGTCGACTCGATATGTCCGTCGGCATATTCAATAAGGCGGATACAGATAGTCCCTTGAGCTTCCTCGGGTTGAACAGGGCGGCCCAGAAGGTCATAGTATCTTTCGGCCACTACCGTTTCTTCTCCCACCTCACCGATACCGGCACCCGAATCAGTGATTGCGACGTTGCAGCAGTTCAGCACACTGTTGGTCGAGGCATCGATTACGGCCAACACTATGTGGAGTCGCGATTTATCCTGCACAAGACTTTCTCCGGCCTTATTGACTGCATCGGCGAGTGCGATTTCCATCGCGCTGCCATATTCCTTAAGCATCTCCATCGATGACGGTAATGATCCGGCAGAGCCGTAAGCGTCAGGCGTATACACTAGGACATGATCGAATTCCATACCCGCCATATATCTCGGCGAGTCATACAGTACCGAGAGGTCGCCCGAAGCATACCGCTCATCTTCCGAATAGTAATTTGATTGCAACCATTCAGCAGTCGTCCCTTTCAAGCCGTCGGCCACTACGAACCAGCCGATTCTCAGATCCGCATCCTTGAAATCCCTGACCGAGGTGACCTTTGCCGTCATCCGGATAGCGTTCTTCTCCTCATCGCTCCATTCTGCTGTTCCGGAGATTTCTACGGGAGTCAGCGTGTCACGACGCATCAGCCATGCCGTCTCGATACCCTCGGTGAATGATTGACAGTATTCGGTCAATCCGTAGAAGGGATCGGCATCGAGAGTTCTGTCCAGCACTCCCCATGGCGCACCGGCATATTCCGTGGCAGGGGTCGTCGTGACCATCGGATCCTTTGATGCGTCAGTATGGTAAACCATCCCCACGAACTTTTCCCCATACTTCTCCTGCATCTTGGCCATACCTACGGCGCCACGCGGACACCAGCCACACCATGTACCCGTATATTCCTCCATCAGCGGCAGTCGCTCAGGAGCATAAGGCCAGACATGGACTTGTCCGTTCCCGCTGTTATGATGCTGTGTGTTCGGGATAGAGTTGACCGTCAGAATCTCCACACTCCATTCGTGACTGCCGTCGCCGGCCGCCGAAACCGGATTGAGCGCGATTGCAATCGGATCGCCGTAATAAGACGTTATCGGCTCTGACAGCACAACACTTTCCTCCAGGCTCTCCCCTCCGTCTACACTTAGCCGGTAGCTTAACGCCCGACATGGTTCGAGACCCAAATTGCGTATCATGATGCCGGGGGTCCATAATTGGCCCGCGACAACATTACCCTCCTGACAATCCGCCAATTCTATATCGGCATCATGAAATTCACCCCCGATGGTGACCGTCATGTCAAGCGCAAGCCCGAGCCCGGTAGTATCCCATTTGGAGTATTTGCGAGATGTATGGATGCAGAAAGCTCCGGATGTGTCTGATGTCGAAACGCTCAGAGGAGCCTTTGTCATATCATTAAGATCCGTTACGCTGAAGCTACATCCTACATAAAGGCCCTCCCCTATCTCCACAGGTTCCGGAAGTGAAATTCGGGCCACGCCATCCGCCGGCGTGACGGTGTAGGAGGCCACATCAGGCACATTCTCTTTCCCGTTAAGCGTCAGGCTGCGGCTCATCCATAAGCTTACATCTTTGAGGCCATCTCCCTCCGGAAGCGGAATCGATATGGCCTCCACCTTGCAATCGGCCAAACCGTTGCCCCCGAGTCTGATTGCCACGTCATACGTCTCCATCAACCCGGTGCCCCAGTTTCTCAAGGCGGCGTCGGCGAAGTTTATATCCCTCTCCGTCTGAGCGAAGACACCCGCTCCCCCGAATGAGAGAGCGGATGCCACCATTACTATTGTCAATCTATTGCGTGAAATCATGCTTCTTACTTACTTAACGCTTGTAAGTCATTACTTTTCTTACGACTATATTACCCTCGGCATCGATATCTCTTCTGATCATAAGTCCCTCGGCCGGAGCTGTCAGGCGTCGACCCTGCAGGTCATACCATTCAGTCTTCACGGGTTCGCCGGCGGCTACTTCATTCACCCCGCTGACCGAAAGAGTGGCCATTTCGGAAGTTGTCACCTCCCCGTCGAGATTGACGTATTTGGCCTTTACACCGATTGTTTCGATATTCTGGACGTAGAGGAGCACCTCATGCTCATCGCCGAAGGCGTTGATCGCGCTGTCCCAGTAATCATAAGGCACGTCTGTCATCGGCTCTTCGAGATCCCAATATTCATCGGGATAGAATGTGAATTCATCGCCGTCGATATAGAGGGTGTAGTAGAGATTTGAGAGATCCATCAGGCGGCCATCCTCGGACTCGGAGGAAAGTGAGAAACCTACCGCGCCGAATTCGTACACATCCCAGTATTGATACATCAGATCTGTCGGAGTGCAGGGCACGAGGGG
Source organism: bacterium (assembly GCA_014802625.1). GTDB lineage: Bacteria > Bacteroidota > Bacteroidia > Bacteroidales > Muribaculaceae > Lepagella. The sequence continues at coordinate 165,466 of JAAVBX010000003.1, read as the reverse complement.
TGTCGACATATCCTGCCATCTCAGCACAGGCTCGTCAAGTGCAAGGATTACGAATGTGCGGTCCGGCAGAGCCGAAATCACCAAAGCCTCCCCTTCGCTACAAGTGAACGTCTTGTTGGCCTCGTCATAGGCGAAGGTTATCGAAGAAGCCGGATAATAGATATTCTCCACTTCCCATTCATCCTCCGAGGGTACACCCTCCTCATATGTGCCGGGCATGAAGTAGGCCACATGGTCGTAGCGGGGATCAACGCCGAGATACTGCGTGCTGTTGAACACGAGCTTGCCATCTTTCAGAGTGCCCTTGATGGCAGGGAAAATGCGTTCGCCGTTATACTCGGTCTGGATGAAACCTTTGATATAGACATCCTCTCCGGAAGTAGCCATATCCACGAACGTCAGATCTCCCTGATTGTCGAGAATCCACTTCTCGAAAGTCAGATCGGCGGGAGCCTCCTCATATTTTGCGGTCACCTTGCTGTATTCGAGCTGACCATCGGCAAATCCCATCCAGTTGAAGCCGGTATAGGGGTTATTGTCTTTGTCATACATCCGGTATTCACCCACCATGCCGATGAATGCGTCCCCCTCCTGCTTGAGTTCTCCGTCGGAGATTGTGAAGGTTATCACGGGATTCTCGCTGTCTATCTCAAACGATGACTTATCCTCCCCCTGCTTGAGGGTAAATTTATAGGCGTAGTAGTAGTCCGTGATGGTGATTCCTAAATCCCCCTCGGGATCCTGCTCCCAATCGGGGTAAGTCTCCACCAGCATCTTCTGAGGGAAAGTGACGCTGACCTTGTCGCCGTCTCGTTCACCCTTGAGCCATGTGCCCGTAGGACGTCCTGCAAAGGGATCACGGATATAGACCTCGGTGTCGCTGACGGCCACATATGTGGCCATGCCATAGTCGCGGCTGGAATACATCTGCCCCCAGCCGTCGACCGCGAAGAAATATGAGTCGCGGGCATAAAGGGCATCAGTGACCCCTTCCGGGAGCTCCTCTATCATAGGGAGGTCGTGGAGGTCTGCATTCTCCACCCGGGCGATGGGCCGGGCATTCTCTTTCATCTCTCCCACCGTAAGGCTCTGAAGCCGTGCCGGAGCAACACCCGCTGTGGCGGCTGCGGCGACACCGATGAGTGACAGGGTAAGGATCTGTTTCATAGATGTGTTATTTTTTAGTTGTATTTTTCCAATCGCAAACTTAGAGATTTATCCCTCAATAATCAAGTTTTACGTTGATTTTGAAGTTCATTTTCGCGAAATCGGAGTCTCTGCCCTCCTCCGCACTGTCTATTCGCGGGGCGCGGGGTTGTCTGTCACATCCTATTTTTGTATATTTGTATTGTGAAATATTCTCTGTCCAAATATCTTTCAGGCATCGTTGCCGGGTTGACCCTTTCCCTGATATCTTCATCCGGGACTTGGGCTGAATCGGTCGCGCCATCCTCTTTCGATTCCCTCAACCGGCTCTCTACCGAGACACTGGCAAGAATTGGCGAGGAGTCGTTCCGTGCCGGCGACCATGATCGCGCCAATGAGGCTTTCACTATTCTCCGCACCCGCTACGATGAATCGGCCGATGAGGAAGCTCAGCGTCTGTTCGCCCGTTGTTTCCTTATTCATGGCAACAACCTGTATGAGCAGGGGGCCTATTCGATGGCTATGGAGTCTCTGCTCCGCGCACGCCGCATATCGGAAAATAATGGATGGGGCGATCTCCACGCCCGTTCCCTGGGCGACATCGGCAATATCTACGCCTCGAACTATGATTATGTCACCGCCACCGATTTTTACCGTCGCGCTCTCGAAGCTACCGAATCTCTCCCCGCCGACAGCCTGAAGGATCTTCGCGCATCGGTGCTCAATAATCTGACCGGCACCTATTCGATGCGTGGCATGGTCGATTCAGCCCGCATCTTCTCGCGCCGTTTTGAACTCCTCGGCGATATGCCCGACCTCCGCCACCGCTATGACCTGCAGCTGACCAAGGCTCTCGTCGAACACGCCGGAGGAAATCACCGAGCTGCCCGCCGGCTCTTCAGAAGAGCCATCTCTATCGCCGATTCTATGGGACTCGAACCCATCTACGCGGCAGCCGTCTATTCCTGCCTCGCCTCCTCGTTCGAACAGACCGCTCAACTTGATTCAGCTCTTATATATATGCACCTCGCGGCCGACGTGGCCGCCGACGAGGGTTATATGAATGAGCATATCGCGTCCCTGCGTGATCTTGCAAGAATCTATGAGGCGGCAGGGGATAAAGGGAGGGCTTTATGGTATCGGGGGAGATATGTCGAACTCGCCGATTCCGTCCGTCTTAGTGAGGAGAGGGATAAACTCCACACCAGCGAGATGCTCTATGCCCTGGATTCGAATGCCACCACCATTCAGGGGCTCAACGCCATCCGAACTCTCCAGTGGCGGTGGCTCATGGGCCTGACAATACTTCTGCTTGTCGTCGCCGCCCTGCTCGTCATCGTGCTACGACAGAAAAACGCACTATCCCAGGCTTGGAACAATCTTTATGAGCGCAACCGCAAGCAAATGGCGGAGGAGGAAACTTTCCGACAGACCATAGAGACATTGGAGAATCGCCTCACCGTCGCCGAGAAGAAGGCGGAGGAACTCCTCTCCCCTACAGGGGCGGATACAACTCCGGAGCAGACTCCCGCTGAGGGAGATGTTTCCTCTACTGATTCCGGGGATACCTCTTCCCGCTCGTTGACCGAAAACCGATCTCTTATCCTTAATGAACGTCTGAAAAAGTCTCTGGCTCAAAAAATAAAATATGTCATGGAGGAGACCGATCTCTTCTGCCTGCCCGATTTCAGCATCGAGCGTCTTGCGGCGGAGGTCGGTTCCAATGCACGTTATGTATCGGAGGTAGTCAACGATGTGCTCGGTCTCACTTTCCGGGCTATGCTCAACGAATATAGGGTAAAGCGCGCCATGCACATGCTATCGGATCCGGCCAACTATGGCCATCTCACCATCAAGGCTATCGGTGAGAGTGTAGGCTATCGGTCGGCATCGACTTTCATCTCTGTATTCTCCCGTCAGACAGGACTCAAACCCTCCATCTACCACAAACTCGCCCTCGAAAAGCAATCTGCACAATCCTGAAGAATTAGACCCCACCCATTTCTTGTGGGTTGGAGTCTTAGACCGGTTCATTAAAAAGTCCCGCAATCGCTTCTGCAATTGCGGGACCTCTATATTAAGGAAGGATTATTACTTATTTACCTGGAACTTGTTCCAGCCATCTTTCAGGTAAGCGATTGTCTGCTCTGCGGCAGCAACGCCTGCGTTGTAGTTGGCCTCGGCTGTCTGCGCGCCCATCTTCTTCGGAGTGAAGAAGCAGCGAGCCGCGAACTTCTTCTCGAATTCCTCGGCGGCTGCCGGACGGATATCGGATACATAGCGGAGGTCGGGACGCTCTTCGAGTGCCTTCATCAGACCCTCCTCATCAATCACCTCCTTACGGGCAGTGTTGATCAGTACGCCACCCTTCGGCATCAGCATCACGAGATCATAGCCGATAGAGTTCTTGGTCTCGGGAGTGGCGGGGATATGCAGCGACACGAAATGGTTGTTCGAGAAGAGTTCCTTCACGTCATGCACGGGTTTTACACCCTCTGCCTCCATAACCTCATCGGGCACAAACTTATCGAGAGCCTCTATCTTCATATCGAAGCCTTTGGCGATGCGGGCCACATTACGGCCCACCTGACCGAATGCGTAGATACCCAGAGATTTACCCTTCAGCTCGCTGCCGGAAGTACCGTTGTACTGGTTGCGGCACATCATCACGATCATGCCGAACACGAGCTCTGCGACAGCATTCGAGTTCTGACCCGGAGTGTTCATCACGCAGATGCCGTGCTCCGTGGCTGCCTTGAGGTCGATGTTGTCGTAACCTGCACCTGCACGTACGATCACTTTCAGTTCGGGGGCATGGTCCATTACCTCGGCATCGATTACGTCGGAACGTACAATCAGACCGTTGGCTGTCTTCACTGCCTCAAGAAGGTCTTCGCGGGTACCGCGCTCCACGAGCTCAAGCTCGTTGCCGGATGCGTTGACGGTGTTCTCGATAGCCTTGACCGCATTCTGGGCGAAAGGCTTCTCTGTAAAAACGAGTATCTTCATTTTTCTTTCTTCTGTAGATGTGGGTGGGAATTAGTGAAGTGCCTCGAATTCCTTCATGCAGGCGATAAGAGCCTCTACGCTCTCCATCGGAAGCGCGTTGTAGAGGGATGCGCGGAAGCCGCCTACATCGCGGTGGCCCTTGATACCCATCATGCCACGCTCTGTAGCGAAGTCGATGAAGTCTTTCTCAAGCTCCTTGTATTCGGGCTTCATCACGAAGCATACGTTCATGATGGAACGATCCTCCTTGTTGGGCACTGTTGCCACGAACATCTTGGAGTTGTCGATTGCGTCGTAAAGTTTTTCTGCCTTGGCGATGTCCATCTTCTCGATCTCGGCCACACCTCCGAGGCTCTTGTAATATTTCAGAGTCTGAAGGGCTGCGTAGATAGGAAGCACCGGAGGAGTATTGAACATCGAACCCTTGTCGACGTGAGTCTTATACTTCAGCATAGTGGGGATCACACGGTCTACATGACCAAGAGCCTCATCCTTCACGATGCAGATAGTCACGCCTGAGGGAGCAAGGTTCTTCTGTGCGCCGGCGTAGATAAGATCATATTTCGCTACATCTACGGGACGTGAGAAGATATCCGAGCTCATGTCGCAGATCATGCGGACGGGAACCTCGGGATCCTTACGGATCTCTGTGCCGTAGATTGTGTTGTTCGATGTATAGTGGAAGTAGTCAACGTCTGCCGGAACTGTGTAGTCCTTCGGGATATAGTTGTAGTTTTTATCCTTCGATGATGCAACGACCTCTACCTCTCCGAAGAGTTTTGCCTCTTTGATGGCTTTGTTGGCCCATACGCCAGTGTCAAGATAGGCGGCCTTCTTGTTGAGGAAGTTCATGGGAGCCATGGCGAACTGCAGGCTTGCGCCGCCGCCAAGGAAAAGCACGCTGTAGCCTTCCGGAACATTGAGAAGTTCCTTCACCAGAGCCACTGCCTCGTCTACTACTGCCTGGAACTGCTTGCTGCGGTGCGAGATCTCAAGGATTGAGAGACCCATGTCGGCAAAGTTCAGGACTGCGTCTGCAGTGTTCTTGATAGTGTACTCGCTCAGGATCGAGGGCCCGGCGTAGAAATTGTGTTTCTTCATGATTAGAAGGGGTTAGTATTTTAGGTTTTTGTGTCTTTTTGCTTTTTCCGGTTGACCCTGCTGAGGGGTCTCTCCGGTTTTCAGCGGCAAATATAGTGCTTTAAAACCGTTTGGCAAAATTTTAAGCACTTATTTTGCGTTATTCTTCTTGTGTTTTATAGCATACTTCCATTTTCGCTCATCTGCACCCTTGCCGTTTGGCAATCATAAATTTTTTTCTTACCTTTGCATAGATATGGATTTCAATCTTACTTCTGAGTATATGCCCACCGGCGACCAGCCGGAAGCCATCGCCGAAATCGTCGAAGGCCTCCGCCATGGCACGCCTCACCAGACCCTGCTCGGTGTCACCGGCTCCGGCAAGACCTTCACCATGGCTAATGTAATTCAGCAGGTGAAGCGTCCGACCCTTATTTTGTCACACAATAAGACTCTCGCCGCGCAGCTCTACGGCGAGATGAAGAGTTTCTTCCCTGACAATTCCGTACAGTATTTTGTCAGCTATTACGACTATTACCAGCCCGAGGCTTATATCCCGACAAGCGATAAGTATATCGAGAAGGATCTCCAGATCAATGAGCAGATTGATAAGCTTCGTCTCGCCACTACCGCCGCTCTCCTCTCCGGCCGTCGCGACGTCATCGTCGTCTCTTCCGTCAGCTGCATCTATGGCATGGGCAATCCCGAGGATTTCACCCAGAGCGTAGTCAAGATCAGCATCGGTCAGAAAATCAGCCGCAACGCTTTCCTGCGTCGCCTTGTGGATTCCCTCTATAGCCGTACCGCCGTCGAACTCCGGCGCGGTGAGTTCCGCGTCAAGGGCGACACCGTCGACATCATGCTCTCGTTTGAGGAAATTCAGCTCCGCGTCATGTTCTGGGGCGACGAGATCGAGAAGATTCAGACCATCGACCCCACGACCGGACTCGTCATCTCTAATCTTGAGGGTTTCAATATTTATCCGGCGAATATATTCGTCACCTCCAAGGAACGCACCGATAAGGCCGTCGATCAGATCGCTCTCGATCTCGGCGCTCAGGTCGAGTTCTTCCGTAATGAGGGTAAAATCCTTGAGGCCGACCGCCTGCGCGAACGCGTCACTTATGACCTTGAGATGATTAAGGAATTGGGCCATTGCTCGGGTATCGAGAATTATTCCCGTTATTTTGACGGGAGAGCCCCCGGTGAACGTCCCTTCTGTCTCCTCGATTATTTCCCCAAGGATTATCTGACGATTATTGATGAGAGCCATGTCACTCTCCCGCAGATCCGCGGAATGTATGGCGGCGACCTCTCCAGAAAGATGAATCTTGTGGAGTATGGGTTCCGCCTCCCCGCCGCTATCGACAATCGCCCCCTGAAGTTCGATGAATTCGAACGCCTGACGAATCAGACGCTCTACGTCAGCGCCACCCCGGGCGATTATGAGCTCCGGATGTCGGAGGGTATCGTCACCGAACAGGTGATCCGCCCCACCGGCCTGCTCGACCCTGAAATCGAAGTGCGGCCTACGATGAATCAGATCGACGACCTTATGGAGGAGATTCAGCTGCGTGTCGACCGCGATGAGCGTATCCTCGTCACGACCCTCACCAAGCGTATGGCTGAGGAACTCAACGACCATCTGCAGAAATGGGGTGTCAAGTGCGCATATATCCATTCCGATGTCGACACTCTCGACCGTATCCGTATCCTTGAGGATCTCCGCGAGGGAATCTATGATGTGCTCATCGGTGTCAACCTTCTCCGTGAGGGTCTCGACCTTCCTCAGGTCAGTCTCGTCGCTATTCTCGACGCCGACAAGGAGGGCTTCCTGCGCAACCATCGCTCTCTGACCCAGACTGCCGGCCGCGCCGCCCGTAATGTCAATGGCAAGGTGATAATGTATGCCGATAAGATTACCGATTCCATGCAGCTTACCATCGACGAGACCGAACGTCGACGCGCCAAACAGATGCGCTATAATGAAGAGCATGGCATCACTCCCACCCCCATCACGAAGAAGAGTCGCACTGATCTTATCGATATTTACGCCGGTCCGGATGGAAATAAGGGGACTTCGGCCGCCATGTCGCCCACAATCTCAGCCCCGCGCCTGAAGAATCCATCCCCCGCCGCGAAGAACGCCACGCAGAAACGTCAGCCTCGCCCATATATGGAGGCCACCGACTCGCAGCGATTCGTGGCTGACCCGGTGACGGCCTATATGTCTGCCGACGAAATTCGTACCCGCATCGAGAAGGTTAACCGCGATATGGTAGCCGCCGCCAAACGCACCGACTTTATCGAGGCCGCCCAGCTCCGCGACGAGCTTATCGCTCTACGCGAGCTTCTTGACGGTAAATTAAATATGGAGAATGCATGATGGATCCCCGCTACGATAAATCCCTCTATCTCCCGACGACCAAGGAGGAAATGGAGCGTCTCGGCTGGGATCGCCCCGATATTATCCTCTTCTCGGGCGACGCCTATGTGGATCACCCCTCTTTCGGCGCGGCCGTAATCGGTCGCGTCCTCCAGTCGCATGGCTATCGTGTGGCCATCGTTCCGCAACCCAACTGGCGCGACGACCTACGAGATTTCCGAAAGCTCGGCGCTCCCCGCCTTTTCTTCGGTGTCTCCCCGGGCGCGATGGATTCCATGGTGAATCATTATACCGCCAATCGCCGCCTACGTCATGACGATGCCTACACCCCGGGTGGCCGCCACGGTGCGCGCCCCGATTATCCATCCATTGTCTATTCCTCCATACTCAAGCGGCTCTATCCCGATGTGCCCGTAATCGGTGGCGGTATCGAGGCCTCGCTCCGCCGCGTCTCGCATTATGATTATTGGCAGGACACTCTCCGCCCCTCTATTCTGGTCGACGCTCCTATGGATATGCTTATCTATGGTATGGGGGAACGTTCGATTGTCGAGATCGCGCGCCGCCTCGATGCCGGCGAAAAAATCGGGGATATCACTGATGTGCCGCAGACGGCCTTCCTTACCGATGCCACACCGGCCCCCGGGGATGGCGACATCCTTCTCGCCTCTTTTGAGGAGTGCGCGCGCAGCAAGGCGGCCCAGGCATCTAATTTTAAGCTTGTGGAGATTGAGTCTAACCGGATGCACGGCCATCGGATGTGGCAGCCGACCAAGGGTCGGCAGGTCTGCATCAATCCCATGTATCCGCAGATGACGTCAGCCGAGATTGATGCCTCGTTCGATCTCCCCTACACCCGTTATCCCCATCCCCGCTATAAGGGAAAGTCTATCCCCGCATATGAGATGATTCGCCATTCCGTCAATATGCACCGTGGTTGTTTCGGCGGGTGTGCCTTCTGCACGATTTCCGCCCATCAGGGAAAATTCATCGCGTCCCGCTCCAAGGAGTCAATCATGAGGGAGGTGAAGAAGGTGACGGAGATGGATGATTTCAAGGGTTATATCTCTGACCTCGGTGGCCCGTCGGCGAATATGTACGCCATGTCGGGTCGGAATAAGGAGATGTGTGCCAGCTGCGTCCGCCCCTCATGCCTTCATCCGAAACCATGCCCTAACCTCAACAATGACCATGGTCCCCTGCTCGGTATATATAAGGAGGTAGATGCCATGCCGGAGGTGAAAAAGGCTTTCGTAGGCAGCGGTGTGCGCTATGATCTCGCCATGGCTCCCTCGGGAAATCGTCTCACTGATGAGACTAACCGGGAATATATCCGCCAATTGATTTCCCGCCATGTCAGTGGCCGACTTAAAGTCGCGCCGGAGCATACCTCCGATGCCGTGCTCGACATCATGCGCAAACCATCCTTCTCTCTCTTCCGGGATTTTAAGAATATCTTCGACCGCATCAATGAGCGGGAGGGTCTCCGCCAGCAGCTGATACCCTATTTCATATCTTCTCATCCGGGATGCCGGGAATCTGACATGGCCGAATTGGCCGCTATCACAAAGAATCTCGATTTCCATCTTGAACAGGTGCAGGATTTCACTCCGACCCCGATGACGGTCTCCACCGAGATTTATTACACCGGGATTCATCCATATACCGGCAAGCCGGTCTTCACTCCCCGCACCGAACGTGAGAAATTGGCCCAACGAAGATTCTTCTTCTGGTATAAACCTGAAGCACGCCGCGAAATCACCGAGGCCCTGAAGCGTATACACCGTCCAGATCTCCTGAAGGCTCTCTACCCCTCAGGTGTCCCCTCCGGCCCTTCGAGAAGCTATAATCCTAATTTCTCTCCGCCGCGTTCGAGGGCCTCCCGATCCGATAATGTTAACCGAGGCAAGGGCTCTGGTAAAAAACGTTGATCGCTTTTGTAGCATAGCCCTGAATCAAACCATAAAAAACACTTTTTAATTCAAAACATCAATGAACAAGATTTTGATTCCTGTGGGTCTCGCTGTTCTTCCGGCTCTTCTCGGAGCCTGCTCTTCCAATAATGCGGAGAGCGCGGAGGAAATCATCGAGAAACCCGAAGTGAAAATCGAGAACGGTATGCTGACGCCGGAAGTGCTTGAGGCGTTCGGCCGTATCAGCCAGATCACCCCCTCCCCCGATGGTGAGCTGATCGCTTTCACCCTCTCTTACGAGAGCATCGAGCAGAATAAGGCCAACGCCGAAATCTACACGATGAAGCCCGACGGCAGCGATATGAAGCGTCTGACCAAGACCCCCTCCTCAGAGAGTAATCTCGCATGGATCGAGGATGGCAAGCGTCTCGCCTTCATCGCCAAGGACGACAAGAGCGGCAAGCCTCAGGTTCACGCCATGAATCCCGATGGATCCGGCAAGAAGTGTCTCACTGAGATGGAGAATGGCGTGGAGTGCTTTAAGTTCTCCCCGGATGGCAAGAAGATAGTGGTAGCTTCCACGATCAAGCCCTACAATGAGAATGAGGCTCTCTTCGAGGGTCTCCCGAAGACTTCCGGCCGTGTGGTAGATGATCTGATGTATAAGCACTGGGATGAGTGGGTCACTGAAATCCCTCACCCCTTCCTCGGTGATTTCGACGGTTCGCAGGCCTCCGGCTTTGTCGACATCATGGAGGGTGAACCTTTCGAATGCCCGATGCGCCCCTTCGGCGGTGCCGAATCTTTCGCTTTCTCTCCCGACAGCAAGCAGCTCATTTATGTAAGCCGCAAGCTTAAGGGGATGGATTATGCCTTCTCCACCGATTCCAACCTCTATCTCTACGATATCGAGCAGGCCAAGACGGTGAAGAATCTCACCGAAGGCATGCCCGGTTATGACACAGACCCCGTTTATTCTCCCGACGGCTCGCAGCTCGCTTTCCTCTCCATGGCCACCGCCAAGTATGAGAGCGACAAGAAGCGCCTGATGGTGATGGATATGAAGTCTTTCGAGATGCGCGACCTCACTGCCGACTGGAAATACTGGCCCGAGGAACTCGCCTGGGAGCCTGACGGCAAGTCGATCGTGTTCGCCGGTTATTCCGAAGGCACCGAACCCGTATTCCGCATCAATGTGGCCGACGCTAAGGTGACGCAGCTCACCGACGGCATGTGGGATTATCATGCCGTTATCCCCTTCAAGGGCAATCTCCTCGCTCTTCGCCACAATATGCTGCAGCCCGACGACCTCGTCGAGGTGCCCGCAGCCGGTGGCGACGTTAAGCAGATCACTGAAATCAATAAGGACATCCTCTCTCAGCTCGCTGAGGTGAAGGTAGAGAAGCGTATGGTGCCGACTTCCGACGGTAAGGAGATGACCTGCTGGGTTATCCTCCCCGCCAATTTCGACCCCAACAAGCAATATCCCGCTATTCTCTACTGTCAGGGTGGCCCCCAGCAGGCTGTCAGCCAGTTCTGGAGCTACCGCTGGAATTTCCGCATCATGGCCGCCAACGGTTATGTCGTGATCGCTCCCAACCGTCGCGGCGTACCCGGCTTCGGAGAGGAATGGAACCGTCAGATTTCCGGCGACTACGGCGGTCAGAATATGCGTGACTATCTCGCGGCTACCGATTATATTGCAGCTCAGCCCTACGTTGACGCCAAGCGCGTCGGTGCCATCGGCGCCAGCTACGGCGGCTTCTCCGTTTATTGGCTCGCCGGTCATCATGAAGGTCGCTTCGCCGCCCTCGTTGCCCATGCAGGCATCTTCAACATCGAGGCTCAGTATCTTGAGACTGAGGAAATGTGGTTTGCCGACTTCGACATGGGTGGTGCTCCCTGGGAAAAGGATAACGCCACTGCACAGCGTACATTCGCCACTTCTCCCCACAAATTTGTCGACAACTGGACCGCTCCTATCCTCATCACCGTCGGCGAACTCGACTACCGTATCCTCGCGTCTCAGGGTATGATGGCCTTCAACGCCGCAAAGATGCACGGTCTTGAGACGGAAATGCTCGTATTCCCCGACGAAAACCACTGGGTTCTCCAGCCCCAGAACGCAATCCTCTGGCAGCGTGTATTCTTCCGGTTCCTCGACAAATACCTGAAGTCACCCAAGGCTGACGCACCCGCCGCCGATTCCGCAAAATAATCCCGATCCCATAATCGCATAATTGCGATTGAGGGGTGAGTCCGTCTGTCGGCCTCACCCCTCTCCCTTTAATGGAGGGTGGGTGCAAACCCACCCCACGCCGTCTTAAGTAACTTCTGCCGCGACCCTGCGCACGCGGGACTATCGCGTGTGGAAGTTACCTCTACTTCCGCACGGGGTAGGTTTACACCTACCCTCCATTAAATTATCCTCTCGCGGTAGGTTCGCACCTACCCTCCATTAAAGTAACTTCCCCGCAGCAGGTTCGCACCTACCCTCCATTTTATCAGCTATTAATTATCCCCAATTGAAAAAATTTTACTATATTTGCAATTGATTCGTTATCTTCTTTTTCAGGAGATTATTAAAGTATGCTAACCTCACAAGAATGTCGATTCGGCTCGTCGGTCAATGGGACTGACGACCGCGAAGCGCACCCGAAATTCTGGATAGCACTCTATACCAGACCCAGGAGTGAGAAGAAAGTCAGGGCATATCTCGACAGTATCGGCATAGAGAATTTCCTCCCCGTTCAATATCAGTTACGTCAATGGTCGGATAGAAAGAAACTTGTGGAAGTTGTAGTCATTCCTATGGTAATTTTCGTATCGGCGGACGCATCCGAGATTCCAAATATTACTCATAACTCTCTGATAATCAAGGCTTTTACCCCCCCCGGTACCGGGAAAATCGCTCAAATTCCAGATTGCCAGATAGAGCGTCTCAAATTCATATTGGGACAATCGGAATACCCTGTCTCCTTTGATCCCTCGATTTTAAAGGTTAATGATAAGGTTCACGTTGTCAGAGGCCCATTAATGGGTTTGACCGGTGAAATTTTAACCTGTGACGATAAATTCTTGGAGCTGGCCATCCCCGTCGGAATCAGTGGAGTAGCCCGACTAAAGATTGAAAAAATTAATGTAGAATTACTTTAAATCAACTGTAATGAAACGCGTTATCTTAACACTAATTGTTGCCCTCGGTAGTCTCGGAGGTAAGGCATTTGCGCAGACTACCGGAATCGAGAATCCTGATCATGCTCTACAGGTTTCAGCGTATGCTGCCGCCAATAGTCAGACATCGAAGGATTTCGGTATCGAGGGAGTGTGGAAAAAGAATATCCATCGTGACCTCTTCATCAATTGCGGTCTCTCCGTGGCGATGGACTACACCAATAAAATCAACAAATACACCAATACTCGTAACATGTTTGAGGCCGGCATACCGGTTCAGCTGGAGTGGAGCCGGCTATCCTTCGGGAACAGCTCTTTCTACGGGCTTGTAGGTTTTTCTCCCGTTTTTTACACCACATTGAGCGCGAAAACATGGAGTTCCTCTGCCGGTATGGTAGTGAAGGATCTTAAAAAATCAGGCCTGCTAATCACCCCGACTATTGAAGCCGGAGGTAATATCCCCTTACAGCATACCCTCATCCGTATCGGTGTATTCTTTAAATCAAAACTGAATTGCACACCCGACGGCTATAACGTATATCGCAACGTGGGTGGTCTGAATTTCATCGGTCTGAAGGCCGGTGTCATCTTCTGATAGAGGCTTCAGTTTTAAAACCGCACACACTCTTAATTGCCTCAACGGAGAAGTAATAGTTCTACTTCACGCATTGCCAGAAACACCCTGATGCTTTATTTCAGGATGTTTCTGGTGATGGGTGTTTCACTCTATACTTCCCGAATCGTGTTGAGAGAGCTTGGAGCGGTTGATTATGGAATATACAATGTGGTCGGCGGCATAATCGTGATGCTCTCCTTCCTTAACGGGGCGATGTCGATGTCCACAGTACGGTTCCTATCCTTTTCCCTTGGCAGGGACGACATACAGGAAGCCTCCCGCGTATTTCGCACTGCAATCACCATCCAAATTTTACTATCTTTGATAGTCGTGATGTTGGCGGAAACTCTCGGTCTCTGGTTTCTGAATCATTGTATGAAGATTCCTTCGGATCAACTGTCAGCTGCCAATTGGGTGTATCAATGTGCTTTGCTCTCTTTTATATTTTTAATCCTCCGTACGCCGCTGAATGCCATTGTCATAGCACGTGAAAGAATGGAAGTATTCGCTATCCTGAGCGTGTTGGAGGTCGTGATGAAATTGGTAGTAGCGCTATCTTTGACCATCATACTTGCCAATAAACTGAGGACTTATGCGCTTCTTAATCTGGCTACGGCTGCCCTTCTTGTTTTACTCACTCTTATCTATTGCAGACACCGCTTTCCGGAATGTCGGTCTCTTCGATCGATATATGATAAAGAACTCTTTCGACCCATGGCCGGATTTATGTCGTGGAGCACGATCGGCACACTCTCATGGGTGGGTAAAAAACAGGGTTGCAACATTTTGCTGAATCTCTTCTTTGGTCCGGTGGTAAATGCCGCCTATGCCCTTTCCTCTCAGGTAAACACTGCCATCAACAGCTTTGTCCAGAATTTCACCACCGCTATCAATCCTCAGATAACCAAAACCTTTTCAGTCAACGATCTCAAACAGACCGAACACCTGATTATATACGGCTGCAAATTTTCCTTTTACCTCATCCTGATATTGTCGTTTCCTGTGTTGATGGCAACCGGGCCTATACTCAAATTCTGGCTCGGAGACTATCCCTCTTACGCTCCGGTTTTCATTCAATTAGTGCTGATAATCTCCCAGATTGAAAGTTTCACCTACTGTATTGGTGCCGGGGTGAGAGCCACAGGTCGGGTGAAGATTTATGAGATGGCTGTCGGAGGTATCCAACTCCTTACTCTTCCTATTGGTTATATTCTTCTCCACTCCGGGTTGCCGCCGCAATCGGTCTTTGTCGCGATTGCCATACTTGCGATCATCGCCCTGTTCGTCAGATTGCGGATGCTTAAGACAAGTATACCCGAAATCTCCATTTATAGGATACTACAATCGGTTTTTTTACCCTCCGGATTGCTGGCTGGCGTATGCGCTCTTCTCTATTTCGGATACCACAATTTGCAATTGACGCAAACCGTCAATCCCGTAATCACCATTGTCGGTAGTATCTTGGTCGTAATAGTTCTGGAGGTCGGAATCGGAATGAATACCAAAGAGCGTAAATTCATCCGCCGAGCTCTGATTAAAAGAATAATTTGAGTAACAGGTAGATTCAGGTCCGATCAAAAATTTTAGTTCCTTGAATAATAGACTTAAACGATTTTTTGACATTTTCGTGCCGGTGACGACATGCAATCTTCAATGTAAGTATTGTTATATAACTCACCATCCCCTCAAGTCAGCAGAGGTTAAGCCGCTGAAGTATAGTCTTTCTCATATCCGTAAAGCTCTTTCATATGAACGACTGGGAGGAACTTGCCTGCTGAATTTATGCGGGGGAGGTGAAACTCTCTTGGCTCCATATATTGTGAAGTTAACTCGTGAATTGCTTGAGGAGGGTCATTACGTTATGTTGGTCACAAACGGTTTGCCTACTAAGCGTATCTTGGAGCTGACAGAAGAAATCCCGTATGAGTTGCAAAAGCATCTCATACTCAAGATTTCGTTCCACTTTATGGAGTTAAAGTCGAAAGGACTTCTTGACAAATATTTTGCCAACATCCGTATAATTGAGCGTAGCGACATTTCATTTACGGTTGAACTGACCCCCTCCGATGACGCAATTCCATATATTGACGAGATTAAGGATGTATGCCTCAAAAACCTCGGAGCACTTTGCCATATCACGGTGGCGCGAGATAGAAGTAAGCCTGATATTCCAATTCTTTCCGCCCTCTCGCGAGAGGAATATATTAAGGTGTGGGGACAATTTGATTCCCCTCTGTTTGATTTCAAGATGAGGATATTCGGAGAGCCTCGTAAGGAGTTTTGTTATAATGGATTATGGGGTGGACGCATTAATTTGGAGACCGGTTCATTTTCACAATGCTATCGACTAAGACCTATAAGAATTTTTGACAATCCTTCGATTCCCATTGATTTCTGCCCGGTAGGTAAATGTGAAACGGCTCATTGCTATAACGGCCACTCTTGGCTCACGCTCGGCATGATTCCCGAACTTGTTACTCCTACATATCTGGAAATGCGTGATCGCATTACTGCCAATGGACGCCACTGGATTGGCGAGGATATGTGTGAGTTTCTGTCTCAGAAGTTGTCAGAGAATAATCAGTCGCTATCTTCTGAGGCTCGACAATGGGCTTTGCGTAAGAATAGTTTTAAGAATCTGATGTATTTGGTCAAACGTCTGAATTATTATCTCATAAATGGGAAATGGAGCGTTTTGAGAAGAAAATTTCAGAGCTTCGTCAGGTTATAACCGATCAGGTCAAGCCTCTATTAGGTGAGAGGGTTATCATTGCCGATGCACCATATTATGATAATATCGGCGACATTCTGATATGGCAAGGTGCGGTGGATTTCCTCCGGGGAAACGACTTTGAACTTATGGGGTGTTACGGTGCCGGCTACTTTCCCTTCCCAAAATTAGATAAAGAGGTCACTATCATACTAATGGGAGGAGGCAATTTCGGAGATTTATGGCGGGGACTTCAGGATATCCGACTTGAAATCATTGCCCGCTATCCCGAGAATAGAATCGTTATGCTCCCGCAGTCAATCTGCTATCAGGAAAAGAGCTTAATTGAAAAGGATGCCGACTTGATGTCGCGTCACTCCGACCTGCATCTCTTCGCTCGCGATCGAGCAAGCTTCGATATTCTGTCGGCCGGCTTCAACCGCAATAATATCTATCTTGCACCTGACATGGCATTTTACATTGCCCCCGGGCTGTTGACTCCTCATTGGAATCGTGAAGAGGGGAAAACTCTTTTTCTCCTCCGTTCTGATAAAGAACTCTCTCAAGATACACCCATAGTCCTACAAGAGGCTGACGTAACATCCGATTGGCCAATATCTGAAAGGTTTGAGCTAATGGTAAGAAACCTCAAGAGGGTGAGGAGAATTTTAAGAGATTTGCGTCGCCGGGGCATTCGCCTGAGAGTCGTTGATAATGCAATACAAATTTTTGGTAACAGATTCATCCGTGATTCTTTGACAAGGAAAGGATATGAATTTCTCGAACCATTCTCCCGCATTGTCACCACTCGTCTTCACACAATGATTCTCGCAGTGCTTCTCCATAAATCCGTCGAGTATATTGACAATACCTATGGCAAGCTATCCTCCTTTGCCGAGACTTGGCTTCACGATTTACCCGAGGTAAAAGCTTATGGAAGAGATTAAAGTTTCGGTCATTATCCCCGTCTACGGAGTCGAGCGGTATATAGAGAGATGCGCCCGCTCTCTTTTCAGTCAAACCATGACAGAAGGAGTAGAATTCATCTTCGTAAATGACTGTACAAACGACCGCAGTATCGAATTGCTGTTTGCGTGCATCGAGTATTACCCTCAGCTCCGTTCCCAGATCATAATAATAAATCATCTCCAAAACCGTGGCCTTGCAACCGCCCGACAGACGGGATTTGAGGCAGCCCGTGGGGAATATATACTTCACTTGGATAGCGATGATTATTTTGAGCATGATATGCTTGAAGTGATGTATGAATCAGCCGTTACTCACAATTCAGACGTAGTGGTGGCCGACTTCTTTATATCCCATAAAAAAGGTGATGAATATCGTAAATGCCCTCTTTCTGACAGCAAGGAAATATTGTTAAAGAGCATCATTGCGAATTGGAGTTATGGATATCAATCGGTCTTTGCCTATGTATGGAACAAGCTTGTCAAGAGATGCATTTACAAGAAACATAACATCCACTCCATCGAAGAAATAAATGTTGGTGAGGACTTAATCATAACCATACAGATTTTGTATCATGCCGCTGTAATCACGAAGGTAGATCGTGCATTCGTGCATTATAATAAACAAAATTATGGGTCGTATACTAATGATAAATCGACATCAAATACACGCCAGAGATTGATGGCTACGGAATTCGTGGCCAACTTTCTTTCATCAAAAGGTATTGACTGTGATGAAGAGTTAGATGAAAGGAGATTTAGAGTAAAACTAATTGGGTTAGCCAACTGCGATACTGACAATCTTCAGGAATTCCTCTCGATGTATCCTCAACTCGATTATGAAAAACTCAAGCATCTGGTACCTCCCCACTGGAGACTTCCCTATAAATTTGCTTTGCAAGGTAAAATCGGTCAGTTTGTTTTCATGCGCAATCTGATTCTTTACATTCGTAAAATATATCGATTTATATATGGTCGATGAACTAAAAAGCTAATTTAATCTATGTATTCTCGCAGGTTTTTAATAATATATATCCTCGCGTATTTCTCGGGTGTAATATGGTTGTTTTATCGCTTAAATAGAAACCGCCAGAGAATTCTCGTTTTCCACCATATCATACCGGACCATCTTATTAATTATTCCTTTGAGCAACAAATCGTATGTTCCTCTAAATCACATTTTGAACGTCTTATTGACATTGTCAATAAACGATTGGAAGTAACAACACAGTTAGGAAAAGCAAACTCAGCAATAATTACTTTTGATGATGGCTATCGCGCGGCCCTTACAGCCGATACGATTCTAAGTAAATACGGTAATAATGCCTATTTTTTCCTGCCGTTATCTAATATAGACAGTGGTCCGTTATGGAATGACAAAATTATGGGATGGATTGCGTACGTATCATCCGGAGAGTACATAATTGCAGGACAATCCTATTATTTGAATTCTCAATCTTCTCGACAGAAGGCATACAAGGCCATAATTGATTCTATCCATACAAATGATTACAATTACTCATCCATCATTGAGCAATTGGAGTTGATTTGCCCTTTTGATAATCTAAATATAAGTGAAGAATACAAAAACATACGTTTCCGTGGATTGACTCAAGATGAGATAATGCAAATCAAGCGAAAGGGCCATAAAATAGGTGGACACTCCATAAATCACGATGTTCTTTCTCTTCTTCAAGCAGAAAAGCTAAAGCATGATTTTCAGCAGTGTAGCGCTCAAATCAATAAATTATACAATTGTAGCTTATATGCATATCCTTATGGTCATAAACGAGATGTTTCAATTGAATGCGTCAAGGAATGTGGTGCATCAGGATTTTCCGCTGCTGTTATGAATGAATATGTTCCTTACGAAACTCCGTACACATTGTCGCGTATGAAAATAAGCCACTATACATCTATATATGAAATTGATGCAGAATTGTCCGGATTTAAACAATGGTTAAGAAATATCCTCCGATGGAAAAAATAGATTTTGTTCTCATTTGGGTTGACGACTCTGACCCCGAATGGCAGCAATCTTTAAGAAAATATGCCCAATTAGAATCAGGCGACGCTCGACCTGTGAGGTTTAGAGACTGGGGAACCTTAAGATACTGGTTCAGAGGAGTCGAAAATTTCGCCCCATGGGTTAATAATATATACTTCATTACTTGTGGGCATTATCCTGATTGGTTGAATATCAATCATCCAAAATTAAAGTTTATAAAACACTCTGACTATATTCCCGAGAAGTATTTACCTACTTTTAATTCCCGTACAATAGAACTCAATCTTCATCGTATAGATTCCCTGTCTGAGAAATTCGTGTATTTCAATGATGACACTTTTATAATTAATCATATTTCACCTAAAAGATTTTTTGTTAATGATAAGGTACGGGACATCGCTGTCCTGAGTGCACGTCAACCAAGAGGTGTGGATAGGGATTATATTATGGCCAATAATATTGGGTTCGTCAACCGATTCTACGATAAAAGTGATGTCATAAAAAAGAATAGATGGGGCTGGTTTAATCCTCGTTATGGAAAGTTGTTGCTTAGAACAATTGCCTTATATCCCTATCCCTCTTTTACCGGATTGCATAATCCCCATCTTCCTAATCCTTACTTCAAAACAACACTTAAGAAGGTATGGGCTTTAGATTACCATACACTTGATGAGACATGCTATTGCAAGTTCAGAAATTTCCGGAATGTAAGCCAATTAGTATTGAGATACTATCAACTTGCTGAAGGAATGTTTGAGCCAATAAATCCCTATAAAACATCCGTGTCATACCCTTGTATGAATGATGATCTTTTGATGGAGGCGATTGATACCATAACAACACAAAAGAAGTCATTGATATGTGTAAATGATGGTGATGTATCAGATTTTGAGTATTCAAAATCAATTCTATGTGAGGCATTTAATAAAATACTCCCTGAGAAATGCTCCTTTGAACTAAGTTAGTTTTAGGCAGTAGACAATAGTGATTTTTGAATTTTGATAGTATAAAGCGACCTCTCAAAATCAAAAGGACATTTGCCTTACGGTGCTTCTTACTTAGATTAAGTAAACTTACTTATCATCAATAATGATACTAATAATATAAACTCTAATAAAATTCATTAATGGACACGAATATTATCAATTCAGACATTAAGATAGGAGTCATCGGACTTGGATATGTCGGCTGGCCTCTCTATAGTTTGCTTTCAAAGAAATTTATAACCTTCGGACTGGATATAGATGAGAATCGAATTAAAGAATTAAAGAATTCAGAGCAACAATATGGAGACTGTATCGCAAGCCTGACGAATACCTATAAAGATTTGTCAGGGTGCAATGTTTTTATAGTTTGTGTGCCCACCGGAGTTAATGAGGATAAAACACCGAACTTGAATCCTTTACAGAGAGTCTGTAAATCTTTAGGTGAAATCTTGGCGCACGGCAGTACCGTAGTGTTTGAGTCTACAGTATTCCCGGGAGCTACTGAAGAATTTTGTGTTCCGTTGTTGGAAAATTCGTCCAACCTGAAAGTTAATGAAGATTTTTATGTGGGATATTCACCTGAAAGAATTAATGTAGGTGACGACAGACATTCATTAGATAATATTTCCAAAATAATATCGGCATCTAATGAAAAGACATTGGAATTAATTTATGAACTTTATTCGTCGATTATTACTGCACCGATTATTAAAGCTTCATCCATTAAGGTTGCTGAGGCTACGAAGATGTATGAAAATGTGCAACGTGATGTTCTCATAGCTTTGGCCAATGAATATTCAGAGTTTTGCAGAGCAGAGGGAATCAATATAAACGAAGTAACTGAATGTGCTTCCTCCAAATGGAATTTCAGCAAAGTGAATCCCGGATTAGTGGGAGGGCATTGTATTGGCATAGATACCTATTATCTATTGAACAGAGCTAACCAAAAATCCGCCTCACTGTCATTAATCCAATGTGCACGGACCATTAATGAAACCACGACAGAAAAGGTCGCTGACAAGATTAGAGAAATTGCAAAAGGATTGGGTTCAAAGACTATTTTGCTTCTCGGAGCCACTTATAAAGCTGACACCGCAGATTGTAGGAACTCAAAAGCTCTTGAGATATTCAGAAACTTGAAAGGAGATCTTACAGTAGATTGTTATGATCCATTAATTGACGTTAGAAAGGTGACAGAAGAATACCACCTACAAGTATTGACTAAATCAAAAGAATTATTGGATAGGTATGATTTAGTGGTGAGATTGGTCAATCATGCCAATTTTAATAGTATGAATATCGCTTACTCAAAATTTGTAGACTTAATGGAGCTGTTATGATAAAATAACCAAAAGATCTTACTTAAAATAAAAAATCTCGATATATCTCAGCACAAAATATTGCCAAAGGGGGAATCTGTGAAAATCTTGTCTGCGATGATTTCTTCGAGAGAGATATGCTGGAATGTATGTATGCCGTAAGAGCATTGATTGGCATAAATATTGAATCAGACTTGGCAGTCATATCATTACTCCTTTTTCATTATAGGACACTCTACGGTCAATTAATTTATGCTACTTCATATATAATGCAGTAATCGGGTGCAATAGCGTGGTTTTACACGATTGCTCTCCCAAAAGCGTTTGGACAGGTATTTCTGTAACGAGGATTCGCACAGACTAATGATGAAGAAAAGATCGAGAAATATTCTTGCTGACACGAGGGTAATTAGCAATGTTAAGCCGAGATAATTATAATAAACAGGTTTTTCGAGTATTAATTCTCTCCTTCTGCATTATCTTTGGAGTATTTATGCTCTCCGGTCTCTTTTTTGCCAAGGAAAGTATCGAAGAGCCGTTCCTGTTAATTGAGTTGGCCTGTGGCTCTATATGTATTGCCGGATTGTCTCTAAGCACAAGGATTAAAAATATTAATCAGTTACTATTCTGTATCTTTTTTTCCTCTCTTATAATTTCAATCACAACTCGAGTCTTTTTCCTGGGGTATTATCACAAGCCCTTTGGTTTAGCTGGTGATAGCTATACCTATGACAGGATGGTTACACCTCTGCTGGATAAAAGTTTCACTCTTCTTATAACCAGCAACCATATTGATATAGATGATTTAGGATATCCTTATATTTTGTATCATATTTATAAATTAGCAGGCGACATAGAGTTTGGAAGAATATTGATAATCCTCTTCAATTCCTCATTATTAATCTGCTCATCCTATCTCCTTTATCGCCTTGCAATACTTTTGGGTTTCACAATCAGGGACTCAATCATTGGCGCCGGACTCTATGGTTTCAATCCATTCCTGTATATTACTTCGTCTGTCGGACTTAAAGAAGTAATATTCTGCTTTTTGATAATTTTATCTCTTTATCATATGTTTAACTGGAAGCTGAGGAAGGAACCCTTAAGCTTTCTCCTCAGTCTCTGCTTCATTCTCTCCACTCTCTTCTTTCGGACTGCATTATGCCTTATGCTATTGATTTCTCTGGGTGTATGCGCAATTACTACCGATTCTAATAAAAAAGGGATTCTGCGTTTTTTGATAATCTGCGGATTCTGTTCACCTATTTTTGCTAATGTTATTCTCGAATCTTTCACCGGAATTTCCATAGAAATGATAATGGCAGTAGCGCAGGCTCGTAATAGTGTCATGGGTTCAGGCATAATAGGGCCGATAGTGCAAGTGTGTGCTGCCATATTCGGGCCGTTTCCTAATTTTTACAGATTGGAAGAATATGCTATGCTTTTCAGTGGCGGAATTTTACTAAAAAGCATGCTAAATATTTTTTTCCTTATCGGGATCTGGAAAATCATTCATAATCTTAATTACAAGTTTTATCCATTAGTGCTGTATTCTTTATTTGGAATCATCTTTGTGATACTATCCGGAGTCGCATTGGATATGCGCTTTGCAATAACTTTTTTTCCATCATTTATCCTCATATCACTTTATGGGATTAAAGGAATCCATAAAACCCGCTTATTTTATATCTATCTTTTATTCTTAATTATCATTACTCTACTCTACAATGTCAGATAAGAAAATCCTCATAGTGAATAACGGATATCCTTCCAACTGTTATCCTAACTACACCACATATATAAAAGACATCGCAACGTGTCTTTTCGAAGCAGGCCTGAATGTAGAAACTCTCGTAATTGAATACCAAAAGAAGATTTCACCCATTTACAAACTGAGCAAATACCTTCTTTTCTGGCTCTACTGCCTTACTAAAAGCGATAATTATGATTTTATCTATATCAATCATCTACCTTATGCCTGGCCAATAGCTTTTAATCCCTTCATAAGACGGTCAACTATTGTAATTCATTGGCATGGGAATGATTTAGTCGGCAAAGGTATTCTTCCACGTTTCACATCCACTTTCCTGAAGAAATTTATCAACAGGTCTATAAATATTGTTCCCTCTCAGTATTTCTCAACTCTACTTAAAAAAGATTATCCCCGGCTGAAGCACAAAATTCATGTTTCTCCGAGTGGAGGAGTCGATACGGAATTATTTCCCTATGATATTAAATATCATAAGGATTTTAGGATTGGATTTGCTTCGGCACTAACAGCAGAAAAGGGTGCTGATATTCTTATTTATCTCATTGAACATAAACATGAAATAGAAATTGCCACAAGCCGCAAAATTACCTTTCAAGTCATAAATTATGGTAATGATGCCGCATATTATATAGGTCGGATGTTGGAGATTGATAGTAACTGTTGCAATGTATTCGACCGAATGGCTAAGATGCGGATGTCCTCCTTTTATCAGACTATCAATCTGCTCGTTTTTCCCTCTCGTGCCGAAGGCCTCGGTTTGGCGGCTCTTGAGGCTATGAGCTGCGGAGTGCCGGTTGTGGCTCATAATATCTGTGCTTTCCCCGAATATATAAAGTCCGGNGTATCAGGTGAACTTGTGGAACCTTGCGACTCCGAGCAGGAACAAAACCGTGCTTTTCTTGATACCGTGGTAAAGGCAATCAANAATATTGAATCATATTCTCCAAGACAGATGGTTGAGGCCAACTANTCNAAAGCTGCGGTGACTGANTTTTACCGTAATTTATTTGAAACCTTATGAACCNTATNGTCGAGTCTCTTTCCANGCTGCAAAANTANTGCGAGGCGGAGGATTTCAAGGGTTGGGATCCATACGACGGNCTCAACTCNCGNATNTTCAATGCNNTNCCNNTGCTGAANAATTCAGCTCTAAGCCGNCTGATTATGATTCAGTTTTTTAAACGAAGNCCTGTCAATNTGCGTCGTGTAGGTATGATTCCCAAAGACTACAATCCGAAAGCTATAGCATTATTTTTATCAGGGTATTGTAATTTATACGAGGCTGTGATTGCGAATCCGGCTCTACAACTTGGGCTCGAATCTCCAGAACAATTATTGGGAAAGATAAACTACCTGGCACATTTATTGATGGATATTCGCTCAAAAGGTAATTATCACGGAGCCTGCTGGGGTTATGAATTCGGGTGGCAGTCAAAAGCTTTCTATCTTCCGGCCTATACTCCAACTGTTGTCGTCACAGCTTTTGCTGTGGATGCTCTTCTCAGAGCATATCAAGTCACCTGTCNTTCAGAATATCTTGATNTAGCGTTATCCTCCGAGGGGTTTATANTCGAAGACTTAAATCGNATACCCAAATCGGTGGGTTTTATGTTTTCNTATTCTCCACTTGACAAGCGCGCCGTATATAATGCGACACTGCTGGGTAGNAAGACCCTGACAGCAGTATATAAGTATAAAAATGAAGTAGGGTTAATGAATCAGATTGNTCAGTCAGTACGACCGGTTCTGTCCANTCAAAANCCTGACGGTTCCTTCCCTCATAGCGATCAGGTTGGGAATAAATGGAGGGACAATTTTCACACGGGCTTCAAACTTGAAAGTTTAGTCNACTGCANCCGCATATTATGTGATGCGGCNGTTGAAANCGCAATTGAAAAAGGATATGCACATTGGATATCTAATTTTTTTGATAGGGNNACCGGCATTGCCCTATATTATGATAATGATTCCATAAATTCCACAGTTGATTTACATTGTTTAGCTCAAGCCATTCCTACACTTTATCATCTTAATAAGTTAGGAAATGAATTACCTTTAGTAGAGAAAACAATTAATTGGGCTATAGACAATATGCAGTCACACGATGGTGCTTTCTATTATAGGAAAAAAGGGAATCGATTAAATAAAATCAAGTATATGAGATGGCCTAATGCCTGGATGTTCTATGGCATGAGTTTTTATCTAAAATACATTTCTGAAAATGGTGAAAATTAGNAACTGCATTCGCCTTGTCGCGATATTCATAAGGTATTTTATCCTTACAAGAATATATGGAATGGATATTTCGAGAACGGCAAGGATATCATTCGGAGCTAAATTGGATAAAACTAANCCCAAGGGTATCCATATAGGAGAGGAGAGTTTTGTTTCCTCGGGTGCTANCATTCTCTCTCATGATTTTTGCAGGAATAAACACGCAGATACATACATCGGGACGAGATGCTTTATCGGCGTCAATACAATCATTATGTGCGGCATCAGAATNGGTGATAATTGCGTGATAGGGGCCGGGNCTATTGTGACTAAAGATGTACCTTCAAATTGCATTCTTGCGGGGAANCCTGCAAAAATTATNAGAGAAGAGATATATACAACAAAATTTGGACAACTTGTGAAACATGAATGAGGTTATTCTTAATGGTATAACCGTCACTGTATTCAGCGGGGTAGACGACTTGCTGGAGTTTGTCAATAACAAGAATGGTATTCTCGTTGCGGTCAATGCTGAGAAAATCATCACCCGTGACCCTAAGATTAAGGAGATTATCAACAATAATTTAGGTTACCCCGACGGCGCAGGTCCTGTNCTCGCGGCACGCCGCAAAGGCATTTATGAGGCCTGTAAGATTCCGGGATGCGAACTGTGGCTTAAGATTACTGAGCGTTTCTCCCCTACCAGATCTTTCTATCTTCTCGGAGGCACGCGAGCGGTAGTCGAGGAGGCCGCCCGAAAACTGAAAACTGATTTCCCGGGCATTTCTATTGCCGGCTTTCATGACGGCTACCTGACTACTGATGCCCTGAAAAGGGATGTTATTGACGACATCACCCGAATGAAACCTGATGTTGTCTTTGTCGCCATGGGATCACCGAAGCAGGAATTTTTGATGGCGGAATTGCATGATCTCCATCCGGCACTCTATATGGGATTGGGGGGAAGTTTCGATATATATACCGGAAAAGTGAAACGTGCCCCTGAATGGTGGATAGAACATAATTTGGAGTTCGCTTACAGGCTTTTGAAGCAACCTAAAAGATTTAAACGCCAGATTCATCTGTTGCGGTTCGCCTGGATGCTTATATTTAATAAATTATGAAACGGATTCTTCTTGTTTTCGGCACTCGTCCCGAAGCCATCAAGATGGCTCCGGTCTACCGCGAGTTGAAAAAATATCCTAATATTTTTGAACCGATTGTATGTGTCACCGGTCAGCATCGACAGATGCTTGATCAAGTGCTGGAGGTTTTTCATATCAACCCCGACTATGATTTACGGATTATGGAGAAGGTTCACGATCTTTATGACCTCACATCACTCATTCTTACCGGTATGCGCGATGTCCTTGCTGACTCCTATCCGGATATGGTACTCGTACATGGCGACACTACCACTTCGGCAGCCGCCGCCCTCGCCGCATTCTACCGCAGGATTCCCGTAGGTCACGTCGAGGCCGGACTTCGTACTCACGATTTATATTCCCCTTGGCCCGAAGAGTTGAACCGTCAGTTGACCGCACGTATAGCCTCCATCCATTTCTCCCCGACACCTCTATGCCGTCGCAATCTATTGACTGAAGGGGTGGAGGATTCTAAAATCGTAGTTACCGGTAATACGGTGATCGATGCACTTTATTGGGTCATCGGCAAAATAAATTCTTCACCGGAAATCCGCCGGACCCTCACTGCCGAACTTGAAAAGGCCGGTTATGACCCCACGCGGCTTAACAATCGAAAACTCGTGCTCATTACTGCTCACCGTCGCGAGAATTTCGGTGAAGGATTCAAATCCATATGTCACGCTATCGATGCACTTACCGGAAAATATCCCGACACCGACTTTGTCTATCCGCTGCATCTCAATCCCAATATCAGGCAGACGGCCTATAAATTATTCGGCTCCGGAGATGCCAGACGTGACAATCTCTTCCTTATCGACCCTCTCAGCTATCTCGCATTCTCTTCCCTACTCTCTGAATCCACAGTCATTCTTACGGATAGCGGCGGTGTGCAGGAAGAGGCTCCGGCCTTGGGTAAACCGGTGCTCGTCATGCGTGACACAACCGAAAGATCGGAAGTGCTCGGAGAGCTGGTGAAACTCGTCGGTACTGAATCGGATAACATTATTCGNGAAACATCCCTGATACTTGACAATTCTTCGTATCCTCACGATTCTCTCCAAAATATTAGTTGCTACGGAGATGGTAACGCATCTTCAAGAATCATCGATGCNCTAAGATCGATGCTCTAAAATTGATTATTATGAATGCTTGTTTTATAGGCTTAGGTTACATAGGTCTCCCCACGGCTATAGTGGCTGCCAATAGTGGNATTGATATAGTAGGAGTCGACATCAATAAATCAATTGTGGAACTGACCAATGCCGGCAAGTCTCACATTGTCGAGGAGGGTCTTCAGGATTTACTCCGGAAAGCAGTCATAACCCATAAACTTATTGCCCGTGAAGATCCGGTAAAGGCTGACGCTTTTTTCATCTTCGTTCCTACCCCTATCAATAACCGNAAGATGCCGGACATCAGTTTCGTCGAGGCGGCCACCCGCTCTGTTATACCTCTGCTCGAACCGGGCAATCTGTTTGTCATTGAATCCACCGTCCCGGTCGGTACAACTGAATTAATGGCTGACCTNATATTCCGGGAAAGACCCGACCTGCNAGGCNAGATTTTTATCGCNTATTGCCCNGAANGAATGATTCCCGGAAACGCCGTGTATGAACTCACTCACAACGATCGGGTCATCGGCGGTATCGATGAAGCATCAGCTGAAATGGCAGCAAAATTCTACTCTCTGTTTGTGGATGGCACCTTACACCCCACTAACGTACGNACCGCCGAAATGTGTAAGCTCGTTGAAAACTCTTTCCGCGATGTGCAGATTGCATTTGCCAATGAGCTTTCGATAATTTGCGAGAAATCAGATATTGAAGTAAACGACCTCATCCGTCTGGCCAATCTTCACCCTCGTGTCAATATTCTTACACCCGGATGCGGAGTNGGAGGNCANTGTATTGCTGTNGATCCATATTTTCTNATTTCTAAATTTCCCGATGAAACATCTTTGATTCAGCAGGCNCGAAGTGTCAACACCTATAAAACCCAATGGTGCATTGCAAAAATCAAGAAGAGTATCAATGACTTNGAACTGAAGTATAACCGCCGTCCTGCAGTGGCCTTGATGGGACTGGCATTTAAACCTGATATCGACGACTTACGAGAGTCTCCTGCAATCAACATCGTCGGCGAAATTATGAAATTGAGTAATAATACCGAAATCATAATTTCCGAACCGAATCTTAGCCGACACCGGCTCTTCAANCTGACAGACTACAACGAGGCTTTCAGTGCGGCCGATATTGTTGTATTTCTGGTTGCNCATNCACCGTTTAAAAGCCTNCCCTCTGTCACTGATAAAATAATCTTAGANTTCTGCGGTATCCACAATTAACAAANTTAATGGAGGGTGGGTGCAAACCCACCCCGTGCCGTCTTAAGTAACTTCTGACCGCGACCCTGCGCNCGNCNGCCTNTCGCGTGAGGAAGTTACCTCTACTTNCGCACGGGGTAGGTTNNCACCTACCCTCCATTAAAGTAGCCTTTCGCGATAGGTTCGCACCTACCCTCCATTAAAGTAGCCTACCCGCAGCAGGTNATCTTCATCCCANCATCTAATGGGNTTCAGACTCTCTGTTAGACTCTACTTTGCCGGCACTTCCCAACGAAACTTGATAAATCTACCCGGATCATTATAATTGATCACTTTTGCAGGAACTCCGGCGCATGTACTTTCCNCAGGTACATCCTTCGTCACCACCGCTCCTGCACCGATACTCGATTTTGAACCGATGCGCACANTCTCGACAATGCACACACCCGGACCCACATATACCTCGTCACCAATGATTGCCGGAGTATTATGTTCAGTGCCTATATTCAGAAATTGAAACAAANNCACATTATTCCCGATAATTGTACCGCCATTGATCACCATGCACCTTTTGTGTCCCAAATACAACCCGAANCCTATTCTCGTTTCAATCGGAAGATCAATCTGACGCAGATTACAACACAACTTGTGCATCAACTTTGACGGATAATACAACACACCCTTATACCCGCAAAGTCGTTGCCANACCAGNAGCGAAAACGGATGAGCCAACATATGAATAACAATCCTGAAAGCAGAAAACCTTATTCCNTGGTGCCNATATATATCACTGCGAATTAACTCCACACAATCCCTATAACTTTCAGCGAGCGGAATAACGATATAATCATCCTCACCNACCNTTATTTTTTCAAATTTCATAAGATATTAAATATAGATACAATTCGCGAGATTATTACACTGCCCGGATAAAAAATTTAATGGAGGGTGGGTGNGAACCCACCNCGTGCCNACTGAAGTAACTTCTNCCGCGACCCTGCGCGCGCCGGCCTATCGCGTGANGAAGTTACCTCTACTTTCGCANNGGGTAGGTTNACACCTACCCTCCATTAAGAATGAAAAACTAACATAAGGCATCTCCTTTCTTTTTCATTAAGTGTATAATATCCTCCGCAACATATTCCAGACTGAATGTGTGGAGAACATCATATGCAGCTACCAAATATTCCTTTATCAATCCGGNTGATTGGAGTTTCTTGTATATCCAAGAACATGACTTTCCGGTCTTAAGCGCTAATGCCCCGATGACACAAGTCACATAGTCTATATGCTGTTCATTCATTGTTTCGATATTCACAANTTTTAAATTANCGTTTTACNAGGTANTATGCAAATTATTTGAAAAAATATGCCCGTCTTCCCATCTATAATTGCGTCTGCAAAAATTAATGGAGGGTGGGTGCGAACCCACCNCGTGCCGTCTTAAGTAACTTCTGCCGCGACCCTGCGCGCGCCGGCCTGTCGCGTGNGGAAGAAAGTTAATGGAGGGTGGGTGCNAACCCACCCCNTGCCGTCTTAAGTAACTTCTGCCGCGACCCTGCGNGCGCCGGCCTNTCGCGTGNGGAAGTTACCTNTACTTTCNCACNGGGTAGGTTTACACCTACCCTCCATTAAAGTAACTTCCCCAAAGNAGGTTCGCACCTACCCTCCATTAATANNACAGCCTCGACTTACATAAATCTGGATGCGTATTTCCGACAGATTGGTTCGAGTCCGTCGGCATAAGGAGTTCCTACNGCCTCAAACTTCCAGGCCCCGTTTCTGCGATAAAGCCGACCGAACTCTACCCCCTTTTCTGTAGAGAAGTCCTCNTCAAGGTCATAGCGACAAATCTCTTCNCCNGANACAGCGTTCTTGATAAGTATGTATGCGTTTCGCACCTGNCCGAAATTATACTTCTCACTCGGTGTCCCTTTTACCCAATAAATGCTCGCAGTAAAAATGATTTGATCTACGAGGGGATTNGTTTTGGAAAGGTCGACTTCAATTTCCTCGTTACCCTCCCCGGTGTTGTCTTCATCNTCACCGAGGTCATCAACNGAACCNANTACNCTGCCNTCATTGGATATGGGACGCTTCCCNTCGGGNGTCTCGATAGTTTTGCAAGAGCCGTAGAATACGAAATCCTCTTCAACTCCAATTTCGCCATTGGCACGAAGNAGGAAAGTTGAAGCATCAAGATCATAAGGAGGCTGAGCATTNGGATTGACTTTCCAGCCCATCTCAACGATAAGCTTGGAGAGGCCAATCTCTACACGCTGTCCTTTTACAAGATTGATTGCCATGTTATCTTAAATTTAGAGTTAAAGTTAACGCGAATGACTGTACAAACAGTCAACTGCACAACTGCAAATATAGCTAAATTTTCGCAAACCANTTCAATNNNATGCAACATTTATTTTAATGGAGGGTGAATGCAAAAATTAATGGAGGGTGGGTGTAAACCCACCCCGTGCCNACTGAAGTAACTTCTGACCGNGACCNTNCGCGNGCCGGCCTATCGCGTGNGGAAGTTACCTCTACTTNCGCACGGGGTAGGTTNNCACCTACCCTCCATTAAATTGACCTATCCNCAGTGGGTTCGGAAGTTNCCTCTACTTGCGCACNGGGTAGGTTNACACCTACCCTCCATTAAATTGACCTATCCGCAGTGGGTTCGGAAGTTACCTCTACTTGCGCACGGGGTAGGTTGACACCTACCCTCCATTAAATTTAGAATGTAAACACGCTCTTNGTGGCTTTTCCTCCGACGACTCGTATGTAGATCCGGCCGNCCTGNGGTTCGTTGATCCGGTTCCCCTGAAGATCGTACCACACGGGATTCTCTCCATCCCATGAGGAAACCTCACTCACGCCGACTGTTCCNTGAGGCTCGACACTCAAGGTCATCGTTGGCCAATCAACCTTGACATTGTACATCCCCTCCTTTATCTTGTAGGCCTTCGTTTCCGCCGGACTNGCCGATTCNATGAATTCCACGGCTGACCCTCCGGGAGTCACCATTAGNTCGGNTGACGGTCCGAAGCGGTTNCCCGTCACGTTNATCGCGTCCCAGNTCGCACCAAGATTCTTCACAAAGGAGAAGTAGGCATATCCATCTGAGATAGACGATGCNGGTTGCTTCAATTCCACGGATGCAGTGAAAGTCTCCCCGCTCTTCTTCATCTCCACNCCTTTGTCAGGAGCCCAGTCATTACCTGCTGCATGTCCGATAATGTAAAGCGCATCCGGNGCGTGTGACACAACCGGCTGATCGGGNGTCTCATTGANTTCCACCTTNCTCCAGACGCAGTAGTCGTANCCTGANGCCTTTATATCNTCATTGCTGTAACCTTCAGGTGAACGCATCGCGCTNCCNACCTTTACAACTACCTTTCCACGCTTTCCCGTCACTTCCGCCATATAGCAGTCAGCCGANGTCCACAACACATTCACCGACGATTCATTGTGTATTCCGGCGGCATTGCGNATATCNATCAGACGCCCTATCTCNTCCCGATGAGCCTGATAATGGGGCAGGAANACGCAAGGCGTACCCGGACTCAACAGGATGAACGCATTGGCGGCAACCACGTTGCCGTTGAATTTCGAGCCGTCACGATANGTGTCGTGGTTNTCTANGAAGGTGACTGAATATCTCTGGTACCAGTGATGAATCATCCCCGCCGGTTGATCGGTCGTNCCCTGCGCTTTCCATACGAGTTTGCGCATNTCGTTGGTGTGGAAGGCTTCGTTGATAGCATATTTACAAGGGAAATCGAACGCCGCAGAGGTCTTCCCCGTGGCCTCTATCCAAGCGGCTACAGCGTCATAGCTNCTATCCCAGTACTCACCTACCGAGTATTCAACATCCGCATAAGTGTTGTAGATTTTATTATATTCTCCTCCGTAGCCCTTTACCATATCGTAGCGCATACCGACATACCCGTATTTCTCTTTGAGGCATCTGACGTAGTTTTTGCAGTTATCCTGCACATTGGCATTGGTATGGTCAAGGTCGCGGCAGCCGTCGAAGTTATCGCCCGTGTCATAGTTGCCTGTCGGCTTCGGCTGACCCGANGCATAGGCCATCTCATCNTTCGAACAGATACCCTCCAATCCTATCTGCCAGGTCTTACCGTCCCACGTCTCTTTCGGGAAGTCGTGCCAGTTGCTGACTCCATTGCGGTGATTGATNACACAATCGGCTATNAAGCCGGTNCCTTTCTCCTTAAATGTGGAAATCATCGAGAGGAGTTCCTTCTCAGTGCCGAAGCTTGANTTATGGTTGGTAAACCAATATTGAGGCATGTAGCCCATATTGTCATATCCTCCGCATCTTCCCGAATTGGGTATCCATATCAGGGAGAANTATTTGGAGAGTTCATCNGCCTGAGATTCAAGATTGGTCCACTTGGTGTCGTCATACGAATCCCAGTAGAAACCCTGGAGCATTACCCCCTGATACTGCGAGGGCCACCCGAGCGCATACACATCTGTTGCCTGTATCCCGTATAGGGCCATGGCGGCGGCAATCATCATGCCGCTTGAAGATTTGAGTTTCATGTATTTATTTGGTTAAGCTATATATCCATATCCCCTTCTGCCGTGTCAGCAAAAGTTCACGCCTGCAAAGTTAGTGAATTTTACACATCCAATATCAATGTAGCNGAATAAAAAANTTATTTAGAATGATTCCAATTAAAATATTTTTTGTAACTTTGCATCACATACCGTAATTCCACACAGAGAATAAATATAATGAGACTATCTGACATCAAACCGGGTGAAACAGCAGTCGTGACGAAGATTCTCGGACACGGCGCATTCCGTAAACGAGTGATGGAAATGGGTTTTGTCCGCGGACGCGAGGTGACGATGATCCTCAACGCTCCTCTACAGGACCCCATCAAGTATAAACTCATGGATTATGAGGTCAGTCTCCGACGGGCGGAGGCTAATCTCATCGAGGTCGAACCTCTCGAAACCTGGGAACGTCTCTCCAAGATGCAACCGGAAACCTGCGAACACGATGCCCGCACCGGTAATGAGGACCTTGACAATATCCGCACCGATAAGATCATCAATGTGGCTCTCATCGGCAACCCTAACTGCGGAAAGACTTCTCTTTTCAATATCGTCTCCGGCGCACATGAACACGTCGGCAACTATGCCGGTGTCACAGTCGGTGCGAAAGAGGGCACGATGAAGTACAAGGGCTACAGATTCAAGATCGTCGATCTTCCCGGCACATATTCCTTATCGGCCTACTCTCCCGAGGAACTCTACGTCATGCGCTATCTCAATCAGGAAATGCCTGACGTTATAGTGAATGTGGTGGTGGCCTCCAATCTCGAACGTAACCTGTATCTGACCACCGAACTCATCGACATGAACCGAAGCATGGTAATCGACCTCAATATGTACGATGAGTTGGAACGCTCCAAGGCTGTACTCGACTACGAACAGCTCGGGCGTATGTTGGGTGTCCCCATCGTTCCGACAAAGGCTTCTACCGGTTGGGGTGTCAACCATCTCCTCGATACAATCATCGAGGTCTATGAGATGAAGAATAAGGACGTGCGCCACATTCACGTGAAGATGCGTCCGGAAATCGAGAAGGGTATCAACAGTGTCAAGGATGTCATCAAAAATGACCATACCGTCAGCCAACGGTTCTCTCCCCGTTATCTCGCCATCAAGATGCTCGAAGGCGACCCNGAAGCCGAGAAATTCCTGCGCGAAGCGGAGTGTTTCGATGAGGTCTGCGAAGTGCGCGACAANGAAGTCTCACGCATCGAGAAGGAGCTGAAAGAGGATGTCCCCGCCGCTGTTTCGGCCGACAAGTACGGTTTCATTCAGGGTGCGCTCGCTGAAACTCTACAGGGTGATATGCTCCACGATGAAAAAACCACCCGTATCATCGACGCTATCGTCACAAGCAAGGTATTCGGGTTCCCGATTTTCCTCTGTGTAATGCTGTTCATGTTCTGGGCTACNTTCCAGATCGGATCCTACCCTATGGAGTGGATNGAGCAANTCGTCGGTTGGGTTTCCAATCAGATAGGTGGCCATATGCCTGACGGCCCGTTGAAGGATCTGCTGCTCGACGGTATAATCGGCGGCGTTGGGGGTGTNATAGTGTTCCTCCCGAATATCCTNATTCTATATTTCTTTATCTCGATGATGGAGGACACCGGNTATATGGCCCGCGTGGCTTTCATAATGGATAAACTCATGCACAAGATGGGCCTNCATGGNAAATCGTTCATACCTCTGGTGATGGGATTCGGATGCAACGTCCCGGCTATTATGTCTACCCGAATCATAGAGAGCAAGACCAGTCGCCTGATAACGATTCTGATCAATCCCTTCGTGAGCTGTTCGGCCCGAATCCCTATATATGTGCTTCTCGTCGGAGCATTTTTCCCGAACCACGGTGGCCTTGTCTTCTTCTGCCTTTATTTATTAGGTATTGTCATTGCCGTCCTGACGGCCAAGCTGTTCCGCCGTTTCTGGTTCAANGTTGACGAGACTCCNTTCGTGATGGAACTCCCCCCNTACCGTATCCCGACNTCNAANGCCATCTTCAGAGGAATGTGGGATAAGGCCCGCCANTACCTCAACAAAATGGGTGGCATAATCCTCGTAGCCTCCATTATAATCTGGGCCCTCAGCTATTTCCCCCGATATGAGATGGAGCAGGTGCCGCAGGAATACCGTGCTTCGACNCTCGCTGAAATGCCCTCCGATCTCAAGACCGACAAGAGNGCCGAAGAACTCGATGAGCTCGTCCTCAACACTTATCAGCAGGAATACTCCATCCTCGGCCACATCGGAAAAGCCATCGAACCCGTCGTGCGACCGATGGAATATGGGTGGAAAACGACCGTCGCCCTTCTCGCAGGCGCAGCCGCGAAGGAGGTTGTCGTCTCGACAATCGGNGTNCTCTACGTCGGTGAGGATGACGAACAGATGATATCCGAGCGACTTCAGACACCTTCACCTCTNACCGGCGANCCCCCGTTCACACCCGCGAAGGCTCTCTCGTTCATGGTATTCGTGCTCCTTTATTTCCCNTGTATAGCCACCCTGACAGCTATCTCCCGCGAAACGGAGTCGTGGAAGTACGCCCTCTTCTCCGCCACCTATAATACCGCGCTGGCCTGGATTCTCGCTTTCATCACTTTCCGGATAGCCATTCTGTTCTGAATTTTGTTAATCTAACAAAAATTGGCACGGTAATTGCAATAGTTTTTACAAACGAAAGGAAAATAGATGAGAAACGACTTTTCAAAACAATTCCTCCCTATCCTCAACAAGGCATATGAGGTGGCNGCGGAGTTTGATGCACCCGCTATCAGAAGCGAGCACTTCGTGCTCTCTGCCCTCCGCAATAAGGATGGGTATGCGTTCCGCATCCTCTCCCAGCTGAATGTGCCTATTGACAAGATGATCGAGGAACTCACCGAGTATCTCCAGACNTCCACCACGAGCGAGGAGGTCACTACTCTCTTTGAAGATAAATTCAAGATTACCCTCTCGGCNATCCGCCATCTGCAACTCGCNACATCCGAGGCCCGCAANATGCGCGCCAANACTATCGCCGGCGAACATATCCTGCTCTCTCTGATGCACGACCAACGCAGCATGGACAGCGAATTCCTCAAGAATCTCAAAGAGGAGTATCTCAATTTCGACATTTCTATCCAGAACATCGGCGATACCCCCNCNAAACAGGGNCCTGCCGCCGAGGCTTCGAAAGGACGCAATCCTTTTGATGACGAAGATGACGACGAGGAGGATGACGACCCCTTCCGCAAGGCNGCCGGCAGTGAGCCAAAAGCCTCCGCACAAAAGAACAGCAAATCGGGAACTCCCGCCCTNGATAAATTCGCCCGCGATATGACNGAAGCCGCNTCCGAAGGTCGGCTCGACCCCGTCGTCGGACGNGAGCAGGAAATCGAGCGTCTNGCTCAGATNCTGTCANGACGAAANAAGAACAANCCTGTCCTCATNGGCGAACCCGGTGTCGGCAAGTCGGCNATCGTCGAGGGTCTCGCCCTCCGCATCGTGCAGAAGAAGGTGTCGCGCATCCTCTTCAACAAGCGTGTACTCGCCCTCGACATGGCGGGNATGGTGGCCGGCACCAAGTATCGCGGCCAGTTNGAGGAGC
This sequence comes from bacterium, assembly GCA_014802625.1. GTDB lineage: Bacteria > Bacteroidota > Bacteroidia > Bacteroidales > Muribaculaceae > Lepagella. The sequence continues at coordinate 128,525 of JAAVBX010000003.1, read as the reverse complement.
GCATCAAGGCTGTGCTCGACGAACTCTCCAAGAATCCCGACATCATCCTTTTCATCGATGAGATCCACACNATCGTNGGCGCGGGCGGTGCCCCGGGTTCCATGGATGCTGCCAATATGCTGAAGCCCGCTTTGGCAAGAGGTGAGATTCAGTGCATCGGAGCTACNACGCTCGACGAATATCGTCAGAACATCGAAAAGGATGGCGCGCTCGAACGCCGATTCCAGAAGGTGATGGTGGAGCCGACCTCTCCNGAGGAGACTCTTGAAATCCTGCGCAATGTCAAGGATAAATATGANTCCCATCANAACGTCAATTATACTGACGACGCCCTGCGCGCTTGCGTCAGCCTGACGGAAAGATACGTCAGCGACCGNAATTTCCCCGACAAGGCTCTCGACGCCCTCGACGAGGCAGGTTCACGTGTGCATATCACAAACATCGTCGTNCCGGCTGAAATCGAACAGCTCGAACATGATATCGAGGAGACCGGACGACTGAAACTTGAGGCCGCCAAAGCGGAGGATTTCGAGAAGGCCGCTTCTCTCCGGAAACTCGAAAACCAGCAGAAGAGNGAGCTTAACCGGGCCAAGAGTGAATGGGAGAAGAAGATGGAATCGGAGCGCGAGACGGTCGATGAGGATAAAGTGGCAGAGGTTGTNGCCATGATGACGGGTGTCCCCACTCAGCGTATCGCTCAGGCCGAAGGTAGCCGCCTCCTTGAGATGGGTTCCGCNCTGGAAGGATCGGTGATCGGACAGGATAACGCCATCAAGAAAATCGTNAAGGCGATCCAGAGAAACAGAATCGGTCTGAAAGACCCCAACAAGCCGATCGGCACATTNATGTTCCTCGGNCCGACAGGTGTCGGCAAGACTTATCTCGCCAAGAAGATCGCCGAATATCTCTTCGANTCNCCTGATGCCCTTATCCGTATGGACATGAGTGAGTTTATGGAGAAGTTCACGGTCAGCCGTCTCGTCGGTGCCCCTCCGGGATACGTTGGTTATGAGGAGGGTGGCCAGCTGACTGAGAAGGTGCGCCGCCGCCCCTACTCCGTCGTTCTGCTCGATGAGATAGAGAAGGCNCATCCCGATGTCTTCAATATCTTGCTCCAGGTGATGGATGAAGGCCGTCTGACGGATTCTCTCGGACGTAAGATCGACTTCAAGAACACAATCATTATCCTGACGAGCAACGTCGGTTCGCGNCAGCTCAAGGACTTCGGCAGTACNGGTGTCGGATTCCAGACCGCAGAAAATTCCAAGGAACTCTCCCAGGGGGTAATCACCAAGGCCCTCAACCGGGCTTTCTCNCCGGAATTCCTGAACCGAATCGATGACATCGTCATGTTCGACCAGCTCGANCAGGAGGCTCTCTTCAAGATAATCGACATCGAACTGAAGGACTTCTTCGCCCGNGTCGAGAAACTCGGATTCCGTCTCAACATCTCCGACGATGCGAAGAGATTCATCGCCGAAAAGGGATACGACCGCAACTTCGGTGCCCGTCCNNTGAAGCGTGCCATTCAGAAGTATCTTGAGGATGAACTCGCCGAACTCATGCTCCGTCTTAACGCGGAGGGACAGATAGGAGGCGAGATAACCGCCACCTATACCGATGGCGACGACAAGTTGCAGGTCAGCTATCGTCCCCTCGGCGAACCCTCTGAGCCGAAAGGCGATGATTGACAAGACATACCACCTTTAGCATAAAATAAAGGGCTCCCCGACTCGACCCGCCATCACGGGTGAACAGGGAGCCCTTCCTGTTTCTAATATATTGACTATCTCATGAAAAGAATAGGTATACTCAGCGACACCCACAGCCATTGGGACGATAAATACTCACTCTATTTCGCAGATTGCGACGAGATATGGCATGCCGGCGACATCGGCGATGCCGACCTCCTCGACCGATTAGAGGGAATCGGACCGAAACTGCGTGCCGTCAGCGGAAATATCGACCATGGAGAGGTGCGCCGACGCTGCCCCGAACTGCTTATCTTCGATTGCGAAGGTGTCAAGGTTTTATTGACCCACATCGGNGGCTACCCGGGNCGCTGGGCACCCGGAATGAAACGCCTGCTTAGAGAGGANGGAGTGAAGCTCATGGTCGACGGCCACAGCCATCTGACGAAAGTCATGTATGACCCNGAACTCGACCTNCTCCACATAAATCCNGGAGCTGCCGGACGCCAGGGNTGGCAAAAACAACGCACTCTCATCCGACTGACGATTGATGGCGCCGATATGCGTGACTGCGAAGTGATAGAACTTGCCTAATCCGGATTTTTTTTGTAACTTTGTAGCTTAGGAACANGATGCCGATGACAGGCATCCACCCCCTTCGAATAACGAAACGAAAGACAATGCAAGGAGACGACAAGATTATCCCTATCAATATTGATTCGGAAATGAAAAGCGCCTATATCGATTACTCTATGTCGGTAATCGTTTCGCGCGCCCTTCCCGATGTCAGAGACGGCTTCAAGCCGGTGCACCGCCGTGTGCTCTTCGGCATGAACGAACTGAATAACTTCTTCTCGGGCGANACTAAGAAATCAGCCCGTATCGTCGGTGAGGTCATGGGTAAATATCACCCCCACGGCGACTCTTCGATCTATATGACGATGGTCAGGATGGCCCAGGACTGGTCACTTCGATATCCNNTGGTGTTCGGTCAAGGCAATTTCGGTTCAATCGACGGAGACTCTCCGGCCGCAATGCGTTANACCGAGGTCAAACTCGAACGCCTTGGCGAAGAGATGCTGGCTGACCTCGATAAGGATACCGTCGACTTCGTCCCCAACTTCGACAACACGCTGACCGAACCNTCGGTGCTTCCCGCCCGTATCCCCAACCTGCTCGTCAACGGTGCCTCNGGTATCGCCGTCGGCATGGCNACCAATATGCCCCCCCACAACCTCACGGAAGCCCTCAATGGNTGCATCGCCTATATCGACAATCCTGAAATCGANGTCGAGGGTCTGATGCAGTANATCAAGGCTCCCGACTTCCCCACCGGCGGTGAGATTCTCGGTATGCAGGGTGTTCGCGATGCTTATGAGACAGGTCGNGGNCGAATCGTGCTTCGCGCAAAATGCGAAATCGAGACNGACGGTAACCATGACGTAATCGTAATCTCCGAAATTCCTCACGGTGTCATCAAGAACGACCTCGTCAAGAGTATCGCCGATCTCGTTGAGGAGAAGAAAATCGACGGCATATCGGATATAACCGACACATCGGCACGCGGCCAGATGCACATCGCCATCGACATCAAACGAGATGCCAACGCGAGCGTCATCCTCAACAAGCTCTATAAGNTGACGCAACTCCAGACCTCTTTCAGCGTCAATAACGTCGCCCTCGTCAACGGTCGACCCCGTACNCTCAATCTGCGGGAGCTTATAGCCAACTTNGTCGAGCATCGCCATGAAGTCGTAATACGCCGCACCCGCTACGAACTGCGCAAGGCCGAGGAGAGAGCNCATATCCTGNGAGGTCTGATGATNGCCGTNGACAATATCGATGAGGTGATAGCNATNATCCGNGGNTCNCGCACTACAGAAGAGGCCCGCAACGCTCTCGCCTCACGCTTCGACCTCGATGANGTTCAGACCAGGGCNATCGTGGAGATGCGACTCCGNCAGCTCACCGGNCTNGAAATGGATAAGCTGAAGAGCGAGTATGACGAACTGATGAAGCTTATCCANCATCTCAACGATATCCTTAACAATGATGAGGTCTGCCGTCAGGTGATGAAGGATGAGATTGTCGCGATCCGCGACAAATATGGCGACGAACGCCGCACTCGTATCAATCTNCAGGCCGGCGACTTCAATGCCGAGGATTTCTATCCCGATGATGAGATGATTATCACAATCTCTCACATGGGATACATCAAGCGNACTCCCCTCTCCGAATTCCGCACACAAAACCGGGGTGGCCTCGGNGCAAAAGGCTCCGACACCCGNAGCGAGGACTTTATCGAATACATTTACCCGGCCACGAACCATAACACCATGCTCTTCTTCACCGAGAAGGGTCGNTGNTANTGGCTCAAGGTCTACGAGATTCCTGAAGGAGCAAAGAATTCCAAGGGACGCGCCATCCAGAATCTGCTCAACATCGAGCCTGACGACACCATCAATGCCTTCATCAACATCAAGAAACTCTCNGATGAAGATTACACCCGGAGTCACAATCTCGTGTTCTGCACCAAGAATGGCGTAATAAAGAAAACTTCCCTTGAGGCTTACTCNCGCCCCAGAGCCAACGGCGTGAACGCTATAATTATCCGCGAGGAGGACCGCCTGATCCAGGTGGCTCTGACCGACGGTAATTCTGAAATCATTCTCGCNAACCGCGAGGGACGCGCCATACGCTTCCATGAAAGCAAGGTACGCGAGATGGGNCGTATGTCAACCGGCGTACGCGGCATGACTCTCGGTGAAGAGGGCGACGAGGTTGTCGGCATGATAACCATGAAAGCTGATTCTAAAGATACCATCATGGTGGTCAGCGAGAAGGGTTATGGCAAACGCTCCGATCTCGAAGACTATAGAATCACCAACCGTGGCGGCAAGGGAGTNAAGACTATCAGCGTCACTGAAAAGACAGGAGCGCTCGTGGCCATAAAGAATGTCACGGANGACAACGATCTCGTAATCATCAACCAAAGCGGCATCACCCTCCGTCTGGCCGTCAAGGATGTTCGCGTCATGGGACGCGCCGCCCAGGGTGTGAAACTCATCGACCTCTCGAAGCGNAACGACACTATCGCCTCCGTATGCAAGGTTGATTCCAATCCTGANGAAGCGGCCGAGAAAGAGGCCGAGGAGGANCTCTCCGAAGAGGCCCGCGNTGAAAATCAGGAATCTATCGATACTCTTGCAGCTGAAATCGAGTCGCAGGAAGTTGATCTGATTGTCGAGAAAGCGATGGATGATCCCGATTTCGATGGCGATGAAATTGATGACATCGATGACATCGAGGAGGATGAGATTGATGAGATCGAGGAGGATGAACCAAACGATTGATTTCCCTCTTATAAAAGAATAAAATAAACCCAAATAATCTCCTTCAGCATGAAGAAAGTGATGACAATCGCGCTTTGCATGGCAGCCGTAGGCAGCCTGAGCGCACAGAAAGCTAATGTCGATGCTGCCAAGAAGCTCTCCGGCAAATTCGACAAGATCGAAGAGGCCCGTTCCCTTATCCAACAGGCCATGCAGAATCCCGAGACTGCCAACGACGCCAACACTTANTATGTGGCAGGCAAAATCGAATTCGACGCATACGACAAGGGATTGCAGGCCGGNATGATCGACCCCTCCNCAGCCGCCGCCGATCCTATCGCAATGGGACAGGAACTCCTCAACGGCTATGAGTATTTCATGAAAGCCTTCCCCCTCGATCAGATTCCCGATGAGAAGGGTAAAGCCAACAAGTATGGAAAGGATATGGTCAATAAACTCGTAGGCCATACCAATGACTACTTCTCCGTGGCAGGCGCCAAGATGTACGAAGCCAACAAATATTATCCCGAGGCTTACAACGCCTTCATGATATATGCGGATATGCCCGAGCTCGAAGTGCTCGGCGCGAAAGCTCCGAAAATCGAAGACAACAACCGCGCACAGGCATATTTCAACGCCGGTCTTTCAGCTTATGTCGGCAAGGAAGTCATAAAAGCGGCCGATGCCTTCAATAAGGCCCGTAACCTTGGCTACACCGACCCCGAAAGCAACGGTGCCAACGCCTATATATATGAGATCGCCTGCTGGCAGAGCCTGCTGAATGATTCCACAATTTCCGATGAGGCTCAGAAGCATATCTTCGAGATTGCGAAAGCCGGAAATGAGAAGTTCGGTATGGCTAACCCCGTTTTCCTCAACAACCTTGTCAACGGCTACGTGATCGGCGAGCAATATGACAATGCACTCGCCACTGTCAACGACCTGCTGGCCTCCAATCCCGACAACTCCAATCTCTATGGTCTCCTCGGCTTCATCTATGACCGCGCCGGCAATGACCAGGCTTCGCTCGACAGCTACCTCAAGGCAGTCGCAATCGCTGATTGCGGATATGAAACTCTCATGAACGCTGCCAAGAAGCTCTATCGTGTAGGCTCCGAGAAGTTCAATGATGTCGACGCATCTGACGCTCAGGCCAAGAACGACATCAGAAACACCTACTATGATCCCGCCCTCGCAATCGCTAAGCGCGCCAAGGCCATGAATCAGGAGGATGGCGATGCCGATCACGTCATCGAAGCAATCGAATATGTGATCACGACAAATTATTGATTCCGTCACATAACCTATCACAACATAAAAGAGTCCGCCTGCGTTTGGGCGGACTCTTTTTATGTTGCTCAACACATTTTTTCACATTTCATCATAAAAAAATCTACTGATATTTTCACAAAATCGTAATATCTTTGTAACTTTGCACTTTGAACAACAGAACATAACCCATCACATAAGCTATTCATATGGGACTTTTCTCTTTTACGCAGGAAATCGCGATGGACTTGGGTACTGCCAACTCCATCATCATACATAACGACAAGATCGTGGTCGACGAGCCCTCGGTAGTCGCCATCCAGAATAAAACCGACAAGGTAATCGCCGTAGGCACCACCGCCCACCAGATGGAGGGCAAGGAATCTCCGGGCATCCGCACCATCCGTCCGCTCCGCGACGGTGTAATCGCTGACTTCGACGCCGCTGAGCAGATGATTCGCGGTATGGTGAAGATGGTCAGCTCGAAACGCCGCTGGTTCTCCCCCTCGCTCCGTATGGTGGTATGTATCCCTTCCGGTTCGACAGAGGTTGAGATCCGTGCGGTGCGTGACTCTTCCGAACATGCCGGCGGACGCGATGTCTACATGATCTATGAGCCTATGGCCGCCGCACTCGGAATCGGTCTTGATGTCGAGGCGCCCGAAGGCAACATGATTGTCGACATAGGTGGCGGCTCCACAGAAATCGCCGTCATTTCGCTCGGAGGTATCGTCAGCAATAAGTCCATACGTCTTGCCGGCAATGAACTGACAGCCGATATTCAGGAACATATGGGGAGAGTCCACAATCTCAAGGTCGGCTCGACAATGGCCGAGCAAATCAAGATTCACGTAGGATCGGCTCTTGAGGAACTTGATGACGCTCCGGAACCCTTCGTGGTATGCGGTCCCAACAAACTGACATCACTTCCGATGGAGGTAAAGGTGACACACCAGGAGATTTCCCACTGTATCGACAAGACCATCACCAAGATGGAGGTGGCGATTCTCGCCGCTCTCGAACAGACACCCCCGGAACTCTACGCCGACATCGTGCGCAACGGTATCTATTTGGCGGGCGGCGGTGCTCTCCTGCGTGGTCTGGCCAAGCGATTCACCGACCGCTTCCAGATCGAATTCAAGATTCCCGAAGATCCCCTGCACGCAGTGGCCCGAGGCACAGGTGTTGCGCTTAAGAACATCAACCGTTTCTCGTTCCTCATCCGTTGATATTTCGGGTGGAGCGTGGCTATTTGCTGCAAGTAACGACAGCTGATCCTACCCGGCAAAGATGAGAAATCTATTGAATTTTATACTCAGATACAGCACATGGTTCGTTTTCGCGTTCTATGTGCTTCTGAGTTGTATACTTCTGAGCCGGCGCGATGATTATCATGCTTCGGTGCTTCTCTCAAGTGCCAACGAGGTGACATCCGCTGTCTATCGTGGCGCCACAGGTGTCAGCGGTTATTTCTATCTGCGAGATATCAACCGAAACCTTCAAGAGTCGAACGCCGCTCTCGAAAATGAGATTCTCAATCTGCGCAGTCAGCTTGCGGAATACAAGGCTCTTGTGTCGGATTCATCTTACGTCAGACAGGAGCAGAGGTTTGACTATACCCTGGCGTCCGTCATCAACAACTCTACCCGCCATCCGCGTAATTACATTACCATCAACCGAGGAACGAACGACGGAGTCCGGCCCGGTATGGGCGTTGTCGACCAGAACGGTATCGTAGGCATCGTCAACGTGGCCGGTCCGCATACGGCACGCGTGATTTCCATCATCAACGAGACGCAGCATTTCTCCGTAAAACTTAAGGATACCCCCTATGTCGGTTCCCTTTCATGGAAAGGGGGCGACCCGGGAATCGCATATATGGAGGAGGTGCCGCGTCACGCGCAGTTCCATATCGGCGACACGGTAGTCACATCCGGATTCAGCACGACGTTTCCCTATGGCATAAATGTGGGGACAGTGATGAACCGCGTGCGTATGACCGATGATAATTTCTATATCCTGAAAATTAGATTGGCAAGCGATTTCAAGACACTAAGCACCGTGAGGGTTATCACCGATTTTTATAAGGCCGAGCTTGACTCGCTCAGCACATTTGACGTCGGGCCTACGAAATAACCCCACATTTATGTCATGACATCCCACCCTCACACATGATACCCTTTAGAGCGAAATGAATAAACAGACTATTGTCATGGCCCTTTTGTTTATAGTGCTGGTGTTGGTGCAGGTGCTTATCTGCAATCACATCATGCTCTTCAATCTGGCTGTGCCATTCGTATTCATATATTTCATTCTGCGTCTGCCGGTCGGTATCTCGCAGAATATGGTGCTCACCATAGCTTTCCTCATGGGATTCCTTGTCGACCTGTTTTCGGATACTCCCGGCGTCAATTCGCTTGCGTGCACGGTCATGGCTGCCGTGAAGCCCACAGTCTTTTACGCCTATGTCGCACGCGATGACAAGACAAAGAAGATCGTGCCGGCAATCAGCACCGTCGGCTGGCAGGCCTACTCGAAATTCGCTCTTACCATGAGTCTGATTTTCTGTTTCCTCGTCTTCACCATAGAGTTCATGAGCTTCGCCGGGGTCGATGAGATTCTGTTTATGACGGCGGCCAGCTCTCTCCTTACGTTCGCCCTAATAATTGCGATGGACTCCCTGATGAATGCCAACACGAAAGCCATCGCATAAGCATATCCTATAAACCCTCTTATAGGCCACGACTATTCTTTAGCTCCCTCTTCTCAAACCTGAATAATTTATTTTCTCTCCCAATAACAATACAATCCCTCCTTCTTGAAAATTGAAAGACTATAGCTTAAATAAGCGAAAATATATTATAGGCGGTTTTATCACGCTGCTCGTGCTCATCTACGTTGTCAGGCTCTTCAATCTGCAGGTGGCCGACGACCGCTACAAGCAGAATGCCATGAGCAATGCCTTCCTTCGCCGAGTGATATATCCGGCGAGAGGACTGATGTACGACCGCAACGGCAGGCTACTCGTATTCAATCAACCGGCCTACGATGTCATGCTGATTCCAAAGGATATCGGTAAGGATTTTGACACTCTCGCTCTATGCGAGACTCTCGGTCTCACCATCGATGATTTCCATCAGAAATGGGCCGAGATGAAGGATCCGCGCCGAAATCCCGGATACAGCTCATACACACCACAGAAACTTATCTCGCATCTATCGCAGGAGGATTACGGACGCCTGCAGGAGAAACTATATATGTTTCCGGGATTTTTCGTGCAGAAACGAACAGTGCGGCAATATTCCTCCCCCGCCGCAGCCAACATTCTCGGTAATATCCGTGAGGTCTCTGCGAAGGATGTAGAGAAAGATGACTATTATCGCGCCGGCGACTATACGGGCGACCTCGGGATAGAGAAGAGCTACGAGACGGTGCTGCGCGGACAGAAGGGTGTCGAGATTCTGATGAAGGATGCCCACGGACGTATAAAGGGACGCTATGAGAATGGTATCCATGACGAGGCACCTATCTCAGGTCAGAATCTCACTCTCTCCATCGATATGGACCTTCAGGAATACGGCGAACGCCTGATGGCGGGAAAAATCGGCGCGATCGTAGCCATCGAGCCTAAGACGGGGGAGGTACTCTGTCTGGTGACTTCACCTAACTATGATCCCTCTCTGCTCGTCGGCAAACAACGCGGACGCAACTATGCCGAACTCGTGCGCAACCCCTACAAACCTCTCTATGACCGGGCTATTCAGGGAGCCTATCCCCCCGGCTCGACGTTTAAGCCGACGCAGGGCCTGATATTCCTCCAGGAGGGAGTCGTGACTACATCGACAGTTTATCCCTGTTACCGTGGATACGTCAACGGGCTGCGTGTAGGCTGCCACGCCCATGGCTCCCCTATCCCTCTGAAACCGGCTCTCGGCACATCCTGCAACGCCTATTTCTGCTGGGGATTCAAAAATATGATCGACAAGCGCGGCTCCACTCCCTCCAAGCAGTTCGAGAAATGGAAGAACTATATCGTGGAGATGGGCTATGGCTATAAGCTCGGTATCGACCTCCCCTCTGAAAGCCGGGGCTTCATCCCCAATTCTGAATTCTACAGCAGTTCCTTCAGGGGTGCTAATTGGTCGGGCAACTCTATCATATCCGTCTCTATCGGACAGGGTGAGGTGTTGGCGACCCCTCTGCAGATAGCCAATCTGTGTGCCACTATCGCCAACCGAGGATGGTTCTACACACCCCACGTGGTGAAATCCATCCAGGGTGGCGCGCTTGATTCCATATATACTGCCCGACGTGCCCCTCACATCAAACGCGAGTATTACAATGACGTGGCGGAGGGTATGAGAATGGCGGTGCTCGGCGGAACATGCCGTGGAGCCAATCTGCCCGGGATTGAGGTGGCCGGTAAAACCGGCACGGCTCAGAATCCCCATGGTAAGGACCACTCGGCCTTCATGGGGTTCGCCCCATATAATGATCCCAAGATAGCCGTGGCGGTTTATGTTGAGAATGCAGGTTTCGGCGCCGCATACGGAGTGCCGATCGGATCTCTGATAATGGAAAAATACCTCAACGGCGAAATAAGCGAGGGTCGCAAGCACGTGGAGGAACGTATGTTGAATTCTAATACGATTGTGTCAAGTGGAGTCAAGAAACACTGAAGCGAATGTGTCGATGTTCAAGAGCCTCGACTGGCTGACGATCCTGTTATACGCCCTCCTCGTCGGGGCCGGTATAGTCAGCATCTATGCCGCGAGCTATGACTTCGACAATGCCGGGATGTTTGATTTCAATGAATTCTCGGGTAAACAATTCATGTGGGCCGGTCTCGCTCTCCTGCTCGGAGGCGCGGTGCTTCTGCTCGACTACCGTCTGTATGAAGCCTACGCATATCCGATTTACGGGGCCGTGATTATGCTGCTGCTTCTGACTATCTTTATAGCGCCGGATATCAAGGGGTCAAGATCCTGGATTGTCCTCGGGCCGGTCTCGCTGCAACCGGCCGAGTTCGGTAAATTCGCCACCGCACTCGCTCTGGCCAAATTATTCGACTCCTACAACTTTAATCTGAACCAGAAGTTATCCAACTACTTCCGGGCACTGATGATTATTTTCGTGCCGATTATCCTCATCCTGATGCAGAAGGAGACGGGATCCGCGCTGGTATATTTTTCCCTCATATTCGTGCTCTATCGCGAGGGTATGAGCGGATTGGTGTTGTTCTCGATTCTATGCGCCGTAGTCTACTTCGTGGTGGCGGTTAAGTTTGCCGAGCCGCTGGTGTTGGGAATTCCCCTGGGAGAGTTCACTGTGCTGCTTATCATCACATTGATTTTTTGCTGCATGCTCCTCTTCTACTGCCGTGATATCATAATCGCGCGTAACGTGATTTTCGCGTATGCGGGTGCCGGAGTGATAGTCACGGCTCTGGCCTTCTTCGGTGTGACAGTCAACGGAGTCATCTTCTTCCTCACTTTGCTTGCCGGAGGGATGATATATGTGTTGCTGGCGATGTTCCATCACAGGGTCGAGAAGTTCATTATCACCATAGGTTTCGCTATTGTATCCGTCATGTTCCTCTTCTCGGTCAACTATGCCTTCAACAATATTCTGCAGCCTCACCAGCGACAGCGCATCAAGGTGACACTTGGAATAGTGGAGGATCTGCGTGGAGCCGGTTATAATGTCAATCAATCGAAGATCGCAATCGGCTCCGGGGGTCTGACCGGAAAGGGATTTCTCAACGGCACGCAGACGAAACTGAAATATGTCCCCGAGCAACACACTGATTTCATTTTCTGCACGATCGGTGAGGAGGAGGGATTCGCCGGCGCGACCGCCGTTCTCGCCCTTTTTCTCGCGCTTATACTTCGTCTGATTCATGTGGCGGAAAGGCAGCGTACACCATTCGGGCGCGTCTACGCCTATTGTGTGGTCAGCTATCTGATATTCCATCTCGCCATCAATATCGGTATGGTGATCGGGTTGTGTCCCGTCATAGGCATCCCACTCCCCTTCTTCAGTTATGGAGGGTCGTCACTTTGGGGATTCACTATTTTGCTCTTCATCCTGTTGAGAATCGATGCCTCAAGAAAGGAGCGGCGCGACTGAACTAATAACCATTTCCCCGTTATTTCCCCGAAAATTCCGATAATGAAGAACCACTCAATCCTGAAAAAGTTATGCGTCGCAATGTCTGTATTGCCGATAGCATTACCGATGATATCCTTTTTATCAACCGGCGGCGGGTTGACAGCCCGGACGAAGGTCAGGAATTTGCCGGAATTCGTGGTGGAAAGTAATGAAAACAAGTATCTGCATGTGCTGGCATATGTGAGGGAGTACTCCACTTTGTCAACCTATACCGATACGATTTTTATGTTTCGGGAAAAGATGGTGGACTATATGCTGCCGGGAGCGAAAAGTAAAGCTACACCGGCATGGTCGCGTCCGCGCATTCTCACTTCTGATTCTTATTATCGCTTCACCGATGATTACGGGCTTGACAGCGTCAGCGCCACGAGCCGCCATCACTTCTCATGGTCAGACTGGATCGGCATACCGTCGGTGACACCTCTCCCCTTCCCTCTTGAGAAGCTTTCTTCAGACACGATTCGCGATCATGACGTATCTCTTGAGATATGGCGTAAGGATGGTGATGATGTCAGTGTTCGCGTCAATGCCATGCAGGATTCCATGCGTCGCAAATGGACCCCTGACCTCTCGGAACTTTTCTCCGGTCGCGTTGAGTTCTATGATGTAAGTGTGACATTCGACTATGCCAATGTGCTCCGTCCATATCTTTCTCCGTTGGATCTCGGCGGCTACAGATTTCATATCGAATCTGAGGGAAGGGGGCATGACATGTTCCGATTCAATCACCGCACCCAAAAGGTACAGGTAAGTACGGATGCCGAAGTATATATCCTTGATCGCGAATACATAACCAAGGGGGAGGCAAAAAAATGGGACAACCGAAAATTTGACCGTGACGCTCTCCCGCTCCTGCGGTCGCCATACGCACCCCCGCTCGGAGAGGATATACTTTCCCTGATATCCAGGGTTGAGAATATTGATACCACAAAAGTCAGGATAGCGGCTGAGGTCGACCCTAATATAGGCTACCGCAATGGTGTAAACAATTTCAAGGTGGAAAGACGCATTCTGAATACTCTTAAGGCTATGACGGGCATAACCATGATCAAATCCCACAAAAACCGACGTCAGAAGTGGAAGGATTTCAGAAATACCGTCAGATCCTGGAACGATTCAGTCCCACCCTCCGATTTCCATAACCGCCGGAAATAAGAGCCGGAAAAAAAAGTTGCGGGGCTCCGTTAAGGAGCTCCGCAACCGCTTTTTATAATTTGGGTTCTCTACATTAGTCGTAATGCTATTTTGGCACGGTGTCTCACGGCGCGATGTCCGTGAAATCAGGCAGCGTGTTCGGCGATCAGACGCTGAAGATCCGATGCACTGTGTACACCTGTACCACGCCATTTCAGTTCACCGTTCTTGAATATCATCAGAGTGGGCACCGAGCGCACAGTATAGAGTCGTGCCAACGCCTCATTCTTGTCGATGTCGATTTTGATTATCTTTACGGAATCACCGAGTTTCGCATGCAGATCTTCGAGAATGGGATGCATCATCTGACATGGTCCGCACCAAGTGGCGTAAAAGTCAACCAAAACAGGCACATCGGCCTTAACGAGTTCTTCAAACTTATTCATAATGTGTTTTCCTTTCGTATTTATGAAGCCTTACGCTTCCTTGATTAATGTTTCATTTACATTATAACAAGCTTGAATACCGGAGGGTTCACTATCTACGCCTTCGCGGAATCGGACCCTGACGATCCTCCGATTTTCATCAACAGTCAAAACGATTATTGAATATATTGAAGAACCGGATGGCGAACGTCATCAATCGTGGAGAGTGAATGAATCGGCGTCGCGATAAGCGGGGAATTTTTCGCGGAAACGCAACAGTTTCTCCATGCTGAGGGTAGCGTAGAGATGATCCGCGCCCGTGGAGACTGTGAGATCCTTGCCTTTGAAATCAACGGCGAGACTCGACCCGTCATATTCGAAGCCTCCGGAATCCGTACCCCGGCAGTTCACTCCGACGACATAGGCCTCGTTCTCGATTGCGCGCGCACGCAACAACTGATTCCAGGCATCGACGCGTACCTTCGGCCAGTTGGCCACAGCTATCAGGAGATCATACTCATTATTTATATTCCTGCACCACACCGGGAAACGGATATCGTAGCATATGACCATAGCGATTTCCCATCCACGGAAACGCACTTTCAAGCGGTTATGTCCGCGTGAGAAATTGTTATGTTCACCTGCCATGGTGAAAAGATGACGCTTGTCGGCGAAAGTCTCCTCTCCACCGGGTTCGATAAAGAAGGCGCGGTTGTAGAGCGATCCGCCGCTGTCGGCTATGAAGCTTCCGGCGATCGCCACGCGATGACGCGCCGCGAGCGACTTCAGGAACTCCACGGTCGCTCCGGTGTTGCGTTCCGCCATTGGACGAATCTGCTCCTTCTCCACCCCTACGGGGAAGCCTGTAGAGAACGTCTCCGGAAGCACCACCAGATCGGTATCCGGGTGAAGTGATTCGAAAAGACGGGTAAGATTGCTGAGGTTCTCCTCCTTTTGCTCCCAACGTATTTCCATCGGGAGCATACAGATATTGAGGTTACGGGGATTCATATGGTGAATTTTTCCGGATAGCGCGCGGCAGGGGCCGCTCCGGCATAATAAGATTTTATCACTTCCATATCATGCTCGATGTCGCCCGTAGGTTGATACTCCTCGTCAATGACGACACGTTTACGCGCGAAGTCGATCAGACCCAACTGTATGGGCACCTTCGCGCCATATGCGATGTAGAGGAAACCGGTGCGCCACGTTTCGTTGCGGCTGCGCGTACCCTCCGGCGTGACGGCCAGATTCATATAATCGCGACTTTTGAAGTCAGCGATTATCTGGTCGGTCAGCGAGGATCCCCCCTTACTTTTCGGAACCACGGGGATACCGCCGAAGTGTCGCAGAAGATATTTCAGCGGCCAGAAAAACCAGAAACTCTTCATCAGGAAATTAGCCTTTCGCCCGAGTGAGCGATACGCTGCGAGACCGATGAGGAAGTCCCAGTTGGAGGTATGGGGAGCGACGCAGATCACACATTTGTCGCGACGGGGCGCGGAAATATCCACGCCCCATCCTGACCATTCAAGACATTTTCCCCAGAAATTCATGATTCAGCCTCTACCTTAAGCCTCAGCCTGAGCCTTCTTGGCGGATTCAGGGACAGCTGCATTGAATTCCTTGAGAGCCTCGTTGATCTGCTGGCCGAAATCCTTCTCGATTTTCTGGAAGAGCGCGCGGAAGAACTGACGCTTGGCGGCTGCATACTCCTTGTGGTCGGCGAATGACTTCGCGCCACGGTCGAAGAAACGGTTGGCATTGTTCTTGGCCTCCTCAACGGCGCCGATGACCTTCTTCACCGCACCGGCGACAGCCTCGCGGTCGATACCCTCCACGCTGTAGTAGGCTTCCATCATGTCCTGAGCGACGGACGTTCCGAGTGCATTCACGTATTTCTTGAAATCTCTTTTGTTGACCATAGTTTCTTGATAATTTTACGGTTATTGGAATTAACATTTATGTCCCACTCTTCCCTCACTCACCCCAAGGTAATGAGGATGAACAGCGAGCTTTCATATTAATAACGTCTGAAAGCGGAAATGTATCATTCGGAGAGTTCAAACGTATTGAATTGCATCGTCAGCAGGTCGACAGTGAGCAGACAGGCAACGGGAGATTCGTCGGTTCGAATCAACTCCTTTATTGCCTCGGCGGCTTGCAGAGAGGCGATTGTGGAGGCTGCCGCCCCGATAACACCGGTAATTTCACAAGGCATCATCGACATGTCGGTCTCGGGCGGAGGAAAGATGTCGGCGAAAGTGACGGATGCGGGTTGTCCGGTAAGGGTCATGATCTGCCCTTTCCATCCGGCCACACCTCCGATACATCCCGGCCGGCCGAGTCTCCGGCAGAGTTCGTCAGTCATATACTTGGAAGCGGGATTGTCGGTGGCATCGATGATATAGGCGTAATCGGCCAATATTGTCTCCGCGTCCTGCAGACGTATCAGACGGTCATAGGCGTCGACCGTAATTTCGGAATTCAACTCGCGCATACGCGCGGCGAGAGTCTCGACCTTCTTTTTTCCGGCATCAGCTTCCGTGTAGAAGAGCTGGCGCTGAAGATTAGTGAGGTCGATGGTGTCGAAATCGGCGATTCCGATGCGTCCGACACCGGCGGCAGCCAACAGCATGGCCACCTGTCCGCCCAGTGCCCCGCATCCTATGATGAAAACGGAGGAGGCCGAGAGACGCTTCTGTCCCTCGGCTCCTATACATGATATGTTGCGTGAATAACGGTTTGTCAAAACATTTCTTGGATTAGCCGCAGTGCCAGAATTTGCGCACCACCTCAAGCATTTCCTTGGGATTACCCTCAAGTTTCTTGCGGAGGTTGCCATCCTTGTGCTTGCGGAGTTTGGAGATTATGCCGTCGATGAGAGCCGGAGAGAATACGTCATATTTCTCGAAGTCGGCACGATTGGCATCAAGCGCGTCGGCCGAAGCCACGCAGCTGTCGGGCAGAGACTCGAGAGAAGCGAGTTTCTCCTTATTCTCATCGTTGTGGATATTGACGGATACATACATATCCTCGGCGCGCTGGAGCGCGTTCTCGATCTCGAATCCGGTGCGGGCGGCCACGACCATTCCGGCGATAAGCTGATAAACGTCGGCGGAGCAGTCGGCGGAGCGGAGTTCGGCAGTCTGCTTCTGAGGAGCGGTGGTGATTGTGTCGGCCTCAAGAGGATTGGCCTGCGAGCACATGTCGACCTTTCCGGTCCATCCGAGGGGCACGCGTACGAGCACAGAGCGGTTGCGGTCGCCCCAGCAGATAGAAGTCGGAGCCTCCTGATGAGGCACGAGACGGAAATAGCTTGTCGGCACCTTGTTGCCAAAGGCCGTGATAGCGGCGGCATGGTCGAGGATACCGGCGATTGCCTTGCGGGCCACGTCGCTGAGACGGCCGTCGGGATCGGTCATCATGTTCTGACCATCCTTCATGATCTTGAAGTGGATATGGAGACCGCTACCGGCCTTTCCGGCGGTAATCTTGGGTGCGAAAGTCACGTCATAACCGCGACGCGAAGCCAGACTGCGGATGATCCATTTAGCGATCATGAGGTTGTCGGCAGCCTGAATGGCGGGTACAGGAAGGAACTCGATTTCATTCTGCTCATAGACCTTGTCATCGAGGGTGAAGTTGCCCACCTCATTATGACCATATTTGATCTGGCCCCCTGCCTGGGCAATCATTGCCATGCACTCGGTGCGGAAATCGCTGAACTTCGAGTAGGGTGCGGATTCGTGATAACCCTTCTGGTCGGATGCCTGGAAGAAGCCGGGATCCTCGGAGATTACATAATACTCAAGCTCACCCATTGCATAGAAATCCATGCCGGTCACTTCGCGGAAAGACTCGACGGCCTTGCGGAGGGTGTATTCGGGTGATGAGTGGAGCGGTGTTCCCTCCTTGTCAAAGAAGGAAGCGAGCATCGTCAGAGTCGGGATATCCGCGAAAGGATCTACGAAAGCTGTTGAGAAACGGGGAATTACATATAGGTCGCTGTTACCGGCCTCGATGAAGGGGAAGAGGGAGGAACCGTCGACGCGCTCGCCGAAGCTGAGGATAGAATCGAGATACTCGGCGTCGTTGATGACGAAATTGAGGGTCTTCAGACGATTGTCGTCGGCGGGATACATGAAATTGATCATGCGGATCCCGTTTTCTTCGACAAAACGGATGATGTCCTCCTTACGGAATTCGGAAGGAGATTTCTGAAGGAACTGCACCACCTTGTTGGGGCAGAGTTTCACGTTAGCGTTCATGGTGTGTGTATTAGATTTTAGGTGTTATGTGTCAGGTCATGGAGAGAAGAGAAGTTGTGAATCCGATGTCATGATTCTCCTCTTATAATGGGGGAAAATCCGTTGTCAACGAATCACGCTACAAAATTAGGAAAAAAAATGAATGTGCCAAAACATTTTTCAGAGTAGATGCGTTATAACATCGAAAGAAGATAAGAAATCGTTTCATGATGTTAGGTTAGTTTGAAAAAGTATTATTGAAAACACCGGAGCAGTTGCTTGTGAAAGTAGCTGCTCCTTTATTTTATCCCCGCTCCTCCCCTGCCGGATTCTTCGAATACCCGCACAATACATTTGCCAGTTGAGCAGACGGTATCGGAATCGGCAAGAATCGCCCTTGAAAAGAGGAGGCTCTGCAGACAATTAGCAATGACAGTATCCCCTCCACCTCTGGGCTGGCAACGAAAATAGCGTATTTGTCATTGTACGATAGAGATGAATAGGGCGGCCCGTTATGTGCTGATAATCAACATTTTATTAATCACGATTTATAGAAATAATAGTAAAATGCCTACAATTTTCAACCTTACGAGCGGTTCGAAGCAACACTTTTCAATCATTTCAGAAGTAGAGACCGACACTTTTCAACATTTCAAGAGATTACAAAGTACACTTTTCAATCTTTTGAGAGCTGGGACGCTAATATTATCAAACCCTTAGATAATTACAATTGAAAATACCGCACTTTATGAGAATGTTGAAATAATGTCAAAGATAACAAACCGACCATGGAATAGTTACTTATGTTTTGACTTCATTTTTGTCATCCTAAGATTTTGTCTCCATATGGATTTAGTTTATGTCTATTCCAATTTGCAACAGCAAGCTCCTTGCTTGTATTGGCATAGCAGTATTCACACATATGGGGACACGTGTTGTATTGACCGATGTCCTTACTTACGATACAACCACAAAATTGACGTTGTCCACCATCTTTATTGTTTTTACGCTTGACAGCGTAGGTAAGATTATCTAATATTATAGCATTTTCCGGAATAACAGGAGTTTCCGCAAACTCTTCAAACAGCGGAAGAGGTTGAGTATTATCAACATGCTTCACATCGACTCTAAGGAAATCCATCAAAGCCTTATCATTAAATTCGAAGCGAATCATCAAATCATCATCGACACAACGATTATGCTCAATGCCGAATTTCTGAATATCTATTTTCTCGCCGCATGTCGCCAACTTATAGTTCCAGCCTCGTTCTTTGTTCATCCGGGATAGTCTTGATGCAAATTCATTCATTTGCATCTCATTCCATTCAGTGTAGCAGACACCGTTTTTTTCAAGATTAGATTTAACCTTACGGTAAGCCACTATATCAGCATAACTAAAGACCAACTTCTCTGTATAACCCTTCAACTGATCACCAATATTCTTAACTTTTTCCAATAAATCATCTATACCGATTTTATCAGTAAGAATCATTGGATCAAATCTCCAGATGACTCGACCCTTCCCAAGCTTATCAACGAATTTCTTGAAAGTATCAATCCTTTGAGATAGCTGAGGGACACCTTTCTCGAGGCATTCTTTTTCATAATCATTAAGAGTATATTGAATATAGCAACCGATCTTTCTCTCTTTGAGATAATCCAAGTGATTCAGCAATGGTTTCGGATTCTTAGACCAAAAAACAATGAAGCGTGTATTTTGATAAGAAATATAAGATGGAATACCATTAAACGGATTAGTCCAAACGGAATAGCCACGCTTTAAACGCTCAAAAAACCAGTCAGAATAAAACGCAGGAATGTCGGTGGAGCGACTTGCCGATACAATCACCGGAGCAATCGCATCGACCATCTTATTATCATCAGTAATAATCGATATTTTATTAGCCATACTGAAATATTATTAGTCCCACTCATCCTCTTCGACATCACACAACCATCTGACATCTTTTGAAAAAAGTTCAACAGCAATGTTTACAGACTCCCGAGTATTGCTGAACTCTATCAAGGAATCTATAAGATTCTCAAGGGCATCATTTACGGCTGCGATTTTGTGCCCTCGCATGCTTCCGGAAGTATCTATCATTAATATCACGTCCATATTCAGTCTCAAGATATACCTAAATTCTGAGAAGAATTAATCCCACCGCGAATGCCAACAATAAAAAGCATATTATTGTAGTGGAAACAGACTTCCGGCTTTTATCAATTGCCTCCTCAATCTTTATTTCCAAAGCTACCCGGAGAGCATCTACTTCAGAAGAGGTAGCCTTATCCATCTTATCAATTCTTTTCTTAATCTCATCCTTGCAGTCCCTTATACTCTTCTGAGTTTTAGAGGAAGTAGTTTTGACATCATCATCTAAAACCTCTTGCACTTTCTGCAACGTAGTCGTAAGTTCCGCCGTTTTCGTACGTATATCTGCTCTTACATCCGATATTGAGTCCTTGACAATATCAAATAAGTATGCTAACTTAGGTAAATACTTACACCGAACCCATTAAGAATAGTCTTAAGATCATCTTCTTTAAACCATTGCCCCTTAATCAGAGGAGAAACCAACCATGATAACGATCTGCAAGCATCATCATTATAAGCATCCGGTGTTACACCATATTGCACTACACCTTCACATTGGACTCAAGATTCTTATAATTGCAAAAGCGGATTCACTCAGTTTTCCCATGTTCTGTCGTTTTATCTGATTTCATGTATATTACGCGGAACTCTCTGCATTTTCGCCGTTCCTGTCTACCTGACGCAATTGAGTAAGCGTTGTATTTGTCATAGATGTCCAGACCACGGCCAAGGCTAATATTCCAACCATCGTCAGTAGTTATCTGGCGGTCATGGAACTCTCTGAAAGAGTAATCAAAGTCTATACCGTATGTAGTCATATCATCTTTGATATCGTCAAGGCGATCAATGAGAGCAGGCAGCTTTTCATCCTCCTCCCATGTAACCAATCTTACTTTGATCTCTTCATCAGGCCGATTGTCAACAAGCATCGTCAGAAATTCTATGAGATTTCTGAGCTGCCATGATGTCCTCACAAAAGGATCTTCGATTGTAATCTCGTTAGACTTGGAGAGATACGGCATAAAGAGCTTCTCGAATGTCACTCCGGTTTGTCCAAGTCGGAAAGATACAGCCCCCTCTTTTTGAATCCGGATTCGCTCTCTCTTTCTATGCGGTTTATCCGTAGCAGGTTCTTCGGTAGCAGAAGATTCTACCTCAGGAGAGTCTGATTCTTCGATATTCAATTCAGCTTTTAATGCGGCACTTGCATTTTGAGGAACAATCACCACATTGCTGACCTGCTCCAAGGTATCCACATTTACTTCTTCTCCATCTTTCAAGCGTATATACTTGAAAACAGCAGGTTCAGCCTTGAAAGTCTCATCAACGGCATAGAGTTGATCTTTTACACGCTTACGACTCTCAGCGGCAAAATCCACAAGCTCGTAAGCCTCCTCATCGGTAACATTGCCATCCGGATAAAGAAGTTTCATCATTCCGGAGAAAGTCTTACGAATCGCAAGATGATCTCGTTCGGAGAGTGACCCATCAAACAGANCATACTCCTTAAGTCTGTCAGTCCAATCGTAGTTGCGTAACTCATGAAGCACGGCTGCGATATAATCGGTAATCAAGCCGTAACCTTTTGAGAAACTGTCCTTTTTAAGCATCTTTATCTCCCANCCGGGATTNTANAGATGNATTCNGTCNAGGAATGCTCCCTTNATNAANGAAGTNGGNATNGACTCAAANAGATGNGAGTTNTTNANCATATAGGGAACAGTNTGCTTGGTATTGCCGACAAATACCATTGATGCTGAAGCCTCATGCGTTCCCTTGCCACGGTTGAACGACTTATTGGCAAGATAGTTCTGCATNGTNTCNATGAGCACNGCATCAACATTACGNCCNTTCTGTTGTTCAAACTCATCCCAAGCCACAACNTCCCAGTANCCNACCAGNCCGAGCACTTCCCTATCTCCTGCTATTCTGACAAAGAGACGAGGACTTGTAACATCTCCTCCACTGACTAAAACTCCGTAGGGTGACAATTCTTGAAAGACATGGCTCTTGCCGGTTCCTTTCGGGCCGAGTTCCATGAAGTTGAAGTTATTCTCGATATGAGGTAGCAACCGAGCCAATGTGATGAACTTTTCACGNCGATTCATCTTNTCCGGATTCAANCCNACNGNATGTATCAGNAAATCAATCCATTCATCCGTGGTAAATTTCTTTCNTTGGTCAATNTAATCCTGTAGNTCGATATTCGAGATCTGAATCGGTTTCAATGTCTGTATCTCCCACCTTACCTTTATATCTTCACCTTGGATATAACCGATGGTCACGATGCACCACACCCCATTACCGGAGAGCAGTTTAGGATTTTGTGTGACATACTGAGAGCCTATTGGTACTTTCGTAAGTCCGAGATTGGCAAACGACGCCTGATACTGGTCATCACGTTCATTAAGCGTGACATTTACCTTATCAATTATTCTGAATTTACCTTTCTCCCTTATCTTACCCTTTATCTGCTCTGCATCCGCACGGTTTACATAATTGTTACGTATGACAGACTTAACCTTCTCGATGCCATCTTCGATAACCTGCTCGTCATCACTCGCACAATACTGACCAAGGAGATATTCAAGCACATAAGTAGGTACAGGGAGACCACCCTTCACCAAAAAGGCAAGGTCTTTACGAACAACCTTTCCTAAGAAAGACTCCAAAATCTTTTGTTGTAATGTTTCTTCTTCCATTAGAAATCTTGTTCAATAATGGTATTGTTTCTTACTGTCTCTTTAACGAGGGGATTCAATTGGCGGGAAGGATCGGCATCATATACCCGGAGCTGAAGCAGATTGCCAACGCCGGATTCCTTTAGTTTCAGAGTGACATCGTATGTACGTTTAGCGATATTCATTGCATCTGTACTGTCGAGCGACACCTTCACTTCATCTGACACCAATCTGTCACCATCATAAATGCGGCATACTACTTCTCTCGCTATTACCTCCATAGAAACCGCTTCCTTCTGGACTAATTGGAAGTTCAGACGGCTTGAGACCATGTTAAGATTGTTGTTTTTGATAAGCACATCAACCATCCGTTTGCTGCTTTCCCTGCGAAGTTTACTGCATATCACCGGCAAAACCATTTCCTGCAGCGAAGCTCCTCCATGCGTGTATCTGTAACCTCCGGAAGCAGCGAAACGATTCGTTCCCATCGGGGTTGCCACAAACGTCTCAACATCTGTCTCGATGGTTGACACTTTATTAATATTGATCTTTTCAACCTCATCGACCTTATCTCGCTCCGTAGTAAGATAGTAACGGGTCGTGGCTTCAATATTTTTCTCTGAGATNGAGAGCTTATCCTTGTCTTCGAATATAATGTCATTGAGTAAGAAGCCATGATCGGAAGTTATGATAACATTACTACAATTCAAAGTCATGTGAAGGCTATTGACGAATCGTGCCAATTCTTCTACAGTCTTTCTGCAAGAGTCTGTGAGGTCACTTATAGATTGGTCATGTCCTGTTTTATCAATTCTATCGTGCATCACATATACTAACGGTTTCTTGAAAAGTTCACGATGTGAATTTAGTTGTGTGGAAACCTCTTCAAAATTGACACAAATCGCATCATTTCTGTATCGGCATAGTTGTTCTGTCTTTTGTTTTACAGAAGACAGAATCTTACCGTCAGTCGTCATACTGTCACCCTCCAACTTCAAGGAGTTATGTGGGAAAAGAGCCGGCTTGCAGAATTTTGTCTCCGAAGGGAGAAGTGAGAGCATCGGCGACAACGTAGCGATATGTTTTTTCTTCGCGAGTTCCTCATACAGTTCTACTGCCACATCATATCTTAAGCCGTCGCTTATGATGACTACGAGTTTATTCGTGTCATTATAAGTGGCATAAAAATCGTTCTGTCTAAGTATTCCGACTTTGTCAAACGCATTCCCTGTATCCTTCACACATTCCAGCCATTCATAATTTAGCTGATTTGCCAATTGGGCATACTTAGCATCAATCGTCCTTTTACTTGTTGATACGGATGATACAGCCTTTTCATCAAGTTCAGGCAACTGATAGAAAGCATCTAAGATAATCCTATAAAACCTGTCAATCTTACTAAATCTTTCCGTGTAAAGCGAGATATATTCGGAGGGATTATCAAGACGCAGCCCACCAAGCGCATTGACGGAATCATAGAAATAAGCAGCATTTTCAACATATTTGATCAGAGGCGAGATACTTGAATCCGGGTTAAGCCTCAGACTCAGCGACCGTACCTTATCGATTGCAGCTCCCGGCTCTGCCACTACTTCCTTTGTCAGTAGAGAGATAAGAATCGGAAGCATCAAACTCTCTGTGATGAAGAAATATGGTGCATCCGCGCCATAGATNTTNATTATCTCCTCCTCTCTGACAGCAGAACCCAATTTTAACATCGCGTCGGCGAATTTTGAAGAAAACTGCGGTTCACTGCTCCCTGTTTCGTATATGCCGTTGATTATATCGAGTAATCTACGGTCACTGATTTTCAAATGACTGTAATGGTCTGCCGGATTAGGNGGCATCGACTGGGTGATAGCGTTATATTTCAGAATCTCGGCAATGGGTCGCATCTTGTCAGTAATGTCCGGATTGAATGAGACTCCGAAAATGCTTTTCAGCTTATCGTCTACCGACTTTCTGACATCAAGATTCCTATATAACTTCAGATAAAAGTCGTTTGACTTCTTCTCATCCGGTTGAGCAGACAGGATGATCATTTTCACAATAATCATATCCCATTCCAGAGTTTTCTTCTCTCCGAGATAGGAAGAAACTATCGCNCGGTTTGCAAAATCGACTGTAAAGTTCACATCATCAANCTTTCCGGCAAGAAGAGGCATTACCCTCTTTGAGGTAAGTTCATCAATATTGTTCTTTACAAACGATGCGACCTTGGGAGNAAGTCCNTACTGNTGCATAAACTCNTCATANCGCTCATCCTTAAANTCAAGATTNGAGGCATATACGTCGAGAAGGGGAAACTTAAGACGTTTCTCCTCAGTATCAGGACGAAGTTCATAGGNGAAAACAAGCACGACNTTCTTNTCNGCCCATTCCCTGAGCAAAGCGACTTTCAGATTCCACCATTTGCCGTCGAAAACCTTAAAGATATAATCCTCCTGCCATTCATGCTCAGACAGTTCAGCTTCAAACCCTCCCATCCGGTCGAACATGAAAAGCACTTTCAGCCTTGGATTTCTCTCGAAGTAGTTGTATATTCGTTTCTGTATCATTGTTAGTCGTACTTACTGCATCAGAAAATTATTCAATCATTAAGCATACGGATAATCTCATCGGCAAGATAGATNTCGCTTCGGCAGATGAGGGTTAANGCAGATAAAATCATTATATTGACTGAAGGGTTAAAAACCATTGGNTAAACAGTGGACATTTATCCAANATTTTCTGCAGTCCGATCTCATCCGCTATATATGCTCCATCATTGACTTTTTGATATCCGGGAATCGCCTCAATAAGTCTCTTAGAGGGAGCAAGCGTCGGTCGAGAATTTATCTCTTCCGGGTTATCAAACTCCCTGACAGCATTCTCAAGAATTGAGAATTCCATATCTTTGTCGTCAAAGTTATCCTTGAATACATTTATATCGCTGAAGAGCAGGCTCTCGAATTCATGTATCTGCATATATGGGATAAAACGCGATGCAAATTCGGACTCTATGTCGGCTTTCATGCCGTCGCATAAGAATTGCAATCGGGTAGACAAAGGGAAGATTCCCTTGCTATCCATCCATCCAGGAAAATTGTAACTGTCTTTAATCCCATAATAATCCACCAGTAATGATACATAGGCATCCTTTTCATGAAGATGCATCTCTATCTGTCGCTTTATTGACGACCATGGCACAATGCCGCCATTGGATCTCTTAACCAATGGCGCCTGCACATAGATATCGGCCTTAAGCAATTCAGGAGCGAGTACATTTACGCAGAATTCATGCTCGGTAGGACCTTCGCATACTATAATCAATCTTTTCATATCGGCTGACCTCCTTTCATGATCCGTTGTTTCCATAGGTCACCCAAAGTATAGTCATTGAGCCAATGGCCCAGTTCTCCGGCATCCAGACGCTTGATTACCGATTCTCCGTCACGTTGATCAACAGTAAGTATATTCTCCGGTTCAAAATTGCTTATTAGCTCCGCATTCTGAGTAGCCACTATTACCTGCGTGCCTCTATTAGCCGCACTCTTTATAAGTCCGGATAATTTCTCAATCGCCACAGGATGAAGTCCTAATTCAGGTTCATCGATCACTATCACTTTCGGAGGCTCCGGTTGCAGGAATAATACTGTAAGTGCAATAAACCGTAACGTACCGTCAGAAAGATCATTCGGTCCATAGACAACGTCTGAGAACTTATCGGTCCATTGGAGTCTAATGTTCCCGATTTCATTTGGCATAAGATAGAAGTCATTGAAAAATGGTGCGACTGACTGGATCATCCGTATTATACGTTTGTAGACCATCGGATGATTGTTCATAATTCCGTGAAGAAATGCAGCCAAATTCGCTCCCTGTGGATAAAGAAAGTATGAGTCATTTACGATATTGGATTCTGCTGTAAATGGGGATGTATAACCAGTATCGTGGAAATGAAACTTCTTTATCTGCGACATATAGTTCTTGATGTATTCCCCTCTTGTTTTACCTGAGTAATGCTTTAACGAAGTCTCCGGCTTATAGTGGGTTATTTCTGAGAAAGTCCATTTTTCCGGAACTGATGAATATCCAAGTTTTTCTTTTTCTACTATTAGTGTGCCATCAGAATCCATCAGGTCTAATACATACGAATTCTTGTCTTCCTTTACTTCAATGGATATTCTGTCAGTCACTTTTCTTCCCTTATGAAATAGCTTATCAACTCCACCGGACATAGCTACACTCCGTGCAAGATGTCCATTATATGCATTCCCTAACAATGCAAAGAGAGAGAGAAAATTACTTTTTCCCGCGCCATTAGAGCCAATCAATATATTGATTGGTTTCAAAGGAACTGTTATATCTTTGAAAGACTTGTAGCCTTTTACTGCTATATAATCCATAATTATTTTACTTCAGTTTGGTTACTATGTCGCCGAAGAGGGCGTGGTTCTTGATGATGCCGTCGTCGAGGTCGAAGACGGGGTCGCGCATCGCCGATTGCTGGGCGATGACCTCTACCCTCTCTGCGTATTCGCTTAACTCCGGCAGAATCTTGTTGCGGAGGTTGTCGAGTTCCTTACGTTCCTTGGTGCTCAGATCGTTGGAGCGCGCATCGAGGGCTGCGATTTTTCGCTCTATAAAGGTTCTGTACGGGAGAAGATACTTTGAGCGAAGTACCTCTACCGTATACCTGTCCATGCGGTGGGCATACACCAATGCCCGGAAAGCTCCCTTTTTCGATGCAAACTCCCAATAAATCGGGCGGTTCTGATACATCTTCTTATGGTCTTTCCAGAAGTCTTTCATCAGATAGTCGTTGAGATTCTTGCCGAGGCACTTCTCAATGAAATTGATATTCTCNGCCAAATGCTCTTCACCCCATACTTTGCGGACAAACTCCACCACATAGTTATAGAGATTGTCGAAGAACGGAGCATCTTGCGGCAATACCGGAATTATGGCATCATCGTCAATCCTGAGAGTCTCGGTGGAGCCTGATAGATTGAAGGTATATTCCGCCAACTCCTCCTCCGATGGGTCAGGATGCGCGATATGCAGTCCCGGGCGGTCAAGACGGTAGCGACCCATCCATACACCGACAATGTAACTTATGAGCTGCTTGATGATAACATCGAGATTGAAAGTTATTGGAGACTCCTTATAAGTAATCTCCATCTCACCTTCAGGGTAAGTTTTTACGTCGGGATCGTTATTTATCAATATCTCGCCTTGCTGAAGAATGGTTACTTCATTGAGAGGAACATCCGGGGTCAGTTCATCCTGCAAGCCGTAGATTTCTATGAATTGGCGGTTCAGCTCTTCTTCGTTGGCATGAAGCTGATGGAAAAGTCGTGTCCATTTTGATATGTAAACGTTCACACAGTCCTCTAACTTAGAGCTGTCAAACACGTTTCCGACAATCTCCGCCACTTCGTTCTTTTCATCCTCTGCAAGTATATCGAAATCAACAACATTTGCGTTGCAATCGCTTATAGCAGCAAGGAGGGGTGACTTTTGAAAATCCCACGATGTTTCGTGTGCATCCCAATCTTGTTTGGAGATGTCTATACAATGATTAACTATAGATTTAATAGATGTTGATAATTTAGTAATAATAGGAATATTACTTATTTGACCAACCTCAAAATGTAATGTAGGGGAAATTAAAGACAAAATTTCTTTAGTCACTACTGAATTAAGAATTCCTGTAAGGAAATCATTAATCTCCGAATTAATTGTAGGACTACAATCAGTGAAAATCACGCCTTTAGGAACGACTCTAAATGACGGTGCTCCCGAAGCGATTCTATTCCAAGAAACACCTTCTTTGAAATATTTATCAGGATTTCGGATGACTGCTTTAGGATATCCTTTTAGTTCTTCACCATTATTATACCAATTAATAACAGATTCTAAATTCCCATACCATTTCCGAAAAGTTCCACCACTATTTAATGGGAAAAATTTTCGACCGCTCGCTACGCTCGCGGAGGCTGATTCGCACCCGAATCTAATCGATTCAATACTTACCTCAAACCATTGGCGGAGAAATCTTCCGTTGTCGGCTGTTGCAAGCCCCTGTGTGGGCTTGCAGACAGCCGACAACGGAAGATTTGATGTAAAGGTTTCACGTATCTTTTCGCTTACCCAATACGCAATAGGCGCCCCGGGAATCTTCTCAAACTGCTTTTGGTCAGTTACAACAAAGCAATTCTTTCCTTCAAGGAACATCTCGCGCTTAGCATTACAGTTGTTACCGTCAATCAAACGATAATATATACCTTCCGATTGTGGTTTTTCCTTAGTAATAACAAACGCAGCATTCTGAACCACTTCACCGGAAAGTTCATCAAAAGTACGAGGCCCGAGATGAAGTAGGGAATCAATATGCTGATTATCTATAACCTTCTTACGCAATGCCTCAAAAGAGGATAGGAACATCCACGACTGCATGTTGATCATGCCGTATTTTCCACCATCTTTNAGTCGNTCNATACATACGTCCATAAAGACGGAGAAAAGNTCGGTNTTGCTNTCGGGNTAGTTCTTNNCNGCATACTCTTTCAATCCTTCGACCTTNCTNGTAGGCATATACGGNGGATTCATNACGATNGCATCATAGCTGTCGGTGAGCGTNAGGATNAANTCCATCATCGGGAGNCCNGACTTGATGGCAGCCGNNANTTCNTNCTGACGNTNCCAATGCTCAACAGCCTCGACNAGCTGNCGACGGGTTGATGGNGANANGTCAAANTTGATGATNGAGCCAAGCGANTCGGCATCTTTGAGCAGAGCNATAGCANNNGTCATTTGCTCNNAACATTCCTTNGTCTCNGCNCCGAGNAAGAAATGATGNAGATAACCGGCNATTGACCGNGTANCNTCNANATCAATNANCTCCTTNTCAATNTCCGGAATGGAAATGACANGTGGCANACAGTGTGCATCGGCAAANGACGNATCTTTCTGACACGCTTTCAGAAGCANTGCGAANGTGGCGAGCTGCTTTGCNCGNAGGTCNATGTCGATACCNGTAAGATTCTTNGTGAAGANACATTCGATAGCCTCGCGNCGGGAATAGGCTTCGGAACGATACANNTCNAAGATCAGGTCGAAGCACTCGTTGAGGATATGTCCCGAACCGCAGGCAAAGTCGGCAACCTTCAGGTCTTCAAGTTCAACTTTTCCATCTGTATTGTTTTCCGTCTTGACAAGATATTTTGCCGATTCAATTATCTCTTCGTCGGCATCTACCTGCGGGAGGATGGTGTTCTGCACCATATATTTCACAATCCAGTTTGGAGTGAAGATCTGCGTGGCTGCAGGTATCTCGTCAGCCTCCACTTTACCCTTCTTGGCAAACACCTCATCCTTACGGTCGGATATATAGAACTGATANAGCCAGCCGATNAGTTCNGCCGACNTATAATCCTCCTNAGAGATAAATNGAGTTTCGTTCAGNTTGGCGATAAATCCGTCTGGGCGAAGGATATTGTCGGGAAGAAGCAGTTCGACATAATCGTTGATGGAGCCGAAACAGGCATGNATGACGGGATTNGCATGACACCANGCNGTGAGCAGNAGNGCAAACTGATCNTATGTGCGNTTGTCATCGTCCATCAGNNNGTNNAANCGGGCNNGNTCCTGTGCTGACATTTCCGGNACACGCCCCATACGGGCATNNGACAGCAGGAGNGGCAGACCNATGGNCTCATCATANCGGAGNACNGGTTCGCANAGGCCNTTCATGGTCAATATGCGGATTGCNATCATNCGGTTGAACCATATATACGACGCTTCCTCCANCACCTCGCGCACACCGCGNTCNNGGATGCGGTCGCGAAGTGTGGNCCATTGCCGGTAGAAGNCNTCGGGATATTCTTCACCATTCCAGAGGACACCACCCTGCACGNGTTGCGGCTCGGCCACGACGTTACCCTNCTTGTCGAATCCAAGAAGCNGAAGTTTNCNGCGNACNCCATCCATCAGATTGNTACGCGCCTCNGCGGCNAANCGTTTTAGTTTCGTTGTCTCCATATNGNGGTTATTTTATGATGGTGACGATTTTGTTGTCGTTGATTTTCTCCATGATCTTCTTTTTNAGNCGNNCGAGATANGCNTCNACNGCCGCCTCATTATCGAGACCNACCACNCGGGTGTCNAGGGTAAGGTTGCAGGGAAGTTNTGTNNGNTTNGGCTGCGGCTNNGTCGGNTCTCCNCCCGGTTNTNGNGNNAGGNGGGGTCTGTCNGCGAANTTTCTCCTGCTGTATCTTTGCNGCCTCACGNCTGAAATANTCNTCGGTNTTCAGATTGTTGCGGAGNACNAGGATATTGCCNGGNAGNCATTTATTNCCGTAAATNGCCNNNGGNTCNGCNACNATNNCCGNNTCNACNCCTTCNNCCTCNGCGCTTCGNCGCAGNAGNTNGTAGGTTTTAAGNTATTCCGCCTTNATCTCTTCNCGGATNCTGTCACGAACCTCNTTGAGNGCGTTCTCGACNTCTNTCTTTTTCTTGATNNANTCNCGNATACGGAANGGCCANGNGAGNGTGCTCAATCCTTGAAGGTCGGAGGCAANNTCNNGNTNACCGTCNGNAAGGAATGAGAANTTNTCACGGTTTTCNTCGGCNAAACGNACNATNTCGTCAAACTTNCCNATCTGATCATGCACGAACTCCAGTACCTCCTTGCAGNAATCCATNAGACGGGCAGCATCANCAGAGTCNTCAATGACCGTNTTGAAGAACTTGGNNATGTCGCGGATCGNTTGCCATTTNCGCANAAGGTCGACGAAATCGCTCAGCGGAGTNATGAATGCGTATTTACNNTATTTNCTTATCTCNTNCTCATAATTTGNNATGAGGGTGGTCANNGCATCCTGNGCCGTNCGGTAGATCTGAGTCGAATCAGTNGAATGGATCGCCCGGCTNACGCCGAACACATTCTTCCACGCNTCAATNAATCTGTTTACCAGTTCCTGNGGNATNGCCTCACCTTCGCGCACAGCAAACTTATTGGTCTCGGTCACAATNTTGGCCGCTACGGTTGAAGCATCTACATTGCGATTGTTNGCATAGGAGAAATCACGGCGATGNCGGCGCACAAGTTCATTGACCACATACATNGTGCATATNTCCAACCATCCNTANGGNGGCTGGGCAAACTTGGCNGTNATCTGCGANAGGTTNACGTCCAANNCTNCCATGCNTCATCAGATNACGCTCCACTTCCTGCTCNGCCGGAGNAAGAGCNGCTCCCANNCCNTCGTATTCNCCGGNTTGTACAGNNCTGTTNATNGCNGNGCGGAGTGAGGNCGTATCGCGGGGAATGGANGNNGAATCCACCATNCCGGCCTGNGGATAAATCGCAGCNAGATGATACTTCATGGNNTCNGNATANCGNTCCGGNCCNTTCTTNCCACTNANCANCATGGAGTCTATCTCGGAATTTCCGGACANNACNGGNCTNTTGTCAAGAATNGNACGCATNTTGGGTATAATCTGNGTCTGAAGGGTTTCCAATGCACGNTTNCCGAACTCTTCACGCACCTTNGCGTTNTCNTCGTTNGCNACNGGNGTNTCNGCGTATTTCTGAACCTTGCANTACCANGCGAAGTCATTACGCAGNCGGCTGTCGGCGTGGAAATNCTTTCCCAANAGGAAGAGAAGACGGTTGGAAGGNTTNCGGAGTATCATATCTCCNACNTCCACTCCGGCATCCATATTGAACTCNACATTGACATCAGGATTATTCGCGTTGAGGAATGTCTTCTGCATNACTGAGCTNCCGACNGAAAAAGANCGTGTCTTATACTGTTCNTTCGGGCGCATTGAGGTGAAGTACTTCTGGATTATATCCTGAAGCTGTGTNGCCTGATANGTNGTNTCNACAATCTGANTCTTGATNAGTTCCGCCACNTTCATNTCCTCCTCAGAATAGAAAGANTAGAANGGATCGAGACCCTTGCGNGCNTTCTCCTCACGTATNACATTCTTTTCGCAGAGGAACTCCACAACCTTCCGCACCTCCTCCTTGACAGTCACAAACGGAGTGGTGAAGTCGTTGAGAAGAAGTGTNGTTATATTTTGCAGGGTNGCNGGGAANATCAGTTTGTCNGTATCNGATATGTTGCATATCATGAAGAGGACATTGACTACGCGGTGGGCAAGTCTTTTGTCACCGGGATATTCCTCTGCCATCTTGTCTGCATTCTTTATGGCATTCTGGCCTCGGTTTTGCAGACCTGTCTCGAACATATTGTCGTAGAGCTGGTCAAAGGAAATAAGCTGACCGACCTCACCCTCCGCATTGCGCTTTGCAGTAGCATGTACTACTTTGATGATGCTTCGCTCGTTACCCTTCACTTCCTTCGCGACATAGCCGAGTTTCAGGAAGTTGTTGAACACCTGCATGATCAGTTTGAACTGATAGGGTACGAACGGATAGAAATCCACAAATTCATCAGCCGANGTGAANCCNTTGTAAGATGCCGGNAGNGNGAAACGCTGNGAGAAGCCGTTNTCCTCTTTCTTATAAAGNGCAAGNAGNGGCTTCTTTGCCAACTCATTCTTNTCAAGGATGCGCTTCTGAGTGATATATTCCGGTTGNGTNCCTTTAAGCGAAACNTGAACNTCGAATCGTCCGAGAATCTTGCCCGTGCTGTCGGTAGCCTCCGTCAGGTTACATTCTTCGATCACTTCCGACTGATCCTGCTGGGCGGTACATGCAATCCACACCTTATTGCCGCAAGATTCGGATAGGTGTGTCACAATTTCCTGAAGATTCAGGTATCTGTCTTTGTCCTTATTGATAAACTGCGACACCTCATCAGCAAGAAGAACAAGACGGTAGTCCTCCCTCTTATTTTTCAGCCAAGAATTCAATTCGCGAGCGAAGTTCTTGATACTCATATTGGTGTCACGATTGAGTATCCTGAGACGTATGCTCTCAAGATCCAACGTAGGAGCGAGATCTTTTGCAATGTCAAGTACCCACTGGAGTTCGTTATCCACAAGGTCGGCTGCATCGGTATTCCAGTCTCCACCTTCTTCTGCAATCCGCTGCTTGAAGGCTTCAAATACACCTTTCTCCTGAAGGGGCTTTTCAAGATGCTGGGCAAGTGTGATGTTGAATTCGTTGAATCCNCTCAATTTATTGAACTCATTCCAGAACACATGCAGAAACACNACCTTATTGTCGGAAGAATAGTCTTTCGACGTTTCAAGATTAAAGATCCGTGTGTCTATTTCAGCCCGTTTCAGCCAGGTATTGATAGCCTGCAAGTCTTCTTTTGAAAACTCCAGATTATTGTTATCGTCAAGCGGGTCTATGTCCTCCACAGCCTCGANAAGCCGAGACATTGCAAAATCCCTTGTCTCCGGAGATATGCNATAATCGAAATATTTCAAGAAATGAGATTTTCCGGAACCGTAGTAACCGTTGATCCACATACCCACATGGTCATACGGCTCATTATTGCGTATGGCATTCAATATTCTATAAATGCCATTGAGAATCTCATCGGTGAATACATATTCACCGATTTCAATATCCTTAGTCTCCTTATCAAGTTTAGTTGCGCTGACGGCAGGATTGACCTGACGGGTAATTTTCTTTTCGTATATATCTTTTAAAAGCATGGCTTAATCTTCATTTACAAGTCGGATGGCACGGTANGTATGATGGTCGGGCAGCATACCGAAAAGAGAGAATGAATTCCGGACGCTATTGCCCGGGTAAAATACAAGAAGCTTGTAGGCATTGGAAATGTTGAAGTCCTCGTAGATTGCCAGCAGGTCATTGACTCTCAGATATGGATACATGGCACCGATACCATATAGAAAGACATACGGTCGTTTCAATCCGTCCTTAATCTCTTTATGCTCCATGATGCGTTCATGGAGATACTTGATAAAGTCTTTACTGTGTGCATTGCGCGACAAAGTATCCTGAACACTTCCGGCATTCTCCGGATCAGCATCTTCTTTATCCCTTAGATATTTCAGCATCGAGGGATGGCGTAGAAACTTCTTCCTGTCAAGGAAATTGCAGAACTCATCGAATATATCTATGGTCAGCACATCCACATAGGANGTCGGACGTTTGAGATTCCGCTTGAATTCGATGATTTGCTCTCTCATTTCATATTCTCTGTCAGCTTCGTACTGATATATAAAGAAATTGTAGAAGAGATCCCCCTCCTCAGTATCCTGAAACTTCTTTGAATTGAGAAGCTCGTATAGTTCGGCCATCGTCATGTCTCTCATGTCGTCTGCTGCTTAAGGGTTTCAATCTGGTAAGGAGGCATAAAGGAGGCCTCTAAAAACCACGGTTCGCCAGGTCCGTAGAGGTAGAAACCGGCATTGTCAAACTTCAGCGGTTGAAGATTGCCTGATCTGTCACACATCCCGGCTTTCCGGAGAATAGTAAGATAGGCACTTGCTATCTTTCGCTTGGTGGCATCTGTCCATGAATCGACAAACTCATCACGTGCTGAGATTTCGTCCAGTTCAATCATAAGGTCGGCCAATTCAATCGTTCTGTCAATTGACTTCCACTTCCTCATTGCCACTCCGACATGAAAGTCGAAAACTATTTTATATGTCTTCAAAATCGTATAAAAAAGCGCAGCNCTTCTATTCTCCTCCGACATTNCCTGATAATNAATCCAGAAATCCGGAGACATTGTAACATACCTCCTTCGAACTTCGAGAACCGCTTTTGACCGAGTGCGTTCGGCATTCATGTGAAGCAATCGNTTATGCACGATTTCATCTTTCAATAGCTCTGACGCATCCGGCGACTGGAGNAATGGNAATAANGCGTCAGTCTCCTCAAACAGGAAACCNCCGCCACCCAANGCCGCCGAATATGGGCTATCGCTCTTTTTCTTTGCCATGGTTATTTGATTCCATTTAGATCTTCCATNNAGTCTCCTATTTCATGATGTNGAANCTTNNNTAATNTTGAAACGGANTATAAAAGTTNTTTATTATCTTTNCNCGCCAATAGACTCAAGAAGATATTTTGGNCGCGAATAAATATTNCGGAGTATAGTAAAAAAGCGTCGGATNGGNATCCGGCGCTTNNTATCTGCTGTTTAAGTATATTTTTATTCTTCGGCTGCGGGNTGCTCGGGAGCAATGAGNTTGTAGCCNTTNCCATGGATGTTNATGATCTCTATATCGGGATCGCTCTTCAAAAGCTTGCGGAGCTTCGTGATGTAGACGTCCATGCTGCGGGCGTTGAAGTAGTTGTCGTCAACCCANATTGTCTTNAGGGCGTAGTTGCGCTCCAATACATCGTTGAGGTGTTCGCACAGAAGAGTGAGCAATTCCGACTCTTTGGTCGTGAGCTTTGTCNACTGATCGCCGCTGACGAGGGTCTGTTTCTTGGTGTCGAAGATGAATTTNCCAAGCCGATANTCGGTGACATCCTTATCGCGNTTGCCACGCACACGACGGAGNACGGCTGTGATGCGGACTACAAGTTCCTCCATGGAGAAGGGCTTNGTCATGTAATCGTCGGCACCGATCTTGAATCCTTCGAGCACATCCTCTTTNATGCTTTTTGCCGTGAGGAAGATGATGGGNACCTCGCTGTTGACATTCTTAATCTCCTGNGCGAGCGTGAATCCATCCTTCTTGGGCATCATCACGTCNAGCACACAGAGGTCGTATTTATTTTTAAGAAAAGCTTTGTAGCCTTTCTCACCATCGTTACAAAGGTCGGCGTTGAAGCCTTTAGCCTGGAGGAATTCCCGGAGGAGCATTCCCAGATTCTCNTCATCCTCGCAGAGAAGTATTTTCAGTTTGTTATCCATAGCATTATTTTTTCTTGTCATTGGAAGTCACCGGGAGTCAAATCGGATATGCCTCAAATCCNCGAGGGATCCTCTCGCCACCCTGTATATCTTTTAAACGCTTTAACGTGTTTTAGGTTTAGTTAANGGGGTGTAAATTTTAACATTTTACGCCGGCCGGGCGCGGNNGCATNCNAACGCCATCCCGATGTGGGCGCCATCCNGACGCCATCCGGACGCGGACGCGAANAATCGCGTCCCTACACCGTCAAATTGTATTCCGTTTAATTATTCGTCGACGGATGGTTCGGCGAGGGGAAGACGGATGATGAATTCACTCCATTTGCCGAATTCGCTTTCAGCTGATATGGAGCCGCCGAATATGGTGACCATTTTCTTGACGTAGGCAAGACCGAGACCAAACCCTTTGACATCATGGCGATTGCCTGTGGAGACACGGTAGAATTTATCGAAGATCCGCTTAAGGTCTTCNCGCCTGATNCCGATACCGTTATCCCTGAATCGGATTTCAATCTGATTATGAGGGATATTGCGGGTNGANACCAATAGCTCGGGAGCCGTCTCCTCTTTCATATATTTNAGAGCGTTGTCGAGAAGGTTGAAGACGACNTTGGTGAAGTGCATCTCATCAAGACGNACATCNGCATCAATNGCATCGAGATCTACCTCNATCTTNCCNCCATCCTTCTCAGCCTTNATCTTNTGGGTATTNACCACATTATATATTATGGTGTTGACGTTGANGACGGAGAACTTCAAGGCGGCTCCGCCGTCNGTGCCGTACATNGACATCTGGAGTACCTTTTCTACCTGAAACCGGAGACGCTTCGANTCNTCGCCGATCACATGCGCCAGATGCTTCAGGGATGTCGGCGACTTCCTGACAGAATCATCNTCGAGCATCTGCGCGGCCAGAGAGATTGTGGAGATNGGCGTNTTGAACTCGTGAGTCATATTGTTGATGAAGTCGGTCTTCATCTCAGTCAGTTTCTTCTGGCGGAAAATGAGGATGACGGTATAGAGGAAAATTACGAGCAGAATAATCGTGAAAGATAGNGTCGGGATAATGAATCTGACGGAGGAGAAGATATATGAGTCGCGTGTGGGGAACTCGACTATCAACTTATAATTCGCACCCGCGTTAGGGAAAAGAGTNGCGGCATAG
Organism: bacterium; assembly: GCA_014802625.1. Classification (GTDB taxonomy): domain Bacteria; phylum Bacteroidota; class Bacteroidia; order Bacteroidales; family Muribaculaceae; genus Lepagella. The sequence goes on along the minus strand of JAAVBX010000003.1, from coordinate 90,501 downwards.
GTCGGGACATCGCTTCCCCGGTTNAAGCCGCGTGTCTGATAGGTGTAATGTCCGTAGGCATCNGTGACGGCGAATGTGAAGGGAAGATCGACGCCGCTGCTGAGGAGTTCGTCGCGCAGAAAGCGTCTGACTTCCGCGGAGTCAGCCCTCTCAAGTGCCGGACGCGAGGGGGCCTCGCGCAAGATATTGAGAATAATCTCATTNAGCAGCCCCTTCTGATACTGATATTGCGAACGGAGAGTGGCCTGCAGACTGCGATAACTCTCCGAGACAGTAGCCGGAGAGGGATAGCTGATTTTACTTCGGGATGAGCCNGCGGCCTCCATGAGGGTTTCAGGTGAGACATCGGATGTATTGAAATTNCCATCGGTGTTAAGNATNCTGACATCCTCCTCNAGGTAATACAGCGTCTCGCGCCGCTCAAGTTCCTGGACAGTNGCATGCAANGCGCGCATGACATTCTCCGAGAACTGGGCCTCGCGCATNTTGACCATATTCTCCAGATACATTATCTGGAAATAAAGAAGAGCTCCGAAAGTGATGGCCATCACAGCCGTGAGCATCCATATTAGAGATTTCTTCATATTATTTNATCCGTAATCACTGACCCCACCCGCNGGGGGAGGGGCAAAATTCACCAATTTTAACAATATTGAACAGAATTGGTTTATTTAGNCGATTGGATTTTGTAGGATTGGGGAAGAAATGTTAACTTTGCACGACAATNGNGCGGCAANAAGCCGCCAAAGTGTTTTTCCATATTACGCATACGTATCATACAATTGCATNCATATTATACNATNCATATTATACAATTTATACAATTAAGGAGTAGCTCCAAACGTTAACCTGTTATGAAACGATTTGATTTGACTGTCATACTCTCCCCTATAATGAAACCCGCCGTCAAGCGGATTGCCGGATTCATGTCCGCGCCGTTGCTGNTCGGCAGNCTGCTGATGGCNCCCGGNTGCACNGGCAACGAAGAACCCGATTCCGANCCGGATAAGGTGGAACCGTCNATCCGGACATCCATCCTGATATACGCCGTGGCCTCTAACAACCTCTCCTACGACTTCAACAACGATATGGCCGAGGTGCTGGAAGGTGCCCCCGGGATAGATGCGGATAAAGCGGATGTATGGGTCTACTCNCTCACTCAGAAACAGGCNCCGACGCTCAGTCGCCTCGTATGGGTGGAGGATAAGGGTGAATACGCCTTCGAGGTGCGTAAGGAATATGACCGNANGACNTTCTCNACCGANCCNNANCGNATATCGGAGGTGATAGCCGATTATGAGGAGNTCTCGNAAGCTCCGCAGAGAGGNCTTATNTTCTGGAGCCATGCGACGGGGTGGACACCAAAATTCTCCGATCATATCGTAGCCGACATCAATGAATCGGATATCATGCCGGCAGNNCTTCGCAGTGCCCCGGTCATCAGCGGATCGGTGGAAGAGGATCCGCGCGGATGGTATGGCCAGGACATCTATGAAGGNCAGGCCGACTACTGCGACCTGCTCGAACTTGACTCNGCCATTCCCGAATCCACGTTTGACTTCATATGGTTCGACTGCTGTTATATGTCNTCCATCGAGGTAGTCTACCAGTTGCGCCACAAGGCCCCCTATATCGTGGCTTANCCGACGGAGATGGCCGCCGANGGTCTCCCCTATCAGATCACGCTTCCTTATCTGGCNGCCGCCGACTACGATCTCACAGAGGCGGCGAAAGCCACCGCGCAATACTTTCTCGACAAGAACTCGGTCATCACCATATGCGTGACGCGCACGGATGCTCTTGAGGANGTGGCCCGGGAGGCCGCCAAGGCCACTGAAGTCAGNTCTAAGGAACGACCCTGGGCAATCAATCTCCAGAAATATTCCCGCTCTCCGAGCGGNCCCTTCTATGACTTCGGCCAATACACCTCGGAATGGGGAGCGAAACTCGGATCCGACTGGGATGAGGCTGCCTTCCGGGGAGCGATGGAGAAAGCTGTCGTATATAAAGCGGCGTCGGCCACAGGGTTTGACCGCCGAGAGATCAAACCGGAGAATTTCAGCGGACTATCGTGCCATTACTTCTATGATGATTCAACGGAAGAGACGGAATACTACAAGCGACTCGACTGGTGGAAGGCCGTATATCCNGCATTTCATCAGTAANGGATGGTCNATTGAAANCTGAACAAAAATAGCGGGGCTGATTGTTATATCCCCGTAACTCAAAAAATATANAAAAATGATTGGAATCCAGACCGACGACCTTCCCGTAGTCCCGATGCCCGACACTCCGGAATCGGCNCATTCGATGTTTGAATCANTGAAGGGGCTATCAATCGACGATGCGATAACCAAGATCGCCAACTCAATGGTAGACTTCTCGTTCAAACTCCTGATAGCGATTCTGGTATTCTACGTCGGCCGTTTCATCATCAGGAAGATCTACGATGTCGTGCATAACCTGATGGTCAACCGCAAGGTCGACCCGTCGCTGACGACATTCGTACTGTCGCTGGTAAGGATGGTGCTCTACTTCATTCTGATCATCACGGTAGTGGGGATATTGGGTCTTGAGACCAGCTCCTTCCTCGCGCTCTTCGCCTCGGCGGGTGTGGCAATCGGTATGGCTCTGAGCGGCACGCTCCAGAACTTCGCCGGTGGTGTGCTCATACTCCTGCTGAAGCCTTATAAAGTAGGCGACTATATCGAGGCGCAGGGATATGCCGGCACCGTCAGCGAGATACAGATATTNCATACCGTAATAAACACTCCGGACAACAAACGGATTATCATACCCAACGGCGGCCTCTCGACAGGCTCGATCAACAACTACTCCACCGAAGGATTCCGCCGCGTGGACTGGACCATATCCCTATCCTANGACACCGACTACGAGGCGGCGCAGCAGGCCATAAAGGAGATTCTGCTTGAGGATGACCGGGTGGTAAAGACCACTATCGAGGAGCATATGGCCATGCTGAAAGCACACAGACAGGCNGAAAAGGAGCAGGCAGCCGCCTCCCACAAAGAATCAGGCGAAGGTGAAGAGACCGGAAACATGTCGCCCAACGCACAGGCCGATGAGGAAATTCCCGAAGCACCCCGCACATGGTGGGGACGGCTGACAGAATCCCGCAGTAAGAAACGCCGCCGTCTGGGAGCGGCCATCAAAGAGAAGGTCGGACTGAATGACGCCAAGACCGCACCCGTGCTGCGTCCCCCCTTCGTCGGCCTCGGCGAGATGGCCGACAGCAGCATAAATCTGACGGTGCGCGCCTGGACTCTCAGCGCCGACTACTGGGGCCTCTTCTACGATATGAACGCCCGCTTCTTCACACGTCTGCCGCAGATGGGCTTCTCATTCCCCTTCCCGCAGATGGATGTGCATTTCGACAAGGATTGATCATATAAACTTTATATTCATAATGCGATTTCTCTATCTTCTTTATCAATGGTGTATCGCCGTGCCGATTCTTGTGGTTCTGACAGCCATCACCGCCATCATCACCATCATCGGCGCGAGTCTCTCACGTTCGCATTTCTGGAGCTATTATCCNGCGCATATCTGGAGCCGCTGCGTATGCGTGCTCCTTGGGGTGCGCGTAAAAGTCAAGGGACGCGAGAACATCGACCCGAACACGAGCTATGTCTTTGTGGCGAACCATCAGGGGGCATTCGACATATGGTCGATCTACGGATACCTCAATCACGACTTCAAATGGCTGATGAAGAAGGAACTGGAGAANATCTTCCTGGTCGGCNGAGCTTGCCGCCGNGCCGGNCATATCATGGTCGACGATTCCTCCGTCTCGGGTATCCGCACGACCATTCAGGAATCGGAGAAGACCCTTCAGGGGGGAATGTCGCTCGTGATATTTCCGGAAGGGAGCCGCACATTNGACGGCAAGATGATACCCTTCAAACGCGGTGCCTTCATGTTGGCGGCCGAATATAAACTCCCCGTCGTCCCGATCACGATAGACGGAGCCTTCCGCCGAATGCCACGCACGACTTACAACTGCACTCCCGGACGCATCACCCTCACTATCCATAAGCCGATTTATCCGGGAGAGAAGGGCTTCAACACCAAGCGCCTCATGGCTCAATGCTTTGAGGAAATCGAATCAGCCCTTCCGGNGAGGGACCGCAACCAACCCAAAACAGACTGACCAATGATTAACGAAAACTCCTCAGATAATTATATTCCGACAGAGAAGATCAACAGGCAGAGCATCGTAATGCTCGTCGGTGGCACCGACCCGACCGGTGGAGCCGGCCTTGCAGCCGATATAGCGACATGCCGACTNGTGCAGGGTTATCCGATGCCCGTAGTCAGTTGCGTGACTTCTCAGGATTCCAAAGGATTCCGCCGTATGCAGGCGGTGGATCTCGATATATTCCGCGACCAGATCGANAGCGTGTTGAACGATGTCGTGCCCGACGCNATCAAAATAGGGATGCTGCCAAGCGCGAAACATATGCGGATCCTGGCCGAGTTGCTCTGNCTCCACGAGCACGGGCCGGTGGTGTTCGATCCCGTNATGGCCCCTACAGCCGGAGCCGACAATTTCACTTCCGACTGGTGGGAGGACCGCTCGACNCTGATGCTCTTTCTCTCGCAAGTGGACCTCATCACCCCCAACGCGGTGGAACTTGAACGACTGGCTTCCCCTGTAAGAGAGGATCCCGCTTTCAAACAGCAGCTCGAAAACGTCAGCTATCCCGACAATGCGAGCGAGGATGAGATCCGCCTCATGCAGCTGATAACCGATATGCACATACTGCGTATATCCTACGGATTAGACCGNATCCTGCTGACAGGGGGNCATAATCCCGGNNTGCGCCTGCATTCCGACTTNCTGCTCGAACCGCGACCGGACCTTGAGTGTCCGCCGGAGATAATGGAGCAGTCGGAGGATGGGGAGCCGCCGGTGGCCTATTCCGTAGCCCACATAGCCGGGGAAAAAATCGANACCCCCAACACACACGGNACAGGCTGCGTCTACTCCACGGCTATCGCCTGTCTGCTGGCCAAAGGTGCGCCATATCATGTGGCCGTCAAAATGGCCAAAGAACTTATTGGATTTCTACTCAAGGCCGGGAAAGACTGGCGGCTGTACGAGGAGGGTCACGGACCCGCCTATTCCATCCTCGCCATGCCCGATGANNNCGGCGGCANGATGTCGCTGACTCANGGCCTGAGTGAATATCTCAACTAAAAAACTAATACTGAAGAATTATGGCTAAATCCATTATGCTCAACGGAGTGCTGACCGCACTACCCGCAGAAGTGTTCACTCTTGAACAACTACTCAAATGGCGCAATATACCGACACAGGGCACTGCCGTGGCAATCAACGGCAGGGTAATCCCCGCNCGTATGCACTCCGTCACCCAACTCAACGAAGCATCCAACGTCATGGTGCTCTCGGCGGCATATGGAGGCTGACTGTCAACNGGATTTCCTGATTATCGGCATAACNCCGCAAAAACCTGTCGNGCAGGAGTGGACGTGGATCACAGAGCTACTGCGTGACGGGGTGGTCGATATCATGCACATACGCCATCCTGAAGCCGNCGCNGATGAGATNAAGAGAATNATAGNGGGTGTGCCGGAAGANCTCAGACACCGCCTGACGCTGCACGACAGATTCGAACTCGCTATCCCGCTCGGAATCGGAGGTATCCACCTTAACAGAAGGAATCCTCAACCACCCCCGGATGCCCGGGCTATTACGCCGGGGNTGAGAATCAGCAAGTCGTGTCATTCGATTGAAGAGGTGGAGGAATCGGCAGGGTTGACTTACGTCACACTCTCGCCGATATTCGACTCCATCTCCAAAGAGGGTTACCGAGCCCTCTTGCCTCAAGAGAAACTCCCGTCACTCCGGAAGCGACTTGAAGCGGCGGGCGTAGCGGTCGTGGCCCTCGGNGGGNTCACACCCGACAAAGAGAATCTGCTCCGCCAATCCGGATTCGCAGGGATGGCGATGCTGGGAGCTCTGCCGACACCGCNCAACCATTGCAGCCCGGAGAGCGTTATTAAATAAATTGCTCTCCAAACAATACTATCGTTAAATCGAACACACCATGTTGCAATACATAACCAACACAGCCTGCGGAAAATCGATTCCCGAACAGGTGAAGGCNGTCCTCGCNGGGGGATGCCGCTGGATTCAGCTGCGTATGAAAGATGCCGNCCACGATGAGGTGATGGAGATGGCCAAGACCATNAAACCNCTCACCGATGAGAAAGNGGCCTTTCTTATAATCAATGATTACGTCGATATCTGCCGCGATGTCAACTGCACCGGCGTGCATCTCGGCAAGACTGACACNCCCCCTTCNAAAGCCCGTATGGAACTCGGACCGCTCGCCGTCATNGGCGTCACGGCCAACACCTTCGCCGACATCGAGGCAGTNCGCTCGCTCGACATNGACTACATAGGNATGGGNCCCTTCGCCGACACGAAAACCAAGGAGAACCTNGCCCCNATTCTTGGATTGGNGGGAGTGTCGGCCCTCTGCAATGAAATGAATGCCGCAGAAATCAACATAGCCCATGTGGCCGTCGGAGGGGTAAAGCTTGAGGATGTCAAGCCGCTGCTTGAGGCCGGNTGCGACGGAATCGCCGTCAGCGGNGCCATAGCATTCGCCGATGACATGGAGGAGGCCACGCGACGCTTCTGCGAACTGCTCCCGACGGGAGACTGAGAGAGTGTTTGAATTCAGACNCTCTCTGACAAGTTGTCCGGATAGTAACCTAAACAAAATGAACGATATACTCAAGATAGGAGAAAGGGAATTCAGATCCCGTCTCTTTGTCGGGACGGGTAAATTCCCGTCATCCGACAAGATGCTCGAAGCCATCATAGCCTCCGGCTCCGAGATGATCACGGTGGCCATGAAGCGCGTCAATATGATGAACGAGGCCACCGATGATATGCTGACGCATATCAACCGCGACAAGGTGCAACTGCTGCCCAACACTTCGGGTGTGCGCAACGCGGAGGAGGCCGTGCTTGCGGCACGCATGAGCCGCGAGATATTCGGCACGCCCTTCATCAAGCTTGAGATTCACCCGGATCCGCGCTACCTTATGCCGGATCCCGTGGAGACACTCAAGGCAACCGAGATATTGGCCGCCGAGGGCTTCGTNGTGCTCCCCTACATTCAGGCTGACCCCGTGCTCTGCAAACGGCTCGAAGAGGTCGGCACTGCCGCCGTGATGCCACTCGGCGCGCCTATCGGCACCAACCGGGGCTTGCTGACACGCGACCTGCTGCGCATCATCATCGAACAGAGCAATGTGCCGGTGGTAGTCGATGCCGGACTCGGNGCGCCCTCCCACGCGGCGGAGGCTCTTGAGATGGGGGCTGACGCAGTGCTCGTCAACACCGCCATAGCAGTGGCCCAAGACCCCGTNAAGATGGCCATAGCCTTCAGAAAGGGTGTCGAAGCGGGNCGNGAGGCGTATCTNGCAGGTCTCGGNGCCACTTCAGTCACGGCTCAGGCCACCTCTCCCCTAACCTCCTTCCTCGACCAACTCTGAAATCATTGAAACGATTCTTATAACCATGAAAATCGATAATATCGACCTCTCAGCATACCCTAATTCAGAAAAGGTATACGTCGACGGCAAACTTTTCCCGATCAAGGTCGGGATGCGTGTCGTGCATCAATATCCCACGGTGAAAATCGAAAACGGNAANCGTATCGAATACCCCAACGATGACATCTATATCTACGACACGAGCGGCTTATATACCGATTCCTCCTACACCCCCGATATCAACAAAGGCCTTCCCCGCGACCGACAGTCATGGGTGATAGACCGCGACGATACCATCGAGCAGGAGGATATCACCAGCGAATACGGACGCGCACGCCGCGCCGACGCATCGCTCGACGGCATCCGCTTCCCCGTGGAGCATAAGCCCCGCCNCGCGAAGGATGGCCANCGGGTGACGCAGATGCACTACGCCAGAAAGGGCATCATCACGCCGGAGATGGAATATGTGGCCATCCGCGAGAATCTCGACAATGAGCGNCGTGGCATCAAGAGCCATATCACGCCCGAATTCGTGCGCGAGGAGGTAGCCGCAGGGCGCGCCGTGATTGCCTCCAACATCAATCATCCCGAGGCCGAGCCGATGATCATCGGCTCCAAGTTCGCCACGAAGCTTAACACCAATATCGGCAACTCCGCCCTGTCATCGGGAATCGAAGAGGAGGTGGCGAAGGCNGTCTGGAGCTGTTANTGGGGAGGCGACACCCTCATGGATCTCTCGACCGGCGACAACATCCATGAGACACGCGAATGGATCATACGCAACTGTCCGGTGCCGATGGGCACTGTGCCTATCTATCAGGCNCTTGAGAANGTGAACGGCGATGTCAGNAAACTGACATGGGAGATATACCGCGACACGCTCATAGAACAATGCGAGCAGGGTGTGGACTACTTCACGATACATGCGGGAGTGTTACGCCGTCACGCCGATTTAGTGCAGAACCGAATGACCGGNTGCGTCAGCCGAGGCGGCTCGATCATGACCCAGTGGACAGTGCTCCACGANGAGGAGAGCTTCCTCTACACCCACTTCGACGAAATCTGNGAGATTCTCAACAAATATGACGTAGCCATCTCTCTCGGNGACGGAATGCGCCCCGGCTCGACCTACGATGCCAACGATGAGGCGCAGTTCCTTGAACTCGACGTGCTCGGCGAACTTTGCGAAAAGGCCTGGGAGCATGATGTGCAGGTGCTCATCGAGGGNCCGGGNCATGTNCCNATGCACAAGATTCCGGANAANATGGAGCGTCAGAAGAGAGTCTGCCANGAGGCTCCGTTCTACACACTGGGNCCCNTGACCACCGACATAGCCCCGGCCTACGACCATATCACCTCNGCCATCGGAGCAGCCATCATCTCGCAGCTCGGCACGGCAATGATATGCTACGTCACACCGAAGGAGCACCTCTCGCTGCCGAATCTCAACGATGTGCGCGAGGGTGTGATCACCTACAAGATTGCCGCCCACGCCGCCGACCTGGCCAAGGGACATCCCGGAGCAAGCGTGCGNGACGACGCCCTCTCCAAGGCCCGCTATGAATTCAGATGGAAAGATCAGTTCAATCTCTCGCTCGATCCGGAGAAGGCCCGCAGATACTATATGGAGTCGCGCCGCAACGCACCGGATGCCGACGATAAATTCTGCACCATGTGCGGCCCCAACTTCTGCGCCATGCGAATATCCCAAAATATTGCCGACGAATGTCAGAAATAAAAAGAAAAGCATATTCAGACCCCGACCGCGAACACGTTTTCGGTCGGGGTTACGCCGATATAATCGGAGGCTACGACTGGGATGCCTCTATACGCCTCGTGGAGCAGGCCACCCGGGAGGATGTGGAGCGAGTGCTCTCCAAAGCCCGCGCCAACATCANCCCCCTTACGCCGGAAGANTTCGCCGTGCTTATNTCGGAAGCCGCNGCCCCCTATATCAATGAGATGGCGGCNCTGAGCCGACACTACACNTCGGAACGTTTCGGCAAGACAATCTCGATGTATATCCCGATGTATGTCGGAAACGCATGTACCAACAAATGCGTCTACTGCGGATTCAACCATGACAATCCGATGGAGCGCACGGTGCTCACTCTCGACCAGGTGGAAGCGGAATGCAAGGCGATAAGGGAACTCNCGCCGTTCGAGAATCTGCTGATAGTGGCCGGGGAATACCCCTCGGTCTGCGGCGTAGACTATCTCGAGAAGGTGTTGCATGTATGCCGCCCCTATTTCCATAATCTCACCATAGAGGTGCAGCCGATGCGCAGCGCCGACTACAGCCGGCTGGTCAAGGCCGGATTGAACGGAGTCGTCTGCTTTCAGGAGACCTATCATAAGGAGAGCTACGGCAAATATCANCCGCGCGGCATGAAATCTTTCTTCGACTGGCGACTGAACGGTTTCGACCGTATGGGGGAGGCCGGAGTACACAAAATCGGAATGGGGGCCCTTCTCGGTCTCGAAGACTGGCGCGGAGATGTCATCATGCTCGCACGCCATCTGCGCTATCTGCAGAAGAAATACTGGAAATCAAGATTTTCGGTCAATTTTCCCCGTATGCGTCCCTCCGAGAGCGGATTCAAGCCGAAAAGCATCATAAACGACCGNCAGCTCGCGCAGCTGACCTTCGCATTCCGTCTTTTCGACCATGACGCCGACATNTCCCTCTCCACCCGCGAGCCGGCCCTCTTCCGCGACAATATGGCGACATTAGGAGTNACNTCGATGAGCGCGGGAAGCCGCACTGAGCCGGGGGGCTACACGCATCCGACCGAGGAGCTGGAGCAATTCGAGGTCTGCGACTCACGCACACCGGCCGAAGTGGACGAAGCCATACGGCGCGCGGGCTACCAACCGGTCTACAAGGACTGGGACGCCATCTTCGATTGAGGCNNCTNCGGCGNGGAATGAACCAAGTGTGGATTTCAGTGTTTTAACGATGAAGAGGTTTCGACAGATTTACGAAACGACTTCAACGCATAAANCNATAATAAAATAACACACTATGAAATTCACACAACCCATACTCCCCTACGCTCCCGATGCTCTNGAGCCGATTATTTCGGCAGTGACGATCGACTTCCACTACGGCAAGCATGAGAAAGCCTATATCGACAATCTCAACCGCCTGATCGCNGGCACCGAATATGAGGATATGCCTCTGGAACGCATCATCACNGAGAGCGAAGGGCCTCTCTTCAACAATGCCTCGCAGGCNTGGAACCATATCTTCTACTTCTTCCAGTTNGCCCCGAAGGGGCAGAAGGCTCCCGGCGGCAAACTTATGGAGCAGATAGAGAAACAGTTCGGCAGTCTTGAGGAATTCCAGAAGAAATTTGAGGAGGCCGGCGNAGGTGTCTTCGGNAGCGGATGGGTATGGCTCGCCAACGATTCTCAGGGGGAACTTCAGATTCTCAAGGCCTCAAACGCCGAGAATCCTCTGACGAAGGGATTGAATCCNCTGCTCGTATTCGATGTCTGGGAACATGCCTACTACCTTGACTACCAGAACCGCCGTGCGGATTATCTGCATCGACTNTGGGACNTCGTCGACTGGAGCGTCGTTGAAAGCCGTTATCCATTTTGACCGGTGAGCAGATTTTAGGAATTTTTAAATCACGTCAAAGATAAATTTGAAAGAATCTTTGTTATGTATGTAAAGGGTGGGAACNTTATCGATTCCCACCCCTTTTGTGGTAACATTATCATTATAATCTAATTCAAAGGAATAATAGATGCAATCTACAACTGATCTGCAATCAGCCATCATAGAGGCTATCTATGACAAAAAAGGTAGCAAAATGACAATCATCGACCTGAGCGATGTCGAAACCTCTCCGGCTCCGATGCTCATCATTTGTCAGGCACGGTCGAGCGCTCAGGTGGCGGCCATCGCAGAGAATGTGAGCGATGAAGTGTCAAAAAAGCTTCGGATCAAGCCCTACGCCACAGACGGTCTCCGCAACGCACAATGGGTGATAGTGGATTACGGCAGCGTNATGGTGCACGTATTTCAGCCCGAGGTGCGCGAATTCTACCGGCTTGAGGAACTCTGGAGCGATGGCAAGCTGACCGAGCTGCCTGATATGGATTGACAATCAGGAGCGAACTATAGACTCGACAATATACTTTTTCCAAAACCCGCCTTATGTTAAATTTCGCACCGAAAAAGAACAACAACAATCGGAATCAGAGCAAGCGTCCGCTATTCAACATGTACTGGATGTATGCTCTGATAATCATGTGTCTTCTCGGCCTCTATTATTTTCAGGACAATTCTCAGGTGAAGAACGTGAACTGGACTGAATTCGAGGATGCTGCNGTCGACGGCCAGTTCGACAAGATCACAGTGCTCTCCGAAAGCAATATAGCCGAAGGTCATCTGAACGACCGCGGCCTCAACGCCCAGCATATTCCCTCGAAATATTCCTCCGGCTCCGAGATACTGCTAAAGGCCACCATACCTTCAGCCGACAAGATTTCCGACAAAATCGAGGAATGGAACGCGCAACTCAAATCAGAGGGGCACGCGGAAATCGCAGTGACTTACGAGAAGGGATCGGATCTGATGAAGATCTTCTGGTATTTCGGACCGATCATACTCTTCGTTGGTCTGATGGTGCTTCTCTCCCGACGTATGAACTCAGGCCCCGGCGGAGCGGGTGGCATATTCAATGTAGGCAAATCAAAAGCCAAGGTCTTCGACAAATCGGGAGGCACTAACGTCACATTCAAAGATGTGGCNGGTCTCGCCGAGGCTAAAGTCGAGGTCGAGGANATCGTGGAATTCCTCAAAAATCCGGAACGNTATACCGAACTGGGGGCAAAGATTCCGCGCGGCGCGCTTCTTGTGGGNCCTCCCGGAACGGGTAAGACNCTTCTGGCGAAGGCCGTTGCCGGNGAGGCCAACGTNCCCTTCCTCTCGACATCGGGTTCNGATTTCGTAGAGATGTTTGTCGGCGTCGGAGCGGCGCGCGTACGCGACCTCTTCAAGCAGGCGGCCGAAAAGGCTCCCTGCATCGTATTCATCGATGAGATCGANGCCGTGGGTCGAGCCCGTGGCAAGAATCCGAGCATGGGTGGCAACGACGAGCGNGAGAATACCCTCAACCAGATGCTCACCGCGATGGATGGCTTCGGCTCTAACAACGGCGTCATAATTCTTGCCGCCACCAACCGCGCCGATATGCTCGACAAGGCTCTGATGCGACCGGGACGTTTCGACCGCCAGATATATGTGGACCTTCCGGAACTTACTGACNGAATCGAGATTTTCAACGTGCACCTGCGCAACCTNAAGGTCAACAGCAAGCTCGATGTGGAGCAACTNGCCCGNCAGACTCAGGGNTTCTCNGGAGCCGATATCGCCAACGTCTGCAACGAGGCCGCCCTGATTGCCGCGCGCAGCAACAAGGACTCTGTGGATTTCAGCGATTTCAGCGGCGCAATCGACCGTGTGGTCGGAGGTATGGAGAAACGTTCGCGAATCATCACTCCCGAAGAGAAAGCCTCCATCGCCACACATGAGGCCGGCCACGCCACTATCTCCTGGCTCCTTCAATACGGTGATCCGTTGGTGAAGGTGACGATCGTACCTCGCGGTCGGGCTCTCGGAGCNGCCTGGTATGCCCCCGAGGCNCGACAGATTGTGCCCACTCAGGCNCTGCTCGACTCAATNTGCGGCTTGCTCGGCGGACGTGCGGCCGAGGAACTCTTCCTCGGACAGATCGGCACAGGAGCGAGCAACGACCTTGAGAGAGTCACGAAAATCGCACGCGCCATGGTCATGATGTATGGCATGAGCGACAAGCTCCCGAATCTCAACTATACGGATTCNAGCGGTCAGGATTATGGATTCCAGAAGCCTTANTCNGAGGAGACGGCGAAGCTCATCGACGATGAAGTGAGCCGCATCATCNCNGAGCAATACGCCCGCGCAAAAGAGATTCTGACACAATATGCCAAACAGCACAACGCCATTCGCGACATGCTGATAGAGCGTGAGGTGATTTATCACGATGACGTGCAGGATGTGCTCGGACCNCGCAAATGGAAATCGCGCACCGACGAAATCATGGAGCTGAACGCAGCCGACGCCAAGAAGCGTGAGGATGAGAAGAGGNAGAAGACCCCCACCATCANCTTCGGCGATAAGAAAAAGGATGGCGACGGAGCNACGGTCGATCCTGATGATGACGCAGGCACACCNCCGGAATTCCTTCATCCGGAAAATGATTGANAANCTATAAGGATACCGTCCGGAANAACAACGGCGGTATCTTTTTTAGACCTGTAAAAAACTATTTTCTGAATAATAGTTTTAAACCAATGTNAACAAATCGTGTTAAATAATAAGGTAGAAACCGATACAACTATTAAATTTCACTATAATCTATGAAACTGAACCTAATGTATGTCGGCGCGGCATTGCTCGCAGTCGGCACTGTTTCAACAGGATGCAAGAAGGATGGGGGCCAGCAGCAACAGCAGCAGGCTCCCGAACTGGCCGTAATGACGGTAGAGGCTGCCGACGCTTCGCTGATGACAGCCTACCCCACGACGCTTCAGGGCGTGAATGATGTGGAGATTCGCCCGCAGGCCACAGGATTCCTGACGAAGGTGAATGTCCGNGAGGGACAGCACGTCGGGCGTGGACAGGTGCTCTTTGAAATCGACAAAGTGCAACTNCAGGCTGCCGTTGACCAGGCGAAAGCGGCTGTCAATGTGGCGCAGGCCAATGTCAACACTGCCCAGACCAACGCCAACAACAACAAGCAGCTCCTCGAAAAAAACATTATCGGCGCTCCGGCCTATCAGACATCGGTCGACGCGCTGAACGCCGCGAAGGCTCAGCTCAGTCAGGCTCAGGCGGCCCTGACATCGGCACAGAAGAATCTGTCGTATTCNGTCGTNACGTCGCCCATNTCGGGAGTCGTAGGCACGATTGACTTCAAGGAGGGTACGCTCGTCAGCCCCCAGACGCTGCTCACGGTAGTTTCGGACAACGGGCTGATGGAGGCATATTTCTCCATGACCGAGAAGGAGATTCTCGACCTCACGGATGGTGGCAAGAGATCAATTGAATCCGCGAAGGACGCGATGCCTCCCGTGCAGCTGCAACTGGCCAACGGCACTATGTATCCGCAGCAGGGTAAGATCGTGTCGATTTCCGGCGTACTCGATTCATCTACAGGCAGCGCGCAGGTGAAAGCCCAGTTCCCGAATCCTGACGGCATGTTGCGCAGCGGCAACACGGGCAATATCCTCATCCCCTCCTCTTCGGCAGGAGCGCTTCAGATTCCGCAGAGCGCGACATTCGAGATCCAGGATATGAAGTTCTGCTATGTCGTCGGCGACAGCGCGAAGGTGCACACCACTCCGATCACCGTCTCAGAGCTTAACGACGGCAAGAATTATATCGTGACTTCCGGNCTTAAGGCNGGTGATCAGATCGTAGTCGANGGAATCGGCATTTCGGTGCAGGACGGNATGGTGATACGTCCGAAAAAATAAGCATACCTAACAGAGTTAGAAAATGAAACTTGACAATTTTATCAACCGGCCGGTGCTATCGACCGTTATCTCGATTTTTATCGTGATATTCGGTCTGTTGGGCCTGATGAGTCTTCCGATCGAGCAATACCCTGATATTGCTCCTCCGACTGTCAGAGTCACGACAACCTATACCGGCGCTAACGCGCAGACGGTGCTGAACTCCGTGATCGCNCCGCTTGAGGAACAGATCAACGGCGCGGAGAACATGGANTACATGACATCGTCGGCCTCCAACAACGGTTCGGCCACAATCGAGGTATATTTCAAACAGGGGACTGATCCGGATATCGCAGCTGTCGACGTGCAGAACCGCGTATCGAAGGCCGCATCCTTTCTCCCCTCTGAGGTAAACCAGGTGGGTGTGATCACCCAGAAGCGCCAGACGTCGATGCTGATGGTAATCGGTATGTATGACCCGAGCGACCAGTATACGACTCAGTTCATCGACAACTACATGAGCATCAACATCCTTCCGCAGATCAAGCGTGTATCGGGTGTAGGTGANGCNATGGCCTTCGGCTCCGACTATTCGATGCGTATCTGGCTCAAGCCTGATGTCATGGCCCAGTATGGACTGATGCCGTCGGATATTTCAGCGGCTCTTGCCGAGCAGAATATCGAGGCCGCTCCCGGCCAGTTCGGCGAACAGGGTGACCAGAGTTTCCAGTACACACTTAAATATAAGGGACGNCTTTCGGAGCCCAAGGAATTCGAGGATATCATCCTTCGCGCCTCTTCCAACGGCGACATCCTGCGCCTGGGTGATGTGGCTACGGTGGAGCTCGGACGCCTGACATATGGCTTCCAGAACCTCAACGATGGTCACATCGGTTCTTCCGCGATCATTTACCAGTCAGCAGGTTCGAATGCTACCGCCGTTATTGAATCCGTCGAGAANCTGATGGANCAGGCACGCAAAGACCTGCCGAAGGGCATGGTGCTCATGACGACNATGAGCGTCAACGACTTCCTCTTCGCTTCGATCGCCGAGGTTATCAAGACCCTTATCGAAGCCTTCGTNCTCGTGTTCCTCGTGGTGTTTATCTTCCTGCAGGACTTCCGNTCGACCCTCATCCCGATGATCGCTATTCCGGTGGCATTGATCGGTACNTTCTTCCTCCTCTATATCTTCGGCTTCACCATCAACCTTCTGACTCTCTCGGCACTCGTGCTCGCAATCGCGATTGTGGTCGATGACGCGATCGTGGTGGTGGAGGCGGTCCATGCGAAGCTCGACCAGGGCTATAAGTCGGCACGCAAGGCATCTATCGACGCGATGCGTGAAATCTCGGGTGCGCTTATCTCGATTACGCTCGTCATGATGCTCGTGTTCATCCCGGTGTCATTCCTCGGCGGCACATCCGGTATCTTCTACCGTCAGTTCGGTCTGACGATGGCGATGGCTATCGGTCTCTCGGCCGTCAACGCGCTTACGCTCTCCCCCGCCCTCTGCGCCCTCTTCCTGAAGGGNCACGATGATTCGAAGTCTTTGAAAGAGCGCATGGGAGAAGCCTATACCGAAGCAGCCCANACAATGGCCGAGACCTANAAGAAACGTTTCAAATTCCCCCCGATCATCACGACTATCCTGCTGATCGCAGCAATCGTATTNCTCGTGCTCGGATGGTACACCTTCGAGAATGTCGCCCTGAGCTGCGTAGCAGTGGTTGTGGCCATACTCGCCCTCATCGGCATATTCACCAAGGACTTCCTTGATGCATTCAACAAGACTTTCGACAAGATTCTCAACGTCTATAACCATCTCGTAAAATGGTTCTGCGGCCATAAGATCATCGGATTCGGCTTCGTCGCTATCGCCGTCGGCGTTCTGGTATGGCTCATGTCGATCACCCCNACCTCGATGGTTCCGACAGAGGATACGGGTACGATCATGGGTGCCGTGACATTGCCCCCCGCCACATCTCAGGAACGCACTCAGGCGGTAATGAACAAGGTGGACAGTATCATCGGCTCCATCCCGGCGGTTCAGAGNCGCACGGCTATCACGGGTTTTAGCTTCGTGGGCGGTCAGGGTAACACCTACGGTTCATTCATCATCAAGCTCAAGCCTTGGGATGAGCGTGACGAAGACACTGAGAGCGCATCGGCCATNCTGGGTCAGCTCTTCATGATGACATCCTCAGTGAAGGATGCCCGCATCATGTTCTTCCAGCCCCCGATGATTTCCGGTTATTCGGCCACGAANGGTTTCGAGGTGAAACTTCAGGACCGCACGGGNGGCGACCTCAANAAATTCTTCGAGGTCTATCAGCGNTTCATCGGCGCGCTCAACGCCGACCCGGCCATCCAGATGGCTTACTCGAACTTCAACCCGACCTTCCCGCAGTATATGGTGGAGATCGATGTNGCCAAGGTCAAGCAGGCCGGTCTGACTCAGAGCGCNGTTCTGCAGGCTCTGCAGGGTTACTACGGCGGTATGTATATCTCCAACTTCAACAGCTACGGCAAGCTCTACCGCGTCATGATGCAGGCTTCNCCCGAAGCGCGCGTCTCACCCGAGACTCTGAAGCAGATCAAGATCCGCAACGGCGTGGAGATGGCTCCGATCGACAACTTCGTGAAGCTGACACGCGTCTATGGTCCGGACATGATCGACCGTTTCAATATGTTCACGGCTATCTCGATCACAGGTACTCCTGCTCCCGGCGTATCGTCAGGTGAGGCTATCGCCACGATCAACGCCATCGCGCAGCAGACACTCCCGGCGGGCTANAGCTTCGAATACTCCGGCATGACGCGTGAGGAGGCCTCCGGTTCAAGCGGCTCGACAGGCTACGTCTTCCTGCTCGTGCTCCTCTTCGTATATCTTATCCTCTCGGCGCAGTATGAGAGTTATGTTCTTCCCTGGGCCGTTATTCTCTCCGTGCCGTTCGGTCTGATGGGTTCGTTCATCTTCGCGAGAATGTTTGATATCGACAACAATATCTATCTCCAGATCGCCCTCATCATGCTTATCGGTCTGTTGGCCAAGAATGCGATCCTTATCGTAGAGTTCGCTCTCGACCGCCGCAAATCCGGCATGAGTATCTTCAATTCCGCCATCCATGGTGCCGTGGCGCGTCTNCGTCCTATCCTTATGACGTCGCTCGCCATGATTATCGGTCTGTTGCCNATGATGTTNGCCCANGGCGCGGGCAAGAACGGTAACCAGGCACTCGGCACGGGCGCGGTCGGCGGTATGTTGATCGGTATGATTCTCCAGGTGCTTATCGTGCCGGCGCTCTTCGTGGCGTTCCAGGCTCTGCAGGAGAAGATCTCGCCTGTGAAATGGAAAGATAAAGACGTACAGGAGATTTCGTCGGAAATCGAGCAGTACGCCATCAAGAAGTAACTCTTAGACATTACAACTGATGAAATCCAATATAATCATCAAATCACTGGCCATGGTGGCTGTGGCATCCACACTCTCCGGATGCCACATCTACCAGAAATACTCGCTCCCCGAGGATGAGGCCATCATCAAGGATTACAAAAGGGCCGCCGAAATGACCCCCGACTCCACGACTCTCCCCTATCTTGGCTGGAGGGATGTATTTACCGACCCTATCCTGCAATCCCTGATCCAGACAGCCCTCGACAACAATAAGGATCTGGCCAACGCCCGCCTGAACGTGGATATCGCGCGGGCTCAGCTGAAAGGGGCGAAACTGAGCTATTTCCCCTCTCTGGCGCTGAGTCCGAACGGCGGCACGGCATCCTACGGTGGCAGCCACATGAACTGGAGCTATACGATTCCTCTGGCTCTGAACTGGGAAATCGANGCCTTCGGCAAGATTCTGAACCGCAAACGCGGAGCGGAAGTGACTGTCGAGCAGACNGAGGCTTACCGTCAGGCAGCCCAGTCGCAGATTGTCTGCGGCGTGGCATCCACCTATTACGCTCTTGTNTTNCTGAATCAGCAGCTTGATCTTACGCGCCGCACGTCGGAGATATGGGCGGATCAGGTGGAATCGATGAAGGCNATGAAAACNGTCGGCATGGTGACGGAGGCCGCCGTCGTGCAGAGCGAGGCCAANTACTACAGCATCATGGCCTCCATCCCCGATCTGGAACAGCAGATCAAGGTCACGCAGAANACTCTATCNCTGCTGATGAACACTTATCCGCAGGAATGGGAGGTGACCTCCGATCTGAATTTCGAGATTCCGATGCCGCTCTCTGGCGCGGGACTGCCCCTCTCCTATCTCGCCGTTCGACCCGACGTCGCAGCGGCTGAGCGTGGACTCGCGGCTGCATACTATACCACCAACTCGGCACGCGCCGCTTTCTATCCGAGCATCAATATCTCCGCGCAGGGTGGATTCACAAACCTTCTGGGNAGCATGATCACTAATCCCGGNAAATGGTTTATCCAACTNGCCGGCCAGCTGACGGCCCCGATATTCTCGCGCGGACAGAACATAGCGACACTTGAAGCCGCAAAGGCGAGCCAGCAGATCGCGCTCAACAATTTCCAGTATGCCGTGCTCAACGCATCGGCCGAGGTTTCTGACGCGATGGTNAAGTATCGCACGAACCATGAGAAGCGTCTGCAGGTCGACAAGCAGATCGATGCATTGGAGAAATCCGTGGAATACACTCAGGAGCTTCTTACCTACGGGCAATCGACGACGTATCTTGAGGTGCTGACGGCCCGTTCATCTCTTCTGCAGGCCCAGCTGACGAGTCTCGGATGCTGGCACAATAAGGTCACGGCTATGATTGATCTCTATCAGGCCGTCGGCGGNGGACGCTGAGNAAGTTATGNCGAATAACCTAAAATCTTGTATCTATGAATAAAATCAGCAATCTGGCCTATGTCCATCCCGACGCCAAGATAGGCGACAACGTGGTGATCGATCCTTTCGTGTATATCGAAGGTAATGTCGAGATCGGCGACAACTGCCATATCCGCCCCAACGCCGTGATACGCTCAGGNGCNCGGATCGGCAACAACAACCATATCTTCGAAGGNGCCATCATCGCTGCGACCCCGCAGGATTTCCGTTGGCACGGCGAGGATAGTTTCGTCATAATCGGCGACAACAANACGATCCGGGAGCACGTCATCATCAATCGTTCGATACATGAGGGGGGNGCCACTAAAATCGGCAACAATTCCTTCATCATGGCCCAGACNCATATCGGGCATGACTCGAATATCGGNAACTTCTGTGTGCTCGGNAACGCAGTCAAGGTGGCCGGCGACGTGAAGATAGGAAATTACACCATCCTGTCGTCGAACGCGCTNGTGCATGAACGTTGCGACGTCGGCGCATACTGCCTGATAAAGGGTGGTTGCCGAGTGAACAACCATGTGCCGCCCTACACGGTGATGGCGCACAATCCTATCGAGTANAAGGGTATCAACTCATTCGTGCTNAGGAAATGTGATTTCGACGAGGCCACGATCGACGAGATAGCGAGTGCCTACCGCCTGATCTATCACGCCAATACCTCCGTATTCAACGCTCTGCGCCGTATCCGCGCCGACATCGAGGATATTCCGCAGAAGCAGGAGATCATAACCTTCATCGAGAATCACCGTCTCGAACTGGCGGCCGCTCCGAAGGATATGAACGAGACCGACTGACACGTCTGACTCTTTACGGGCGTTATTGTATAAAACTGCAAAGGAATTGCTCCTTTGCAGTTTTTTTCGTAATTTTGCATATTCAAAGCCATTTGAAGTGTTATAGACAATAGGGACCGCCGCAGTTTCTCGNGCCGCGGATGGTCACGACGGATTTACCAGAACCCAACATTTCTCCACGATGCTTGATGCAAAGAAAACAGCCGTGCGGGCCGTCTCGGGCGCCGTATATGTCATTATAATTGTCCTGGCCTGCTTTTGGGGCGACCTNGGAGTGACACTTCTCGCGGGTATCTTCGGTGCCCTCGGTGTGTCGGAGTTCCGCAAGATGAGATTCCCCGCCTACTCCAACGGGGGGATAGGGCTATATGATGTCATGGGGGGCCTNGCCCTCATCTTCTCCCCTCTCCCATCGGCCTATGCGCCGTATCCATTCTTTTTCCTCTGGATAGCATGGCTTATCGGNCGCATGATATTGACGATNTATTCGAATCACGCTCACCCGGAAAAGGAGTTCGCGGTCGATATGGGAGCGCAGGTCTACGTGGCCTTTCCGCTCGCTCTGCTCGTGGCGGCGGCATTGTGTCTTCAGAGCCGTTTCGACACGTGTATGCCGGTGCTGGCCGTATTCATCATGATATGGATGAACGATACAGGAGCATTCCTCTTCGGGAGCACCTTCGGGAAACATCGGCTNTTCGAGCGNGTGTCGCCCAAGAAGTCTTGGGAGGGATTCTGGGGAGGTCTTTTCTGCACCGTGGCCACAGGAGCCGTCATCGGTCTGACCGGCAGCCCTCTTGCGGCATCGGGTGAGGGCAATCCCGTATTGTTCTGGACACTCGCAGGCGTCGTCGTGACACTCGCCGCGACNTTCGGCGATCTGTTTGAATCCGTGATCAAGCGTAATCTNAACCTCAAGGATTCCGGCAATCTCATCCCTGGACACGGCGGTATTCTGGACCGCATAGATTCCCTNCTCATGGTGATNCCTGCCATGATTCTCTATTTCTATNTATTCTCTCTNTTTATCCNATGAATCCCGGGGCTNCCCCTATCACTTACGAAATCCTTCAGAACCAAGAATGAGAACTATACATTCCATACTCGGCGCCACGCTGCTGACAGCGTCGTTCGCCACGGCCTCGGCCGACACTCAGTTGCCCACTGTCACGATAATGGGCAAGACGTTCTATACGTATGTGGCNAAAAAGGGTGAGTCTCTTTTCGGTATAGCCAACCGCTTCGGCTGGGACCCCACCATTCTTGCGGAAACCAACAAGGAACTGGAGACGCCCCTCTCTAACGGCGACCTGATATATTATCCGGCGGCCAAATCGTCGGGCAAAAAGAATGCGCGCCCGAAGGANGNATCGGCCGATAGCTCAACCGGTCCGGTCGCTTCCGGGGAGGCGGATGAGGATGAGAGACCGCTGACTGTGGTGGTGGCTTCCGAGGAGGAGGTGGAGCTGAATCCTGAGGCCGACACTGAAAGGGATGGTGTCGTCTACCATGAGGTGCAGAAGGAGGAGAGCCTCTACGACATAGCGCGCACATATGAGACGACGGTAGAGGATCTGTATAAGATGAATCCGGGCATGTCGTTCGAGGATCCTGAGCCGGGCGAGACAATACGCCTAAAGGCCGGTTCGCTCAACGATAAGGCTACTCCGGCCATGGTGGAGGAACAGCAGGTCAGCGGGGTGACGACCTACAAGGTGCGCCGTGGCGACGACTGGGCCAAGGTGGCCGACAAGTATGGCATATCGGTGAGCATCCTGAAGGAGAGCAATCCGGGCGTAACCAAGCTGAAGAGAGGAGATTTCATCACCATACCATCCGTAGAGACAGTCGAGGTGGAGCGTATGGTGGTGACGACGGATCCGCGCGAGGCTACCGAAGAGGGGCGCCGCGAACTCTATCAGGAGGTGCATAGCCTGGATTCAAAGATATATGACGCGGATGGAAATATAAGTCCGAACGCCGTCAGCGTGGCTATCGTGCTTGGTGAACCGGACACGAACCGGGACATGGAATTCGCACGTGGCGCCATTCTGGCTGTCGACCAGCTCAAGACGGCCTCTTTCCCGACACGCCTGACCATTATAGATGGCTCTCAGCCGGAGAACGAGGTGATAGAATCGCTGGAGGGTTTTAATCCGAGGCTCATCATTACCACGGCCGACAAGGATCTCCCCTCCTATATCGCCGAGTATGCGAAGGAGAATGAGGCTCATGTGGTCAATTCCTTCGATGTGAAGGATGAAGCTTACCTGACCAACAGCGCCATGATTCAGTATCTCGCTCCGACATCCTATTTCAATGAGGAGGTGGCCGACTGGATTGCCGACAAATATGCCGGCTACCGGCTTATTATCGGAGGAAAAATGGATGGAGCCGACACTATGGGGGAATCCATCATTCGTGCATGGGTGGCTGCCGAGGGTGAGATGCCGGAGGAGGTCGTGACTGATGAAATAGCGACCATGACTCTCCCGGAAGAGGATGGAAGATATCTTATCTATGCCACTCCGGCCGGAAAGGAGGATGTCAGATCGCTGCTTGAAAAAATCGAGCGTCTGCGCGAGACCAACCCTCTGGCCGACATACGCGTCGTAGGCCGCCCGAGCTGGATAACGATGACCGATTCTCAGCGCAAGGCTTTTGAAAATAACAACGTGCTGCTGCCGACGCGTTTCTATTTCAATTCGGAGGATGCCATGAGCCGTCGTTTCATCGATGATTACAAGGCTCTCTATGGCCACACTCCGATGAAGTCATATCCCGTTTATTCCGCGGCCGGACATGATATCATCAATTATTTCCTCCCCAATATATCGATGACGGGCGGGGATTTCAACGCGGAATTCCGCGAGCGCCCCACCCTTCAGTCCCCCATATCGCTGGAGAGGGTCAACAATTGGGGAGGCGTGGTCAATCCGTGCGTGTATGTCGTTGAATTCGCTCCGTACGGCGGGGTGAAGAAAATTCTGCTTAATTCCGAAGACTGATGGGGAGACATCTGATTCAAAGGATCGCGATCGGAGTCGGGTTGCTTGTCGCGGCTCACGGAAATGCGTCGGGCCAGAGCCACTATGACGCCAACATGGCCGTCGGCGTGCGAGCCGGAGCCGATATCTCAAGGAATTTCTTCAATCCGTCGGTGAAGCAATTGATGAAACCGGGGGGATTGGCCGGAGTCACGTTCAGGTATGTGGAGGAGAATCATTTCGGCCTCATCGCGGAGCTGAATTTCATCCAGCGCGGATGGCAGGAGAATTTCGAGGAGTCGCCTTACGTCTATAAACGCACGATAGATTATCTCCAGCTTCCGGTGCTGGCTCATATCTATTTCGGCGGTCGGGGAAGATTCTTCATCAACGCCGGGCCTCTCGTGGGGCTTCGGTTAGGGGATTCTGTCGATTGCAATTTCGATACCTCAGCCACGTCCGATCTACCGGATTTCCCCAAATGGCACAACATCTATCAATATGACGAGCCTATCACACAGAAGGTAGACTACGGCATATGCGGCGGTCTTGGCGGAGAATTCAATATAACGAAGCGCAACTCGCTCAGTCTGGAGGCCCGCTTCTACTACGGGCTGGGCAATCTTTTCGGATCATCCCGCAAGGATCGCTTCAACGCGTCCAACTCGATGGCCGTGGAGTTCGCGCTTGGATATTGGTTCAGGTTCAAATAGGGTCCGCCCGGTGATTGCCGGGGGCCGATTCGTCGCGACAGAGGGTATATTAATGGATTTTAACGGGAAACATTCGCTTTTTATACTATTACTATGGCATAATTGCGCGAATTTCATTAACTTTGCAAAATTCAAAAGACTGTTGATTTAATCAATTTAATACAATATTAATGGCACAGAAGATTTATACATTCGGCGACGGAAAAGCCGAAGGTAACGCCGGGATGCGCGACATCCTTGGCGGCAAGGGTGCGAACCTTGCTGAAATGAATCTGTTGGGTATGCCGGTGCCTCCCGGCTTCACCATCACAACGGAAGTCTGCAACGAATACACCCAGTATGGCCGCGACAAAGTCGTAGAAGACATCAAGAGCGACGTGGAGAAAGCCATCGCCCACGTAGAGAAGCTCACCGGCAATAAATTCGATGATCCCTCCAATCCTCTCCTCGTATCGGTACGTTCGGGCGCACGCGCCTCTATGCCCGGCATGATGGACACCGTCCTCAACCTCGGCATGAACGACGCTACCGTG
Organism: bacterium; assembly: GCA_014802625.1. Lineage (GTDB taxonomy): Bacteria > Bacteroidota > Bacteroidia > Bacteroidales > Muribaculaceae > Lepagella. The sequence goes on along the minus strand of JAAVBX010000003.1, from coordinate 65,546 downwards.
GCCACTATGGCTGAGAAGAGCGGCAATCCCCGCTTCGCATGGGATAGCTACCGCCGTTTCGTGCAGATGTACGGCGATGTCGTTCTCGGCATGAAACCCGCCTCCAAGACTGATATCGATCCCTTCGAGAAGATTATGGATGAAGTGAAGGAGGAGAAGGGCGTTAAATTCGACAATGAGCTCGACGTAGAGGACCTTCAGGAACTCGTGAAGCGTTTCAAGGCTGCCGTAAAGGAATACACCGGCAAGGATTTCCCCGAATCAGCATGGGAACAGCTCTGGGGCGGCATCTGCGCCGTATTCGACAGCTGGATGAACGAGCGCGCTATCCTTTATCGCCGCATGAATCAGATTCCCGAGGAATGGGGTACGGCCGTCAATGTCCAGGCTATGGTATATGGCAACATGGGCAACAATTCGGCTACAGGCGTTGCCTTCAGCCGTGACGCCGCTACAGGCGAGAATATCTTCAACGGTGAATATCTCATCAACGCTCAGGGTGAGGATGTCGTGGCCGGTATCCGCACTCCGCAGCAGATCACGATCGAGGGTTCACGCCGTTGGGCCAAGCTTCAGGGTATCTCCGAGGAGGAGCGCCGCGAGAAGTATCCCTCTCTCGAGGAGACAATGCCCGACTGCGCAGCCGAGCTGATCGCAATCGCACATCGTCTTGAAGACTATTATAAAGACATGCAGGATATGGAGTTCACTATCCAGGACGGCAAGCTCTGGATGCTCCAGACCCGTAACGGCAAGCGCACCGGCGAAGCTATGGTACGCATCGCCATGGATCTCCTGCGTGACGGCATGATCGATGAGAAGACCGCCCTCCTCCGCATGGAGCCCCAGAAGCTCGATGAGCTCCTCCACCCCGTCTTCGACAAGGACGCCCTCAAGCGTGCCAAAGTCGTAGCCAAGGGTCTCCCCGCTTCTCCCGGCGCCGCTACAGGTCAGATCGTGTTCTCCGCCGATGAGGCCGAGGAATGGGCCGACAAGAAGAAGAAAGTCGTACTCGTACGCATCGAGACTTCTCCTGAGGATCTTCGCGGTATGGCCGTGGCCCAGGGTATCCTCACAATGCGTGGCGGCATGACTTCTCACGCTGCCGTTGTGGCACGCGGTATGGGTAAGTGCTGCGTATCCGGTGCAGGTGAAATCCTCGTCGACTACAAGGAGAAGACCGTCAAGATGGGTGACAAGGTTTACAAGGAGGGTGACTGGATTTCGCTCAACGGTTCTACCGGCGACGTGTATGACGGTCAGGTACCCACGACTGAACCCGAAATCGGTGGTGACTTCGCTGCCATCATGAATCTTGCAGCCAAATACACCAAGACTCTCGTCCGCACTAACGCCGACACTCCCCGCGATGCCAACCAGGCCCGCAAGTTCGGCGCACAGGGTATCGGTCTCTGCCGCACGGAGCATATGTTCTTCGAGGGTGACCGTATCAAGGCTGTCCGCGAGATGATTCTGGCTTCTGACGAAGAGGGTCGTCGCGCCGCTCTCGCCAAGCTGCTCCCCATGCAGCGCGGTGACTTCGAAGGTATCTTCGAGGCTATGGACGGCTATGGCGTGACAATCCGCCTGCTCGATCCCCCGTTGCACGAGTTCGTGCCTCATCAGACTGCCACTCAGAAGGAACTCGCCCAGGAGATGGGTCTGACTCTCGAGGAGGTAAAAGCAAAAGTTGACTCACTTGAGGAGTTCAACCCCATGCTCGGTCACCGTGGTTGCCGTCTTGGCATCACATATCCCGAAATCACGGAGATGCAGACTCGCGCCATCATCGAGGCAGCCCTCGCATGTAAGGCAAAGGGTATGAAGGTATATCCCGAAATCATGGTTCCCCTCGTAGGTTCACTCAAGGAGCTCCAGAATCAGGCAGCCGTCATCAACATCACTGCCAACAAGGTATTCGAGGAGAAGGGTGACACGATCCCCTACAAGGTAGGTACGATGATCGAGGTACCCCGCGCCGCTCTCACAGCCGACAAGATCGCTGAGGTTGCTGAATTCTTCTCATTCGGCACGAACGACCTCACTCAGATGACATTCGGTTTCTCACGCGACGACGCTCCCAAGTTCCTCAAATTCTACAAGGATCACGGCATCATCAAAGTAGATCCCTTCGAGGTACTTGACCAGGAAGGTGTAGGTCAGCTCGTAAGAATGGGTGTTGAAAAGGGACGTGCAACCCGCGAAGACCTGAAGGTCGGCATCTGCGGCGAGCACGGTGGTGAGCCCAGTTCCGTCAAGTTCTGCGCCAAGCTCGGCATGAACTACGTCAGCTGTTCACCCTTCCGTGTGCCCATCGCCCGCGTAGCCGCGGCGCAAGCTGCAATCGAGGATTAATTCCGATACACTTAACTATCAGATAATTAGGTGGTAAATCCTTGAAAGATCAGGGTTTACCACCTAATTTTTCTACACACTCCGACACGCTTTGTGTGCAGGAATATACGGAAAAGTGTAGAAATAGTGTAGAGTTTTACTAACCCTTGTGTAGAGCGAATGTAGAGCGAATGTAGAGCGGCAACAAACTAAAAATCAAAACGATATATGGCAACATTGAAAATTTGTGTACAGAAGCAGAGAACCGATGGGACGTGGCCCGTCTATATCCGAGTCACCCACAAGAGCCGACACGGATATATCAAGACAGACAAACATGTGTGGGGAAAGGGCATCAATCCCAAGACCAAGGAAATCAAAGATGCCTTTGTCATACAGCAGGTCTCCATCAATGTTGTGGACTACATGGAGAGGCTTAACAAGCGCAACATATCAAGTTGGACGCTTGAAGAGGTCATTGCCTTTCTCAAATCCGGCGATGAGGAAATCTCCTTCTCTGACTACTGCCGCAAATACATACACTCCATGCAGGATGCAGGCCAGATTCGTAACGCCCGGAACTACGAAATGGCGATAAACCACTTTGAGAGATACATCGGGAGCAACCGAGTCAATTTTAGTGCCCTCACGTCCGCTGTAATCGAGCGGTGGATAAAATCTATGTCCGGTACTCAAAGAGCCAAAGAGATGTACCCTATATGCCTCAGACAGGTCTTTAAGGCGGCGTTGTTGGAATACAACGACTACGACACAGGCAATATCCGTATAAAGACCAATCCATGGATGAAGGTCAAGATACCAAAAGCAGAGAAGCCGGAGAAACTTGCAATCACACCGGAGGATGCAAGAACATTCTTTGCCGCTGCTCTCCCACCTACCAAGTTGGCAAAGCCATTGACCGAAATCGGGCATGATGTGGCTATGCTTGTGCTGTGCCTTGCCGGGATTAACACCGTTGACCTCTACAACATGCGGAAGAAGGACTATTACAACGGCATACTACACTACCGCAGGGCTAAGACTACAAAGAGCCGAGCCGATAATGCTTACATCGAAATGCGTGTGCCGTCATTGCTCCTGCCGATATTCGACAAGTATGCTACGCCCGATGATGATGAGTACCTGTTTTCCTTCCATGACCGTTTCAGCACCTCCGACAGCTTCGGGAGCGGTGCCGACTCCGGCATCAAGCAGATTTGCGAGAGCATGGGCATAACCGGTGATGACAGGTATTGTGTCTATACATTCCGCCACACTTGGGGGACAGTGGCGCAGAATGATTGTGGAGCAACCATAGCCGATGTCGGCTTCGCCATGAATCACAGTCAAGGGCATGGGGTGACGAGAGGTTATGTTATCCCGGACTTCTCTCCTGCATGGATTCTCAACGAGAAGGTGATCGACTTCATTTTCTTTTCGACCGACAAAGGCAAGCGAGCCGACCAGAAACAGGAGGAACTGCTTTTTAGATTTTCCAAAAAGCACATGGTCAAAGGAACCGTCTATTTCAAGGGCAACGCGTTGGGCGAGGTGCAGGATATTGGCTTCAGCAACGTGGAGCAGGTAATTCAAAAGCTCATACCATTCATCCCTGACGATATGCCGCACAGGGCAACACTACATTTCAAAATCTCAATCTTGGATAAGGGAGGACAGACCATGACCTACGAGCGTATGAGAGGTGTCAACTGTTGATTTTGCCGCCCCCCTCTTTCCCCAACAATTTTTCCGATCCGGCTTAGCCTTTTGGCGAGGTCGGATTTTCTTTCCTATCCACCTCTCTTTTTCAAAAAAGAATTTTCAACCCCTGTTTTTCGTTGTTGTGGTGTTGTTGTCTCGCGCGTGCACGCGCGACTACACTACATCTTTTCTTTATATTTTCTTTTGTTTTCTTTTTCTTTTGTTTTGTTTGTGTACCAAATGCGGAGTTTATTGCTATTATTGCGGAGGAAAAGCGAAGATAAGGCGATTAATGTTGCATTAATATGGATTAATGCGGAAGAAATAGCAATTAATGCGGAAGAAATAATTTGCTGATTCAATGACCTGTTTCTACATATTTAATATTGTTGGCGTGGGTATATTGAGGGGAAATGTGTGGTAAAAATCATTTCTTCCACAAAAATCCGAAGAAATAGGCATTAATGTTGCGTTAATTGGCATTAATGCGGAAGAAATAAAATTAAAACGCAATAATTCAGCATATTACGAAATTATTGCGTAGTCAATCATCATCTATAAGTAGAAAAAGTAGATACACCCTGCATTATTCGGCATCATCTTCTCCAGCGAGTTCTGCAAGGCGTTCCTCTATAGTTTTTGCCGTCTCGCTGACGGTCATGTCCATGTCGATGGCTTTCATTTCGGGCATGTGGAATTTGAGCAGACGCAGTTCTGCGGCCACTCTATCATCCGGAGCAAGCGCGAGGATGTCCATCTCGAAATCTGATGCTTCAAACTCTATCCCGGTCTCTTCATTCTTCCTCGGCTTGGGTTCAAAGTAGCCCATCGAATGAGAGCGTATGTATCCCTTCAGTGGATTTTCCTTGTTGGGCGTTCCCTTCACGCGCCCACCTGTTTTCTTGCCTTTTGCCATAACTTGTGATAACGTGCGGTTAAAGATAAAATACCATTGCAAAGATAATGAGTTAGATTTGCCTCTTAATATTATCTTCAACTTCTTATCATCGGAAATATGGGACTTTTAGGAGGCGCGATAGGCGCAGGGCTTGGTGCCGTTGGCAGTATCTTCGGTGGCATAGCGGCAAGCAAAGCCATGAAGAATATAAAGAATAACCTCAATGCTCAGCGGTCGGCCAACAGAGATTGGTATGATCGCCGCTATAATGAGGACGCGACACAGCGAGCCGATGCTGTAGCCGCTGTCAATCGTGTTGAGCAAGGTATCAAAGAGCACAACCGACAGGCGGCCGGAACACAGGCCGTCATGGGAGGCACAGAGGAAAGTACTGCCGCAACTAAAGCAGCCAACAATCAAGCAGTAGCGGAGGCAACCGCCCAAATCGCCATTAATGGAGATCGCCGCAAGGATGCTATTGAGGCACAGTTTCAAGCAAAGGATGAGGCGTTGCAGTCACAGCTCAATGATATGGAGAGACAGAAGGCCGGGAATGTCGCGCAGGCCGTTCAAGGCGTGGCGCAGGCCGGTGCAAACATAGCAGGTATTTTGTAACATGGCAGCACTCGATGATATTTTAGGCGGAGGCTCCGGCTATGCCGGAATCCGCAAGCCATTGCAGGTGTCTCCCCCTGCAATCGACCCATCAATGCCGGGCGCACCCAACACAGTAGGATCGCAACCTGTCACACAGCCACAGAAGGCGCCCACAACGTTACAGCCGCAAGCACCGGGCACAGACGCAACAAAGATTGTCGGGAAGCCGGGAGAAGCCCCACAGCCAGCGGAACAGCCTCAGATGAGCTATGTTGAAATGTTCAAGATGCTCAATCCCGAAAGGCCGGAGACTGCCGAGGAAAAAGCCAAGAGGGAGAAGCGAGAGAAGGGAGAGGCAGTACTTGCCGCGGTTGGAGACAGCATTTCCGTCCTCTCCAACCTTTGGTTTACCTCCCAGTATTCCCCTAACGCCTATGACCCATCCAAAGGAATGTCCGCGACTACCAAAGAGAGGTGGGATAGGCTGAGACAGGAGCGAGAGGCGAACCGCAGGGCATACTCTGACGGCTATATGCGTGCCATGGCCATGGATGAGGCAAAAGACCGTGAGGATCGAAATTGGCGGCACACAATCGAGCGAGAGAAGATTGCAGATGCACGCTATGAGATCAAAGCCGCGCAAGATAAGGCTCTTGCCGATCTCAATGAGCAATTAAAGCTCCAGCAGATTACTGCGGCGGAACATGAGGCAGAGGCGAAGCGTATCAAAGCTCTGTATGCCGAAGAAAACGAGAAGTTAGATCTCGGTTATAAGCAAGCCGGCATTCAACAGAGAAAAGCCGCCGCAGGAGCTTCACACGCCACTGCTACCGCATCATACGCCAAGGCGAACTATTACAACAATGGTGGAGGAAGCGGAGGCAAGTATGGACCCACGCTGCAACTTGAGGAGGATGATCCTATGCACTTCGGCGATGATAAGGACTACGACCGCACCGTCATGCGTCTCGCTCCCGACTACGGCGTACCGACCATCGTTGAAGAGGTCACAGAATGGGGGTCGCAGTACAACTCCAAGACCAAGAAAAGGGAGCGTGTGCCTAAGAAGACGCGCAAGGTCAAACGTGACGTGAAAGACATAGCCGCCGATATAGAACGTGAGGCGGCGAAGAGAAAGGAATCAAAGAGGAAGAAACAGCCTAATCCGATGGGTGGCGGTGAAGAGAAGTCCTCCAACGGAAAGAAGACAAACCCAATGAGTTGATATGAGCAACGATAACAGACGAAAACTATATGATGCCCTGTCGCAGGATTACGACATGGGGACATACGAACAATTCTGCAAGGACATCCAGAACGAAGCCAAGCGCAAGAAACTGTATGATGCCACGAGCGAGGAATACGACTATGGCGATTACGCTAAATTCTCATCTCAGCTTGGGTTTGGCGAAACAAAAGGCGCGCCCTCGTCCGCTCCTGCCGCCCCTGTTGAGGACGTGAAGCCCGAAAAACCTGCCACCCAACCCAAGAAACAGCAGACGTGGCAACCCACGCCGATGCAGAAGGCAATGTATGGATTCGGCGATTTGATGGAGTCGGCCAATGCTACAGCCAACCGTATGCACAACATTGTAGAGAATAGTCAACGGCGGCGGGAGTCAAAGACGAAGGGGGGACAGGCTCTTCAACGCGGAGGTGAGTTTATGGCCCGAATGACGGGACAATATAGGAAGCCTATCGGCCTGACTCCAAGGAAAGCATCCGGCACAATCTCATTAGCTGGCGGAGTAGCAGATGGATCGAGTGAGACTAATGAACAAGTGTCGGGACCGAGAAGTACCCGATCGCCGAAGGTATATGGCGTAAAAAGGGAGAATGGAGAGGACAAGACTGTATGGATGCTTTCTGACGGTAGTCTGACTACCGACTTCATAGAAGCGGATGCGGCAGAATATGGTGCTCGACAGGCCCGATTGCAGTATGAATTTGTAAGGCGAATGGAGCGGAACGGGCTTAATCCGGCTGTGCAGTCAGATGTGGCGAAACAGGCGGAGATTGACCATAAGAATGAGCAACGAAAGAAGCTTGACATCCGGATAGCCGATAATGAGAGCCGCTTGAAAGAGATGTATTCTGAGAGGGCCGAGAACCTTGATGAGAGCCGGGAATGGAATGATGATGAGGGTTTCTGGAGCAACTTCGTCAGGATAGTCGGCGGAGCTGCCAGGAGGGGAACAACTGTCAATGCTCCTAAAAGCGAGGAGTCTTTATCACCTCTGGATCGGAATCTGCGTACGGGAATTGCCGAGAGTGCTATACTCGATGATGCCCGCAAGAGTCTGGAGGCGCAGCGTTTAAAGGCAAGCCACGGGTTTATGGGTGGGTTCTGGAATGTAGCCAACAACGCGAAGAATATGGCTATGGGCGCTCGTCATACTCTCGGAGATGCAGACCTCTATGGAGGGGGAGTGATGGCATTGGAGAGAGCCACGCAATTGCTGGCTATTGAGGACAAGCTTAAATCCGGACAGGATTTGAGTGATGGGGAGTTGAGTCTTGTGTATTCTGCAATGTTAGGCAATGAGATTGCTTCCGAAACGAAAACACCACATGGATACAATGCAGCGCAGATTACGGTTGAGATGTTCCCGTTCATGATGCAGATGGCGCTTAATCCGGCAAGTGGTCTTAGTCGTGCGATGGTGACGAAATTCGGTAAGGCCGGTCTGAGGAAGATTGCGACCAAGAAGGCATTGAAGGGACTCAGTGGAGAGGCTGCCGAGAAATTCGCGAAACGTGAACTCAGTAAACTTGCAGCCAAGACGGTCGGAGTGCAGGTAGCCGGTGACCTTGCGGAGAGTGCTGTTCTGGCAAATACTCTTCAGGGAGCCAAGACGGCATCTGACATAATTGAGCGTTATCAGGGGGAAGTAAAGGAGAATACTGATGGCACGATAGGATTTACCGGCCCACACAATTGGGCAGAGGCGGCATATAAAGCGGAGGCTTCGGCGATTATTGAGAATTACACGGAGATGCTCGGTGAACATTTTGGTGTGATCGGTAATACTGTAGCCAAAGTGGCACAGAGGGGTCTCAAAGCAATCGGGGGCGGCAAGGTGGTGGATGCGGTCGGCGATATGATAGGTAAGATAGGCACCACGGAATGGGCAAAGGCCATAGGCAAGCTTGAGGAACGGGCGCATTGGAACGGCACGGTCGGTGAGGTGCTTGAAGAGGAGGCCGGCATCGTGTTGAACAGCATTTTCACCGGGGATAATAACCTCAGTGACCTTGTGGATGCCGACCAACAGATAGATATTGTTTTAGGTGTCGGGCTTTTCGGAGGCTTTATGTCCGGGGTAAAGAGCATTGGCTATCCGATAGCGAAAGCGAAAGCGAAGTCGAATCTTCGGACCAAGAACTCAGTGGGAGCCTTCCGTTTCGGGGATGATTGGAATGATATTAGAGCAGCTATTGAAGGTGCCGAAGAGAGTGAGCTCGGATCCGTGATTATGGATTTGAACAACCGCTATGCACAGAGCAGCGAGCAAAGTAAGACGATAGTAGAATATGCGTCGGCCATGATGCGGGCACGCGGTTACGATCTTGCATCGGCATCTGCACGAGCTGAAGGCACAGCGACTCCGGAGGAGCTGGATATTGAGGAGAGTTTCGAGCATGGCCAGAGGCTTGTCGAGCAGTCGGAGAATGATCCATCGGCTATGAACGATGCGAAGAGAATGCTCGACCTTCAGCAACGACGACTGGCCGCCGCCCTTTCCGATGATATGGTGGAGGAGTATGACGCAGACCCCATAGGCGCACTCTCCCGCACAGCCGACCCCGAACTGAGGCGTATCGCCGCCGATTATGTCAACGCCAGGCAGGTGTATGAGGGCATGATACAGCGTGTGCGTGACGACATGGAGGGACGCATAGCCCAAAGTGACGCCATGATCGACAGCAGGGTCAACAGGGAGACGGGCATGATACAGCCCGCCACCATGAAGATTGACGACAGGCAGGTCTATATCGTCAACGGCACCGTCACCATGTATGAGGACGGCACGGGAGTCGACACCGAGAACTCAAGCGAGAGCATCATCATCCGCGATGCAGAGACCGGGAAGATAGAGTTTGCCGACCCCGCTCAGGTCCTCAACATCGGAGAAGCCATTGACTCGGAGAGCGAGAAGGAGGCGGCGCGGGCCCAAATCACACAGGAGATAGCACAAGCAGCCGCCAACAACCTAGACGGAGTGCTTTCCTTCGCTCCGGGGGAGACCTATTCCGTACTCGACATAGATGGCAACGACGAGGCCATAACAATACTCGGCAACAGTGTGGACGAGGAGGGGTTGCCTGTGGATTGGAGCGTTGACATCCAATATCCGGACGGCACGATTCAGTCGGTAGGGACCGCAGACCTACAACAGTGGGTGGAAGCGGCCAACGAAAAGCGAGTGGCACGATTCGCGGAGGAGCGTGCGGCCGCCGATGAAGCGGAGCGACAAGCAGACGAGACGGGCCTGAGCAATCCGAACCGCGACCGCTCCCTTCTTCCCGATAATTGGGAAATGCCTTATTATGACTTCAACACCACCGCATCACGCTACATAGAGAGCGAGAGAGGCACAGGGGGCATACTCTATCAAGACGAGCAGGGGAATGACGCCATCGTGATCTCCGCCATTGACGACAACAACTATGTAGGCTACTTCCGGGAGTATGACGAGCAGGGACGGCCTACGAACCGCTGGAGCGCGAAGTTTCAGAACGGAAGCGGACTGAGGGAGAACCACCGCGACATGATGCAGACCGCGCAGGAACTCCTGCCCGCAGGCCATGAGCTGACCGAACACACAAGCGTCTCCACAGACGGCCTGCGCAACCTCGCCAACCAGCTCAAGCACGGCTATGAGCTGCAATATGACGAGCAAGGGAATGTCGTCACGACCGAGGTGATGATAAATATGATGGCACGTGAAAACGACCTTGGGCTCGCCGACTATGAACCGGGGAATATTGACCCGGCAAGAGTATCGAGCGAGGAATACAAGGAAGCTGCCGCCCGTCTTATCCCTTACATGGAGGCTCTGGGTCTTTCAAAGCACAACATACATTGGGAGGACGGCTACCTTTATGTGGATCATCCCGTATTGAGACGCGCCGACACTTCACAGCAGGAGGCAGACCCGGGTGTTCCCGAAATGGGAGAAAACGTTCCCAATTCCGGAGAAACCGCCGAAATACCTACAGAAAACCGTGAATCAGGCACGGAAAACGTTCCCAATTCATCAAATCCTGTAGAAACAACGCAGGAGACCGCGGAAGATGACGGCTTCATCCCGATAGACCCCGCGCTCGTACCGAACTTCGATGAAGCGATGGTAGAACTCGCTGCCGGCACATCAGAGGCCGAGGCAGCCCCCGCATCCTCAGAGCCTAAACCGTCAGCCATTTCGCAGATTCCGACCAATGAGAAAGGGGACCCCATCTACGAGCAGGTGGATGCCGATCTCGCATGGGACGGACTTCTGGAGGAGACGGAGGACGAGCAGATAGCGCAGAACGTCATAGCGCAGGAGATAGCCGAGCGCGAGGACGCGCTGAAAAAGCTTGACAAACAGAAGCCGAAGGCCGGACTCTCCACGAGGGAGAAGATAAAGGCCGAGAAGGACAAGAAGCAGGCGATGGATGACATACGCAGGAGCATCGAGCATTGGAAGCGCATGGCCACCACCAAGCAGAGACGGCAAGCCGAGGAGGACTCCAAGAGAGCGGAGGAGGCACGCCGCCATGCCGAAGAGCGCAGGGCGCAGGCAGAGCGTGAAAGAGTCGAGCGCGAGGCGGCAGAGCGACGGGAGCGTGAAGCCTTGAACGGAGTGCCGGATTGGAGCCACGACACGCCACAGGACGCAAGGGCGAGAGGCTACCGCCGTTTCGGACCCGAAAAGGTGGATAGGCAAGAACCTTTGACCTCCATATCCGGCAAGGACGTAGAGGTGAAGTTTGGCGAGAGCGAACTACCGAAGGGGAAAGCCGCCCTCATAGACGTATCTTCCTTACAGCCGAGCCATATAGACGGGATGAGAAATCCGCGCCATTTCCTTGACGAAGCACAGCCGAAGGAGCGCACAGATGCACCGAGCCGCGAAGCCGCCCGAAAGATTGCCTCCAACATCAGACCGGAAGAGATCACATCGAGCGTGACGGCCTACACGGGCGCACCCACCGTCAACAGCAGGGGCGAGACCATACAGGGGAACAGCCGTGCCGCCGCCCTCCGGCTCATGTATGAGAGCAATCCGGAGCAAGCGGCGAGGTACAGGCAATACCTCATTGACCATGCGGCAGACTTCGGACTGAGTGCGGAGCTGGTAGAGAGCATGGAGAGGCCTGTACTCGTCAATATGCTTGACGTGGAAGACGATGAGGCGATACGTCTCGGCCAATTCGTAGCGCAGGACACCGAGAGCGGAGGCACGGAGCGCATCAAGCCCAAGAACGCAGTGAAGAAGATGGGGGCGAAAATCAGGAACTTCGCCAATATTCTCCTGCGCTCTTCCGATGATGAAGCCTCACTCTCCCAGCTTGTGGACTCCAACGGAGTGGACGCACTCAAATGGATGGCACAGCGTGGTTTCATCAGCGACACCCAATATGCGAGCGCTTTCGACAGCAAGGGTCACCTCACCGGTGGGGCTGCAAACGACCTCAAGGGTATACTCTATCAGAGCATCTTCACAGGGGGAAGCACGAGGCTGGAGGAGATGTTCAACAATCTTCCGGCCAAGGCACAGCGGGCGATACTCGCCACCGCCTTCCGCGACTACGACAGCAGCCGGGCAGACCGCATGGTGGAGGAAATTCAGCAGAGCATCATGGCCTATACGGACATGATGTATTATGACACATTCGCCTCAGCCTCCAACATAAAGGACGCGACAGGGGCAATGGAATCGTGGAAACGTCAGTATGCGATGGATGATGTGACGGGCGAACCCTACCTACCTTCCGAAAAATTCAGTAACTTTGCACTCGTGTTGGCAGCCATATACAAGGGAGGGTCGCAGAGATTCATCCAACAGACATTCAACGACCTCTATGACACAGTGCAGGGGACGGCGCAGGACACCCTCTTCGAGGAGGCCGACAAGACACCGAAGCCTCTTGTAGAGGCGATCAAGAGGGTACTTGACTTAGAATATGAACCAATAAAACAAAAAGACAATGGAGACAATGGAAGCGATGCTATGGACCTCGATAGTCCGCAGGGCGAAGCAGGGGAACCCGGAAGCGATGGACATGCTGAAAACGGAGAACGAGAGCCGGAGGGAGGACGGATTGCCGACAGTGGAGCAGGAGCTTCAAATGATAGCGGAGAAGGGAACGATGTAGCCTCCTCCCCTACTTACACAACTTCGGAAGACTCCCTCTTCACCGAGGAAGAGATAAAGGCCATCTGCGGACATACGTTCACACACAGTAACGGCGATGTGGTGAAGCTGACCGGGCACACCACCCTTTGGGACGGCAGACCAGCCTTCATAGGCACTCTGAACGGCGCAAAGGGTGGCCGCTTCATGCACAATCTTGTGAAGATCATGCTCGACAAGTGGCAGCATGACGTAGCGTTGCCAATAAAGCAGGAAACCGCCTCAACAGAGACGCAGACCCCGGAGGAACAGGAAGCCGCCACCATAGCCGAGGAAGAATCCATGCTTGAGCGCATGGACATACAGGAAGATGATTGGGACGAGGGGGACAGCAAGTACCCAACCCATAAGCGCACCATCGTCATAGACGGCAAGCACAACGTCATACAGGTGGACGCTCCCAAAGCCAACGGGGAATACAGAGGCTCGACCTATGAGTATGACGGCCGGAGCTTCAGCGATCTCCGCGAAGTCTTCAACCATATCGACAACAAGCCCACTCTCGGACAGAAGATCGAGGAAGCGGAGGCAGATGTGAATACCAACCCTACCGAGGCTCAGAAGAGAGCGGGGAATTATCGGAAGGGTCATGTGCAGGTGGGGACATTTGACGTGACGATCGAGAATCCCGCAGGCTCTAAGCGCAGCGGCACTGACGCGGACGGCAAGATGTGGGAAACGACCATGACCCATACCTACGGCTATATCCGGGGGACAGAAAGCGTGGATGGTGACCACATTGATGTCTTCCTGTCTTCCGACATTGACGGATGGAACGGCAGGAAGGTGTTTGTCGTGGACCAGTACAAGCCTGACGGAAGTTTCGACGAGCATAAGGTGATGCTTGGCTTCAATGACCGGGATGAGGCGTTTGAGGCTTATCTCTCCAACTATGAGGATGGATGGGAGAAAGGGCGCAGACTTGAATGCACGGAGGTTAATCTTGAGGACTTCGAGAGATGGATTGATTCGTCAAAGCGCAAGACCAAGCCCTTTGCCGACTACAAGAGCGTCAAGGCGATAACCGAAGATGTGGACCAGACGCGCACCAACATCAACAATGAGGGAATCGTGACCGACGGCGACGGCAAACCGCTCACCCTCTATCACGGCACACCCAACAAGAGTGTGACAAGCGTTTCGCAACTTGAACCGGGGCACACGCGCATGGGAGAAGAGGCACCGGCACGATATAACGGCGATGGGGTTTCCTTTACACCTGAATTTTCAGTCGCACAGGACTATGCCGCAGATGCCGGGAATAGAAAAGGGAGAATCTTCCCGGCCAATATCCGTCTCCAGAATCCCTATTATACCTTAGGGGTGGCCCACTTCACGCCGGAAGAGGCCGCGGAGTTCACGGCTGGACTGAAAGCCAAAGGGCATGACGGCATCATCAACTATGCGAGCAAGGCAATGCGCGAGGACGGGGCGCTACCCAATGAGGTGATAGTATTTGACAATTCAGCGATCCTTCCTATCGAGGATAATGACTTGGACGGGCTGGATTATACAATCACGCCGACAGAATATCAGGGCAAGAAGAAAAAGACACCTGTATGGGTTGTTAAATTTGACCGCGATCTCAGCGATGAGGAGAAGGCCGCACTCGACACATACATACGCGAACCTCTTGCCGAGGGGAAAAAGACCTCACGCGGATGGTATGACCGCAAGGAGGGAGGCTACATGATGAGAAGCGAGGAGGCGGCCAAGGGACTTGCCAGAATGCTCGATAATCCGGAGGCCGTGGCGGATGCACAGCCGCTGAGCCGTGAGGACATCAAGCAGGCCGACAAGCCAACTGCGGGAGTGGAGCGCGGCGAAGCCGCGGGCACCGACGAGCTTCGCGCGGGAACGGATGAGCTTCAGACAGAAAAGGATAAGCTTCTCGATGAGGTTAGGCAGTGGCTGGGCATGAAGGGATTGGAGCCGAATGAAGCCTCACGGAGCGCAGTCATGCGATATTTCAAGCTCGGCTACAACCGGGCAGGGAAAATCCTCAATGCCATAGCCGAGGAGAATGCGGCCAACCAACAGGAGGATGCGCCTCTGTCATTGGAGGATATTCGGAAGGGAAAGGAGACACATGCCAAAGATGAATCCGCCACAACCGCATCGTTTGATGTGCCTGCACACTGGCATGACAAGAGCATTGCAGAACTTGAAAAGATGCTTGCCGACCTTTTGCCAAAATCGAATGGGAAAATGGCTAAGAGCTTCGGCATGGATAAGATCGCCAACGGCCTGAGACAGTATATCGATGAGCGTAAAGCAAGCGAGAAAAAGCCGGAGAAGCCAAAGAGTAAGTGGGTGGATGATGAAGACGCGGAGGAATTCGAGCGACTGAGAAATATTCTGCGCAACGGACTCGGACAGCTCAACATGGGTTTCCCTCCGGAGCTACTCTATGCGGGAGGAAAGATGAGCTATCTGATGATGAAGCACGGCGTGAGGAAATTTGCCGAATATGCCGCCGCCATGGTAGAGGAACTCGGCGACGCGATCCGCCCCCACCTCAAGGCACTCTACAACTTCACACGCTCGACCGATGAGGTGATCTCAAGCGAATGGGCGGGTGAGCTTACACCTTTTGACGAAGTGATGAGGTTTGACACAGCGAACTTCGACAAAGCCGATGTGGATGCAATGGCAGTGGCGGAGAATGTAGTGGCGGAGGAAGCGAGCCGGCAGCATCTTGAAGAAACCGTCGGCACCATCAAGGAGACGATAAGGCAGAATCCGGACGGCACCACCACACAGACCATCAACGAAGGAGGGACGGAGATCGAAGTAACGGAGGGGGATTTCATCCCTGGTGTCTACCCCCCTGTAGACGATAAGCCCACAAGTCCGGGCAAGAAGAAGCCCTCCAAACCTAAGCCCACCGGACAGAAGCCAACCACCGGACAGCTTGACCTCTTCGGGGAGGAGGAAGAGCAGATAATCAATGACGTGATCGAGGAGACCACCGCACCCGAACCAAAGCCGGAGGCGGAGCTTTCGGGAGACTCAGCGGACTATCAAGAGCGTCGCAGAGAGGAGCGCGACTTGGTGGATGATATTGTCATTGAGATCATGAAGCGCACCGACATGAAGGAGCGTGGCGATGACAGGGGGGCACTGACCATGCGCGACATAAGGGGGATGCTTGAGAACTACCCTCTTCTTGCTGACATATCGGCAACCGACTTGCAGGAGTTTGTAGAGCGAGCCATGACGATACTGACTCGCACGGCTGCCAAGGCCAATCAAGCCGACCCACGAAAGGGCTATGACCGCGTTGTAGCCTATTACAACATGCAGCCGAGCCTCAACGCGAGGGACAGCGAGAGACTGATCAAACAGCAATACAGCACCCCTACGCCTTTCGGCTACGTCATGGGTCAGTTTGTCAATGCCAAAGGGGACATAAAGAGCGTGCTTGAACCGAGCGCAGGAAACGGCGCGCTGACAATCATGTTCGATCCCGCCACCGTCCATGTGAACGACATAGACGAGCGCAGGCTTGAAAATCTGCGCACCCTCGGCTACGGCAAAGTGACGGCACAGAACGGACTCCTGCCTTTCGAGGGGGAAAAGGTGGATGGTGTGCTTACCAATCCTCCATTCGGAAGCGTGACCGAAAAGGTATATGACGGAGTATTCAGGATCTCCTCCCTTGAGGGACAGATGGCCATCAACGCCCTCGACTCCATGAAAGACGAAGGGCGAGCCGCCATAATCATAGGAGGGAACACAAGCTACCGCACAAACGGGTCGATGAATCCGAAAGATGCGGCATTTTTCGGCTATCTTTACAGCCACTATAACGTAGTAGATGTTATCAATATAAGCGGCAAGGCTCTTTATGCGAGAAACGGCACGGGATATGACGTGCGCATGATACTGATAAACGGAAGGAAGCCTGGGGAGTTTTCGCGCGTCTATCCCCCTGTGAAGTCGAAAGCCCGCGCCGAACAGGTAACAACATTCGATGAACTTTACAAACGAGTAGAAGATGATATACAGCAAGTTTTCCAAATGGGGCATAAGCCTGCCGATGAAAAGCCGGAGGGCGGGCGATCCGCTGACGGAGGAGAGAGTGCGCCTGTTCGTAGCGGAAGCAATCGGCCGGACAAAGGAGCAGGGCAACGACCCGGCACAACAGGCAATGGAAGCGGAAGTGCATCCGGGTCCCATATCGAGCAACCTGCACCGGGGAATAAGCCCAGCAGACCTGTTGGAGTGGATAATGGAAACGGAGGAAATGCAGGAGGCACTGACGATGTTCAGAGACCAAAACCCGCAACGTCCGGAAGCGACGGAAACGGAGGCGTACAGAATGACGGAGGAGGAAGTGGAGGCAACGGACGTGACGCAACTCCTTCTCGACCTAACGGCGGCGGAGAGCGACTGGCAGTAAAGGCGGACCTCACAACCGAGAAAGTCCCCTACCCTAACCAAAGCGACAACGGCTTCACATTACTGTCTGTCGTACCTGCGGCACAGGCGGAGGTATTGCAGAGAAGCCTTGCCGAGATCGGAGACGTTGACCAATTCCTTGTAGATGAACTTGGCTATTCGAGTAAGGAAGAGCTATACGGCTACCTTGCAGCCGAGCAGATAGACAGCGTAGCCCTCGCCATACATCAGATGAACAAGGGCAACGCCTTCATCATCGGCGATATGACAGGCGTAGGCAAGGGAAGACAGGGAGCAGCCCTAATCCGTTATGGAGTAAGGCAAGGCAAATGTCCGATTTACTTCACTCAGAAACCGACCCTATTCACTGACAACTACCGCGACCTCGCGGACATCGGCAGCAGTGAACTCCGTCCGTTCATCATTGCCTCCAATCCCAAAGACGCGAATATCGTAGATGCCGACGGCAATGTAGTCCACAGACTGCCTTCCAAAAAGGAACAGGAACGTGTCTTCGACTACATCATGCATAACGGCAAACTTCCGAAGGAGTATGACTATGTGCTGACTACCTACGACCAAATCAAGAACGGCACAGCCGATTACACGCAAAACGAAGATGGCACATGGAATACCGAACCCCGAAAACTTCCGAAGAAGAGTAAAGGCTATACCACCGCCGACTATAACGGACAGGCAAGACGCGACGCACTTGCCCGACTCGCTATGGGTACAGCTCCCGGCCATGGCAATATCGCCATACTTGACGAGAGTCACACCGTAGGGGGTGACAGCGGTTGCGGACGATATATGCAGATGCTTACCTCCGGAGCATACGGCGTTACCTTCCTTTCCGCCACCTTCGCAAAGCGAGCCGATAACATGCCCATCTATGCACAGCGCACGGCAATATCGGAAGCCGGAGTAAAGGCCAACGAATTGATAGAGGCCATCGCTAAAGGAGGCGTGACCTTACAGGAGATCATGTCCAAGCAATTGGTGGAATCCGGCCAGATGATACGGCGTGAGCGAAGCTTTGAGGGAGTGACGATAGATTGGCTCAGCGTAGAGGAAGAGACGGATAGAAAGCAGAGGGCGCAGTTTAATGAAGTGGCCGATATTTTCAACGGAATCCGGAACTTCCAAAACGAATATGTCAAACCCATCATTGACGGAATGAATGAGGCTGCTGCAGAGCAGGGCGCGACAGTAGGACAGACACAGGGGACAAAAGACCTTGGAGTGAGGAACACTCCTTTTGCCTCCAAGATGTATAATCTCGTCAATCAGCTTCTCTTCACGCTGAAAGTCGATGCAGTGGCAGACCGGGTAATAGAAAACCTCCGCAACGGCTTCAAGCCTGTGATCAGCTTCACCAATACGATGGAGGGATTTCTCGCCTCAGCACCGAAAGGCGTGGCCATGGATGAAGTACCAAACTTCTCCCTCACTTTAATGAGGGCACTCGATGGAGTCATGAGATACACCGAGAACGATGCAGACCAAAACAGCGAGGGAGGTCAAATTCCACTCAGCCAACTATCGCCGGAAGGACAGGCGGCCTATAACGCCATCAAGGAAAAAATCATGAACCTCAGCGCAGATCTCCCCATCTCCCCTATGGACGCAATACGCATGAAGATAGAGGAGGCCGGATACAGTGTAGCCGAGATAACCGGGCGCACCACTCAGCTCAACCGCACCGAAGACGGGCGCTACATAGTAGAGGGCAGGAAAGACCGCGATAAGAAGGCCGCCATGCGCGACTTCAATGCAGGAAAACTCGACGTGCTCATGATCAACAAATCCGGCTCGACAGGCATTTCCCTTCATGCCTCAAGCAAGTTTGAGGATCAGCGTCAGCGTGTCATGGTGTTCGCCCAATTCCAAAGCGACATCAATGATGAGGTTCAGATGCGAGGACGTATCGACCGAAGCGGACAGGTAGTGCGTGGGCGATACGAATATATTATGTCAACCATTCCTGCTGAACAGAGAATACAGATGATGTTCAAGGCTAAGCTGAAAAGCCTTGACGCTAACACCACATCATCACAGAAGTCGAAGTTTAATGAAATGGAGATTGTCGATTACCTCAACAAGTACGGCGATGAAGTGGTGTGGGAATACATGAAGGAGCATCCGGAACTTTCGGAACGTCTTGGAGACCCGCTTAAGATGCTGTCCGACAAGAAAGACGATGAATCAGCCCGCAACTCCGACAAAGAGGACACCTCTCAGAAATCAGACTGCGCAGGAAAAATCTCGCGTTATCTTGCCTTCCTTTCTGTGGAGGAACAGGACGAAATCTTCAAGGAGATTACAGAGGCATACAAAGTGAAGATACAGCTTCTTGACGATGCAGGAGAGAATGACCTTGAAATCACCACCATGCCATTGAGAGCCGAGACCAAGAGCAAGCAGATATGGCATAAGGGAGAAAACCCCGGCAGCGGCAACGCTTTCGCCGACAATACTTATGTTGAAGAAGTAGAAGTCGATGTGCTTAAAAAGCCTATGAAGCGAGCGGAGATCAAGGAGATGACCCGTAAGCTCATGGGAGATAAGGTAGCTACCGCTACCGAGTATGACCAGACGCGTTACGGCATGAAGGATGGTGAAATCAATTGGGGCCGATATGCCGATAATATGATTGCTGAAGTCAATGCTTTCTTTGGCACCAAGGCCAGGGAAGCTATTGAGAAGATGAAGGAAGCCGGAGCAAAACGGGTTGCCAAAGCAAGAGAGAAAGCTGTCAAAGATGCTATCAAGGCACGAGCCAAAGGGCAGAATACATTCAGCGACCGAGAGATCGAGGCTCTTGCGGATGTAGTGGCCAAAGAAGCACAGGACAAGGAGGATGCAAAACAGTATAGACGGCGAGAGGAAATCAATGCCGTCAGTGACCGCATAAAACATCTTCTCAGCAGCCTGAGAGCCGGCCACATCTATGTAGTTCCGCAGGACTTGAAACAGGCTACCTCCGATATGTTCACTCAGACTTTCGGCACATTTGTCGGCTTCAAGTTCAATAAGAGCTATACCCTCGGTTCATCGACCGCCATATTCGCCACTCTTGACGGCAGAAGAAAAGTGGAGCTTGCATTGAGCGACAAGGCAATCGACACCATCATACGTTGCACNGATACAGCTATCCGATATTCTCCGCGAGAAATCAATGCCATCTCCATGGAGAACTGGGACAGCAAAGTCCCTACTCAGACACGACAGACTCGACACATCATCACAGGCAATCTATTACAGGCCCTTGTTGACACTGAGAAAGGAGAAAAGACAAAAGGCAACCTCATCAGCTTCTCCACCAAAGATGGCAACACGCGTCAGGGCATTCTCATGAGCGAGAACTTCAAGCCAACGGATCTCCGCAGCAGTGTGCCATTACGCTCACGCCTGAAACAGATACAGGACGGNAAGACAATAGTAAGTGAAAACGGCGATGTTCAGATAGAGAAAGTTTCTTTCGGCTGGGAGCATCGCGGCGATTATGAATTGCGCGTACCAAAATCGAAGCAAAGGGGNGGCATATACACCATGAACCCCGCTCTACTAAAACTCGTTGACGGCAAGAACTTTGTCACCAAGGGTAATAACATGGTNGGATATGTTGTGCCGGAGAATCTTGCGAAAGTCGTGGATATGCTGAGCCGGGAGCCGTTCAATCTTACAGTGCTGGAGGAATCGAAACTGACGGAGGTATCGGACCAGCACTCTAAGCACAATGCTTCAGATAAAGATGGACTACGATTCCGTTTTGCTGAATCATCCGAAGATTTTGATAGTATGCGGGACCGAGCTGTGGCGGAGAAAGGTATTGTTACTCCTGATCTTGCGGAGAGGGAGATCAGGGTTGTAGGATTGGAGCGTCATGACTTCGAGGGGGCACGTCCTATCAATGAGGCGAAGGCATGGGCAAAGGAGAATTTGGCAGGTACTCATACGCTGACTGACAGTGAAGGGAATAATATAGAGTATGAGATAAGCAGGCGGACGATAGACAAATACCTGAGTTCGTCGGCGATAGAAAAGAGTGATAACCTTGGGGTGCATCTTTCGGTATTGAAGGCACTTCCGGAGGTTATCAGTGAAAGCGTGGAGGCAGAGGTACATCCAGACTATCTTAAAGGGTTTGACGGGAAACGTAGCCCGGAGAACGGATATAATCCTGACGCACTGGTGCATCGTTTTTATGGAGTGGTGAGGATAAATGGAGGCATGTATCGAATTAAAACTACTATAAAGGAATCTAAGATTCATGGAGATCCGATCATTCCACACAGTTATGAGGTAACAGAAATAGAGCTGCTACCCGAAGATAACAGCTCTGTAATGGAGCCCACGGCCTCCGGCTACCAGGGCCGGCTAACACATGGGACTACAAATTTACTGAAAAATGTTGAGAAATCCTACGATCCAGGGGTAAAATTGCTTGATAGTAGTGAAGGAAAGATGCGTGAGCGGGGCGTGGATGTGGAAAATGTGGATGAGGAGAGTCTTTGGCGTCGCCCTTGGGGATGGGCGCGCAGATGGCTGGAGCGTCGAAAGGCTGAGTCAGAGCGCCGGCGCGATGCCATGCGCGAGAAGGTGCGATCGCTTACCGAGCCGTGTGGCATAGAGGTAGAGATAATGGAGGATGCTTCGGGACTTGAAGGGAAGAAGCGGACGGCAAAGGGATGGTTTGACCCCCGGACAGGAAAAATCGTCATTGTGCTCGGTAACCACTCCTCCATCGCTGACGTAGAGGCCACGCTGCTGCATGAGATGGTAGCGCACAAGGGACTGAGGGACCTCTTCGGGGATAAGTTTGACGCATTCCTTGACGCTGTGTATGCCAACGCCGACAATGATGTCAAGGAGCGGATCGACCTGCTTGCCACGCAGAATGGCTGGAACCGCCGGACCGCAACAGAGGAATATATGGCGGGACTCGCCGAGGACGGCAGCTTCAAGGATGTCAAGTCCGGGTGGTGGCAGAAACTGAAGGGTCTCTTCATGGACTTCCTGCGTTCATGCGGATTCAGCGGCAACGTGAAGATAAGCGACAACGAGCTACGGTATGTGCTGTGGATGAGCTATGAGAATCTTCGGCAGCCAGATCGGTTCAGGGGAATATTGGGTCAGGCCGCACGTGTAGCGAAGGAGTATGAGCTTGGTGTCGGGGAATTTGCAGAGACAGAACAGCAGACAACCGAGGAAGCAGAGAGTGAGCTTCGTTTCCGTGACGGGGACTTCACGGTTAGAGACCGAAAGACTGTGGCGCATATCTATGAGGATATGGTAGCCAGAGGGAGCTATCAGTTCAGGGAGGCTACGCAGGACTCCATGCTTGGACTGAAGAAACTATACGAGGCGATTCTGACTGAGGGAGACAAGAGAAAAGGTAGGGATTTCCGGATAGAGGATGTTGCCGGTTATGAAAACGCCTATCTCTATGAGAACCGGATGAGCAGCGCGAACAACGGGGAGCAGCAGCAATACTTCACCGCATACATGAAACCTCTTCTAAAGAGCGTGCATGACCTGTGCGGAAGCGATGCGGCAGAGCGGAGGATACTGACCGACTACATGATGGCCAAGCATGGACTCGAGAGAAACGAGTATATGCGCAATGAAGCGGCAGCCGCCGGGGAGGAAACCGACCGAGACTTCGCCGGACTGTGCGGACTTACAGGAGAGGCGGATTGGAGCGCGGCAGAGGCAAAGGCCCAGAAGATGGTGGAGGATTACGAGAAGGACCATGACGCCGCACAGGTCAGCGAACTTTGGGACAANACGAAACGCGCCACCTCAGCCACTCTTGAAAAGATATACCTCACGGGACTGATCAGCGAGGANACCTANNNCANGNNGCTCGGNATGTATGACNNCTACATTCCNCTCCGNGGNTGGGANGAGACCACNAGCGATGAGGTGTACGGCTATCTNACAAGCAAGGATGGNCCGCTCATGGGGAATGTCTTCAAGANNGCNGANGGNCGCNAGAGCAAGGCTGACGATCCGATAGCCACCATAGCGATGATGGCNGACGANGCCATAAGACAGGGAAACCGCAACGTCATGAAGCAGNGNTTNCTNAACTTCGTGCANGGGAATCCGAGNGANCTNGTGAGCGTNAANNANCTNTGGCTNCANCACAACGATGCAACGGANGAGTGGGAGCCTGTNTTCGCAGACNTGNNGCCGGACATGAC
>JAAVBX010000003.1:0-41993 GCA_014802625.1 bacterium | reverse complement strand
GNGATNNANAGCGANACTNGCCNNATTCGAGGNNAAGATGGAANNAGCTACGNGCGNCAAGGANCCNNANAAATACAAGAGNGGNCGGGACGCGCGGAATATCCCATATAAGGTAGTGCGCGGAAACATCAACGAGCATCANGTGCTNGTGAAGCGCAACGGCCACACCTACGTCATGACCATCAACGGCAATCCGAGGGCAGCNCAGGCACTGAACGGANTGACCAACCCNAATGTGGAAGTCGGGGGCATCATAGGGAACATGCTGAAAGCGGGTGAATACATNAACCGNAANCTAAGNGCATTCTACACGACAAGAAACCCGGACTTCGTGATGAGNAACTTCCTCCGCGATATGCTCTACTCCAACNNCATGACATGGGTAAAGGAGAATCCCCGGTATGCCCTGCGCTTCCATAAGAATTTTTTCGGNAGNGNNAATCCCNNNACGNCTNNGNNNCCTNCTGCGCAAAGTGGGAAAANGGAANNCTNAGNNACGGCNANTATCTTGAAAGAATGTTCANGGANTTCATGCTNAACGGAGGGGAGACNGGCTACACGTCNGTNAAGGACATCGAGGGACACAAGCGNACNATCGCCGCAGANCTNAGGAAACAGGGAAGCCNGGGGCGCAAGGCGTGGGCGGCACTCGGCAATCAGCTCGACCTGCTGAACCGANGCGCCGAGAACTGCGCCCGCTTCGCCGCNTTCCTCACCTCACGCGANATGGGGCGTCCGCTCGACNGAAGCATATATGACGCCAAGGAGATAAGCGTGAACTTCAACAAGAAAGGAAGCGGGGGCAAATTCGTGAACGCCACCGGGCAGACCACATTAGGCAAAGTCGGCTCTTACCTCGGCGGAGGGGGAAGAATCGCCTATGTCTTCTGGAACGCCGGAGTACAGGGCATGACAAACTTCGGACGCGCGGGAGTGCGGAATCCGAAGAAAGCCCTCACAGGAGCGGCGGCACTCTTCGCCCTCGGCTCTGTCATACCCCTTCTCGCGCAGCTTTTCGGAGGGGGTGACGGAGACGATGACGACAAGAACGCCTACTACAATCTTCCGGAGTATGTGCGCCGCAGCAACATCTGCTTCAAGGCGGGGGAACAGTGGATAACCATTCCCCTTCCCATCGAGTACAGGGCAATCTACGGCATGGGGGAGCTTTCGACAGGAGTGATCAGCGGAAACGAGAGATACTCGACTCCGGAGCTTGCGCGACAGATGGCATCGCAAGTGAGCCAAATCCTGCCTCTCGACATGCTTGAGGGAGGGGGNGGCATCGCGCCTTTCATACCGAGCGCGTTCAAGCCCATGACGGAGGCATACGTCATGAACAAGGGGTGGACGGGACTGCCNGTCTATAAGGANACTCCATTCAACAAGAACGATCCGGAATGGACAAAGGCCTATCAGAGCGCAGACCAACATCTCGCAGGCTTTGCCAAATGGCTCAACGAGACAACAGGGGGGGACGACTACAAGAAAGGGNCAATCGACATCAACCCTGCGAAACTCGAGTATCTCCTCAACGGCACTTTCGGAGGGATGATGANTTTCCCCATGAAAATAAAAAAGAGCGGGGAGACAGCTTTCGGAGACCGGGATTTCGAGTGGCGCAACACCCCGCTGCTCAACAGAGTGGTCAAGAGCGGGGATGAGCGCACGGCGAACCGGAAACTGCAAAACGAGTATTTCAAGTATAAGGCTGAAGCTGAAGAGACAGACCGCCTCAAAAAGAAATATGAGAACNCTGCAGAGGGAGGCATCTTAGCCTATGCTGAAAAGGTTGATTTCCTCTACAACTCCAATGAGTATCTNCGCTATGAGATATTCAAGGNGTTTGAGCCTGACATCAACGCTATCCGAGAGGAGATAAAGGAGGAGACCGACCCGGAAGCGAAAAGGGAGCTACAGGACGAGCTTTTCGCNTCGATGAGGGAACTTGTGGATTGCCTACATGAAGTCGGCAAGTAAACAGATAACAGAGGAGTGACGCAAGGATAACGTATCTTTGCGTCGCTCATAAACAGATAAAAACCTACAGGCGCTATGGCAGCAACGAAAAACAAGAGACTATTACGCATGAGCCGCGTCCGCCCGAANAGGGATGAGGAGATGGACAGCNTNGCGNANAGCAAAGCCCGGGAGTCGGGAGGGGGNAACCGGAGGACATTCGAGATNCTNATGGAGGCACAGGGGTATTGGACGAACATGGAGCGCTTCCGGAGGGAGAGGGAGCGCAACAAGAAATANGCCTTNGGCGACCAATGGAGCGATGTGATNTGCGTGAACGGGAAGCNGATGAGGGAGGAGGACTACATCAAGGAGCAGGGGAACATACCATTGGTGAACAACCATATCCACAGGCTCGTGAAGCAATTCCTCGGAGTGTACCGCAGTCAGTCGAAAGAGCCTACCTGCGTGGCGCGCGACCGGGAGGAGCAGAAGCTCGGGGAGACGATGAGCACGGTGCTCCAATACAACATGACGCTCAACGAGATGCAGGAGCTGAACGCGCGGACTATGGAGGAATACCTTATCAGCGGATTGGCAGTACACAGGAAATGGTATGGCTGGCGGAACGACTGCCTCGACTGCTGGACCGACTATGTGAACCCGAACAATTTCTTCATCGACTCCAACATGAAGGACTTCCGGGGATGGGACGTGAGCATGGTGGGCGAGGTGCATGACGTGAGTTTCAACAGCCTCTGCGGGAGCTTCGCGGAGAGCGCGGAGGACGTGAGGCGCTTCAAGGAGATATATTCGGCAGCGCACAGCAGAAGGGCATTGAGGACATACGGGGAGCAGTTCGGCTACAGCCGCNTGGANAACCTCGACTTCCTCTTCACNGCCGACCCNACGCGATGCAGGGTGATAGAGGTGTGGCGCAAGGAGNTGAAGCCGCGCTACCGCTGCCATGACTACAACAACGGGGATGTCTTCAAGATAGATGAGGAGGATTATGAGGAGATGGNGGCGCAGCCTAACCGGGAGCGAATAGAGCGGGGTCTGAGCCTCGGAATGCCGGAGGAGGAGATACCGCTGATACAGGCAACATGGTTCATGGACAACTATTGGTATTTCTACTATCTCAGCCCATTCGGGGATGTATTGAGGGAGGGAGAGACACCCTACGAACACAAGAGCCACCCCTACGTCTTCAAGGCTTATCCTTTCATAGACGGAGAGATACATTCATTCGTCGCAGACGTGATAGACCAACAGCGATACACNAACCGACTGATAACGATGTATGACTGGATAATGAAGAGCTCGGCGAAGGGCGTCCTGATGTTTCCGGAAGGGTGCGAGCCGGAGGGGATGAGCATGGAGGATATAGCGGAGGAGTGGAGCCGGGCGGACGGCGTGATCTTCTTCAAGCCCAAGCCGGCAGTGCCGATACCGCAGCAGCTGGCGCAGAACTGCACGAACATCGGAATAACGGAGCTACTGAACCTTCAGCTGAAATTTTTCGAGGAGATATCGGGAGTGAACGGCGCACTGCAAGGGAAGCCGGGGTATGCGGGGACGAGCGCGGCGAAATACAACCAAGAGACGCAGAACGCCACATTATCGCTTCTGGATATTCTTGAGTCCTTCTCCTCTTTCGTGAGAGCGGGGGCATACAAGGATGTGAAGAACATACAGCAGTTCTATGACACGAAGCGGATATTCAACATAGTCGGACGCACAGGGGTGCAGATTGAGTATGACCCGAAGAAGATACGGGATGTGATGTTTGACCTCTCGATTGTGGAGAGTACCTCCACCCCGGCCTACCGACAGATGGCGAACGACATCCTGATGCAGCTATGGCAGGCACAGGCGATCTCGACAGAGCAGCTTCTTGAGCACGGAGACTTCCCATTCGCAGACAATCTGCTTCAGAGCCTACAGAGCCAAAAGGAGCAGTTGGAGCAGGGAGAGACCCCGGAGGGACTGCCGCCGGAGCTTATGGCGCAGGTACAGCAAGGCGCGAACATGAAGGCCGTCAACATGGCATACAACGCAATGACCGGGCGCAGGAACGCGGCATAAGGAAAGGGCGAATGACATTGAGATCATTCGCCCTTCATCCATTTCTCAGTTTTTTCCGCTTACCTGCTTACGTTTTTTAGCCTCCTTAAGCCGATTCTGATACCAAGAGAGGTATTGACGGACCTTGTGGCGGCGGTCGGGCCAGGAGAGGCGGCCGGAGCCGTCGGCGTGGGGAGTGAAATAGAATGACTCAACGGCGGCATCGGAGAGAACCGCCCCGGGGGGGATATAGCCCTTGCGTCTGAGGATGCGGAAGTTGGCGCGGTCCATGACGACGAGAGAGCGGCCGGCACCGGGGAGGACGTAGAAACGCCTGCGGTGGAGGCGATATGCCTCATCAGCCTTGCGGACCGCCTCACGGAGACGGAGGAAGGCAAAGAATTGTTGGAGAATGTTCATAACGTCTTTAATNATTCAGTTAAATCGATGCAGCGGACACCGGGCGGCGGTGAAGGCTCTTTTTCTTCTTTCGGGGGAGAATCCTGGGCAACTCCATCTCAAAGAAACAGATGTGAAGGCCGATGGCGCGTGTCATGAGCAAATCATCGTGCTTTCCCTTGATGGCGCCAAAGGAGCCGTTCTGCCTCTTCTCATAATTGAGGAACTCGTGCAGACACCTCTCATCGCGCTCGACATAGGAAGCCTCGCGGACTACCTTGACGAGAGTCGAGATCACCATCGGCTTTGTGCTGATGTTGGTGTGGAATCCATACTTCACGGGACGGCCCTCGATGATGGAGTCTTCCGGGGCGGAGCGGGCATAGAGATTGCCATAGACCCCGCCAAGCTGATTGAGGACGAACTGCGACTGATCGCCATCGACCTGCCTTTCCTTATCGTGGGTCTCAAGGGTGTTGGACTCGATGACGAGGAGGGCATTGTCGTAGAAAGCGGCAATCTGCCCGGCTTTCCAAGCGAGGAGGTCGATGTCTATGTGGCCGTACCATTGGGCAACGACCACAGGCTTTCCGCCCTCCTGCATGAAGAGACGGTCGAAGACCACGATGACAGACCAATCCGCCTTGTGGGAGCGGCCGCCAATGTCCACTACGACAAGATAGCGGTCTGTGACAATCTCATCGGGGTCAATCTCGGGCATGGCCCAGACCCACATCTCGCCTTGGGCATCCTCGACGAAGCGGACGTTGCTGAACGCCTCCTTCCCCTCATCGCGGTCGGCATAGACATCNCCGATAAACTTAGGAGGCTTGCAGGTCTTCTTCAACGCCTCGACCCTGTAGCGGTCGAACACCTTAGCACCGGAATGGACGAANGCCTCAACATCGTCAGTAGGAAANTCGGCGGCCATNACCTCATGGGAGTTTTTTCCGGCCCTCTCCCCTATATACCACTTTATGCCTTGCAGGGTAGCCCCCTGCTCCCAAAGCCACCACAGATACCTGCCGGGTTCCTCACGCTTCGATGANACATTNGNGCTGAGCCTATTNAGATAGAGCCACTCGGNGAACNCCTCTATCTCATCATCGGGAATGGGGGCGGAATAGAGGTCAATATCAAACCAAGAGATGAAGAGGGCATCGAACTGAGACCTGCCAGCCTTAGCGTTGTCGTATTCCTCCTGAAAGAAATTGCCTGTGCCGTTGGCNGTGGACTCATAGATGATCATAGTGTAGGGNCGGAGAAGGACACCGGAACATACGGAGCGCACAACGGACTCCGGGGACTTNTTTTCAGTGGGGGCCCACAGCCCGACCTCGGAACAGTGGACGAGCGAGTAGGCATCNCCACGGAGCGCATCGGGGGCTTCGTAGGAGGCAATGGTGATGGTGCAGTCGCGTTGNGGAATGAGCTTGTAGTCTCCGGTCATGCCGACATTGACCATCTTAGGNTCTTTNTCNGAGAAGGCCGCCCCCTGCGGATACATCATGTCGAGGGGATAATATTTCAAAGCGCGGTCATACATNGCCTTGATNGCGAANGATGTCTTCTTAGTCTGCGCGACAATAGCGGAATTGAGCGAGACCTTATGAACGAGCTGAAGCCAACACATGTAAATCTGCGAAGTCGTAGANCCNCCCCACTGACGCGCCTTGAGAAGCACAAGACGGATAGGACGGCCGGCAAGGCGCATTTCCTCCAATTTGGCTACAAAGCGCCTTTGCGGACGTGTGAGTCTGAAGGGTATCTCGCCCTGCCCCGGCTCTTTGGACTGAATAGTGACGAAAGTNGCGGCCCAAAAGGGGAAGTCATGGCGGGAACGGACACGGACGAAAGCGTCAATGACCTTCAGGCGGTCTTCATCCGTGTAGTCCTCTGCAATCGTCTCGGATATGAACCTGTCGAGATCGCCGCACTCCGCCAATTTGCGCACCAAGGGAACGGACATCATCTTGACAGGAAGCCACTGAACANGAATGGGGAAACCGCTTATCGTCACCTTAACCCTCTCGCCCACCGATCCGAAGCCGGAGACGGGATTGAACGGCACATTGATGGCATCGAGGCGGCGCTTATTCTCCTTGAGCATGGAGGAGACGGCTTTCCTTATCTCTTGATCCGGAAGCATGACAGGGGTGCATTAAGCAAGCCGACGAGAAGCCCGGCAAGGTAGCCGTAGAGATGAATGAGAGCATTGACGGAGGGAAAGAGGAAGCCGACCGCGATATAGAGAGCCGTGGAGAACAAAAAATAGAGCTTCCGCTTCACCTGAAATATCAGAGTGCCGAGGAGGAANTAGCAGACACATGACAATCCGACCGTCGGCACTTCCGACAGCAGAANACCCGGCACCGCCANAGCCACAATATACGCGGTCAGCAGTCTCGATACAGAAACGTCGTATAGAAAGACTATGCAGAGGAGGCACCAAGCGTTGACAACGGCATGGAGCNGGGAAGCATGAAAAAAGGGATAGACGAAGCGGGNCGCCAAGGGGCTTCCCTCCGCGACACCTACCGNTGACCAATCGGGAACGTAGGTNAACGACATCAACAGGATANCGACCGCAGTCAGCAGTGAGGCAATCTTAGCCTNGGGATTCTTTGTCTTTTTCGGGCGTACCATTCCTTCTTCGCTTTATAAACCATAATCTTTGCAGAACTCGGAGTGAGATAGAATTTTGGGGCGGGCTGAGCCACGACNTCAGCGACCAGCTGAAAGAGAGACTTGGAGGGATGCACCTCCCTGAGGGCACAGACCCTTCGGAAGATTTCTTGAAACATCTCCCTTTTGGAGGGGCGCATACCAATGAGCTTGGAGCCTTTCAGCATGCCGGCAACCACAACGGCGGCGCGGATGTTGCTGACCCAGAATCTGCGGCANGGCTGATTGACNATATGGTCGAAGACCTCGGACATGCGGATATAGCCGCATGACGNGATGTAGCGGTCGTATTCCTCCATGAGGGCTGTGATCCGCTCTTGGGTATATTCAAGAGTGCTTCCGGGGATTTTCGCCATTGTTTTCCATGCCTTAGGTNGATGCAAAATTAATAATGCGGGAGTAAAAAGATATAATATCATGCCGCTAATTTGAGCTTATATTTGCACCTAAAAAAACCGCAAACNTCTNAAACTCAAAATTATGCCTGATAATAACCCAGTTAAGAGCAAGCGCGACACGACCATGGAGCGCATGAGGGCGAAGTATCCGGANAGGAGCTATGACGATGACGAGGCTCTTTTCGGCCAGATCAATGATGATTATGACGAATATGACANGAAGATAGCCGAGAGTCAGAGCAGGGAGAAGGTCTTCTCGGATATGTTTCACAGCAANCCGAAGTCTGCCCGGCTGATGATGGAATGGAAGGATGGGAAGGACCCGGTGGCCTCCCTTATCCGCATCTACGGCAAAGAGGAGATACTCGCCGCCATAGAGGACCCGGCACGGCTTGAGGCCATCGAGGAGGCGAACAAGGAGTTTGCCGAGAAATTGGCGAAGAGCGACGAGTATGAGGCGCAGTATGAGAAGAACTTCCCCGAAAGCTGCAAGGCGGTGGATGATTGGGCNGAGGCAAACGGCATAAGCGAGGATGCAGTGAACAAGGCCGGGGCGATGCTCGCGGAGATAAGCGCAAACTTCATATGCGGCAAGTTCACTCCGGAGACCTTCGAGATGCTCATCAAGGCGCAGGGGTATGACGCAGACTTAGAGAATGCGCGACGCGAGGGGGAAGTACTCGGACGCAACAGCAAGATAGAGGAGAANTACCGGAAGGGGAAGAAGGGGGACGGCACAGTCGCGCTCGACGGNAAGGGGGGAAGCGCCAACACCAGACCGAAGCGNGANCTCGGCGCACTCGACCGCTATGACGGCGGGGGGAACAGCATCTTCGAGCGCGGGGGGGAGAAGCGAATAGCNCGCAGATAACCCAGGGAGACAATGATTTTTCATATTCACTAATAATTAAACAATCAACAACAGNCAATGAAAACAGCATTAAGCAGCGCAGTTAGANTACTATTCGGGTTCGCCNTCACGGTGCTCGCCATTGTGACGGGCGCGTCTTCGGGGGTGATGATNGCCGAGGCATCCACCCTCCCCGACGCGGGAAAGACGGCCTCNGGAGCTGATGGCACGGGAGGCGCAGGGGGTATCGCCACCGAGACGCAGGGGCGCGAGGACGGCGATCCGGAATTCTACTCGAAGGAGATTGATGAACGCATCATCAAAATCCGCCCGATGGCCACGCCTATCGACCAGATAAGCCGATATGCCAAATCGAAAACAAGCAAGAGCTTCGAAGTGAAGTATTACAGTGTAGGAACCCGACCGATCAAGTGTCAGCTCACGACCGCCGTGGCGCGCCAGACAANCGGNGCGAGCGTCCCCATCGTGGTTGACGACCCGAACATGTTCACTCTTGACGATACGATCCGAGTGGTGGGCGTAAAGGGGGTCTATATGGAGAACGGAGCGCAGTATGACGCGACCAGTGACAATGTGCCCGACCTTGTGCTTTGTGTCTGCGGCAAGAACGACACATCGAACAATCCGGTGGTGTATGCGGTAAACGGAGAGTGGAACGCGGCCACGAAACAGGCTGACCGTGTACCCGCGATTCCTGCGGGAACGACNCTCGTGAGAATGGGCAAGGCCTGCGGGGAGCTTGACGTGCAGACAGGACGCTTCAACAATATCCCGATGCCCGAGGAACAGTATTGCCAGAACTTCATGATTCAGATCGAGCAGTCGACCTTCGACATGCTTGCGAAGAAGGAGGTGAATTGGGATTTTTCCGACCTTGAGGAGGATGGCATATATGATATGCGTCTGGCAATGGAGAACACCTTCCTCTTCGGCGTGAAGCGCAGGATGAAGCACACTACGAAGGAAAATATGCTCACATGGTTTACGGGGGGCATCTGGTGGATGGCCGGGAAGGACCTTGAAGTGGGCCATTGGGATGCCGACAAGAAACGCGCGATCATATCAGACGAGGATCTCGTGGATGTCGCCAAGGAGCTTTTCGTCGGCACTGGCATCGGCAACAAGAGAAAGATCCTTTTCTGCGGAAGCGATATGCTTGCAGCCTTCTCCAAGATAGAGAGCGAGAAGTTCCGCCTGAAAGATACCGTCGAGGTATGGAATCTGAAATTCAAGTCGTGGGACACCGACTTCGGGGAGGTGCTTGCAATCCACCATGAGCTGTTTGACGTGAACGGCATGAAAGACTGCGGCTTCGCGATGGATCCGGAATATCTCAACAAGAGCACTCACGTTTCATGGGGACGCAATCTGCTGGACATGAAGAAGGCCGGTGTGCGCAATACAAAGGCGGTAGTGATACAGGAGGTAAGCTGCCTCTATCTGCGCTATGCGAAGGCACATGCCCGCATGAAACTGGCACAGGCTCCTGTGACAGCTTAAGAGACCCCCCTTTTTTACATGAGAATCGGGAGCGGAGACACCTATAGGCTGTCCGGCCGCNGAGAGGTCTCCGCTCCCATAATATCANCAGAAGCAATGAAAAAATATTCAGCGAACACGACCATAAGTGTTTCAGTCTCCCTTCCGAACGGAGGGTATACCCGCATATCTTTCTCTCCCCTCTCGGACGGCACAAGCGTATATTATACGGATGACGAGGAGATACAGCATGCCTTGGAGCATCACTATAAATTCGGCAAGCTATTCTCTCTTGCGGAAGTATCAAACGCCCNGGCCGCGAAGAAGCCCACAAAAGCCACGGCGAGGAAACAGCCGGGCAAATCAAACAAGAGAGCGAATCCCGAAAGGGAGCCGGCAATCCCGGAGGTGGAAGCCGAGGAACCGGAGACCGATGAGGAATCCGAGGGTGAGGAGGAGGAAGAGGGAGCGGAAATGAGGGAAGTCTCAGTCTCCGACCTTGACGCCGCAAAGGATTATCTCGCGGAGAACTTCGATATAGTGCGCACGAAGCTCAAGACTGAGGAAATCATCAACGAGACGGCGGCCTCTCTGGGGGTAGTCTTCAAATATCTCTGAGGTCATGACGGTACAGGCAGATGAAATGGTGAGGGATGTGAAGGTGGCCATCGACATGAACCGTGGTGACGAGCCGCTGATCATGGAGGGGGACACGGACACGCTGTCGCTCGACGAGATCATATACGCCAAACTCGCGGACNCTGTGCGCCTTGTGGAGACCGAGGCCCCGCTCTTCATGCTT
The DNA here is from genome assembly GCA_014802625.1 of bacterium. Taxonomy (GTDB): domain Bacteria; phylum Bacteroidota; class Bacteroidia; order Bacteroidales; family Muribaculaceae; genus Lepagella. The sequence continues at coordinate 31,333 of JAAVBX010000003.1, read as the reverse complement.
GAGAGCGGGCATGACTTCGGGGACTCCCCTATTTTCAGGACCGGCGGAGGCAAGGGTTTCATCATTCTGCCTGACGACTTCATGCGCCTGATCTCCTTCCGCATGAGCGATTGGCGGCGTACCATNNANGAGGCNATCNCNGAGAGCGACCCTCAGTATGCTCTGCAATCGAGCCGCTTCAAGGGAATCTGCGGGAATCCGGAGAAGCCTGTAGTGGCCATCGTAAGNCGCGCGGAGGGGAAGGTGCTGGAGTTCTACTCCTGCAATTCGGAGAGCGCGACNNTGGCACAGGCGGCATATCTCCCCTACCCCCGGATTGACGCGGCGGGGGGAATCGATGTGGCNGAGGGTTGNTANCGGGCGGCGGTCTATCGGGCGGCGTCNCTTGCTCTGGCAAGTGTGGGNGACCAATTGTCGGGGACNATGCTTGAGNTGAGCCGGGGGCTGCTCTCGGGATGACGGGAACNCCGGCTGAAGCCGGGACACGGTAAGGAAGCATCNGGAGGAGAGACTCAGACCGGGGAGATATGGGGTCGAGAATCCGGAGACCGGCGGAGCGGGGTGAATGNGGATATCGGGATTTAATGGATTTTTATNAGATGGTTTATGGAGAATANGANTATCGAGGGGAGNNNGNCGGTGAGCCGGCATCTTATCGCGGGGGGNAANGCTTCTGTGGGGGGATCGCTGACGGTGGGTCATAACCTGCTGGTGAAGGGATGGGTGGACGCGCCGAATATCAAGGGGCCGCTGAAGGGTCTGTATGCGTCGGAGGCGGCACTTAAAGCCGCTTATCCGCGCCCGATGCCGGGATGGTTCGCGCTGGTGGGGAATACGCTTCCGGCTGATGTGTGGCGGAGCGAGGTNACGGGGAGAGCGGGGCTGTCGCCGTCGACGCGTTGCGAATGGATGGCGACGGGTGAGAAGGGGGGCGAGTTCCGGGTGTGGCTGGATGATGTGCAGGGGCGTCTCGACGAGCATGAGGAGACGCTGNCCAATCATGANGAGCTTATCGGGGATNTNCAGGATTGNGCCTCNGAGCATGGGGAACGGCTGACGNCGGCGGAGGCCGGGATCAGGGCNCANGGCGAGGAGCTGAAGAATCATTCGNCGCANATCTCGACGCTNNAGCAGACGNCGAAGGAGCATGGGGCGAGTATCGCCNNNCATGAGGAGACGCTGNCCAATCATGATGAGCTTATCGGGGATNTNCAGGATTGCGCCTCGGAGCATGGGGAACGGCTGACGNCGGCGGAGGCCGGGATCAGGGCCCACGGCGAGGAGCTGAAGAATCATTCGACGCATATCTCGACGCTGGAGCAGACGACGAAGGAGCATGGGGCGAGTATCGCCTCTCATGAGGAGACGCTGGCCAATCATGATGAGCTTATCGGGGATTTGCAGGATTGTGCCTCTGAGCATGGGGAACGGCTGACGACGGCGGAGGCCGGGATCAAGGCTAACGGCGAGGAGCTGAAGGCGCAGGAGGAGGAGCTGAAGTATCAGAGGCAGATGATCCTTAACACCAATGAGGGGCTTGGAGCGGCGATGACGGATCTTTACGGGCTTTTCACGCAGAAAACCGAGGAGGAGCTTGAGGCGATGGCGGCCGCGGGTGAAATGGAGGAGGGTAAGTTTTATTTTTCGGTAGAGGATGATGAGGAGGATGAGGCATGAGTCTTTGGAGCTTCAATAAGGAGGTGAGGGAGCTTTGGCATGAGGGGAAGCGCGTGCAGGCGATATGGCATGAGGGGCGGATTATCTGGGAGGGGATCAGGAGCTGTTTCGGCTCGGGATACTGGCGGAATGATCAGCCCTGGGATAACGATGACGCATGGCGCAATTGATAACAACCTATTACAATAAACAGGCATGGCAAGGAAATATTACGGCAAGATAGATAAACATACTGACTGGGGAGGGGATGAATCAACGGGAGGACTGCGCGTTTCGGGCCGGAGCGTGCAGGATTTCCTGAGGGAGAGTCTCGACGGAAAGGCGGGCTTATTCCATTATGACGCGTCTAACAATAGGTATATGGTATTTGCCGACGAAGAGGCAAAGGATCTCTATATGGCTGACCCCGCTGCGAATAAGGATCTGCTTCTGGCGAATTTCGACGCGCCGTTCAATTATGAGGCGCATATCACGTTGTTGTCGGAACAGTTCGTGCCGCTGTTGGCGGGGAGTACGGGAAATTATATCGAGTTTACGTTTGACACGGTGAATAAGTCGGGCCAGTCGGTCGGTGAGGATGTGGTCTGCACGTACACGTTCCAGCGCGGGTCGGTACGGAAGACGCTGACGCAGAAGTACCGGCGGGGCACGAGGGTGCGCCTCAACATAGACAAGTATATCGAGACGGGCCAGAATGATATTACGATCGGCATTGTCGGGCAGCAGACTCTGGCGGCGACGACGGTCGGAGTGACGGTGCAGGTTGTGGACCTGCGTCTGAGCGATGAGTTTGACATTGCGGCTGTAGTCGAGGAGACGGGTGCCGGCGCGCGGATTGAGGTGCCCTACTCTATCGGGGGCTATGGAGCGAAGAGGCTGGAATGGTATCTTGACGGTGTCCTGCTGCCTTATGTGGCTTCGGAGGATGAGGTGACGGAGACGGAGACGTCGCGCATCAAGTATATATCTGTCGAGGGTTTGAGGCAGGGCACGCATTCCCTGCAGTTCAGGGCCTATACGGAGATCAATGGGGAGAGGTTCTATTCGCGGATGCTGTACAGGGAGTTCATGGTGTATGACCATTCCAATATGGATCCTCTGATTGCTGTGGCGACGGAGTTTCCGCTGAATGCTCCTGTCATCGGGGAGGGTGAAACCCTCAAGCTGTACGGAGTCACTCAGTATCTGACATATCCTTTGAAGCTGGCGGTCTTTAATCCGACTTATGCAAGCTCGACTCCGCTGAGGGTTTATCTCGACGGAGCGTTGCAGACTACTCTGTCGATGCAGAACGATAAGGAGGTTACGCATAACCTTGTGGTTACTTCTGCCGGAGAGCATACGCTGCGGCTTGAAACTGAGACCACGACGTATGAGATTGCGATGGATGTGGAGAAATCCTCCACTACTGTCGAGGAGATTACGCAGGGTCTCTTCCTGTCACTGTCCGCCATGGGTAAAAGTAATTCCGCTTCTGATAGGGATGTATGGGAGTTTGGAACATACCGGACGCAATTCTCGAATTTCCAATGGCTCCCGACCTGCGGTTGGAATGACGGGGAGTTGGTTATCTCGGGTGGTGCGTCTATCTCAGTCAACTGCGCTCCTTTAGGGGAGGATTCTACAACCAACGGCAAGACTCTGGAATTTGAGTTCGCGACACGGAATGTTGTGGATATAGACGCTGTTATCTGTGATTTAAGAAATGCAAATGGTGTAGGTATTCTTATCACAGCTTCGGAGGCATCACTCATCTCTGCCGGGGGCGCCAAGGTTTCCACACGTTATAAAACGGATGAACTTGTAAGACTATCCTTTGTGGTAAACCGCAAGCAGGGCACGGCGGAGAAGTGTCTTGTCTATATGTATGTGAACGGAATACTTTCAGGAGCGGCAAGTTATGCCGTGAATGATAATTTCCTATCGGCGAAGACTATCACTATCAGTTCTACCGAGGATGCGGAAATCACGCTGCAGTCCATGAGGTTCTACACGATGGCTCTCTCGGCCAATCAGATTCTCAACAATTATATTCTTTATCGGCCAAATGTAAAGGAGTTTCTGAGCGTATATGACCGCAATAACATATACACCGAGGGAACTACGGAATTTTCTACCGATGCGCTTTCGGGGCAACTGCCTATCATGATAGTGACGGGTAATATCCCTGCGTTGGAAGCCACTACGGATAAGAATCTCCAGATTGATGTGGATGTGGAGTATATCAACCTGCAAGATCCCACGCGCTCGTTCAAGCTGAAGGATGGGGCGATGCGTCCGCAGGGTACATCGTCGATGAGCTATCCCAAGAAAAACTTCCGCCTTTACACCAATAAGAAAGACTCAACCGTACTTTACGACTCAGAGGGAAATGAGGTGAAAAATCGCCTTTATTCTTTTAAGTCAGGAGCGCAACCGGTGGACTGTTGGTGTCTTAAAGCAGATGTTGCGGAGTCTTCGGGCACGCATAATACAGGTATAGCCCGTCTATGGAATGACGTTATGAAAAATGCGCAGATAGAGGGGGAATACAAATGCCGTACAGCTGCGCAACAGCTTGCCATTGACAACGGATACCCCTATGATGTCAGAACCGCGATTGATGGATTCCCTATACTTATATTCTATCGTTTGACTGAGAATGACCCATTGGTATTTATTGGCAAGTATAATTTCAACAACGATAAATCCACAGAAAGCGTTTTTGGCTTCAGGGATATCCCGGGTTTTGATAACTCACGGATGCAGTGCTGGGAGGTATTGAACAATGGACATCACCTCGCGCTTTTAACAGATACCAATAATTGGAACGCTGAATGGGCGGACGCCTTTGAAGGACGTTATCCCGATGGCTCCACAAATACGACAGACCTCAAGACATTCGCCACATGGATGTCCTCTGTAAGTCAGAGTAATTTCGCCAGCGAAAAATGGACACATCTTGACGTGTATAAGACGGCCGCTTATTATGTGTATCTGATGCGTTTCGGAGCCGTAGACCAAGTTGTTAAAAACGCTATGTTCACTTCGGAAGATGGTGAGCATTGGTATTATATCAATTATGACAACGACACAATTAACGCTCTTCGCAATGACGGCTTGCTTATTTATCCCCCTACCATTGACCGACAAACTCTGGATACATCTTTCAGCACGGAGGTGTATGCCTATGCCGGTCATGAGAGCCGACTGTGGAATATGCTGGAGGGTGATGCTGAGTTTATGCGCATTGTGCAGGAGGTTGACCAGGCACTCTACACCGCCGGGTTATCCTACGCTAATGTGATAAAGATGTTTGACGATGAGCAGTCCTCCAAATGGTGTGAGCGTATCTACAATCAGGACGCGCAGTATAAGTATATCTCTCCATATACGGACAGGGGTATCAACAACCTGTTCATGCTGCAGGGTTCGCGTCAGTCGCATCGCAGATGGTGGCTGTCGGAGCGGTTCGCGTTGCTCGATGCCAAATGGGTGAGCGGTGAATATAAGGCAAACTCTTTCGAGGTCAAACTCGCAGGAGCACCTATCGGTCTTACCTTCTCGATTGCGACGGGTATCAAGACCTATTATGGCTATGGCGTGAATAACGTGCCTATCCAATACGGGATTGAGCTGTCAAAGGGTGATTCTCATACATTTACAACCACATCAGTATTGAATGTGGGTGACCCTCTGCGTATCTATGCGGCTCCTTATCTGGAGGAGATTGACATCAGTAATTTTGCTCCCTATCTGACTCAGATTTCAATTGCAAACGTATATTCCGAGCGTCTCGGAACCAAACTGCGTACCCTTAAATTAGGTAAATCGGGAGTTACAAATTCCGCTCTGAATGAGCTTTCGGGAATCAATCAGGCCATAGGACTCCAACATCTTGATATTTCGGGGTTCAAGGGTCTGCTGACTCTTGACCTGACGAGAAATACCAAGCTGGAATCCATTGTGGCCAAGGACTCGGGTCTGACATCGGTTGTACTGCCGGCAGGTGCCCCATTAAAGGATGTGCAGCTTCCTGCGACCTTACAGGCGTTAAGTCTTGAAGGACTCTATTACCTTACTGATTCTACTTTGACGATTCAGGATAACGGGGTTAATCTAACTTCCGTTCGCATTATGGATTGTCCGGAGCTTGGCACGCAGCGGATTGTGGAGAATTGGCTGACGTACAAGGCTGCCGAGGATGAGGAATGCGAACTTGAGGCAAATGACGTAAACTGGACAGGAATTGACCCTGAATGGCTGATAAGACTCGGGAAACTGCGAAAATTATCCCTGAAGGGTATGATAGCGGTGACGGAGGTATCGGAGGAGCAATTAACTACTCTTCAGGGTATCTTCGGCAAAAACTGTTTCTCATCTTCTTCGGAGTTATACATCAAGGTTCCGGCAAGCAAAGCGATGTATTTCATCGGACCAGACAGCGTGAGAGCGTTGAGCAGCGCAAAGTATGAACTTATCGTAACCTCGGAAATTCCAGGGGAAGCAAGTTTCGAGATTGAGGGAGTATATGACAGCACCCGCTATTCTCTGAATAACGGTGTTCTTTCTGTAGGCGATTTACTTTCCGATACAAGCATCACGCTCATCGGTAAGTTCAAACCCGTAGATGGCTTAATGTCGGTCGTCAGGAAGACGGTGAGTCTAATTAAGATCAATTATCCAACAAGCCTGACGCTACAAGGCGCAACGGAGATATTCAAAAAGTCGGTAATACCTTATACTCTTACTATCGGTAAGCACGATGAGGATGCGTCTTTCCGTATTGAGTGGACGCTAACAGGTGATGCGGCAAACAAGGGACTAATGGAACTTGGCACAACCAATGAGACGATGGCGAACGTGGTTGTAAAGGCTCTTGAAGAATCCAGTTGCGTTCTTACTGCCAAAGCGTTAAGAAATAGCGATGATAGAGTATTGTACACGCGAAGTCTTACTATAAAGACGTATGTCGGAAACATCATTCTGACGCGTGCTGATAATCCTACCATCATGAGTATCTGCTATCAGCAGGGATGGGCGGCTAATCCAGCATATATGACCGAAGAGGAGGCCAGCGAAGTGACGGATATAAAAGGCGCTTTCCAATACTGTAGCGCAGCATCATTCAATGAGTTTATACACTTTATTAATTGTCGCTCAGATTTATCTTATGATGCTTTCGGGATGATTGGGGAGTTGACAGTTCCATTTGAGGCGTGCCGAACTTTTTTTAATAACAAAATCGTTCACTATCCTAATCTCGTGAAAATTGAAAATCTTAATGCCGCACAATATACTACCTTAGATAGACCTACTTTAATAGATGCCCCAAAACTTCAGGAGATTATATATGCTTATACTGGAGCAATTGCTTCTGCGAAGCATATTTTTTTAAGAAATATAGAAGAATTAAAATTAGAAAGTCTAACCCGTTTATATGGGGTAAATTTTAATTTAGAGATTTGTAAGAAATTACAACTTCCAGCCTTACGAGAATGGGACTCGTATATCTACCGAACGACTACATCACTCGTTGCGCCTGAATTAGAAGAATTGGAACTCGGCAGTAATAACGGTGCAGTTACGGGGAAGTTCTATCTTTACGAACATCCTCTTTTGAAGAAGGCTTTTCTCGCGAACACGTCGCTAACGGTGAATTCTTTCGCTAACGAAGATTTTAACGCTCTGACGGAGTTGACGGCTCCGTTTGCAACGTCAGCTTCGGGTACTATGCAGGTTAATTCTTTGGAAACACTGAATCTTCCTATGGTTAAGACTTTCAGTGCTAAACTCCAAAGTACTTCCTTAAAGAGCTTGAGCATACCTCTTGTAGAAACTTTCGGTGCCGATGCGACCATAGATACTCCTGCATTAGAGAGTAGTCTCTCTGTGTTAGAAAACGTTAAAAAGATACTTTGCACGCAACTTTTTCCGCAGGGATACTGGACAGGGAAAGATGTTTCATTCCCGAATCTGGAGGAACTTAATGAATCGCAGATTCTAAAGGAAATACATAGTATAGACGCTCCGAAGTTAAAGACGTTAAAGTACGGTACTGTTACTTTTAAGGGGAACTCAATAATTGAGGAAATAAATCTACCGTCATTAACAAGTATATTTAGGGGTATTTTCCAAGACTGTACGTCTTTAAAAAATATACTTATAGCAGGACCAAATGATGCAAATTGTTATGGTTCAGTTAATGGCGATAGCACCTCACCGTTTTTTGGCGGATGTTCTGCCTTAGAGAGTATTACCCTTACTGAGACGCTTAAAATATATAATGAGGTATTTATCGAATGCAATGTAAAGAAAATATCTCTTCCAAAAGCGGTACATATTGGAGGCGACTATTATCCCAGTTTTAAGGATTTACCCAACCTTTCTGAGATAGATGCGCCTTTATGTCAAGAGTTGAGAGGTTACGTTGTTGAGAATTGTCCGTCGTTGGAAGAGTTAGTGCTCCCAGAATGCACTCTTTTAGGAGAAGTAGGGGTCAGCGCGCGCTGCTACATTGAGAATGTGAAAAGACTAACGCTCTCAATTACAAAACCTGTAACAGCTTATCTTTATACAGGTTTAGAAGCAGAATCTCTTGAAGAGATAAATGCTGCTTTTTCCTCCGTAAATAAGTATGTTCTATTGAGGACACACCATAAGTTGCATACAATCAACCTTTATGCGATGACATTAAACGGTTCTCTTTTATTATATAATAATAATAAAGAAGTTGGAACTGAAGCAGAGGGTGATAAAACTATTCATGTACCAACTGACTCCACTATCTATGATGATAACGATTCTATTAAGAAACTACTCGATGAAGGCTGGACGCTTGTAAAGGATTTACCAAATAATTTTACAACAGAATAATTATATGTATAGCAAAGGAAATATGACGTATGCGTCGGCGTATTGCTATCTTATGCGTCGCGGCATGAATGTGGTGGCGCTGAGGGTGGCGGCGGACGTGGCGGGGGATTATGAGGAGGTGGAGATGGCGCGTCCGCTACGGCTTGAGGCTGATGGCGGGACGGTGACGGTGAACGGCTGGTTTGCTTTCCGTCTCCCGAAGAAGCGGGATTATGCGGAGGTGAAGATGGCTGTCATCCGGATGCGCTACAGTAATGATGATCAGCTGGCGATTATTCTTAATAAGGATAGGACTGCGGCGGATGCGGCTATGTTTCTGGAGATGCAGAAGTGGCGGGAGTTCGCGGCGGAGATAGCGGCGGCGGCCACGGCTCCTGCGGGGGAAGCGGAGCTTGCGGCACAGACGAGCTTCGCGACGAAACAGGGGAATGCAGGGAAGGCGGACGCGGCAGTGGGCTGCTGAGATGGATTTTATCAATTTGATTATCTGATGGATTATGAAGCATTTGAAGGAGGAATTCGATTCGCTGAGCCTGAAGGAGATGCTCGTGTATCTTCTGGCTTTCATAACGATGGTGTCGGCGATCGTGCTTGTGTTTCTGGGGCTTTATCTGGAGCCGAGCGGTGAGATTCATGGGAGTGTGCTGACGTATTTCGGGCTGTCGTGCGGGTTCTGTTCGGTGGCACTGGGGATTTCGGCTCATTACTCTAACGAGTTGGCGCGGTTTAAGTCGCAGATTATGGATGTGATGCGGCAGATGGACGCTGGGCAAGCGGAGCTTGCGGCACCGACAAGCTTCGTGACGAAACGGGCCACTGCCGGGAAGGCTAATGAAGACTGAGCTTCGGGATGGAAGATGGGGATTATTTTTTAACTTTTAATTTTTGAGATGATATGATTATTCTTATTGACAACGGCCATGGCTTCGACACCAAAGGCAAGTGCAGTCCGGACGGCAAGTATCAGGAGTGGGCGTGGGCGCGGGAGATGGCGGCCATGATCGTGCATGAGATGAAGGGGCGCGGCTATGACGCGCGTCTGCTGGTGCCCGAGAAGGAGGACATCCTGCTTAAGGTGCGCACGAAGCGAGTGAATACCGTCTGCGATGCTTATGGCAAGGAGAATGTAGTGGTGGTGTCGATTCATTCGAACGCGAATTCGGCTGACAAGAAGTGGCATGACGGTGAGTGGAGCGGGTTTGTGGCGGAGGTGTCGCTGAATGCCTCGCAGAAATCGAAGACGCTGGCGGATTGTATCTGGGCGCGGGCTATCGAGGCCGGGCTGAAGGGGAACCGGGCTGTGGTGGATAAGCCGGGGAAGCGGTTTATCCGGCAGGATCTGGCGATATGCAGGGACACGAAGTGCCCGGCGGTGCTGACTGAATCGGCCTTCCATGACACGCGCGAGGGGGTGAAGCTGCTGACGGGAAGCAAGCAGCGCATCATGCTGGCGCATGTGGAGGGTATCATCGATTATATGAATTACCTCAAGGATTATGACAATTACGTCAATTCGATGAAACCATGAGGAAGGGCCTTCAGATGATATTGCTTATTGCCGCCGGAGTTGCGGCGGGGGCATACCTGCATGAGTGCCAATCGCCGAAGCCGTTGCATCCTCCCGAGGCGCAGGGCTACCCGGTGATCGACACAATCCCCTACTATGACACAATCCCCTATTACCTTCCGGCGGCGAAGCAGGAGGTTTCGCTTGGCACCGAAATCACGTTTCTTCCGGTGTTCATTCCGAGGGACAGTCTGAGAGCCGTAGCTGAAGCTCCGGCGCAGGAACAAAATCCAGACTCGGTTGCGGTGGAAATACCTATTACGCAGAGGGAGTATGAGGGCGCGGAGTATCATGCATGGGTCAGCGGATATGAGCCGAGCCTTGACAGTATCTTCGTCTTTCCCCGGCATGATGTTGTCACGATACGCGAGCCTCAGCGGGTCGAGGACAGGAAACCCAAGCGTTGGGGAATCGGAGTGTTCGCGGGATATGGCGTGACACCGCAGGGTCTCCAACCATGCGCAGGCATAAGCATCAATTACAACTTGTGGAATTTCTGATATGAGAGAGATAACGATAACCATAGACAAAGAGGAGGTATATGAGGAAGTCGCACAGACAACCTCATATACCGGGGCGAAGATGGAGAATGACGAGAAGGCGTATGACCGCATCTTCACCACAGAGGGAGACCGAAGCCAACTTGAAAGGTTCTGGAATGAATCATGCGTGGCGGTGTGCGAGGCGTTGAAAGAATTCGTACAGGAGGAACAGAGCGAGCGAGACGGGTTCACACTCTCCCTGGCTCTCTCATCCTCTTTCGACCCTGCACTTGAACCTGCAATGCGAAAGGAATTGTTTTCGTTTTTCGTGATGAATATCGCGGCGAAGTGGTATGTGTTCACGAATAAGCGGGAGGCGGGGGATTTCGCGGCGGCCGCCGCCACTATGCTTGACGGAGTGAAGCGCAAGGCGTATCACCGCAGGAAGCCGACAAGACCGCGGTCTCTGCGGAGTTAGCTCCGGGGGCCTCTGCGGGGCAAGCGGAGCTTGCGGCCTCAACGAGCTTCGCGACGGAACGGGATTTTCGGGGATGTTTTTATGAGAATTTGATTTTTTTAGGATTAATAATTATGGAGAAGAAACAGATTGTGACGGTGCATCAGGATGTGAAGACGATCCTGTATGACGTCAGGAACAAGGCCTATATCACGGGCAATTCGCGCATGGCGAGCGGNGNNGCGAANTATGAGGCNGGNNNNAAGATNCANGCNTCNGAGGANACGGAGGAGGATGATCAGCTNAANCGGAGNNTGACNACNTATTTCACNGGGNTGAANTCGNNNCTNGGNGAGTATCTNGANGAGNNCACNACNACGACNNANAACNTNATCGCNNAGAAGATCGAGGANGAGGANGTGCTNACGCTNNCNTTCCGNCTGCCNACNAANTANAACANNGCNTCGGCTGACNNTNTGGGNGCNGGNATNCATGCNTANCTTGTGGATATGNTNNTTNCGGANTGGTNTACNATCACGAANCCNNNGGANNNGNAGAGTTANNTNNNNCATGCNGNTGCGATGCTNGANGATGTNAAGGCGTGCGCTTTACAAGAGGAGCCGNCCGAGCCGGCCGCCGCGTCCGGATTTTTCTANTCTTTAATTNCGGAGNGCTGCTATGAGGACGCTTGATTGCGGCGGGGGACGGNGGNAGGGGGAGCGGGCCGTGGCGGTGGTGCTGGAGAGGGAGGATCTGATGTATGACATCCGGAATTATTGCTATATCGAGGGTGACATATTGGCGGAGGATGCGCAGCACAGCCGGCATATGGTGCAGGATGTGGGTGAGGAGGGGAACGCGGACCGTGTGGCGCGGATGCTGGATATTGTGCACGCGGATGTCGTGGAGCGGCTCTACCCTTTCACGGAGCGTGAGGTGTATAATCCGATGGTGGATGACCGTCTGAGGCANANGCCGGTGTATGGAATCGTGATGAATGTGCCGGAGGATTTCTCACAGACAACCTTGAATCTGCTGGGGAAGCTGATCCATGAGCTGATGGTCTGCCTGACGGTGGCGGACTGGATGAGCATCACGAATCCGCCGAAGGAGGAGACGTGGCGGCGGAAGGGTGAGGCGGCGTTGCAGAGGATCAATGAGGTGAGGAACCGGCGGAGGGGACGGCTGAGGATCAGACCACATTGGCTGGGATAGAGTGTCTCGGGACAGATATAAAGGAGGAGCCGCCGTGCGTCACGCATGGCGGCTCCTGCAGCTCAAGTCAATCATGGATAATCACCGGATCCTATTTGTGAATCTCGGGGTGTATTGTACCGTACACCCATAAACAGTTTCGTCTGTATTGAGTTCGCACACAATCGCGATACGGAAATACTTGTAGGGCGTACCCCTGCGGTTGAGAATGCGATGAGAGAGAGAGGAATTGACCAGATGCCAAGAGAACAGATCGCGCGAACCGTAGAGGGCGGATTTGACATGACCGCCCCGGAACGCTCCGCGCTGCATCAATGTGTCGATAGTCTTCAGTATGTCGGCTTCACCGAGTTTCAGAGGGCGCGTAACGAGCAGACCTGTCTGCCTGTCCTCACTCTCCTTTGAGAAGTCAACAAGGTTGCCTTCCGCATCGACCGCCAATGCCTCCGGGTATGAATTGACGGTGTCGGCTATCCTTGAAAACGTCATACCCCATTTCTTTGACTTGAGGGAGTAAACGTAAGCATAGGTATATGCCTTATTGAATACGATTATTCTTTGGTGGAGATAGTCATAGACCATGCCACATGAGGAAATGAAGTCAAGGAATGGAACGACCGGGAAACATGTATCCTCACCATGGCCAATCATCGCGTGAAGCTGATCCATGCCGGGAAGAGACCGCACATCAAATTCAATGTCGTTGGCAATCACGTCTGAGATACACTGTGTCTGCGATCCTGAAATAAGCATAATACCCCTGTATGTCGGGAACAGGACAGCGGAATCAATCTGGGTTATGCCATCCGGGTTAACGCATACATCGCGCGTGATGGGCTGTTTGGCCGAGAAAGTTCCGTTAGCACTCACCTCCATAGCCCATACGCCATCGGTGGTGAAGGCATACAGGGGGAACTGTCCGAACTGACCTTGAGAAAGAGCCTTAGCCGCCGTAGCAATACCGAGAATCCTGCCTGTGCCAATAGTGTTGATACCTGTGACCGGGAAGAAGAAAGGATTATTGACTTCGGATGTATAGACCTTAGAGCCACAATCGACCGTATTGACCTCTCCGAATGGAGCAGGCGTTATCTGAGGAACGAGATCGGAGGAATAGTTATGCTTCCGCTCCACGTTGTAGTCAAGCAACGCATAAGCACCATTCAGGAAGTCGTGTGGCTTCAACTCGACAACCATACTGCCACCTCCATAAGGAGAGCCGGAATCGCCGTACAAGCTCGATATGACAGCAGTAGTGGCGTTGACATTAGGATAGAAGATATAACAGCCTGTAGAGCGTTTTACAAGCACGTCACGATAATCATTTTCTGTGTTGGGCTTCTTCTCTTGAACTGTAGGAGACAGGAACGCACCGCATGCCCCCTCAGTGGTGACATAATGCACCTTTCCACCCTCCTTAATGAATATGCCAATCCGGACCGAGTCAGCAGAGATACTCGGCAACACCTTAACCTTGCCGTCCTCCACCTGCCATGTGCCGATGAAACGGTCTGTAAACGCGAACATCGAGGAAGCCGAAAAGCCGTTGAAAAGACTTCGCTTCACACCGGATAGATTGAGGCGTGCATTATAGACCTGCGAAGAGGCGGCCGACAACGGGTCATGCGTAAGGTAATCATCCGTCATGACCTCCCGTGCAACAAGAGATTGCAGGTAATCATCCTCAATGGCAATGACCTTGCGCTCCGTCTCTTTTATGTCTGTAGGGGCAAGCGTGCAAAGTTTATAGAAATGGGAGCAGCTCCTAAGGGACTCCCCTATCTTTTCATCTGACAACTCCGGCATGTGGAATGTGTGGGAGGGATATGTGCGGTCAGAAGAGAAATAGAGTATATACAGTCTCTTGTATGTCCATTCGGCATAACAGTTGAGGTAGTCGGCTGTCTGACCGTCCGACATTGGACCCAATACGCAATCCTCAGTCACTGATGCAGGGTATTGGGGCACACCTCCGCGATGATAATTCTTATGATATATCCTTCCTATGAAAGTGCTGTCGAAATTATCGGTGTCGCGTAGGCTTGAGATCTTGCCCTCCTGTTCGTAAGTGTAAATCGGTTTTGAGATAAAGACCTCTACCCCGGTCACTATATCCGACCAATCATCCAACTTGTAATAATCGCCTGTGTGAAGCACCTTGTAATCGAGATCACAGGCCACAAGCATGATGTCGCATCCGTAAGCCTCGGAATAACCGTCCTTGCCTTTTGCGCCACCCCACAGCACCAAAGGAGCAGGGAGCGTCTGAGGATTCATGAGTATTGGCGCGGAGTGGCACACAAGCGAACCATCATAGAGCCGGAGGGCATAACGGACAAAGAAGGGAAAACAGAAGCGGCCCTTGTCAATGGACTGTTCCCGAATAAACCTATTGACCTTTGCCATTACCTGTTCAGTGACAGCCGTCTTATTTGCTTCACTCAATTCCGTATATGAATCCCAAATAGATAGTTTTTCGGAGAAGTTGACTGTAAATGTAGATTTGTCATTATCCGACACACTGAATAGGCGCGGGTGACCGACAAGACCAAACGACACCTCAATGTTCGGGAGGTGTGTACCGAGGTTTTTGTACTCTGTATCTTTCCAAAGGAGATAATTGACGGCTGTCTTAGTGAAGACCAACAGTGTATTACCAACAGAATTGCAGTGGGTCACGTCATGGAAAGAGCCGATTTCAACAGGCGNTCCTGTAAGGCTGTTGAGCCATAGAATCTTGTAGGTAGAATCATCATAAACGATATAGTGCTTGTATCCTGTTGCCTCATGAATATACAGGACCCTCTGACTTACAGAAGGGAGCGTCATTATAACTGCCGGCTGATTGATGATTTTGAGCTGACCATCTTCCGGCACAATATTGATAGAGGCTGCGAGGTCTCCGTCCTGACATTCATAATCCGAGGGGACGGAAGTGAGGCCGTTATACTTGATCTCCTTAATCATGTCTTAAATTTTTGCGCGTAATAATCGGTATGGCTTTACGNCCGTTAATCTCAACTACTTCCCCGGCGGCGAAACTGGCCTTGCCGCTTACCTCTACTGCCTGGAGTATGGCCATACAGAGCCTCCGGCAATACGTCCGGAAATGCCTACTCCCATTTTGTGTGGGATAGCATTGAGCCTCATGCCGGCCAAACACGTCGAAGGAACGGATNGATACATAAAGATAATACTCACCGCCACCAACCATGATGTCTATAATATCTCCCTTCTCCATGCCGAGAGCCTTGACAATCCTTGATGAAATGTCAATCTTTCCGTTTGGAGAAAACGATATGTCGGCCCGGCGTGTATTGCNGAGAATGCTCTGTGTTGTCATGGGCGTGGACGTTCGATATTATAAAAGACCTTGCCATCAGCGAGCTTTCGGACGGTAACAGTCAATTTCATCTTCAAATCTGCCGGTAATCCATACTCATAGAAAATCGTATTGATAGTGGGACATAGAGACTCAAAGCCGATTGTCCGATATTTCTCGTTATACTGAATTTCCGCAAGATGTGTCTTATACGGTAGTTCGGGATTGACAATGAAGCCATAAGTATCCCAAGCCGGAATCTTAAACGTAAAAACCTGCGCCCTATCGTCACAATGCGAGGAAAGCTCTATATGTTTATAGAGCTTACGGGAGAAGGTTATGGAGTTGTCATTGCAGTCTGCAATGANGTAGTAGCGGAAGAAACGNAGNGACCGCCACCAAAGGGAGATACGTTTCAATACCTTGTTAATCTTCATACGCCATGAAGTTAGTTGTTTCTGGGAACATTGGTGTTATATCTTTCGCTTGTTGCGCCGTATTCGTTACGGGAGCGGAAAGATATTGTCTCGATCCACTGATATGATACAGTGGTGGAAAGCTCCTGTCTGTGCTTCTCGGCCTCTTGACGAGTGGCGAAAATGAAGCTGGTGATCTCGTTGCGGTCTGTGCCGCGAGTGTTGATGATGTTGGCGTAATACTTTTTGCCGAGTAAGAACTCTGCAATCGCCGTGAGTACTGTCTTTGTCTGATTCATGAGGATTGATTATTTTGGATATTCTTGATTGTTGTAGTTGAATATGTCATTCTGAACAGGCTGAGTATTCTTTTTCTGCTCAAGAATGCGGTTTACCCGAGCTATTTCTGCGTCGATCACCTTTTCAAGTTCCTTCGCCTGTGCGAGTGCTTCTTTTGAGCGAGTGGCGAAGTATTCTCTTTGATAGTAGCGAAGAGTCGCCACCTTATAGAAAAATTCTTTGGATGTCATCGTTCAAAGTTTTATGTTAAGCTTGTCACATACTTCGTACAGTTTATCCCAAGTCTTATTGAAACTGTCGGAGGTCTCACTAAGATTTCTTAGCCATTCATCAATGGTTTCATTGCTGGACTTGCGGAGATTGGCGTTCTCTTCTTTGGCTTTGCGCAGAAGTTCCATAGCCTTGGCGAGTTGCTTGCGGTCATGCTCCACCCATAGAGGATAAAGTCGTGTGGCGCAGATGAGGGCCACGATGATGATTAGTGTCACGCAGTAAATCATATTCCTTTCATTGTTCCTTCGTAAAACTTCATTTCCTCGATACAGTCAATACAAACTTCCTGACCGTCCTCGGTATAGATAAGTTCGTCTGACTTTTCACCGCACCATTCACATTCTCCGCTGTGGAGATCGGAGGGATGATAGATTGTTTCTGTTGTCATAGTTTTGTTATTTCGTTTTCGCAATAGTCGATTGATTTATCAATCGCTTCCAAAAAGATACATTTTATCTCAGAAGGGATGGGATATTTAGTATCATCTACCATGAATGACCAACCCCGCATCTTATTGTTGGAGACTGCATCCGCTCTCATTCTCAGCAGGGCCTCCCTCTTGCTTATGAGGGCCGATGCCTTCTTAGCTATATCAAGTTCCATAATTATGCTGCTTGTTTAGTGTAATACTTATCGAGGTTGAAGTCACGGAGTCCGGCACATAAAGCCTCACACAGCTTTCGGGCTATTGTCACCTCTACGGCATTGCCGATATACTTCTTCTGTTCCGCCTGTGTACCGATGAGTATGTAATCTTTCGGGAAACCTTGAATCAGCAACAGCTCCACCACTGTCAACATTCGCATCTTTATGTCAACCACGCAATAGAGAGCCATAAACTCCTTAATCTTCACCGTCATGGGGCTATCGTCTGCAAATATCTGAATCTCCACGCCTCCTGTCTCCGTTATGATGAGGTAAGGAGGGCGCTTATCCATTCGCGCGATGAGGGTAAAGCAGGGATTCTCTATCGAGGACCCGACCGAGCCAAACTGAGGATTCATCAGGAATCTGTCGCAAGTCACAAGGTTTTGCTTGGGATTGGTGGTGAGGCAACCCGAAACAGATTCAACAGACGTTGGCTTGCCATTGCCATATTGATTGTCGAGGAAACAGGGTTTGACAATAGAGAGCTTATCCTTTGTCGTAAGCGTGGGAGCCGGACTATTGAGCGGAATATTATAGCCATTTCCATATTGTACGGAGACAAAGGCGTGGTGATCTATTGTAGTTATAGTCCCTGCCGGAGCATCGACCGACATATTCTTATCGTAAGGACAACCGCTGTATTGCTTTGACAGGAACGACACCTTAGCAAGGGCCAGACGATTCTGACAGGCTACTGTGGGGCATGGATCATCGAGCGATGGAGGGCAGTATTTCCCTGTCTTCTTATTGACGGAGTTGTATTTTATCATGAAGGCTTCCTTGCCACCTGCCACATACTTAATCAACCCGGCATAGATTCTCTCAAGGGTCTTCTCAGACAGTGGCTTCTTGCGTCCGAAAATACTCTCGCCCTCATTCTCAAAATCGAGGACTTCACGAACAGGACGCCACTTCTGCATATCGTCAAACAGGCTCTTTTCCGCATTCTTGCTGTGTGTGGCTTCGGGAAAGATGATTGGCAGACCTTTACGCGCGAATATGCCAAAGAATCTTTTGCGTGAGGTGTATGCGCCATAATCGGCGGCGTTGAGGATACGATGCTCAAAGTTGTAGCCATAGCGTTTCACATTCCGCACCCAACGAAGATAACTCTTGCCCTTATCCATCGAGACAGGCTTGCCGTTTTCGTCCACCTCTCCCCATGACATAAATTCCTCNACATTCTCAATCTGAATGTAGTCCGGCTTGATCTCTTCAATGTATCNGAACAGATGNTCGGCGAGTGTCCGGCTGTCAGCGTCTCTCGGCTGACCACCCTTNGCCCGGCTGAAATTGGTACATTCAAGCGAAGCCCACAGGACTGTCAANGCTTCCGGATTCTCAGCGCGACACTCTTTCAGATGNNCCACCAACGGAGTTAANTCCANCGTCCGTATATCNTCNGNAAAGTGCATGGCATCCGGATGATTGGAGGCATGGGAGGCGATTGCATTTGCATCATGGTTGACACAGGCAACTACCTTCGCACACTCCTCACCATCGAGGCGAGCGGTGTTAACTCCTGTTGAGGTTCCTCCGGCCCCACAAAAGAGATCTACGTATAGTAAGTTAATCATTGCCTTCCTTCTCAAATATTTTTATAAAAACCTTAGCAAAGCTAATAGAGTTACGAGTCAACGCAATAAGTGAATCGGCATCCAAAGTTCGAGTGTTTACGAGACCAGAATTACTCAACATTCCCTGCATAAAGGAAGTTGCGATATTCAGAAGAGTGCTATTTCCCGACGTTGGAGGAGCCGACTTCGCCCCAGCGCCCACAGGAATATGCGCACCAATTCCTTTGAGAGCTTCTGCATAAGCATTCTCCAATTCCTTGAATCGCTTGCGATCCCTCCGGGCAGCTTCAGCCACACAAGCCTTACAGCGGCGTTTATATGATTTTGAAAACTCGTTTTGCGGTTTCATCTGACCGCATATTTCACATTTCTTCTTTTCCATGATTGATTATCGTCTTGATTGTCCGATCATCGGGATTACGTTGTAGGTTTTGAAGCGGTCCACAATACGGCCATATTCATCTTTCTGCTGAAACTTCATGGCGAGTTGCTCATTGGTGAGATTGGTGGTAAGGTGAGCAAACTGACCGTCAAACTCAGACGTTCTTGTCCATATCTCATTACGGGCATGAAGGAAGTCATTAACTATTGTAAGAGTATCGACACCATAGAACGGTCTATTATCCACACCAATGTCATTTAGGCAGAGGCTAACCGGATTGCCTTGAAATCCTTTACTCTCCTTTTCGTTGTATAGGAATCGGTCAATGTTGTTGTGGATGGAATAATAGTTGACCATCTGAGTGACCGAGACATTATAGAAGAACCGGGGATTTTTTGTGCGCTTTAGATATTCTGAAAATATCTGCATGAGCATTGTCTTTCCGGTACCGACAGCACCTTGCAGAAGAATATGCTTGTGCAACTTGTAGCCTCGCCCAGGAAAGACTGTCTCAGCCAAATGGCACTCATTGAAATAGTAAAGGAGAAATATGATAACATTTCTGTTGTCATCATCAATCTCAAACTTGCGGCGTTGAGGTTTAAGGACAATCTCATTGGCCACATATTTCAACAGCTCCATGTGAGCGGAGAATATCGCCGGGTTCGTCAAGTCGGGTTTCATGAGACTTGTTTTTTTGATCTCTTTCTCCGCTTGTGTTATAACTGGAGCAACTGTTAGAAAAGCGTTAGCCTCTTCCTTCTTTCGCTGCTTTATCAACTGCAATACTCCCTGATCCCACTGCACATTGCCTGTGGGTTTCACTCCGTATTGCGCGAGCGCATCTATAAGACATTGTGGATATGCCATTGTGTTTACTGATCTTTACCGCCGAACCCGCCCTTATATTCATAGGTATTTGAATTGTTGGTGGGTGTCGGCTTGGATTTATACTGTGTCGGTTTCTGAATCTGCTCCTGAAGCCAATAGCAGAAGTGGCTTCTTGCATCTTGCATGGAATTGTGCTGTTTGTTGCACTTGAGGGCGAAATCACTGAGAAAAAAATCAACCTTTTCGGTGTCGATATTGAATCTGATACAGACCGACTCTTTCCATTGGACACTTCGCTTCATTTCGGCAACCTCTTCCTCAATATTCGATATATATTTCGGAGGAGCTGACGGAGCGGGCGCAGGGGCTTCGGGAATAGTTTTAGGCTTGGGGTTCGGCTTCGTCTCCTTCTTAAAAGAGGCAGGAGCGGGGTTGTGCCTATTTACTTCGGGAGGTTGAGGGTTGGGGGCTTGTGCCTCCTGTTCCTCGGCAGAGAGTAGATTATATTCCTTGATCATACCGCTACGGCGCGATGCTTTACAGATATTGCGATAACGCTCTTGAATACCTTTAGAAGTCAAAACCTTTGCAGACTCAAACAATTCCTTAGACAACAGACCAATGTTCATGCAGCAATCAATGACCTCCTGTATATACGCCTCCGTATATCCCGACTGCTCCGAGATTATAAAGGGCAACTCCTTATCCCACTCAGCGTAATACCCATTCTTATAGATAGTACACAGCAGGAGAGCATAGACAGTTACAGCCTTGCCACCTTGATACTTGATAAGTTTCCTAATCCGTATGTCTTGAAAGAAATCCACATCGAAGGGGAAATAATCAAGACCTTTCTTTATTGTCCGAGCCATAGGGGGTTATGTTTCTTTGATTCTTATTCCATGAACGAAAAGCATTAACTTCCGCTTTATCTTGTATTCTTCAGTCCGATAGCCCTTAGAATCTTCGACCACCAAATTACCTTTCTTATCGTAATACACAAAGTCGGCTCTATAGCTTAAATTATTTTCCAACAGGTTACCGTCTTTATCCTTCTGTTCGGGTAAAAGTTCATAGGTCACCTGTTCGCGGAGGTTTGAGATTTCGCCCACGAGTTGCATTAATTTCAATTCGCCAGCCCTCGTATGCTCCTTTATTGACGCATTTTTGCCAACTCTCTTATTGCCGTACTTATTATAAGGCTTTTTGGCAGGAGACCCACCGGAGGACTTATCCCCTCCGGTGAGCTTGCGAAATTCATCAATCGTCATTCTCATTGTTGTACACCTCCGAGAATGAGACCGGAATGAAACAGCCGATCGGAATTATCTTTGAAGTTTCAATGAAGGAGCGAATATCGTATTTGACAAAGGTCATATCCGGATTCAATAGTGATGATTCATACTCTTCCTCCTGCTTGTCACGAAGATATTTTTCAATGAGCATGTTCGCACGGACGGCCGAAACAGTCTGAACAATAAATGTATGGTCTGATTCTTGAGCACCTTCCTTTTCATGCGAGCGGACGATGTGCGCCCCAATCTCGTAGAATTTCATGTTCTCCTTCTGATTCTTCGGNTCCTCCTCAACATCTGGGTTGCCATCCTGTATCTTATCAATGGTAGCTTCAACAAAGGCCTCCATTGATATATCCCCATTGAGGTACGCTGCATCGAGTTCGAGCTTGCGAGCCTCGGCAGGTTTCAGTCGGTCAATTATGACAACGCAGTAGTCCATTTCCTCAAGCTTGGTTATCTCAAAGCCTCCCTTAAAGTTAAGCTCTATGAAGTCAACCAAAATAACCAAAGCGTTAGCCACGGATGAGGCATACAGAAGAAAAGTCTTTTTCTTATCCTCTATTTTGGCAACAGCCTTGAAAGGGAAAAGAGAAGTGCTTGTGAGCAAAATACCCTGTCTGTTCTGATTAGACACCTCCACTTCCTTCAGAGAGCCTTCCTGTAGCATGAAGTTGATTGAGGATAGTTGGTCATTGTCGATATAGGTGCCACGTTCAAGGAGCAGTTCATTTCGCTCCAACTTGCTGACTTCGCCTGTTTCCTCATCTATTAACTCTTCATACCAAGTACGAAAAGCGCGACGGGCCACAAACTTACCGAGCATTTTTTTCGGATCGCTCGTTATGTACCGGACTTCCGTCTTGCGGGATTCTACAGAGAATGGAGATTTTGTTTTTTTGCGACTCATTTCAATGCGTCTTTAATTTTCTTACTGAGGACGAGTTTCACTGTCTTGTGTGCCGGGATAGTCACAGCTTCGCCCTTGTTGATGTTGCGACCAATCTTCTCTTTGGTTGTGCGCACATCGAATGTGCCGAGACCACGAAGAAAGATTGACTCTCCTTTTGAAAGGTTGTCGGCGATAATTGCCACAATGTTATCAACTGCCTCCATTGCGGCGGAACGAGCCATGCCTGTACGATGTATGAGCTGTTCAACGATGTCTGCTTTTGTCATTGTCTTGTAGTTTTTGTTTGTATTTATTCGTTAATTTCTTAATCATGTGGGAACGACAGGTACACTTCTGCATAGGCAGGAGAGCCAAAGCGTCATAGAGTTTAGCTGCATCTTCAAGATATTTTATGAAGGTCTGCAAATCTGTTTTAGGCACTTCCATCCTGCATGAATTGTGAGACAAGCTCATCAAAGTACATTTCGTCCTGCGGTATATCATCATTCGCCGCCATTATCTGATTGGCAATGGATTTCTTCTGATGAATGATGTTGTAGAGAACCCTGTCTATTGTCCTGCGGCCAAGCAGATAATAGCAGGTTACGTTATCTTTCTGCCCTATTCGATGAGCGCGGTCCTCACACTGACAGCAATCGGCATACGTCCATGGAAATTCTATGAACGCCACATTGGAGGAGGCCGTGAGGGTCAAGCCTACACCTGCGGCCTTGATGGAGCAGACTATAAGTTGCGCGTGGCCATTCTGAAATGAATCAACCGCCGCTTGTTTTTCAACCAGAGAGTCACGGCCGGTAACGCTTACAGCTTTCGGGAATTCCTTCTTAATCGCATCTACTATCGAATGATAGGAGCAGAATAGAATCAGCGGTTTGCCGTTGGCGAGGAAGGTCTTTACAAAATCGACCGCCTGTTTCACCTTGCCCTGTGCGGATAGAGATCGGAGCGTCATGAACTTTACAAGAGCCTCCATGCGCATTTTCCGGCGAATCTCCACATCGGTGCATCCGGTGTACTCCTCCAAATATTTCTGTAGATCCTCTGCGGCTGTATCATAGATTTCACGGCTTTTTGGGTCGAGATCTACGATGAGGTCTGTACGTGTCTTATCCGGCAGCTCTGTAAGCACCATGCGCTTTTCCCGTCTAATCATGCAGTTGGAATATAGTTTACGAGAGAGAGCGGCAAGTGCTTCGGCCTGTTCCTCCGGCTGGTCCTTACCAAATGAGCAATAATCCGACATGAATTTGCCACGACCACCGAAGTCACTTCCCAACCTCTCCATTATGGAGAGCTGCGCGATGAGGTCTTCCGGCTTGTTCACTACAGGAGTGCCCGACAGAAGCGCAATATATCTCTTTCCGGTACAGATACCTTTGGCGAATATTGTCTGTTGCGTAGAGGGGTCCTTCACCCTGTGAGACTCGTCAATAATCACAGACCGAAATATCTTGATGCAATCGGAGAATACTACATCCTTGAGCCGGAACGGCTGACCCTTTCGGGCCTTGATGTCCCATACAAAGTATTTCCGGAGAGACTCAAAGTTGACGATGGCCACTTGATAGACCCCCATTTTCAGTAGATAAGGGAATGTAGATTGAGTGGAGTTATCGAGTACAAGAGCCTTCACGTNTGCAAACTTCTCAAACTCACGTTGCCAATTTATCTTTAGCGAAGAGGGACAGATAACGAGGCATGGATATGCGCGGGCACAGTCCACTACTCCAATACTCTGCAATGTCTTGCCCAACCCCGGCTCATCCCCGATGAGGAAGCGTTTCTTTTGGAGTCCAAAGAGTATGCCTTCCTGTTGGTAGTCGTAGGGATTGACCTTTAGATTATGCTTCAACACTTCCATATCACTCTACAAGATTTAGACACCACCACTGAAAGGCTAACTCTTCATATTTCTCTCGTCCTGCCTCATAGATGGCATCGCCACGATTGATATACTTTTTGAAAACCTTATTGTTCTTTTTGCTGATCGCATAGATGAAGTCATGGTCAGAGTTGGCAATATCCATATACCACGCGCGAGAACGGTCCCAATCAAAGAAATCTATCATTTCCTCAAATTCCTTTTGGGATGTTGCGGCTGTAGTTTTCAGATCGCCCCCGAAAATACCGAGCCACCAATCCCATTTACACCGGGTATCGAGATGGAAAGGGAAACCGCAATACTCAAACTGCTGGCCTTGATTAACCATGAACTTCTGCGTCTCAGCGTTTCTTAGAACATAATCAAGGAAGCTGTCTTTGCGAGCCTCGGCACGAAGGGATTTAAACATTTCCTGTGCGTGTCTGAACTCATCTTCCGTGTATTGCGTATCATCAACCGTGAACCTATAATAGTTGACACGCGCAGGCTCGGTAATTATGGCATCCACCAAACTCCCGAACCGGAAAGCTTCTTCCCGGTTGCCGAATTGCAACCGGGGGTGAAGCAGCTCTTTGAGAGCGGTGAGGTCAGAGTTGCTGACCTCACTACGCTGATAATATGTATCGGGATTATTACTCATACCTTACAGATTTCATTGGATCACTGTGCCTTTACATCTTCGACATACTCAATGCCAGGGTCACTGATAAATTCACCCTCCTTGTTGGCGAGCTTCTCGCAGAAGGTAATCATCTTTTTGAAAACCTTGTCAAGCTCCTCCTTGGTGAGGTTGCAACCCTCCTTAGCCCACCACATCGAGAGCACCTGCATGTAACCGGATGGAGCCGTGACGTTGATTTTCTTAGTCACCTTTGCTTTCGGCTGATAGGCAGGAGTGGAAGCCCGTGAGAGATTGAAGAGGTTAACCGCTTCGGAATTTGCTTTGATGGCTTCCGCTTTCTTTGCCTCCTCCTGTTCCCGCGCTACACGTTCAGCCTCTTTCCGTGCGGTTTCAGCGGCTTCGCGTTGTGCGATTTCAGCCTTAATCCGTGCANCCTCGGCGGCACTTGCTTTCGCGGCGCGCTCCAACTCTATTTTCTTGGAGGGCAATGTGTCGAGGATTTCTTGACGGTACTCCCCTATCTCGGCCTTGAACTGTTCGGCAAACTGCCCGAGCAGGCTCTTCATTACCTCTCCTCGAATCTGACGCGACTCCTCGGGAGTAAGATTGAACGGCTGACGAACAGAGGTGAGAGGACACCAATCCGCAGGGAGACTGACAGAGAAAGCAGATACAGTATCATACACAGCCTTTATGTTCTCGAGAGTCACACTGCTATTAAGTTCAGTCAACTCATTTATTCGAGCGTTCACAAGGTCGTTGAACTTTGCTTTGTAGTCTTCAAGACAGTCTGTACGATACTTGCTCCTTGCCGCCTCAGCCTGTCTCTGAGCCTCTTCAGCACGGCGACGAGCCTCCTCCTGTTCACGCTTTTTGGCGGCGTACTGATTGCGGTATTGTTGGAGCTGATAAGGGATGGTTCCGGCTTTTGTCGGGTCGATGTCGTTTTCCAACGCTGTAAACTCCTTGCGCACTTGGTCAAAAAGCTTAGTAACCGGAGCACGCCTCTCATTCATTTCCTTTACCGTACGGCGAGTCTTTTCTATGTACTTCGCCACAGTCTGGTCAAGGGTATCGCTCATGCCCTTTGTCTTGATCTCGTCAAGCAGTCTTTCACCTGCCATGCGGCATCTGCCACAGGACAATTGATTCCTACTGTAGTTCTCCGGAGTCTTACGGACGATTAAGCCCACATTCTCAGCAGTCGAGGCTATCGCCAACGCTGTGGAAGTCGTTGTTGTTACTTCTGTACTCATGATTGAATGTATTTAAGTTTTAGAATGTTCCATCATCGAAAGAATCACCTTCAGCGGAGGGATCAACAGTCACCCCCTCCGAGTGGTCGGCAGGTTCGGCAAAGGACTCCGGCCGTTGAGGTTCTTGCGGCGCAT
This sequence comes from bacterium, assembly GCA_014802625.1. Classification (GTDB taxonomy): domain Bacteria; phylum Bacteroidota; class Bacteroidia; order Bacteroidales; family Muribaculaceae; genus Lepagella. The sequence goes on along the minus strand of JAAVBX010000003.1, from coordinate 5,228 downwards.
CGGGAGCCACAACACCAACGCCACCACCCATTGAGTAATAGTCGGGCATCTGTTCCTCTTCGGGAAGGTCAGCTTCCATAACCATACCTTTGCCGATAGGCAACTTGGGGTAAGATTTGAAGGCATGTTTGACGCACTTGGCGATAAGGAAGCCGGGGTCTATTGAGCCACCTTCGCCGGAGGTGTAGAGGGCATTCTTATAGTCACCGTTCTGCTTGTCGGAGTATGCTTGCAAGCGTCTCCAGCCTTCGGGCAGTATGATGGCATAATCCACTGTGCCGTCAATGCGAGTGATCTTCATGAAGCAAGCAATAGGCTTACCCGAATCGTGATTGATGTTGAGACCGTATGTCACATGTTTGCGACCGTCAACCTCTTTGTAGCTGAACTCATCACCTGCATAGACCACAGTAGGAGAATCGCAGTGGCGTATCTGTCCGGCACGTTGACGCATCAGAATCTCACCGTAACCTGTAATGGCTATGTATGCGCGGTTTTCCCAATAGTCCTTACCGTGCCCATCTTTCAGCTTAGTGCTGCGGTTGAGGAGGTAGCACATTGCCTGTGCTCCCGGCTCAAGAGTGAGGTCTTTGACAGCGAGGTCAACGTATGCAAGGAACACTGAGAGGGATGTGACGTTCCATTTTTTCTTATCGTCAATGATAAGTCGGTTCAGATAGCGTGATTCACGCTCTGCGAAGGCTTCGCCGCCGTTACCGTGTACTTGATTGTAGAGGGCCACAATGTGGTCCTGCACATCTGCATTCGTGGGGACATCCCACGGCTGCAACTTACTTAGTTTGCTGACCGTATCAGCGAATCGGTTTGTACTCATGATTGATGAGATTTAAATTGTTAATAATCTGTTGGCAACTATCTCTACTCGACTGAAAGAGGGCGGCACACCTGCGGCAATGCCGCCCCACCAATCAATCATGAGCAGGACAGATGTCCCGTATTGGAGATCCGGGGCAGAATCGAACTGCCGACCGCGAGTGTTGTCTGATCTCGTCAGATTCCTCGCCGCTCTACCGCTGAGCTACCGGACCAATTTGAGCCGCCATGCGCTTCACAGCGTTGCGGTCTCGGTGTTACCCATATATGGATTCTCTGAACTTAAATATCTTGCTCATAATCTTGTTTTGCTTCGAACTGCTTGCGCAAATCGTTATACCTGTACTCCAATTTGCCGGGACGCTTGATAGGCTCTATCGCACCTGTGCGCCTCCATCGCTCCACATTCGCCCTACCGAAGAGCCGGCAGGCTTCACGCTGACTGACAAATTCGGGTTTCTTGGCCTCCTCCTTCATGATACTTACCACACGAGAGGCAACATCATTGACAAACTTATCGTAGCTGACCTCAACACCTGCAATGGCCAATGTCATTCCTCAAGCCCTTTCGCATTCCACGCATCGAAGCGGGCAATCCATTTGTCATACTTGCACCAATTCTGATATAGCTGACTGAATCCAAGGATACATAGCACTCCGACTGTCTTGTCGAAGAAGACATGAAGGCAGAATGCCAATGTCGTCTCGTCCTGTTCTTCACCGAAGATTAGCAGGAAAGCCACTAAACCAAGTGTGACGAGTATTGCTATGCGTATTAGGGAAATTGCAGTTTTCATATTCTATCCGTTTTATTTTCAGTTTCTTTTGATAGGTCTTTGCAAGGTGGAGTAGTTGAGTACTCCACCAAGCGACCCAATATGTTACACCATCGACCGTTAAGGCGTGTCATGCCACCTTCGCAGATGAGGCAAATTTCATTGCTCATACCTCCACACCTTGACGTGAGAGAGCTTCCTCCTCCACTGTGGATCCGCGCCAAGTGTCGAGGAATTCATCGATGATCTCCACCTGTCGAGTCTGCGGATCGTAACCCTTGGCTTTGCAGAACTCGACCCAAGAGAGTTCCGCCGGCGTGAGGGTGACGGGTTGATCGGTCTCGGGAACGTCATCTACTGAAGCGACGGCTATTATTGCGGCGGCGCAAGCACCGAGAATTGTAATACGAATCAGATCTTTCATTGTGTTATGCTGTTTTAGTCTGGTTATCAATTATATCAAAACTTATACCCTCAATTAGTAGGCAGGTTGCACCGTTGAGTTTGTACAACATTGTACGTTTACCCATGTAGCGTTCTCTCTTCTCTTTCCAATCGGGGAGATCCCACCGTTCTGTTTTCCATACACCCCGATTATCGGGGTGTATCTTGTTGTATGCCTCTAAGGTAATCTGTAATTTTTCCATCACTGTATTCCTCTTTTTACAAGTTTCTTAGTTGTCTTGGGGTCTTCAAGTTGCTCACAGATTGCGACTCTCCTTCCGGCTCTTACCAACTTAGGTAGATAGGTGTCGAGGGCGTGATGTGGGAATCCTGCAAGGTATATTCTATCGACTTTCCCATTTGCGCGAGAAGTGAGGGTTATGCCGAGAATTTTAGTAGCGTCCTGTGCATCTTCTCCAAACAGCTCATAGAAGTCACCGACACGGAACAGGAGAATTGCATCGGGGTGTTTCTTCTTCATTTCAAAATATTGCTTCATGAGCGGTGTCTGAGTAACTTTCTTAACAGCCACTTCGGTAACCGTCTCCAACATGGTCTCATCACCGGACTTAGGGGCAGGAGCTTTCTCCATCCAATTGAAGAGGTTGATTTCCTCAGCAGGGATTGTATTCTTTTTCATAGTCGTAGGGATTAAGCTTTATACCATGAAGCACGACGAACACCACCACAAGAGCAACCCTCAACGCCGCAGAAGTGACGATTTAAGCGCTCAAGTTGAGAGTATGACAAAGCCTCTTCTATTCCGATATTGCCATTTTTGAAATCTTCAAAGTCTGATTCTTTGATTATGGCATTGATTTCGTTTGACTGATGGAAGCCTCCAAAGAATGTTATCTTTACGACCTTGACAGGCTTAGGGGCTACAACAAGCCTAACCTTGTTTGTGAATATGCAGCCGTCTACAGTTTCCCGGATTTCGATTTGTCCGTAGCGTGTGAGCTGATTAAAGTCATTTTCAGCCAACACATAGTGACACTTCTTTCCTTTGATGTCGATTTTGCCCTTTATCTTGCTACGACAAATGTTAGTTATCAAAAACTCTTCAGTCGTTCCAGCCCAACCGCTGTGAACATTCAGCATGAAGTTCCTGTTGAGGGACTTCCTTGCATCGCTGATTGACGTTACATTCTGTTTACTCATGATTGATTGATTTTGATTGTTGATTATTCTATTCGGGTTGCAGTTATTGTCCGGTCCTCGCGGTTGCTTGAAGTGGTAAACTTCTTTCCCCACTCAAAGCCGAATTGACTGCAAGCGGATTTGAGGTAACTTGCACGTTCCGCAGGATAGGTTACGGAATCGCCAATTTCCAATTCTCTGAGAGCCGTAAGTATCGGCTTGTCAATAACTTTTTCTGTCATTATTTGGATATTTCAATCTTTCTTTCTAACTTTATAACGCAAAGGTAAGCNTTTTTATTTACTTGGTCATCATTTCTGTTTACTTTTTAAGTATTTTTAACATTTCAGAGTTTACTCGACATGGCACTGACACCGAATATCCATATTGGACAGGAGATTGAAGCGCGTATCAATCAACTGAATATCACCGCGTCAGAGTTCGCGCGTAGGATTGACACGTCCAAACAGAACGTAAACAGAATTCTGAAAAAGGAAAGTATCGACACAGCCACCCTGCAAAGATATTGTGAGGTGCTTGATTTCAATTTTTTCACACTCTTTTGTCCTCCCCCGGCAGAGCATTTTGAGGCACATGGAAAGCATGGAATCGCAGCCAAGAATATTGGCAGTGTTGACAACCGGGAGATTGTGGTGCGGAAAAGTGACGAGATAACAAAAGTTGGCGAGATCTCTGAAGAGGTAATTCTTCCGCAAGACTGCCCGGAAGAGGCCAAACACGCGGTAGAAAAGTTGAGTCTTGAAGTAGAAATGCTAAAAAAGTTGCTCACACAAATGGAAAAGCAACTTNAAGAAAAGGAAAGGTTTATAAACTATCTCATGGAAAAGAAATGAGCGAGTGGAAGCCGACATCAATACGTGACGCATTGGGCAACAAGAAGCCAGGCGGAAAGATTCACTTTTGGAGAATCTTTGCCGTTGTTACTCTCATTGCCTTTTGTTTCTTGGGCTATCTCTCAACTCTAAGAAACAGGTATCACACATTTGACGGAGGCAATCTTATACTTGATACATGGACGGGAAACGTTTATGAGCTTGAAACAAAAATTATTTACAACCAATAAATTGTCTGATATGAAAACATCGAAATATTTAAGCGAAAAATCGCAAGTGTCTGATAACACGCTAAAACTATTAGTGGCGCAGGCTGCNATNGAGGANTAAGANATANTNTTATAACNCCNTAANATTAGGCTGTAATATCTCTGNNNTNCAGANNTTACAGCCTAAGTTATTTTTGGNCGGTTCGTACATTNTGAATCACTTTGCGAGCAGAGGATCAAAAAGAACTACCACAATGTTCTTGTCATTCCGAAGTTGACGTTCCCGGACGAGAAGGTGCTTCGTATCGAGATTGCAGAAAATCAATGTCAACTTCGTTCACGGAGATACTTTCCGTAACGGTATTCTGATAGGCTTGAATATTGCGATGTGGGCTTAAGCTCCTTCATAGACCCATTGATTTTTCCATGGCCTCAATAGATGACATATCCAGAGACGGCACGTCGTTCATNGCGTCGCTCTCNGCCTCNTTCATAGCGGCAAGCGTCACTNCATTGGGTTCATGATNGGCTGCNTCGAGCAGTANAGTCTCCACATAGTTGTTGAGACTGCGGTTCTGTCGTTTTGCAAGTTGCTTCAAACGATCGATAAGTTCCACTGAAAGACGGAAGCTCTGATTTTTCTTTAATTCTATCTCCATTTCAATATTATTTTATACTGTAAAGTTAGTGTAAATATATTACAAAAACAACATTTCTACAATATAAGTTCTCAGATTATAGCTTTTGAAGAAACCAAGGAACAACAGCCCAAGCCGTAATGCCGGTGCATTCATATTAGAAGAAAGTGGGCCCAAGCCGTATTTAGCAATAAAAAGAGCAACGTAGAAATGGTTGTTCTACGCTGCTCCTTTATGTGTATGTCGTTAGGTTAATGACCTATGTTGGATTGGTTTTGGGCGTTGTAGCGGTCACCCTGAATGTGTATGGTATCGAGAAAGTCATTGATGCGT
>JAAVBX010000002.1 GCA_014802625.1 bacterium | reverse complement strand
TTTATTTCGGATTGACGGAAAACTCATGTTTCCCTTCATTGTCTTTCCTGTGGCATCTTTGTCATTGTTCTCGTTGCGCTCACGAGTTCGTTTCTCGTTTGCGGTTGCAAAGTTACAACAAAAAATCACGCTGCGCAACTTTTTCGTGAACTTTTTTCGAATTATATTGTTTACACACCGATAACATATTGATTATCCGTGAGATAAAAAATTGTATATAATTGTTAATTTCTGTAAATATGAAGATGTTATACAACATACTCGATGCCTTGAGAGACCTCTTCCGCCCGGTTCCTAACCCCGAATTGGTTCCCGTTCGAGTCAGAAACCGCCAATTTCCACGTTAAAAAACCTCTCCTTACAGAATTTTCAGAGTCAAACTCATAAAAAATCGCATCTCCATCGGTATCATCCGATGGAGATGCGTATTTTTCTCTGGTAAAATTTCATCCCCCGGTCAAATCTGAGGGGTGACACCATTACCTTCTGAGACGAATCATAGTGCCCGGGACAAGAGCGTCATGCTCCGAAATAAAGTTGAGTTTACATATCTCCAGCACGGAGGTCCCTGCCAGACCTGCTATTTTTTCCAATGTATCCCCCATCTTTACCACATAAGTGCGCTTATCGCCCAACGAACGACCACGCACCCCATTCGATGCCACCTGATCAAGTGCCCCTACGGGTGAGCCGGAGTATGTCGCGGCCCCATATGATCCATATCTCGGCATGACCTTTCCGCCGGCAAAATTGAAAATCTGCTGCGGGTCGATAGCAGTGCCATTGACACGGGTCTCAAAATGGAGATGCGGGCCGGTAGAATTTCCAGTGTTGCCACTCAATGCTATCGGACGATCAGGCGATACCTGTTCACCGGGACCTACAAGACAGACACTCAAATGCGCGTAACGGGTCTCAAGTCCATTCTCATGCTTGACCACAACATAATGTCCGTAGCCTCCCGCCTCATAACTGACCCGTGAGACGACTCCCGGAATCGGCACACAAACCGTGTCGCCGACATTCATGGCGATATCGATCCCTTTATGCATTCTTCCGAAACGGGGACGGAAGCCGAAATTTGAAGTGATCTTACCCCATTGAGGAACCGGCAACATCTGCCCGATCCATTTCGAAGCATTCCCGTTGGCCGACTCCATCCCGGCGTAGAGCGAGGGCACATCCCATGCACCGGTCTTATAGTAATTACCCCCCGCATGGTAATTTCTCACGAAATCGAGAGCTCCGCTACTAACCTTACCGGACGCCGCCACCTTTGAAAGCACATTAGCTACCGAAGCCTGTGATTCACTCTTGGTCGCAAGCACAACATCAAGCGCCCCGACACTGAGATCGACCTTTGCTGCTGCAGTTTCCACCACTGCATCAAGCGCGCCAATCACTCCCTCATTCCGTTGCGACGCGGAAACAAAATCGAGCGCACCAAAAGATAACCCCTGTCCCCACGCGGTTAACACAGCGGGGACAAGGGTAATGATTACTATAGCTATTTTCCTTAAATCCATCATCTTTTTAAGTTATTCCTCTTCACTCTCCCCTGTTTTCCTCCGATTTCTTAGTTTCCTTTTCGGGATTCCCGGCCTTTTCAGCCGCCTTGTTGGCCTTATAATCGTCAAGCATAGGCTTAAGGAACTGTATCCACGCCGCGCAAGCAACAAAGGCAAGGAAGGTGAATCCGATAAGAATCAGAAGTTTGCGGGGTTTGGAGGCCTTGACAGGAACCGTAGCCGGCGATATGACGGCATAAACCGGAAGAGCTTCCTGCACCTTGGCCTGAGCACGCTGCACCTGCTGGGCAGTCGTATTATAGACATTGAAGGCAAGAGCCGTCTCATTCTCCAGACGTTCGCGCTCAACCTGGGCCGAACGGAAGACTATACCCTGATTTCGGTCGAGATAAGCCGCGTATTTCTGTTGGGCAACGTAATATTTCTGACGTGCTTCCTCATTCAACTGCTCGGCATACTCGAGATCATGACGCGCCTTGCTCGTGCGATAGTCTGTCACGAAATCCTTCAGCCGCTCCACGACCGTATCAGCGAGAATAGCCGAAACTACCGGATCCTGCATCGTCACGTTGACCGTCACCACGGAGGTCTTCGTATCGACCGACGCCGTCACACGCTCACCCAACGCCTTGACAAGTTTATCCTCATCTTTCGTCAGACGGAAATTGTCAAGTTTATGAGTGGGATCCACCGGCTGATCCGGGGTAAACAATCCGATCAACTTGAACGGCAGCCCCATCACCGCACTCCACCAAGGGGAGGATGTATCCTCCTCAAGATATTGCTGCACGGTCACCGTCTGCGGGTCATCCTCCGCAGTCTCTACCTTGACATCGAAAAGACTCGTCAGGAAGGGGACCGAACTCACCACGTCAGGATACAGCATCGGGTAAACCGCATCCGTGCCGGAGGTAGTGGATGAGAGACCGGCCATAGAGGCAAGCGCTCCCAGACTGCCGGAAGCGCCCTTGTTGTCGTTGACCTCCGGCGCAAGTTTTACCGATACCGTATACTCCTTCGGAATACTGAAGGCCACAATCAACCCGAGCACCGCACCGCAGACACTCCAAATGATAAGTTTCTTACGGTTGGCCCAGAGATTGGCCGCGATTTCAAGGAGGTCTATTGTGCCCTCCTCCTCAGGATCGTTGAGATTGTTGATATTCTCTTCTGCCATGGTGAGGATTATTTCTTGACGATATTTGTGATTGTTGCAGCGAGAGCCGCCACTGAGGAGAAGCTCGTCGCGATGGCAAGGATACGCTCCCAGTTTGTGCCGGGACGCTGCGGCTTGGATGGTACGATAATCGTACATCCCGGCTCCACTTCGGAACTACGCTTCGCCTTGGCCACCGTGCCATTCATATATACGATATATGCCCTGTTCTTCTTCGCCGTCTGGCCATATCCGCCGGCCTGATCGACGTAGTAGCTGATTTTCTTGCCGGGTTCGTAGATGACAGCGTTGGGGAACATCACATCGCCTGAGATCTTGACGATACTCTGCTGCTCCGGCACGAAGATTTCATCACCGGGCTGAAGCACGAGGTCATAATGCGATCCGGGATTCTCGAGTGCCTTCTGAAGGTCGATACCCACATTATAATTTCTCGAGACATCAATCTTGCTCAATGCGATAGAGTCGCCGACGTTGGCGTTGCTGTTGGAAATCGCCAGATTCAGAGCCTCGCGACGTGCGGTGTATTCATCGTCAGTCAGACGGCGCGTCATGTGGGCGCCGCGTATGAAAGCGTCATCGAGGATACCACCGGAGCGACGCACGACATCGGATATGCGCTCATTGCGCTTTTCAAGAGTATAACTTCCGGCGAAGAGCACCTCACCGTTGATCGTCACAGAACGCTGTTCGCCATAGCCGGGACTTGTACGGACCGTCACACGGTCATAAGGCATAAGGAGGAATCCCTTGCCGTCACCCACGCCCAGGCCATTCTCGATCGAGACAGTGTAAAGATCGGCCAGACGCTGAGTCTGCACCGTGGAGGTCGGGTCGACAATTCGGCGTGCGATCTCCACGCGGGCTGTCGAGGCACCCTCAAGCAGACCACCGGCCTGAAGAATCAGGTCCTCAAGAGTCGTATTATCGGCGAATGGATATGTGCCGGGACGGGCGACAAGGCCATCAATGGTCAACGCGCCTCTCTCCTCAAGTTCATGTATGCTTGAGATGACAAGGACATCGTTACGCTTCAGCTCTACATCGGGCACACTGCCATTGAGGATACCTGTAAGGTCGAGAGCCATAATCTCAAGCTGCAGCTCGGGTCCCTCGCGATACAGCAGAACGCGATCTGAATACGCATCATCGGTCAGGCCCTCAGCCTTGCGGACAAGCTGTCCTACGGTATTGATATCATTGCCGATCGCGAACATTCCGGGGCGGTAGACCGAACCCTTGAGTTCAACGCGGTTGGCATATCGGTCGAGAATTGTGCCGACCGTCACGATATCACCATCCTTCAGATGATAGGAGCTGAATTCATCGCGGTCGATGTTGTAGAGCTCATTCTCTGTGCCTGACTGGCGAGCCAGACGCACCATTCCGCTGTAGGCATCTCCCGTGAAACCGCCCGCATAATTCAGCAGGTCATCGATAGTCTCGCCCGGTTTGATCTCATAATACATCGGACGCTTGACGTTACCATCGATGGTGACGAGCTGGTCATAAGGGGGGACGATGATGACGTCGCCCTCCTGAAGACGGACATTACCTGAAGTCTTACCGTCGAACAGATATTCGTAAATATCGACTCCCGCGATCTTCTTGCCGTTGCGCAGCACCTGGATATTACGGAGCGTACCGATGTCGCGGATACCGCCCGCACGATACAGCGCATGGAAGACGGAAGAGAACGGCGACATCCGGAATGTGCCCGGAGTCGACACCTCACCGAGGATATCCACCTGAATCGTGCGCACCTGCCCGAGTGTCACCTGCACCTCAGTCTCCGCGTCATCCATACCGGCATACTTGCGAGAGAAGAGACTCTTGATATGCCTGTTGGCATCGGATATCGACATACCATTGAGGTAGACCGGGCCGATCTGCGAAATCATGATGCTTCCCTCCGGCGAGATTGTCTGGCGCAGATGATCCTCCGATGTGCCCCAGAGATCTATTATCACCTCATCGCCGGGTCCAAGACGGTAATTCTGTGGAGTGGCGAGATTTTCACTCGGTTCGAATGTAAGCGAGCGCGCGTTGAACACCTCGTGGCCATATATCTGGCGGGCCGACACAGTGTTATTGTTACCCTTGTCGACCTCACGTCCGATTTCATCCAGCGTCTGGTCAGAAATATCGTTGGCTGCATTGTGAACTCGTTCGATAGCGGCTGCTCCGGTTTTCTGATCGGTGACATCGCGTTCGGATGTCGATTGCTCGCCAAGGCGTGCCTTGATACGGTCGGCCTGCTCTGGGGTTACACCCTTCGCCATAAGTTCGGCGCCTATCTGCTTGTCGGATTTCCCGGCTGCCGATGCCTGCTTGATGTAGGCGATTACTTCATCGTCGGTCAAGGCCGCGGCAAGGAGGCTCACAGCCATAAAGAGCGACAGGAAAATGCGTCTCATATTCATATATGGGTCTCTGTTTTTCCGGGAGAAAGTCTACTCTCCTCTGAACTCTTATTTTTATCGATTCATGATTACATGATTGATAATCAATCATATATAACGACGCACCCTCCGGGCGGTCCCGGTCGGGCGGCTAATTACCTGCAAAGTTAATAAAAAATTAACCCTCAAGCAAATGAGATTCAGTCTATATTAACATTTTTTTGGCAACGCCCTCAACTTCCGAGCGAGCTGACTATACAAAAAAAATGAAAGCCACCGGTTGCTGAAGTCCGACGGCTTGAGAAGGTGAGGTCTTAAGAAAAATTGTATTGATTAAATTCCTGTTTTTCGAGAGTAAATTGAATTACGATTCTTATTTCCGGTTTCTTATACATCCATCTATCTAAGAATCCGAGCTTACATTGCTTAATCGCGGTAGTCTTTCAAAAGTTCACGAAGTTTTTTGCGCGTGTTGAAGATTCGTGCCTTCACTGTACCCAACGGCATACCGAGTCTCTCGGCAATCTCCTCATACTTATAGCCGGCCACGTGCATATTGAACGGTTCCCGCTGTTCTGCCGGGAAAGTCGCGATAATGGCCGAGATTTCCGTACAAGCATGAGCTCCGTCAGGTGTTGACTGGGAATTATCAGTGGCGTTGGTGATATGATAGAGATCGACCGAAGTGTCGACCATCGTATTCTCACGCGAGGCCTTGCGATAATTGTTGATGAAGATGTTACGCATGATTGTGAGCATCCAGCCCTTGAAGTTGGTATCCTCAGCATACTTCGATTCGTTGTTGAGGGCCTTGAGGGTTGTATCCTGCACGAGATCCTGCGCTTCCTCCCGGTTCAGTGTAAGCTTCATCGCAAACGACATCAGATTACCCTGAATTCCCAGTACGGACTTTTTGAATGTAGGCGTGTTGTTCATTATTGATAAAAACCTGCTATAATGTGGGAAAAATCTCCGCGTGCCGGCATCCGTCGTCATGTTCAGCAATCTGCGGTCGGACGCCCGTCTCCACTTAGGAGATTTTCTCACTTACAAAGGTAGTGAATTTTTTGCAGATTTTCAAATTTTAATGAAATTTTTTAACAAAAAAGTGACTTTTCTCTGAACCGTAGCCTAATCTCGGGTGTTACCCTCAGTCCGGGGCCGTTTCATACCCTCCGCGATTCATCACTTTTTCCCCTCTTCCTCCTCTGCGGCCACCACTATGTCTACCAGTTGAATCTTGCTGGCCGTCATCTTCACGACCTTCACGCGCAACCCCTCTATCTCGTAGGTTTCCCCGGCCACGGGCATCGCCTCCAGATGCGTCAGAATAAGACCGGCCACCGTGTGGTAGTCGTCGCTCTCACGGATGTCAAGGTGGAATCGCTCGTTGAGCTCATCTATCTCGGCGCGTCCGCTGACCTCGTAATGCCCCGGAGATATCTCACGCATCATCATGCGCATCTTGTCATGCTCATCCTCGATTTCGCCGAAAATCTCCTCCACGAGATCTTCGAGCGTCGCGAGACCCGCAGTGCCGCCGAATTCATCCACCACAATGGCAATCGACCGTTTCTCCGTCAGCATCCGCCGCATCATCTTGTTGGCCAGCATCGTCTCGGGAGTGAAGATCACCGGTTTCAGACACTGTGTCCAGTCTGCCTCCGTATTGAATAGTTCGGAGACGTGAATGTAGCCCACCACATCATCGATATCCTCCTTGTAGACTACAATCTTCGACAGGCCGGTGGCTATGAATTTTCTCACAAGTTCGGCACGCGTCGTGCGGTCGATGTTGACCGCCACAATCTCGTTGCGCGGAATCATGCAGTCGCTCATCGTGGTGTCCTTGAAATCCATAGCGTTACGGAATATCTTCACCTCGTTGTCGACAACCTGCTCGGTCGATTGTGAATCCAGGGTCTCCTCTATGTAGTCGTCGAGCTGCTCCATCGTCAATGCCGTCGCGCCAACATTCTCCGCCTTGATATGGAACATCTTCATGAGCCCCTTCGAAATCCCGGATATGAAGAGCGTAATCGGATACAGCACTATATAGATAAGATAGAGCGGGAGCGCCACGATGCGCATAGCCACGTTGGGATTGATTCTGAAGGCCGTCTTCGGCAGAAATTCACCCATTATCAATATCAACAGCGTCGACATGACAGTGTTGGCTACGAGTACGAGCGCATCGTTCTCCAGCCAACGTTCAAGCCAGGGGTTGACGATTATGGAGAAGGTGATGCCGTAGATGACGAGCACCACATTATTGCCCACCAGCAATGAGGATATGAACATATCCTCATGCCGGGAAAAACGCTTTATAATCCCGTTGATGACACCCCCCTCGCTCGCGTCGATCTCCATACGCACCTTATTTGACTGCACGTAGGCGATCTCAGATCCGGAGAAGAGAGCCGAGAATATGACGGCAAGTACCGTTATTATTATTGCGGATGTGATTCCCATAGATTGTTTCCTTATTGGTTGCCGTGCTCGGCCGGAAAGATTCCAAGCGGCCGGCGGATGCTGTATTCCGTAAAGTCCTGCTTTGCCCGGAAGCCATAGCCCTCCATCATGTGGGTGGCATTCTCGATATGGATAAAGGAGTCGCTGTAGACTATACCCTTCGACTGATCCCAGAACACCTGCTGCGACACGAATACCTCCCTCGGCACCTTGATTACCTCCACCCTGCCGTCGAGACGCCAGAGATTGCGGTTCTTGAAATATGTGGCGGAGTCGGCTGCAATCGTGGCTATGACGTTGAATTTCCTGTCATATTTCCGCAGATATATACCCTCCGGGAAAAGCCAGTGGGGATTCTCTCCCTCATCGAACACCTCCCACAGAGGGGCCACTATCTTATATTGTGTTACACCCGAATCCGATATCATCGTCGACACATTGTGGGTGGTCATGGTCGGCATACGGTCGGGGCGCAGCGAACGTGCCACGTCGACTTTTGTCTCCTCGCGACACCCTGCGGCGCACACCCCCGTCAGCACGACGGCCATTCCGATTCCACAATCCCTCAGTCCGCGCAACATCAGGTCAGCGAATCTTACGTTGCCAGAACCATCGCTCGTTGAAGTTGATGCCGAGCGTGATATTGAAGTAGTTCTCCCCTATCAGCTTCTGAGGATAGGCTCGACGGTTTTTCCACTCGAAGCCGATGTTGATCATCGTCTTGTCCTGAGGAGTATGAAGTCCGACACCGCACGTCACACCATATTCACGCACACGGTTGCCGTTGATGGTCAGATAATCGTCACACCAGTAACCTCCGAGACGATAGGCCATGCGCTGACCGTAATTGCCGCGAAGACGCGGCACCCACTCACCGCCGACAGCCACCTTCATGCGATCGGAGAACTGCATACCCTGAAACACCATCGCCGTCGGATCATCCGTGCGGTAAATCGGAGAATATTTCACCTTGCTCCAAAGCTGATATGTGACGTCGGCCTCGATCATCCAGCGCGACATACGCTCATGCGAATAGCTGATGCCCGCACCGAAACTGTCAGGCGTGCCATATTTGCCACCCATATGCATGAATCCTATCGTGTCGGGTTTCGACTCGGCCTGAAGCTCCTGCATCGTGACCCACGTGCGCCCGTGCAGACTCTTGGCCGGCGAATATGTCAGACCCAGCGTGAGATTCTCAGTACGGCCGATCTGCGCCTTATACTGCGCGCCTATGACGATATCCCAATCGCGCACCTCCATCACGTGCTCCACCAGACTCTGACCCGAATTTGAGGGACTGGAATAGAGATCATTGACGATATTTCCGAAGTTATAGGACACGTTGGCCCCGATAGATATCCCCTTGAATGTGCCGGCAAGACCGAGATAGGCCATATTGATGCCGCCGGAACCCTGATTTTCCACCGCGCCGTGCTTGATATCGTTGCCGAAGGCATACCCCACGGAGGTATAGGGCAACATACCGATCGACGCTCCCATCCACTTCGTTATGGGAAACTGCATCGTCAGATAATCGAGGCCGCCTCCGGTGGAACTGCGGCGTTCACTCCCCTCCTCGCTCCAGAGCATCGAGACATCCGCTCCCATATCGAATAGGAACGTCAGCGAGTCGATGGCGGCATATGATGCCGGATTCATGACATTGATCTGTCGGCCCGAACTCATGGCATAGCCGATTCCGCCCATCTGCCGCTGCATGGACGTGGCCCGGTCGCCGATGACGCCGTAGCCATACATGGAGTAAGGTGTGGTCACGTCGGCACGCGACGGAACGCTCCAGAGCGCGGCCATAAGACCGAGCAGAATAACGGGATATTTCTTAATTTTCATTTTCATGATGGAGATATATGGCCCTCACCCCTTTGGCAAGCAGATGAGGATCATTGATGATTGTCAATCCTTCGGGAAGTGTAAATATATCGGAAGGCCCGGCGTGTTCCTGTAGTTGCGCCGATATGAAGGGGGCATCCCCTCCTGTCAGTATAACGCGATGCAGCTCCGGGAATTGCACGGCTGCCATGCGTATGTCGCCGGCCACTTCCTGCATGAAGCCGTTGACCGTTCCGCCACGAATGGCGGAGGGGGTGTCGACGGCGAATGGAGCGGGCAATCCGGCCGCACGCCGGGCATCCAGCTCCGGGAGCGCGGCCGTGAATTCATGCAATGCCCTCAGCCTCATTGAAAGACCCGGAGAAATGCTGCCGCAGATAAAGCCGGCCGGCCCCACTATGTCGCAGGTCAACGCGGTCCCGGCATCGATCACCATGACCGATTCCGAGGGATACATACGCGCCGCGGCGACAGAGGTGGCCTTTCTGTCGAGGCCGAGCTGTTCCGGTCGAGGATAAGCTATACCGATCGGCACCGGAGTGGAGGGCGTTATAAGCAGAAAGCGCTCCTGCAGAAGATGCCTCAGAGTCTCTGCAAGACGTGTATCGACATGTCCGACACACGCCATCGCGGCCTCCGTCGCCCCGAAACGCTCCAGATCAGCCAGCAGTTCATCGGTGGATGAATAGGAATACTGCGTGACGACCGGCTCCTCTCCGTCGGCCATCCATGTGGCCTTCAGCCGGGTGTTGCCCCCGTCGATAGCAAGAAATACCGGCCCGGTCATTTTTTCCCCTTTTTTGTGGAGTCCTGACCATTGGCCCTCTCCCGCGCCTCCTTGTTCTGCCGCCATACCAGCATCCACGAGGATATGATCTGGATCATCGCCCCGGCAAGTGAGAATACCACCGTGTCACGCAGTATTGCCATCGGAGCCACGAACATCATCGAGGCGAGCCTACGCTCATTATAGAACCAGAAGAAGGCGCCTATGCAGAATGCCATACCCGCCCAGAATTCCAGGCGTCGGATGCGGCGCATGCGAAGGCTCTCATTGGGATCGGACACATTGACAAGACGCGCCCCGGTGAATATGAGCGCTCCTGCCGCATAAATCCATTTATATATGGCCAACGGTCCGCTGCCGGAGGAAGACGGGCCGAGATTGCCGGTCAGAAACGAAGCGAAGGGGGCAAGCAGAGCCACCGCCACGAGAATAAGACCGAATGTGGCGATCGCCTCCATCTTCTTGCGCCGTCCCGCGATTCTTTCGGGAGTATCCGGCGTCTTCGGCGCTATATTTTTCTTTGCCATAAGCTTATTTTCAGTCCTTGATTATGAATACATCCTCCGTGGGCCGCTGCATATGGAACTGTTCCCTGGCTATATGTTCCAGATCAGCCTTGCCATTCTCGATGGCCTCACGTCTGGCACGATAATAAGCCGCCGAATCCTCATTCAGCTCTATGGCCTGATGAAGGTCATTGATTCGGGTCTGATACTCCATATTCAATTTGAAGCTCGTCTCCTCATTAAAGAAGAGCAGCAACACGACGAGCGTGCCGATGACGAGCACCGGTATATGCGACCTGCGACGCACCCAGAATGAAAGTTTTTTGGTAGTTTTCCCCATCCTTATCGGAAAATGTAATGTTACTGAACTGCAAAATTAATGATTATCCCTTTAACTGCAAAATTTTTCGCCAAAAGTCGGCAAAACGGAGGCTGCCGTCCCCGTGGAACGGTGGCTACCGTGGGTTCCGCAAAAAACATAATCGCGCGGAGACCCTGTGCGGTCACCGCGCGATGTATGGTTATAAATTATCCAGCTATGTCAACTTCTTCGGATACGGAAGCTTAACGGTAATCCTTCAGAGTTTCCTGCAGGCGCTTGCGTGCGAAGAAGATACGGCTCTTGACCGTGCCCAGGGGAAGGGACATTTTCTCGGCGATCTCGCTATACTTGTAGCCGGCGATATACATGCTGAAAGGCACCTTGTATTCATCGCTGAAAGCATTGATGGCAGCGGAAATCTCCTTGGCGGCGAAAGAACCCTCCGGTGATGTCAGGCCACTTTCCTGAGAGAGATTGAGGTGATAGAGATCCTCCGTAGTGTCGACAACTGTCGCGCTACGCACCTGACGGCGGTAGTTATTGATGAAGATGTTGCGCATGATGGTGAACACCCATCCCTTGAAGTTTACGTTGTCGACATACTTCTCTTCATTGTCGAGCACCTTAAGAGTAGTGTCCTGCACAAGATCCTGAGCAGCTTCGCGGTTTGAAGTCAACTGATAGGCAAAGTTAAGAAGATTGCCCTGGAGGCCGAGGAGGCGGGTTTTAAAAGTGGAATCTGACATAGCTGTTGGGTTTTTGAAGTTATTGTTTTTTGTATCGTTTGTCTTTATAACACCACCCCGAAAAAAGTTATCATGGAAATCCTCATTTTTTTCATTCCATTAAGAACTTTTTACACATCCACGCCGTTTTTTACCTTTCATCACCCGATTATTGCACGATTGCACAACGTATGTGCAGAATTGCACACCTCTCCTACACACTCTGAGATTCACTCGTCGAGCAGGTCGGGGCGCAGCCTGCGTGTACGCTCCAGTGCCTGATCATGACGCCATTCGGCGATCTTGGCCTCGTGGCCGCTGAGCAGGATATCGGGCACACGCCAGCCGTTGTATTCGGCCGGACGCGTGTAGACCGGCGGAGCCAGCAGATTATCCTGGAAAGAGTCGGAAAGGGCTGACTGTTCATCGCCGATCACACCCGGGATCAGGCGCACAATGGCGTCGGTGACGCAGAGTGCCGGTAGCTCGCCGCCGGTCAGCACATAGTCGCCCACAGAAATCTCACGCGTGATGAAATGCTCCCGCACACGATAATCCACCCCTTTATAATGCCCGCAGAGAATGATGATATTCTTAAGCAGCGACATTGAGTTGGCCATCGGCTGGTCGAAAGTCTCGCCGTCGGGAGTCATGAATATAATCTCGTCATAGTCCCGCTCCCTCTTGAGGGCCGATATGCAGGCATCGATAGGCTGGATGCCCATCACCATGCCGGCCTCGCCGCCGAAGGGATAGTCGTCGACCTTACGATGTTTGTTGAGGGTATAGTCCCGAAGATTATGCACATGAATCTCCACGAGTCCCTTATCCTGCGCCCTCTTCAATATGGAGCAGCCGAGCGGAGACTCAAACATCTCCGGCAATACGGTTATGATATCTATCCTCATGATGTTCAGGCCTTGGGCGGGATTGTCTTGAGAGGATTGGCCGAAGCCTCGTCAAACCGGTTGCGATTGCGCTGAATGTCTATGGCGCTGTAGATTGCCTCACGCATCGAGGTCGGATCGGCCATCATCCGACCGGCTATATCATAGGCGGTCCCGTGGTCGGGCGATGTGCGCACATACCCCAGACCCGAGGTAAGGTTGACACCCTCACTTCTCGCCAGGGCCTTGAAGGGAGCCAGACCCTGATCATGATACATGGCCAGCACACCGTCAAACTCCCTCCAGAGTCCCTGCCCGAAGAAGCCGTCGGCGGCATAGGGGCCGAAAGCGAGCACATTTTCCTCCTGAAGTTTAGCTATCGCCGGGATAATCTCACGCTGCTCCTCCTCGCCGAGAAGTCCGCCATCGCCGCAATGCGGGTTGAGCCCGAGCACGGCTATTCGCGGGCGCTCGCATCCGAAGTCGCGGCGCAGAGTATGGTCGAAGCGCTTCACGGCGTCGATTATACGCTCCTCGTTGATCTCCTCGCTGACTTTCGAAATCGGCAGATGCGTCGTGAGCAACGCCACTCTCATACTGTCGTTGAAGAGCACCATCAGTGCCTTCTCATCCTCCTCGGCGAGGCGGGCCTCAAGAAATTCCGTGTGGCCGGGGAAATGGAAGTCTTCGCTCTGTATCGCGCTTTTATTGATGGGAGCCGTGACGAGGACATCGATGTCGCCGTCGACCAACGCCTGCACGGCTACCTCCAGAGCCTCCCGGGCGGCACGCCCGCTCTCGGGGGTGGCCATGCCGTAGACAGCCTCGATCGGGGCATCGCCGATATTGACCACGTTGATTCTCCCGTCGACGGTGTCGGCCGCCGTCGGGATATGCTGAAGCCTGATATTCTCGTCGGTGACTCCCTGCAGTGTCGACTGCACGAGCTTGCGGTTGGCGAAGACCACCGGCGTATACAGTTCCGTCGCCCCTTCCGGGATGATTGCCTTCAATATGATTTCAAGCCCGACGCCGTTGGTGTCTCCCTGCGTCAGACCGACTCTTAGTTTATCCATTTTTTTCAGTTGTTTTCTTAGTCTTGTTGGCCAGCATGCCGCATGCGGCCATTATATCCTCTCCGCGTGATGTCCGGATCGTGGCGGTGATGCCGTGCTGGTTAAGCACGTTGCGGAACATTATCATCCGCTCCTCCGAACAGGGCTTGAGATCCACACCCTCGATCGCATGATAGCGGATGAGGTTGACGCGACAGTCGAGATTGCCGATCAGCCGTATGAGCTGGTTGGCATGGGCGATGTCGTCGTTGACACCCTTCCACATTATATATTCGAGCGAGAGACGGCGCTGATGTGAGAAATCATAGCCGGAGAGAAGCTGCATGACGCTCTGCAAGGGGAATGCCTTCTGCGCCGGCATCATGGCGGCCCGCTCCCGGGAGTCGGCCGTATGCACGCTTATAGCCACATGCACCTGCGTCTTGTCGAGCAAATCCTTCAGTTCGGGCAATTTCCCGACGGTCGACACCGTGATACGCTTCGGGCTCCAGCCCAATCCCCACGGGGCGGTCAATATATCGATCACGCGCTTGACTGCGCCGAAATTATCGAGTGGTTCACCCATCCCCATGAAAACGACATTGGTCAAGGGAGCCATCGGCTCATGCCCCTTCTCCGGTGCGGGAGGAATGCTGAGAATCTGGTTGATGATTTCGGCTGCCGTGAGCTGCGACTTGAATCCCATCTTGCCGGTGGCGCAAAAATAGCAGTTCATCTTGCATCCCGACTGCGAGGAGACGCAGAGAGTGGCGCGATCTTTATCGGGGATGTAGACCGATTCCACATTTCTGCCGTCGGCGACGGGGAAAAGGTATTTCACCGTGCCGTCGGCGCTTTTCTGGGAGGCCGAGGGAGCGGTGCGCCCCACGCAATATTGCTCGGCCAGCAACTCCTTGTTCCTTTTCGAGATATTTGCCATCTCGTCGAAAGAGAGGGCACCCTTTTGATAGATCCATTGCGCGAGCTGGCGCCCGACAAANTTCTGCATTCCGAGGCTGACGGCCACATCCTGCAGTTCCTTTTCGGTGAGCCCTATAAGAGGTATCTTTGTCATTTCCTGTNTATTTTCAATTGAGTGGCGCGGCAAACGAGGTCGTAACGGCTTCGATGCCATACGGCCGCATTTACTACGCCACACAAAATTACAAATAAATCAGCACAATGCCAAATCACCCCTCCCCTTTCCCCCGCGTCGTAATTAGAAACGGGATTTTTCAGCGTTTCCTGCCCCTGTACCACGATANCGGTCGCGGGTCGTGTTGAAGCGGTACTGGAGCGTCAGCATTACGGAGCGACCNGGCGAGTAGTCTTTCTGATTTATCTGAACGGCGTCGCTGCACAGATAGAAGTCGCTTTTGGCGGAGTTGAAAAGATCCTTTGCCTCGACTGTCACGCTGAAAGCGTCGTTGAAGAAGCCTTTGTAGAGCTTGGCGTTGATATACCATGGTGTATTTGTCAGACGCGTNTTGTTGTCCCAACCGCGCGTCATCAGCTGTGCATCGACATTAAGCCAGATATCAAGCGGAAGATGAACCGCGTTCTGCCATTGGAACATGAATATCGGAGTGTTCATATTCACTCGCTCCCCATTTACNGGCAGAGTAAGCCATTGTTTCATAATGCCGACATTNACTTTCGGTTGCCATGCCCCCACCTGGAAGTTTCCTCCCGCGAATGCCTGCAGATAGTGGCGATGGTCGAGATTCTCCGTCCGGATAAGTGTAGCCTCCCCATCCTGACCGTAAGGCTCGGTGACGTGATANACGCCATCTTTGAAGTAGGTGTAAGAGAGCTGGGCGAAGAATCTGCGCCACTGCGCCATATATTCCACAGTCTGCAACTTCGTCGGNTTCAGGTACGGATTCCCTGTCTCGTAGGTCAGACGATTTATATAACTTACCGCACCGTCAAGTTGACCATATCCGGGNCTCANCGTTTTGCCGCTATAGTTCAACCCCATCATGACCCGCCCCACNTGCGTGGCGATATTGAGTGAGGGNAAGATATTGTTGTAGGTTTTGCTCCGGTCATCCTGAAGCTGTCCCATCTCATAATAGGTGAACTTCACATGCTCNTAGCGCAGACCCACTCCAATCATAAAGCGTCCGAACCGCTGCCCTAATTCTGCAAACCCGGCGATATTGCTCTCCTCCACACGATTGTCGGCATCAGGAGTTTCCGGTATGTTGGCTGAAAAAAGATTNGAGGTCCGCGTATCGGTGTATTCCTGGCCAACCTCAATTTGGCCGTTCCATACCGGATAAGTCATAACCAGTTTTTCGGCAAACATGCGGTTGCGGTTNATGGATGAGGTATTCACCTCGCGNTNCTCCCCCATTTCGCTGAATTCATCGTTCAATGTCAGTTCACGGCTCTTATACCATATATAATCCGCGTTGAAATCTATGTTGAGCTTGCCTGCGATACCGTTGTAGTATAGATTGGCATAGTGGCGTGGNACAGCCGTAGAGCGATTATGTACATCTGAGTTATAGATGTCGAGCAAGGTGCCGTNCTGCCATATTTCACTTGGGATTGACCCGTCGGTGTGGTGGCGGTTCCAACTGTTCTGATAGTACGCGCCTATACTGTGGCGGTCGTTGATCATATATGAGAAACCGAGTTTCCCGGTCATGTCATTATACGATTCCTTGCCGATAGTGCTCACATACTGGCGATAGCTGCCCCNGGATGTCGTGGTATTCATNTCGTTAAGACGGTCGAAACGGGTGTTACCTCTCCACCAACCGTAGTTGGCGAAGATTTCAAGTCCGCCGGTGCGATACTTGAGATCAATCGAGTTGCCTGTGCGGAAGTAATGCTGAAATCCGTTATCGGTGCGCAGTGTCCCGCTGAAGCCATCCCCTTTGGGTGGTTTNGTNCGGATACGTATGACTGACTTCACATCCGCGGCATATGCTNCCCCGGGATTGGTTATGACCTCTACATTTTTGATNTCGCCGGAGTTGAGTTGTGAGAGTTCCTGAAGGTCATTGACCTTGCGGCCATTGATGTAGATNGCAGGCGAACCTTTACCGAATACCTCAATAGAGCCGCCGTTGTCCACGACCATAGGCACGCGCACAAGAACATCGTTGGCTGTCCCGGCAACNGCGAGTGAACTTCCCTCGACATTAGTCACCAACGCGTTCCCTTTCATCAAGGTTGACGGGCGTGTCGCTTTTACCACTACCTCCCCGAGTTCCACTGCCGAAGGNAAAAGACNTATGACNCCCATATCGCCGNTCTGCGGGACATTTGAGGAAATTGTCTCGTAACCCGCGAANGANACTTTAGCTGTCAGATCGCAGTCTGCATCCGTCGGGATTGAGAAGAGNCCTTCCGCATCGGATATGCCNCCGGCAACGAATGTTGAATCGCAGTAGAGCACCACATTTACAAAGTCGAGCGGCNCATTGTTTTCGTCAAGNANNCGACCCTTTATGTCGCGGCTGAAAGCCGGAAGACCTGCGCAGAGTGCAGTCAGAATGAGAATTGCTGTTTTCATCGTGTATCTTATTTTTGATGCAAAATTACATCTAAACGCCTCTTAACGCCAAATCCAAAAGTCTTAACACAAGAAATGCAACCTACTGATAATCAGCGGTTGCATTCCTTAAAAGTCTTAATCTCGCGGGTNCGGGTCTTAACAGGTTCTAATCATGCTCCTTTTCTCGCAGGAATCTTATTATATCCTCCTTTTCAGGGACACCGAGCTTCTTGCGGATGGATGATTTGCGCACATANATAGTGGATGTGGTCTGCCCCGTAATGACGCTGATTTCCTTGGTGGAGAAACCGGCGACCATCAGCACTATTATCTGCTCCTCCTTAAGTGTGAGTATCCCGCCATAGGCTGCATGGAGGTTGTCATAGAAGCCCGGATATAGTGTGTTGATCAGTTCNAACACGTCGTTCCAATTCACCAGTTCACCATCCGTATCACTTTCGATGGATGAGATTTTTCGGAGCATCTCGCGGTTCTGCTCCGTAGGGGTCTCGGCCACCATCTTGATTATGCCCAGTTGCTGAAGCNTGGCCCGGCGCAGAGCCTCGGGCGCATGGGGGTCTGCCNGCATCGGAACCGGAGCGGATTTTAGTTCATCCACCATCTTCTGCAAGGCTTCGGCACGTTCCTCATTCTCTCGCTCACGCAGTCTGCGGTGTCTGATAATCCACACGGAGCATACCGTTATCATAAAAGCCAAAAGGGTGATGACGAGAATANTGACCGTCTTTNGCCGACTCTCAGCCTTGAGAGCCAACGCCCTGCCCTGNTGCTGCAACGCGCTGCGCTCACTCTCCCACTGCGAGGCCCTGGCCCGGTTGTAACGCTCCTCCTGACGATTATTCAGCCCACTGACGTGTACGAGNTTCATCTTGCCATTCTGCTTAAAGTCAATCATCGCGTTCAGCAGATTGCTNTAACTTCGATAGTAGAAGTCATCCTCTTTGCGGAATTTAAAGGCTAAACTGTCAGCCACGGCAAGTTCCTTCTTGGCGCGGCTGACATCGCCGGCGTTGAGTGCGTTCACGGCAAGCTGCATGTGCAGGTAGTCCACTCCGGTATCCGATGAAGATTTCNTGAANAGNCCCTCCACGACTTCATTGCTCTCGGCAGTGCGTCCCATCTCNCCTAAAATCTGGGCGCGTTCCCATTCAAACATAAACTGTTTCTCTCCCCATTTATGCGTACGGGCATAATCTATCAGTTCTTCGGAGAGCCATAATGCCGAGTCNAGTTTTCCAGCATATTCATATGCGCTCAAAAGCATATATTTGGCTTCTATCTGTCGGAGGGAGTCTGTTTCAACAGCCTTCAGTCTCCGCGCAAATGGTATCAGCGTCTCACCCTGGTATTCCGATGCGCCGATAAGCACACGGATGCGCAGTGGCGTCGCGATTAAGGAATCNGGCACATCCNAAAGACTCACGATAGAGTCAAGCATGGCGATACATCCGGGAGTATCCCCAACCCAAAACTTATACCATGCGTAAGCGGTGGCGCTATGTAAATCTCTGACGATANCTTTTCCGCTATAATAATTGTGAGCGAAAGCCACCAGAGAGTCACCTATCATAGATCGATTCTGTCGCATGTGGCCGAAAGCAAGCAGATAATGATACCTTGCACGCAGTGAGTCAACTTTAAGGCTTGACGGATCAATCCCATCCAAAATCCTCATGGCGCTATCGGTATCAGTCGNCATGAGACGTTCCGCNTCATTCATCTCTTTATTATANCGGGATANTGAATCCCCGCATGACGCCACACACAACACCACGACAGCGAACACTATATATAATACTCTTCTTAACGATACCATTTCCATAACGCGNNTTATCTCCCACACGGGNCATGTCANTAATATNNCACCGCAAAAGTACAATATTTATTTCACATAACGCATTGAATTAAGTAAGTTTTAGAAATTAGCCAATATTTATTTTTGCAGTTTCATCACAAAAAAATCCGGCGGAGCCTCCCTGAGGAGACCCCGCCGGACTCGGACATATCGAACAAAATCAATCTTAGCCTATTTCCAAAGTATCTTTTTNCCGTCGCGGATGTAGATGTTTCCGGGCTCCGGAGCCGTCACGCGTCGTCCCAGAATATCGTAGATTGCCGAATCCTCCTCCGAAACTGACGGAGTCAAAACCCCTGCGGCATAGTTGCTGTATAGGATTTCACCATTAAGGGTTATTTGCCGGACATAGTAGTCGTCTCCCTTCAGGAAAGGGGTGTCATTATCATACGGACACACCGTACTTCCGAGTCCACGTATCCACTGTACTTCATAAGTGACGTCCTCCAGGCCTCCGTTAATATCGTATGGCCATATATTCAGTGTCATCATCTCGAGTTCCGTATCCGCTATATCCTCTATGGAAAGACATTCCACCATATATCGCGGATGATCGGAATGATTGGTCAGCATAAGTCCGTTCGTACCATAGATTATACATCCATCCCCCGGCTGCAGGCTGAAATCATACATAAGTAACCATTCCTCCTGCATTCCATCATAGAAATAGACTTTCTCTCCCTCAGTGGCGATATCTCCTACGGGAATATACTCTTCCTCCCCTTGAATACCGATCATCATGCAATCGCGGCCACCTACATTGTGGGTACTTTTCATGCTTATATCGAGTATATCGGCTGTATCAGAGGAACCGGCCCCCGCTTTCTTAGCCACCATCCAGTTCACACCCTCTACGCCGAAATAGTTGACAGCCTCCGGAATAAATGGTTCACGGCTATAGAGTACCTTACCCTCTGATTCTGCCTTTATAAGTAATGAGCCTACCCCAGCCCATGCGAATATATCGTTGTCGTATGGACCATGAATACTTCCAATTCCGCGGATCCAGACCTCATCCTCGACCATCGGATAATCACCACTGTCCTCATCGGTTGAGTATATATCCATGTGCATCATCTCTAGTCCGGAATCCTCCAATGTCTCCACCGACACGCATCTCGCTTCATATACGTAGGCATCGGCGGCTCCCATAGTATAGGCACCATATATGAGAGTAGATTCCCCCGGCTGCAGACCGAAGTCATACATCAGCCGCCAATCCTCACCATTCACATCGAGGAAATAAACCTTTTCCCCCTCCGTGGCGATATATCCAACGGGATGATTTTCGGTATCACCCACTGAACTGATCTGCATACATTCATGGCCCTGCATCTTCTGTGGGTTTTCCATAACAAGACTTCCGAAAGACACCAATCCTTCGGGAGTGGAGGTTGATATTATCTCCACCACCCATGTCGTACCCTCAACCCCGAAGTAATTCACCACCTCATCAGCTCTGGCCTGACTGCCGGCCATAGCAGCTAACAGCATGGCCGCAAAAGTTGTGTAGATTAGTTTCATAGTGTTTGTTTTTAGGTTAAAAATATATCATCGCTCTGATGATAAGCTATTATCTAAAAATTATTGAGAATTATCTTCGCGCGTAAAGTTAGCAATTTAATTTCATATAAGGGTTAGCCAAAAGTCTAAAAATGTGGCATCGCCCCGGCCCACTCCCCGGAATTGTTAATTTTTTCTCCTAAGTCATACATATCCGGCGGAATCTCCCATAAGGAAACCCCGCCGGACTCGGACATATCGAACAAAATCAATCTTAGCTATCTTTTCTTACGGCACCATCACCTTGCGGGCGATACCGTCAGTAACAACTACATAGATTCCCTTTCGCAGAGAGTCGGCACTTCCCGATACCCGGCGACCGTAAAGATCATATACGCAATCAACCGCGCTATCCGACGTAGTTAAGGTTACACCGGCGGGAACCGGTTTACGATAAATCTCCTTGTCGTCATACGTCAATGACTCAAGCACCGAAGAGACTCCAACCACTTGTGGAAAATCATTCTCCAGCATACCGTCATAACTTCCGACACTTCTGATCCATCTCTGTTCCACCTCAATGCCCGATTCATTCCCCGTAGGATTCAACCGGACTTTCATCTCCTGCAGGTCAGGATTATCGCTCATGGCTCCTACCGTCACACACTCTGCATAGAACTCGAATGGAATCCATTCCTGCTTCGATATATCTATGTTACCGTAGATTATAGTCTGGTCGCCCGGCTGCATATCGAAGTCATAGATCAATCTCCACTTCAAGTCAGGTCCGGCCAAATATACCTCACCCATCCTTGCTGATACATAATAACCTGTCTGCTCCGTCTGTCCATCTGTTTTAACATACATAACGGGCCATGCGGCCTTATAATTCTTTACCGTCGGCGCGCCGAGAGTCATAACTTCATATGAAGTATCCGTCTCTTCAAGGCTTACTCCGGATGTTCCAATAGTCCACTCAGAACCCTCCCGACCGAAATAGTTTACGAAAGTCTCGTCAATCGGGATGTATGGCTGGCGGGAGTATATAGTAGTTCCATCCGATTCAGCCTCTATCAGCATTGAGCCGACACCGACCCAGGCGAACAGGTCATTGTCACATGGACCGTTCGTACTTCCGAGTCCGCGAATCCACTGCGCTTCATACGCGGCATCCCCAATCTCCCCGTTGATGTCGCAAGGCCACATCTTGAGACTCATCAGCTCCAGTTCGGTGCCGGGCATCGGCTCGATCGATACACATTCCGCTACGTAACGGTGATATTCAGCTGCGTTGGCCGATGTCAGTCCGCCGGTGCCGCTTACCACCGTAGACTCACCCGGGGCAAGTCCGAAGTCATACATCAGATGCCACTCATCATTGCTGTTATCAAGAAAATAGACCCTTTCCCCCTCCGTGGCGATGTAACCTATCGGTATATTCTCTATGTCTCCTATCGAACTGATCAGCATGCAATCTCTTCCCTGTATTGTCTTTGGATTCTCCATGACAAGTCCTTCAAACGACACTACCCCTTCGGGAGATATATCGGAGATACTCTCCACCATCCAGTTCGTGCCCTCGATCCCGAAATAGTTGATGGTCTCAGCCCGGGCTTCGCCTGAAGCAATAACAGCCATTACAGCCGCTGCAAAAGTTGTGTAGATTAGTTTCATAGTGTTTGTTTTTAGGTTAAAAAATATATCATCACTCTGATGATAAGCTATTATCCAAAAAATTCCGAGAATTATCCTCGCGCGTAAAATTAGCAATTTAATTTCATATAAAGGTTAGCCAAAAGTATAATTTTTTTAACTTTATACTTTTGGTTAACCTTCCTTAGACTCTTAAGGTTTATTCCTGTGTATAAATTTTATAAAATCTCCCATATACAGACAGAGAGCCATACTTTCGTTGGCAATCACTCTTTTCATCGCTTGTTTTTTGAGATAATTGTCTTTCATCTCTGAAGTAGGTGTAGTATCCATTTGCTGTTCCACCCCAACCCCAGACCATATGCAATAGCGGATCGGCTTCTTCCGGAGTAGCCCATGAAGCTGAGAATTTTCTTTTCCGAACTCTTTCAACAAACCCATCGACTACCCAAATATGACCTGCGGACTTATTAGTATATACGTTCGTTCCGTAACCGTACATCAAAATTGGGGCTGGCTCGGCAGATTGATAACCATTCTTCATGAAATCAAATGTATCATTCATCACTGAATAGAATGCTTTTGAAGCCAAAGCACATGAGGTATTGTAGGAAAGCTTATTATATGTAGGTATAATATTGGATGTGGACGTGGCACGGGCATCCGGACTTAATTGACCGTTATTAGTGACATAGTATGCAGCCAAATAATTGGAGCCGGCAATGTCTTCAAGGAAGCGAGCGATAGAGGAATAGTCATTCTTATCCACTATGGAGGACCAGGGGATAGTAACCCCATCTATTTTCTTAGGCCATTTGTAATAAGCCATCAACATACCAACAGCAACCGGGCCACATCCCACTACTCCCTGCTTGCCATTTATTATCGGACAATACTGATTAAATGGGGCAGATTGGTTCCATTTTGCCACATTTTCATTCAACATTGGATCCAAGCGACGAGTTATACTGTAGATCCACGGATTGACTAGTTGGGTAGTATCTATAGGAATCGATACATTTGGCATACTAGCGTCTGCGATGGCCAGTGCCATGAAGTCGGCAAGGCCCTCGTTATAGATAGTATCCTGCATAGATAAGCGTCCTTCATCAGAGATAGCATAAATATCCCGTCCCACTTTATTGCGTCCAAGGAGAGCAAAGCCCCCTTCATTGGCATAATTTACCAGATACATCAATGTATCTGATTGTGAAGATCGTGTAGCTGGCCCGGTAGTGATAAAATCAACACTTTTAATTTCTCGTGCGCCGGCACGTGTTCCACCCTCCATTTGGGAGAACCATTCATCTGCGTACTGGAGTGCTTCTTCAAGCGTACGGTTCAGATTCATTTCCTCTGAACGTGTTTTCTCAACTGGATCCGTTAGCGTAGGCTCTATATCAGTGCATGCTCCCAAATGCACTAAAATAACCAGCAGGATGCCTGGAATTGTTAATTTGTTCATAATGTTATTTATTTATATTTGGGTATGATTATAAATTTTACCACTCTCCGGTATATGTATGACCGTTGGCGGTGGTTACTGTCAGCGATGCGGTAGAGTGATAGCCGACGTAGACGGGCTCGGTCACATCGGAATCAAATCCTGCGACGACAGTCTCGCCCGTCGATAGATCAGAAAGGATGAGCTGACACTGACCCTCGGGGATGGCGAACTCGAAGTAAAGGTTGCCATCATCATATGTGTATGTGACTGACTGCATCGAAGGTGCCTTAGGACGATATCCGGTCTCTCTCGGATCACGAGGCGGTATCTCTATCAATAGAGAACCCATGATTGGTGGTGTCGGTGGAGGTGTTGCCTCACCGTTAACGTTTCCCACCCAAGCTACGACGAGAGCCCATGCGGCCATCTGTCGGACAACATTTGAATTTTTCATGTCAGATCAGTTTATTGATTCGAATGCAAAGTTAAGTATCAGCTCTTAAGATTCAAAAAAAACGCTATTTGGACTTATGTAGAATAGTTTACTTAAATATGTGACGATTAGTGGTTTATAAGAATTATAATCTATGCTCTACAAGTATAAAATTTTGGACAATTTAATTATATATGTCTTTAACTATCAGATATTTATATTCCTTTGGAGTGTATTGATTTTTGGACATCAGCTGATTATCCCACGGCTTTAACGTTTTGAATGCAGAAGGGCGATAAAGTCAGCTTTGTCTATCTCATTGGACTCAATAATCCTCTTTTCCAACCTTTGCTTCCGCTTATATAGAGTATCGGTCGATAAATGAAGTATCACTGCAATAGCGGATATACTGAAGCCATTATTCTCAAGAACGATAAATTTTAATTCCTCCTCCGATATGCCGATACTTGATTTCCTTAAAGCCTTGACCGACTCATCCGTCTTCCGATCAATCATCCCCTCCATGACCTTCATCATCTTTGGGGATGCTATTTCCTCCATTATACTCTGGATATTCGTATAATGAATGGACTGATGGTCTTTTTTGCCTTTACATTTCCCCATCTCAAGATATTCCCCACAAATTTTGTTTATCACTTTTTTCTGGCGTTCAAAGAGTTTCTGGAGACTGGGATGATTAACGTTCCCCGCTTTCTTAAGTTCCCCGGAAAGTGTTGTTAATTCATTACGGAGACTGTCCCGTTCATCGCCAAGTGTCACCATCCGGTTTCTCATCACCTCAAGCGACTCATCCCGCTGCCGTATGTCTTCATACAGAAGCAAACTGATATTGTTCAACTGGGAGAGTTCCTCTGCCGCCTCCTCAAGTCGCTGTCTATCCTCTTTGATTTGATATTCCTTCCGACTAAGTTTCTGCCTATACATAAATACAACTCCCCCCAATAGGAACAGACCACAGATGACTCCCATATATACCCGATTACGCCACACTATGCTCCTTGCCTCATTCAATATAGCCTGGTCATTATAGTATTCCCCCTCCTCCGCTGAGATGGAATGGCCCAGTACCGAACCAAGATACTGATCTTGTAAGGCTGCCATACTATCCCGCACCGCAATGGCCTCTTGATAGTATCCCCGAGCTTGATGATAGAGAGATAGAGTATGGAAATATAAAATTTTCTCATACGAGGAAATTCCTACTTCATACGCTTTCCCCAGATACACGCGGGCAGCCTCATAATCCCCGAGATGAACCAGAATCTGCGCGTTGTAAAGATACTGCCTTACCCTACGGACACCAGGGACCTCCAATGCCTCCAGCCTCCTCATGCATTCCTCGCCCTCCCTGTAACGACCGGCGTTGATGTAGGCGGGCAATTGTTTCCGCATGATGTAGTCCTTCAGATAATTGTCATCAGGCGTGTCGGTTAATTCACTAAGAAGGCTGTCACCCAACGTCAACGCATCCGACGACCGGCCACGACTGTTGAGGGTCGGTATGGCATCGGCAAGGGCATATCGGTGATTGAGGGTTTTATCCGCCACCCAGTAGTAATGGGCGGCCTCAAGGGCATACTGTAATGAGAGTGAATCATTGTAGGCCCTGTCATACATCATCCCCATCTGTTCGGCTGTCTTTGCGATCCAATACGGATCCTCATGACGCTTTGCAAGATTATACGCCGGCAGCATCAGAGCCAACGAACGCGACGGATTGCCAAGCCCGTCGAGCACCTGCGAGTGGTAGAACAAAGCTCGCATGCAGTCGAAGGAATCAGGATTTTTGCGGGTATAGTAGGCACTCGTAACTGCGATGAGTGAATCCGAGGTGATGGGTATGTTGAGTTTTACCTCCGCTTGGGTTATCAATAGACCAACGTATGCCTTGTCGTCGGCAGATGCCATACGGTCGGGGTTCAAATTACGCAGGATGGCCAGGGCCGAGTCGGGCGCAGTCTCCATCACGGCGTCTGCGCGGGCGAGCAATTCGGCGGCGTGCCGGTCGCGGCAACCACCGGAAACCAACGCGATCAGCGCGACGGCGAGAAAAATATGTATGTGAAGAACGATATTTCGCATTATGCAACCTGTACGTATTAAACAGAGCATAAAGTTAGCCATAAAATCCCATATT
>JAAVBX010000001.1:34559-82732 GCA_014802625.1 bacterium | reverse complement strand
GTACTGCGAAAGCGGGAGAGTAGGTAATCGCCCCCTTAGAGAAAGAGTGAGTTTAAAAGACTCACTCTTTTTTTGTATAAGTCAAACCCTTATCCGGCCCGTGATGGAAAAATTAATGGAGGGCGGCAGTGATGCCGCCCCGTGCCGTCTTCGGTATTCTCCTGCGCAGGCTTGGGCTCGGATGGTGATGGGGCACGGGCCCCAAGCGGGGACGGGCTTCGCGCTGGTGGAGACGGCCGGGGTAGGTTGGCACCTACCCTCCATTAAGGCTTCGCGCGGGTGGAGACGGGCAGGGGTAGGTTGGCACCTACCCTCCATTAAGGCTTCGCGCCGATGGTGGACGGTGCTGAGGGTTTTTGGGGGAGGTGGAGGATTTTTTATTTGTGGGTGGCTTTAAGTCGGATATTTTTATTAATTTTGTGGGTTAATTGGTTTTTTTCGGAATATGATTACCAAAAAGTATAATCTGATCAATAATGTCGGTGGCTGGATCGTCTTCGCGATCGCTCTCGTCACTTATTGGCTCACCCTCGAACCTACCGCCTCCTATTGGGACTGCGGAGAGTTTATTATCCAGGCTGACAAGCTTGAGGTCGGTCATCCACCGGGGAACCCGATCTTTATGTTGACCGCCCGATTCTTCGCTAACTTCGCTCCCGATACCGCGACAATCTCTGTCATGGTCAACGCCATGTCGGGACTGCTGAGTGCGCTGACGATTCTCCTTCTCTTCTGGACTATCACGCATCTCGTGCGTCGGCTTATAGTCAACAATGACTATACGCTCGCTACGTCCGGAATCGATGGCGTCGACGCTGCCGGACGTCGCACGGATCTGACACTCGTGCAGTATCTTGTTATCATGGGCTCCGGTGCAGTCGGTTCTCTGGCCTATTGCTGGAGCGACACATTCTGGTTCTCGGCTGTGGAAGGGGAGGTTTACGCGTTCTCGAGTTTCTGCACCGCGCTCGTGTTCTGGCTCATTCTCAAATGGGAGAATAGGGCCGACGATCCCGGAAGCGACCGCTACCTCGTGCTCATCGCCTACATCATCGGCGTCAGTATCGCGGTGCATTTGCTCAACCTCCTCTGCATTCCGGCGATTGTGCTTGTCTTCGTCTATCGGAAATACAAGAATATGAACCTCATCAAATCGCTTCTGGCGTTGTTGGTGTCGTTCGTAATCATCTTCCTTGTGCTCTACGGTCTTGTGCCGGGCTTTATCAAGGTGGCACAGCAGTTTGAGTTAGTGTTTGTCAACGGTCTGCACACCCCCTTCAACACGGGAGCGCTCGTATATGGCATTGTGGCCCTGCTGATCTTCATCTTCGCTCTTTATGAGATCTCGAAGAGCCATAATTCAATCGTTGCCAAACTCGGATTCCTGCTTGCCATAACAATTTCCGGAATGCTCTTCATCGGCCACAGCGTATGGCTCGGCTGGGTGTTGACGCTTTTGTTGGCGGCCTATCTGTTCTCGCCATATGCGAAACTGATGACGAAGCGTGTGATGAGCGTCATGATGTGGTGTGTGGCTGTCATATTCATCGGCTACAGCTCCTACGCATTGATACTCATACGTTCGTCGGCCGACACTCCGATGAACCAGAACTCGCCGGACAACGTCTTTGATCTCGCCTCCTACCTCAACCGCGAGCAATATGGAGAATATCCCCTCTTCTATGGAGAGACACTATACAGTTCGCCCCAGCGTATTTTAGGGGGATACAGTTCCGAGAATCTCGGAGAATGGCCCGACGGTACGCCTGCCGAGCTGATGCGTCCGGTATATACGGGCACTGTCGTGAAGGGTGGAGAGAAACTTTACGCCAAGGGTGTGCAGGGAAGCACACCGAGATCCGAATACAACCTTCTCTCCGAATCGGAGAAGAGAAAGAATGAAGAACTCGCCGCACGCGGGGGTGACTACTATGTGGTCAAAGACCATAAGCCGGAGGCCAAGATGAATCCCGAGCTCAATATGCTCTTCCCCCGTCTTTACAGCCGGCAGCATGTGGCGCAGTACAAGAGCTGGGTCAATCTCGACACACTTCCCGACCAGCTCGTGGCCGTCACGGCAATCGACGAGCAGACGGGTGAGGCCGTGCCTGAACTCGACTTATACGCCCAGCCGGAAGTCAACCAGATGACGCAGACGGTCTACTATCCTCAGAAGCGCGTCTTCAAGCCCTCCTTCTCGCAGAATCTGGCCTACTTCTTCAACTACCAGCTCAACCACATGTATCTGCGCTATTTCATGTGGAACTTCGCAGGCCGCCAGAACGATGTCAACAACCAGTATGGGGAACTTGACGCCGGCAACTGGATTTCCGGCATCCCCTTCATCGACAACACCCGTCTCGGCGACCAATCGCTTCTCCCCTCCGACCTTGGTAAGGATAACGCCGGCCATAACGTCTACTACATGCTCCCGCTCATACTCGGCCTTATCGGCCTCGTCTGGCAATCATTTGCCGGCAAGCGCGGTATCGAGCAGTTCTGGGTTGTCTTCTTCCTCTTCTTCATGACAGGCATAGCCATCGTCATCTACCTCAATCAGCCCCCCGGGCAGCCGCGCGAGCGCGACTATGCGTTCGCCGGGTCATTCTATGCCTTCGCAATCTGGATCGGCATGGGAGTGGCCGGACTCTACGCCATGGTGGCCGACCGGCTGAAGAATGAGCGTCAGCGCGTCATCTGCGCGGGGGCAGCCTGCCTGCTCGGGTTGGCGGTGCCGCTGCAGATGGTTTCGCAGACATGGGATGACCACGACCGTTCCGGCCGCTATGCGGCACGCGATTATGCCATCAACTATCTTGAAAGCCTTGAACCGAACGCCATAGTATTCTGTAACGGCGACAACGACACGTTCCCCTTATGGTATGCGCAGGAGGTGGAGGGTGTGCGTCCCGACGTACGCATCATCAACCTCAGCTATCTGAACTCCGACTGGTATGCCAACCAGCAGAGAATGCAGGCCTATGACAGCGCCCCGGTCGACTTCACGGCCAAGCCGGAGCAATATGCCTACGGTCTGCAGGATGTCACCGTGCTGCCATTCGACAGTTCGGCTCCGGCCGACCTTCTCTCAAGTCTCAAGCTCCTCTATGACGGCAAGACGATCGACGACCGCTCCGGCTACCGCCAGCTCGCCTCATCGATCGTGCGCATACCCGTCGACAAAGAGGCTGTACTGAAGCGCGGGCTTGTAGATGTCAAGGACACGGCGGATATCGTCGACGACATAATCATCGATCTCGGCAGCACGCAGAGCTATCGCTCCAAGGGCTATCTCGGAATCGGCGAGATACTGATGCTCGACATAATCGCCACGAATGCCGCCAACGGTTGGCAGCGACCGATCTACTGGTGCTCGACGGTGGGGGATGAATATCACCTCGGCCTTACGGAATATCTGCGCTCCACTGGTATGACCAACCAGCTCGTGCCGACGATGCAGGCCGGCAAGGCTCCGCGCACCGACCGCTCCTACGCCGTCATACGCGACAAATATCTCTTCGGCGGTGCCGATGCCAAGGAGCATACCCCCTACTTTGACGAGACGGCCCGACGCATGCTCTTCTCCGTGCGCAACTCGATGGTGGAGACAGCCAGCCAGCTCCTTTATGAGGGGGATCGCCTGCAGAGTGAGGGTAAGACAGCCGAGGCGCGCAAGCAATATGAAAAGGCAATCGAGATACTCGACCTCATGATGGAGCGCACGCCCCAGAGAGTCGGCAAACTCGATATGTATCTCGGTCTGACCGCCGCGCAGCTCTACTGCGAGGCCGGCAAGACTCTGGGCGACAAGAAACTCACACAGAAGGGACTCGGATTGCTTGAGCAGCTGATGGAGCACTACGCCTCCTACGTCAGATACAACGCCATGATCAACTCCCTCTATTACACGCCATCCCTCACCTACGACTCGAAGATGACCCCCTTCCAATACTACCGTATGCTGGAGCTCTATGAGGAGTATGGAGGAAAGAGAGAGAAGGCGGATGAATATGTGGCCATGACCGGCATTGACCGCGCACAGCTGAAGCAGTATTACGATATGTACACGAATCCGGCTGCGTTTGAATCGCGAAGCGACGATCTCTCGGCTTCGGAAGTGGTGGAGGAACTCTCGAAATACTGTGAGATCGCCAATCATCTATCGACGCTCGACGCTACGGAATACGCCGCGACGAGCGATGATGAGAGATACGTCGACTCGATGCTCTACAGTCTGCTCGAGGTCTACGAAAGAGAGCCGGAGACCCTGCGTCTGCTGAAAGAGAACGGCCAGTGGCAGAAACTCGACCGCAGTCGTTCGCAGCGACTATCCGAGGAGTTCGGCACAGCCCATCCCGAATTGATGAAATGAGCTGGATCGAGCGTCCGCCCGCATTCTTCCGGGCCCTCGTGCCCGGAGGGATATTCCGTGTCGGGGGGCGCCGGGGGGAGGAGACACCGAGAATCTACCTTACCTTCGACGACGGTCCGATACCCGAAGTGACGCCATGGGTGCTCGACATGCTCGACCGATACGGCGTAAAGGCCACCTTCTTCATGGTGGCCGACAATGCGCGGCGTTATCCGGAGCTTCTGGAGGAGGTGCGCGCGAGAGGGCACGATGTGGGCAACCACACGTTCCACCATCTGCAGGGGGCCAGAGTCCCCACGCGCCGCTATCTGCGCGACATATCAGAGGCCGACGCTCTGCTTCAGACACCCCTCTTCCGTCCGCCGCACGGCTGGCTGAGACCGCGTCAGGCACGGGCGCTGGCCCGGCGATTCAAGATAGTGATGTATGACCTCGTCACGCGCGACTACAGCCGGCGGCTCGATGCCGAAAGAGTATTCGGGAATGTGCGGCGTTACGCGCGTCCCGGTTCGGTGATAGTGTTCCATGACTCCCTCAAGTCGTGGCCGCGATTGCAGCAGGCCCTGCCGCGCAGCATCGAGTGGCTTCTGGAGCAGGGCTATATATTTTCAAAATTCGACAAGTGAAATCAACCGATATGGAGAAAGAACGGAAAAAAATACTTGTGGTCGGAGCCGGCGGATTCGCCGGAGGCTTCATAGTCGAAGAGGGACTCCGGCGTGGCTACGATGTCTGGGCCGGGGTGCGCGAGTCGACCTCACGCAAATACCTCACCGATCCGCGGATTCACTTCATCGTATTCGACTTCGATGCCGACGACCCCCGGCGGGCACTGGCCGAAAGACTGCGCGCTGACGCTCCCGAAGGGGGGTGGGATTGGATCATCTACAATCTCGGCGCCACAAAATGTCTCCGCTTCTCCGACTTCTCCCGCATAAACTGCGACTATCTCCAATGGATGCTCGACGCCCTGAAGCAGAGCGACCTCATACCGGAGAAATTCCTCTTCATCTCCTCCCTCTCCGCTATGGGAGCCGGGAGAAAGGGGAGCTACGAACCCTTCACGGAGAGGATGGTGCCGCAGCCAAACACCCGCTACGGGACGTCGAAGCTCAAGGCCGAGATGATTCTGCAGATGTCAGGGGTGCCCTATATCGTCTTCCGCGCGACGGGCCTTTACGGTCCGCGCGACCGCGATTACTTCCTGATGTTCGAATCGATAAAGAAAGGATTCGACTTTTCAGTCGGCTTCCGCCGGCAGCAACTGACATTCCTCTATATCACCGATCTTGCGGAGGCCATCTACGCCGCCCTTGAGAAGGCTCCCGTCGGAGAGACCTACAATGTGGCGCATCCCTCGGCCTACACGCAGGCGCAATTCAGGCGACTCTCCATGAAGCAGATGGGGAAAAGTCTGGTCTTGCCCGTAAAGGTGCCCCTGTGGGGCCTAAAGGCCGTATGCGTCATAGCCGAGAAAATAGGAGCCGCCAAAGGGAAGCCATCGACGCTCAACAGCGACAAATACAACATCCTGGCGCAACGCAACTGGAATGTCAGCATCGACAAAGCCGCACGCGATTTCGGCTTCGCCCCCAAGGTGGACCTCGCGGAGGGAATCCGCCGCAGTGTCGAATGGTATAAGCAGGAGGGATGGCTCTGACGGCGCAGATACTGCCGGCCGATTCATTGTCGGCGCATTACTCCGGGGCCGACAGCATAGCCGTAGATAGCCTCGCCGTCGATTCCGGGGGGATGGATACGGTCGTGCCCGACACGGTGTGGTATCTGCTTCTTGAGCCACCCGTCGAGCCGACGCTTCCGGCGCATGAAGCGCCGGATACCGACACGACCGGTATGTCATGGATTCTGACGGCGCTGCTGGCCCTCTTCATCATCATAGCCATCCGCTTCCGCAGCAACTCAAAATATCTGGCCGCCATGTTCAAGGATGCCGTGGAGGTGCGTGAGCGGGGCAACGTATTCGACGAGACCGTGCGCGAGGAATCCTTCATGGGGCTTCTGAATGTCATGTGGTGCATCTCGGTCGGCATACTCCTCTACACCCTTATCGACCTGACACGCGGGATTCCCTGGGTGACGGAGCGTCTCGCCTCCTCCGGAATCCATCTTAAAGAGGCATGTTTCAGCGGAGCCGCCCGGCCGCTCGGGATGGCTCTGTGCGCCGGAGTCACGCTCCTGTGGCAGGTCGTGATGGTCGGGCTCTATTCACTCATCGGGAATGTCTTCGACGACTCCTCCCACACCCGCATGTGGCTGACCGGCTATCTCGCCACGACCGGCCTCTCCACCCTCATCTTCTTCCCCCTCGCGCTGCTGGCCATATGCTATCCGGAAGATACCCCCGTGATACTCTCCGTGGCTCTCGGAGGGCTCATCCTGGCCAAACTTGTCTTCATATGGAAAGGATTCCGAATTTTCTTCCGGAATTTTTCCTCGTGGTTGCTATTTTTGTACTATCTTTGCAGTCTGGAAATAGTTCCTCTGATTCTCCTCTTCGTCACATGTCTCGGAGTATGCGCAACCATACTCTGACAGAAGTGTTATTAAAGAAAGCCCCGACTCTCTCCTATACAACATTCATCCCTATCAAAAGCGAAATGAGCATCAAGAAAATACTGGTATCGCAGCCGAAACCGGCCACACCGAAGTCGCCCTACTACGACATCGCCGAGCGTCACGGCGTAGAAGTGGTGTTCCGTCCCTTCATCAAGGTCGAGGGTCTCACCGTGAAGGAATTCCGTCAGCAGAAGGTGAATCTCGCCGACTACACGGCTGTGGTGCTTTCCAGCCGTCATGCCGTCGACAACTACTTCCGTCTCTGCGAGGAGACGCGGGTGAGTGTGCCCGATACGACCAAATACTTCTGCACCTCGGAGAGCATCGCCCTCTACCTGCAGAAATATATCGTCTACCGCAAGCGCAAGATCTTCTTCTCGACCAACGGCAAGCTCAACGACCAGCAGTTGCTGAACGCCATCAACAAAAACAAAGGGGAGCGCTTCATCTTCCCCGTGGCCGATGTGCACGATGCCGAGACACCGGAGCTCGACAAACTCGGAATCAACTACGACAAGGTGGTGATGTATCGCACGGTCAGCAACGATTTCGGTCCGGATGAACCCTTCGATTTCGATATGCTGCTCTTCTTCAGCCCCGCCGGCATCGATTCGCTACAGAAGAACTTCCCCGACTTCAATCAGGATGATCCCAGAGTCTACATCGGCACCTACGGAATCCCGACGGCCAAGGCTGTCACGGCGGCCGGCCTGCGTCTTGACTACTCCGCCCCGACGCCGGAATATCCCTCGATGACCGCCGCTCTGGATGCCTTCCTGACGAAGGTCAACGGCGACCCGAAGAACAAATAATACCCCCACAACCATGCATACCGTCGACGACAACCTGCTGAGTACCCTCTATCTGAAGGACACGGCGTTTCAGGATCTGATGCAGAAACGCATCTTCAACGTGCTTCTAATCGCAACCCCCTACGACGCCTTCATGATGGAGGAGGACGGCAGGGTCGACGAGCAGATATATTTCGAATATACGGGTCTTAACCTCTCCTCTCCGCCGCGCTTCACGAAAGTGGCCACCTATGCCGAGGCGCGCCGTCAGCTTGAGGAGAAGGACTTCGACCTCATCATCGCCATGCCGGGCGTCGACATCAGCGAGACCTTCCGCGAGGCCCGCCAGCTCGACGCCCTCTATCCCGACATCCCCTTCGTTGTGCTCACGCCATTCTCCAAAGAGGTGAGACGGCGTATCGCCAACGAAGACTTGCGCGGGGTGGACTACGTATTCTCCTGGCTCGGGAACGTAGACCTTATCCTGGCCATCATCAAGCTCATCGAGGACCGCATGAACGCCGAGACCGACATCAACGGCGTGGGCGTACAGGCGATTCTGCTTGTGGAGGACTCGATACGCTTCTACAGCTCCATATTGCCGACCCTCTATAAATTCCTGCTCAAGCAGAGCATGAAATTCTCCAAGGAGGCTCTGAATGCCCATGAGCAGATGCTCCGCATGAGAGGGCGTCCGAAAGTGCTGCTGGCCCGCGACTACAACGAGGCCTGCGAGCTCTTCGACCGTTACGGGCAGAATATGCTCGGCATCATCAGCGACGTGCGTTTCCCGCGTGACGGCGTCAAGGATCCGCAGGCCGGATTCCGGTTTGCCCGCTACGTGCATGAGCGTGATCCCTACATGCCCATCATCATAGAGAGTCAGGAGAGCGAGAACGCCATACGCGCCGGGGAGGAGGAGCTTGTCTTTCTCGACAAGAATTCCAAGACACTTCCGCTCGACCTGCGCAGGGCCGCCACGAAATACTTCGGCTTCGGCGACTTTATCGTGCGCGACCTCAAGGATGGCCATGAGCTGACGCGCATCTCCAATCTGAAGGAGATGCAGCAGAACGTCTTCGACATTCCGGATAAGGAACTCTTCGAGCTGTGTGCCTCCAACGAGGTCAGCCGCTGGTTCTCATCCCGCGCCCTCTTCCCGATAGCCGAGGCCATAAAGAAATTCCGGTTCAACTCCATGGAGGAGGCCGAGACGGTGAGGAAACTCATCTTCGAGTGCATCGTCAAATACCGCCGCATGAAGAACCGTGGTGTCGTGGCCATATTCCAGCCCGACCGCTTCGACCGTTACAGTAACTTCGCCCGTATAGGTGAAGGCTCGCTCGGTGGCAAGGGGCGCGGCCTGGCCTTCATCGACCAGATAATCAAGCGTCATCCCGTCTGCGAGGATTTCGAGGGGGTGGAGATAACGATTCCGCGCACGGTCGTGCTCTGCACTGATATATTCGACGAATTCATGGAGAGCAACAATCTCTATCCTGTCGCGCTCTCCGACCGCAGCGACGACGAAATCCTCAAGGTGTTTCTTGAGGCGAGGTTGCCGCAGAGTGTCGTCGACAATTTCAAGGCTCTTTTCGAGGTGGTGGACCGTCCGTTGGCCGTGCGCTCATCCTCGCTGCTTGAGGATTCGCATTATCAGCCTTTCGCGGGAATATATTCCACCTACATGGTGCCCTATCTTACTGACGGCGAGGAGCGTATGCGTCTGCTTTGCGATGCCGTCAAGGGTGTCTACGCGTCGGTCTTCTTTGCCGATTCGAAAGCTTATATGAACGCCACGAGCAACGTCATCGACCAGGAGAAAATGGCAGTCATCCTTCAGGAGGTCGTAGGCGAGGACCATGGCGGTCTCTATTACCCCGGCTTCTCCGGTGTGGGGCGTTCGCTCAACTATTACCCGCTGAACGACGAGGTGGCCGAGGATGGCGTGGCCGAAGTGGCTGTCGGTCTCGGCAAATATATCGTCGACGGGGGGATGGCGCTCCGTTTCTCACCGAAACATCCCGGGAAGGTGCTTCAGACCTCCACGTTGCAGCTCGCCCTGCGCGACACTCAGACACAGCTCTACGCGCTTCCGACGGACGGGGGCGACAACCGTGAATTCGCCGTCGACGACTCATTCAATATCCGGAAAATCAACGTCAACGACGCGGCCAAGACAGGCGCGTTGCGTTATCTCGTCTCGACATTCGATGTCAACGACCGGGTGCTTCGCGACACCGACTTCGGCAACGGCCGGAAGGTCGTCACCTTCGCCAACGTGCTCAACCACGGAGTGTTCCCGCTGGCCAACATAGTCGACTTCATGCTCTCGACGGGTCAGTATGAGATGGGACGTCCGGTAGAGATAGAATTCGCCGGCAATATCAATCCCGACGCGATGAGGTCGCGCCGGAAGGGGACGGTCTATTGGCTTCAGATCCGCCCGATCGTCGACAAGAAGGAGATGCTGGATGATTCATTGCTCGATGTGCCCGACGAGGACCTGATTCTTCGGAGCGACACGGCCCTCGGCCATGGAGTGATGGATGGCGTGCGCCATATCGTATACGTAAAGCCCGACACGTTCGACTCGGCACGCAACGCCGAGACAGCGCTTGAGGTGGAGCGTATCAACAAGGAGATGACAGCTGCCGGGAAGCCCTACATCCTCATTGGTCCCGGTCGTTGGGGTTCGTCGGATTCCGCACTCGGTATCCCGGTGAAATGGCCGCAGATCGCGGGAGCGCGTGTAATAGTGGAATCGGCATTGCCGGGTTATCGTATAGAGCCGTCACAGGGTACACATTTCTTCCAGAATCTGACCTCCTTCGGAGTCGGCTACTTCACGATCGACCAGCCGGGAGGGCAGGGTATGATCGATACTGAATGGCTCGACCGGCAGCCCGCCGTCGAGGAGAGCGACACAATCAGAATTGTGGAATTTGAGGAGCCGCTGTCGATTGCCATAAACGGCCGGAAATCCAAAGGTATCGTCGTGAAGCCGGGCGTCGCCGGCGGTAAATCCGGGGTTGACTCCGGGGTGGAGGACTGATGGATTCCGTATGGTCGGTGTGGTGGCATCCGCGCCGGGCGTTAGATGAGATGGTGGAGATGCGGAGGGAGAACGAGGAACTCCGCAAGCAATTGGAAGAGAATCGCCGTGTTCGCACCGAGCTGCAGGCCGGTCTCAGTGAGAGTCGTCGTGTGCAGGAGGATCTGACGGAACTTCGCAGGACACTCGAAGGGGAGGTGGCCCGTCTTCAGGGTCTCAACGCGGATCAGGCGCAGCGTCTCAAGGATTGGGAGGATGCTCAGAGCGAGATGGAGCGGGTGGCGGCCAAAATGGAGAAGATGGTCAGTCTGCGGGAGCGCATGCAGGAGATGCGGCGTGAATATGAGGAGCGCATCGCCAAACTTGAGCGTCAGCTATGGAGCAGCCGCAGCGGCGGCCTTAAATATGCCGCGCCTCACAACGACATTCCCGATCCGTCGGAATCGGAATTGTTAGGACCGGGGGAGACCCCGTTCGCGCCACCTCTTCCGATTCAGATGGCCAAGCCCAGACCCAAACTTAATCCTCCTGCAGATGATTCCGACTGGCTTCTGAGTCTCCCCGACACGTTCTGACGGGCGGCGGAATCGGGGCAGTTGCGGAGAGGGAATGAATAATCCTTGAAATTTACAATTTTTAATAAAAAATCCCTAATTTCATTTGGAAAAGGGGGATAAAAGTGTTAATTTTGCAGTGCAAAAGAGCTAATGATTGGTTAGTTAGATTTGGGATAATTCTCGACTCTGACAGAATAAGCAATAGGACTAAACAAAAGCGCCTGTGAAGGTGGTAATAAGTAAGCGGAAACGCTTCATCAAGTTTATTAAAGCTATTTAATGAGTGTGACTTAGAATGGGCCTGTCGGAGACACGCCCATTTTTTTCGTGCCATCCCGGAATGGATAGATGCGATTTTGCATGGCGGAATGTCGCGTATGTAGGGACGCGATTAATCGCGTCCGTGCGGACGTAGGTATATCAGGGGGTCGGTTGGGTGGCCGGTGCGTTAGGTCGGGTGGGACGCGAAGAATCGCGTCCGTACAAGCGTGTATGGCGTCCGTACAGGCGCGTGTTGCGTCCGTGCAGGCGGGGATGGCTGGCGGCAGTCAGATGTCGGAGGTGAGGAATTGTCGGAGCGAGACATGACGGATGCCGGGATATTGATCCAGGTCGCCGACGATAGGATTCATGGAAACTACATATTTCGGATAATTATCCTTTATGGCGGCAAGGTTCCCGAATTCCCGTTTGATAGTATCCTCGGAATTAAGAAGATAGGTGACCTGCACATATACGATGTTGGAATTTCTTGTGGCGACGAAATCCACCTCCCCTATGCGTAGTATACCTACGTTTACCTTATAACCTTGTTGGAGGAGATAAAGGTAAACGACGTTTTCCATCACCTTTTCGATTCCTGTAAGGAGCTTGAATCCACACAACAGATTTCTTAGACCATGATCTGAAAAATAAAATTTCGACAGGGTTTCCAGTAATCTTTTGCCATGAATGTCGTAACGATGCACCTCGTTAATCAGCATGGCGTTGCTGAGGAAGCCCATGTACGAGGAGGTGAGAGACGTGGTGATATTCTCGCCTTCAGTTTTCATGACGTTGCATATATTCCTTAGAGAAAAGAGCTTGCCTGCGGTATCGGCTATATATCTGCTGAGATTGTGGATAAAGCGGATATTACGGATTTTTTCCCTGCTTATCACGTCGCGGAGCATAATTGTATCATATACGCCGCTCAGATAATCGGTCAGCTGATTATCGTCATCAATATCGAAATGGGTAAGGCCCGGCAGACCGCCGACCTTAAGGAATTTTAAAAGATTCTCGTCAGAGTCAGGAATATTCCGGAAAGAAAGGAATTCCCGGTAGCTCAGATTATATATCGGGATTTCGATATAACGTCCGGCCAGACGGGTGCTGAGTTCGGAAGAGAAGATATAAGCATTAGAACCGGTGGCTATTATCTGACATCTATCTTGAGCATGGAGACTACGTAGAGCATTTTCATAATTATCGATATCCTGCACTTCATCGATCAGAAGGTAGTTTCGACCTCCTTCGGGCAGACGTCTATCGGCATAGTCATAGAGTTGACGGGCATCAGAGATTTCCCCTGAAATGTCAAATTCCTT
Organism: bacterium; assembly: GCA_014802625.1. Taxonomy (GTDB): domain Bacteria; phylum Bacteroidota; class Bacteroidia; order Bacteroidales; family Muribaculaceae; genus Lepagella. The sequence goes on along the minus strand of JAAVBX010000001.1, from coordinate 69,791 downwards.
ATTGATATATACGATATTGGCATCCGGCTCATTCTTTTCAAGATATTCTTTGACCAACCGCAGGAGATAACTTTTACCTACTCGTCTTTGTCCAATTAGAATCAGCATAACATCCCGATTGATTAAGCTGAGTATTTTTTCAAGATATTTCGGGCGAGGAATCAGTATCATAAATAGTTTTCTACAAAAATAGTAATTTATACCCGTACAAACAAATGATTCAATGCAAAAATGGTATAGTATACCATGACAAATAGGAGATTTAATACAAACATGGTATGGTATACCATGACACTTTTGACGCGAAGAATCGCGTCCGTGCATGGATGGGATGATGGACGTGATTATGTGTAGGGACGCGATTAATCGCGTCCGCGCGGACGTAGAATATATCAGGGGGCCGGTGCGTTAGGTCGGGTGGGACGCGAAGAATCGCGTCCGTACAGGCGGGTGTTGCGTCCGTACAGGGATGGGATGATGGACGCGATTAATCGCGTCCGTAATTCGGGAGGTCGCGGAGGAGGGTGCGGATGGTGGAGGCGATTTCTTCGCGGGATTCGAGATTGTCGGAGAGTAGGCGCAGCCGGGCACGTCTGTAGTAGGGGAGGCGTTCGGCAAGATGCGTCTCCACAAATTGACGCAATTCATCGTCGCGTTTCCCTTCAAGGAGCGGACGGCGCGACTTGGCGACTTTGATGCGCTCGCAGATGCGCCCGACCGTGGAATCGAGCCATATCGTTGTGCCGGCGGCCAACATGTAATCCATATTGTCACCGAAGCAGGGTGTGCCCCCGCCGCAGCTGATGACCGTGTCGCAGAACTCACCGGCCTCACGCAACATGCGGCCCTCAAGATCGCGGAAACCCTCCTCGCCGAGTTCGGCGAATATTTCCGGGATACGTTTGCGGTAACGCTGCTCGATGTAGAAATCAAGATCGATGAATGTATAGCCGAGCTGGCGTGCCAGGGCACGCCCGAGCGTCGACTTTCCGGAGGCCATATAGCCGATGAGAAAGAGGGTCATGACGGGAGTTGGGATAAGATGAATTGACGGTGTTTGGGGGTGAGGACAGTGCGGAGATGAGGGGGGAGTGATTCGTAATAGGCTTTCCATTCACGTTGGCGCCGCATTTCGCGCTCACGCAGATCCTCACCCTGCCGCCTGACTGCCGCGCTGTCGGCTCCGGCTGCCGGAGCAGCCTTTATCAGAATCTCAGCCAGGGCTAAACCCTCATAGAGGGGACCCTCGCTCTCATTGCAAATCTGATATTCCCACTCATCGGCGGGATAATCGCGCGTCACGATGCGTGCCACTTCAAGCGCGTCCCCCTTCCGGTCGGCGGCGAGGAGCCGTTGCGCAAGACGCAGAAGTCCGAGACGCTGTATGGTGATATGCGGACCGAGAGTGGCGTCGGCATAGATGCCGGGGCGGAGATGACCCGAGCGGTTGGCTCTCGCGGCGGTGAGATCCCTATTGAGCAGCTCGTCGGCCCCCTCGGCTGTCAGAGAATCGGTATAGAGAAGGCGGCGTGTATGTAGCGCGCGCGACGTGAAGGGATAGAAGCCCGCATAGTCGGATGAACCGAGCGAAGAGAGCCAGTAGACCGGGCGCGGATGTCGCGTGGCGAGGTTGGATGCTATGATGTCGAGGGCGGCGAGTTGCCTTTGACCGATTACCGAACTGCCGGATGCGACAGCCGCCGTGCGAATATAGATTGAATCCGGGTCGCCACCCGCAGGATTCGGCAGACGCAAAATGCCGGGGAAAGTGTAGGCCGAGCGTTCGCTGTAGCGTCGGCGTAGAGCCGTGACGGCATCCTCGGCGGTCAGAGTGTCGGAGAGGGTGGGTTGGAGTTCGGTGCGCCGATAGGGATTCGAGGCGAATGCGCCGTAGCGCACGGTCGTATCCGAGGCCTGCATCGGCAGACCCCTCCTGACCACACCCTCACCGGCCCCCGGGGCATCCTGCATCAGCTGGCAGACATACCATGGAGTGGCGAGATAAGCCGTGTTGATTATCGTCACATCGCGGCGTATTCCGGCCACCTCCTGCGCCCACCATAGCGGGAACGTGAAATTATCGCCGTTGGTGAAGAGGATGGCATCCGGTTCGAGCGATTCGAGAAGATTGGCGGCGAAATCAGTCGTGGCCCCTCTTCCCGAACGGTCATGGTCGTCATAATTGACCGCGGCCATCCATGCGGGGAGAAGAAGGGGGAGGGTTGCGAATACGGGGCGCGCGATAGAGGAGCGCATCCGGAATTTGCGGAGACAATATGCGCTCATGGCGTAGAGCCCGGCGGCGATCCAGATAGAGTAGGCCCAGAATGAGCCGAGGAAGGAATAATCACGTTCGCGCACCTCGCGCGGGCTTTGGTTAAGATAGACCACGATCGCCACGCCCGTCATCAGAAACAGGAGCGTGATGATAAGATTCGCCCGGCGTCCGCGACCACCCTGCCGCTGAAGCCACACCATCCCGAGCACACCGAGCAGCAGCGGGATACAGAAAAAGATATTGTGTCCGCGATTGGCCCGGCCTATTTCAGCGGGCAATTTCGCCTGCGGACCCAGCATGGCGTCATCGATCGGAGGGATACCGGTTATGAAATTGCCGTGCTCCACTTCCCCTGTGGCGAAGCGGTCGTTCTGGCGTCCGGCGAAATTCCAGAGCAGATAACGGAAATACATATAACCGATCTGGTAGCCGAAAAGATAGCGGAGCTGCTGGAGATAGGTCGGCCGCAGTTCCTTTTCCCGGGTGCGGGTGCCATCGGGGTTAAGCTTGCCGACAGGATTCCCGAGGGAATCGAGGGCGTAGCTCACCTCCACGCTCACCATTGCATCGGGGTTCATTCCGGCCCAGTCGCCGTAACATGCGATGTCGGCCCCGATACCGGAGGTCATTCGCGGCAGCCACATATCCAGCTCCGGGGTATAGATGAGTTCCGTATTGTCGCCGAAATGGCGATAGCTTTTGCCGTCGGGGGAGGGGAGATAGCGGGGAGAGACAACCTTGCGTGCCGCCTGAGAATAATCGGGGGAGCCGTCGGGGTTTATGCGTTCGCGGCGCATGACCGAGCTATGTGGTGTGCGTCCGTACATGAGGGGCACCTTCCCGTATTGGTCGCGGTTGAGATATTCGGCGAGGGAGAAGATATTGGAGGGGGCTCCCTCGTTCATCGGGGGATTGGCCGCGCTGCGCACGAGAATAATCATATAACTCGAGAACCCGATGAGCAGCATCGCCGGAATCCATGCGGCTACCTGCCGCCCTATGGCCGGGCGATCCGCATGGCGCGCGCTCATGCCCGACCATAACCCGAGGGCTATCGAGAGGAGCAGCGCGATTATCCAGAATATCCAGACACCGGAATGATAGGGGAGTCCGAGAGTATTTACACAGAAGAGTTCGCAGCTGCCCGCGAGCCGGATCACTCCCGGCATGAAGCCGAGGAGCACGGCCCCGACGGCTGCCGCAGAGAGAATGAGCGTCAGCAGGATCCGGCCGAAGCCCGCTTTCCCCGGATACCGGCGGAAGAGCCATATCAGCGCGAGAGCGGGGATGACGAGGAGATTGAGCTGATGCACCCCTATGGAGAGGCCCATCAGATAAATGATGAGCAATAATTGGCGCCCCCGGCGCGCGGCATCGCGGATAAAGGCGTAGCCCACCATCAACCGGATCGAGAGGGCGGTCAGGAAGAGCGACATGGCGTAGACCTCCGCCTCGACGGCGGAGAACCATGGGGAGTCGCTCCAGGCGAACGTGAGCGCGCCGGCCACGGCTACAGAGGCCGCGAGCCATCTGCAGCGACGATATGCCCCGAGCCATTGCAGCATAAGGAAGATGACCGAGCAGAGCAGAGCCGCCGCTCCGGCGGTGAATAAAGCCGAGGAGGCGTTGACGCATATCGCGATAGCCTGCGGGTCATTGCCACCAAAAAGGGAGAACATACGGGCCGTCAGTGTCCACACCGGGTTGCCGGGTGGATGTCCCACTTCGAGGCGCGCGGCTGTGACGAGATATTCCGGGCAATCCCAGAGGGAGGCGTCGGGTTCGAGGGTCAGGAGATATATTATGAGGGCGGCGGCGAATGTCAGCAGAGATGCCGCTCTTCTCAAAATCTTGGCCGATGGAATCTTCATATTGCAAAATTAATACCAAAGAGCCGAAAATCCAAAATTGCTTGGAGAAAAGGAGAGCGAGGCGCCGGCCCCGGTCGGGGGCGACACCTCGCTCTATGATAAGATAGGGGATATGCTTTACTTGAGGACGATCTTCAGGCCGTTGACGATGTAGAGGCCCTTGAGAGTCTTGAGGTCGTCGGCGTTCTTGGTGTCGAGCACCTTCACGCCGTTCATGTTGTAGACGACGTAGCGGTCAGCCTGAATGCCTACGAGTTCTACACCGGTGTCAATACCGATAGTGTAGACGAGCACCATCTTCTCGGAGGCAATGCCGTTGGCGCCGAGCTGGAAGTAGCCTTCGGGGAAGGTCACGGTGTAAGTGCCCTTGTCAGTCTTGCCGGCGAATTCACCGAGGGGCTGCCAGCCCTCATTCTCAGGAGCATTCCAATCGTACTCTGTGTCGCAGAGGGCTACGGGTTCCTCATCGTTGAACTGGATCGTAGCCTTGCCACTACCCTGCATCCATTCATCATATGCGGTGAATGCGAAATCGATCTGGGCGGGCATCATCTCAACTGCGCCGGGAGCGGGAGTGAAGACTGCGGGATATTCCGGTTCTGCGGGTGTGCCGCCGATAGTGTAGGTTACAGTCATCTCGGGAGACTCCTTCTCATTCATCATGAAATAGCCGGCGGGGAAAGTGATGGTGTAGGTGCCCTCTTCAGTCATACCTGCGAACTCTCCGAGAGGCTGGATCATCTCGTTCCACTCCTCACCGAACTCTGCATCACCGAGAGCTACCGGCTCACCGTCGTTGACAGTCATGGTAGCCTTGCCGGATGCGGAACCTACCTCGCTGTAGTCGGGGAATACGATGTCGATCTGAGCGGGGAGAACTTCAACGGCGCCTGCTGCGGGAGTGAAGACTGCGGGACATTTCTCCTCTTCAGCGGCCTTGATGATATACTCGGCGGTGAAACCGGGGAGGGCCTCGCCGTCAAGAGTCAGATATCCTGTGGGGATAACGAGCGTATAAGTATCGATGTCAGAGATTGTGCCGGTGAGTGCGAGTGAGAGAGTGTTGCCCATCACGCTCACCGAAGCCCACTTGCTTGACGACATATTCTCGCTTGCGAGATAGAGATAGGGGTGCGCAGCCTCGGCGTCGATTGCGAGTTCGCCGTCGACATCATACTGGATATCGAAAGATGAAAGCTCGGTCACTACACCAGGAGCGGGGAGAACGTCGGCTGCCGCGCCGCTCTCGATGGTGAATTCAACGTTGTCTTCGCCCTGATAGTAACCCGAGAACTCAGTGCCGATATTGAGATAGCCGCGCGGCATCTCGAGAGTGTAGGTGCCCGGCTCGGTGAGGATAGTGTCGAATACCATCATAACGCCGGTCGACTGAATGTCCAGATTATCCGGGTCACTGCCGGGAGGGAAGATGGAGATGCAATCTACGACGTCTGCCACCTTCTCGCCATTCTTGGTCACGATCGGGGCGGCGGTCATCCAGGAGTTGTTGAGAGGATAGCCGGGATAAGAAGCTGTGACGTTAGCCACTGCCACGAGAGGCTCGGTGCCGAAGTCGTAAGAGAGCTGCTTATACATTCCCTCCACATTGTAGTAGAACTGGAAGCAGCTGTATTCCTTCTCACCCTCGTTGCCCTTCACGACGCGGCCCTCGGCATCGGTAGCGAAGACGGCTACGATAATGGGAGCGGTCTGGCTTTCAAGGTAGCCCTCGCGGAAAGTGAGATGCCATTCGTTGGAGTATTCCACACCGTCGATAGTCTCTACCTCACCTGCGGCTTCGACGGGGCCGAAGGAGCTGATGCCTGCGCCGCTACCGAGCAGATAACCGGCTTTGCCGATCTTCACGGGGCCGGAGAAGGTCATTGAGATGTAGGGGCAATTGTTGGGGAGAGTGCCGACTTCGGCAAGCACGTCGTTTCCGGAATCCTGAGGTGAATAGCTTTCAAGAGTGTAGGGGCTGTATTCGTAAGCCGGGGTGCTGCCCTTGAGGTTTACGATTGCCTGGCCGATGGGATCCTCGCCGTAATTGCAGCTCATCTCATCTGCATAGGCTTTGTAGACGATACGATAGTCGACGCTATCATACATTACATAGTCACCGTAGATTGTAGCGGTATAGCAACCCATCTCCTCATCGCGGTTTGTCCAGGAGTTGGATTTCACGATTTCCCAGTCGCCGGATTCGTTACCCTCGATTTCATACTCGATGTACATTTCGGGATTCTGCGCGAAATTGGCCGGGGTGATTGAGATGACATCTCCGGCGAAGAGACCCGGGAGAGTCTCGCCATCCGCGGGGGTCGAGGCTGTCAGCTCGAGCACCGGGGTATCGGGGTTGACAGTGGTGATCGCATAAGCCACGCCTGAAGCGAGGATAGCGGTCAGAGCCAACGCCGAAGTAACAGTTTTCTTCATAAGTGTTATTGTTGGTTAATTAAAATATGGTGTTCTATAGACGGCTCCGGAGTTTGGACTGACATGTGGAATCAAGAAAAGTGTCAGTAAATTCTCACGGTATTATAGATTACTCGGCAAAGTTAATCAAAAAAATCTAATAATCAATACCTGAATAAATAATTTGTTGCTGTTCCCGCATAAAAAATCCCGCTGAGGCTCACCCCGCAGCGGGATTCATCAATGAATATATATCAAGATTTACTTCTTGATGATGTAGATACCTTACAGCAACGGGGTCATGTATATAGGGAGAAATACCATATCATCCTCCACCCTGAGATCCTTGTCATGAATTATATAGGAAGTGGAAAGATATTTGGTGTGGGATTACAGGTCACGATTTATCATCCACTTACGTCAGACAGCCAAATCTCATAATTTTATACCACTTTTGGCATGTTGATGTAAGTAAGCAAGGTATTCTTCCCTATTGCGCTTTTTCATCAGGTTATTGTTAATTCATTGTCAATTCTTCTATATCTCGTGGATTTTTAGTAATTTTGCACAATGAATAAACAGGAGAAGACATATTCAATATTCTGTGACGAGAGTTGTCATTTGCAATTTGACAATAGTAATGTCATGTGCATTGGAGCGATTATAATCTCAGATGAACACCTTGACACATATAAGAATGAGATTAAGCGCATCAAAAGTAAATACGGAATTCTCCATGAATTGAAATGGAATACTGTTAGTCGCACTCATCTTAAAATGTACGACGAACTTCTGCGTTTATTCTTTGAATCCCCCATAGTCTTCCGCAGTATTCTTATCAAAAATAAATCGAATATTCAGGCTCATTCATTGGAAAGAGATGAATATAATAAGTTCTATTATTCAGTTATAGAACAACTTATACGATTCTCTATTCGCCATAACTCTGATCGAATTAATTCATACCGGGTGTTTCTTGATCTCAAAGACAATCATGGTAAAATCAAACTTGCTTCTATACACAAGGAGTTAACCACCATGATAGGGACAGACGATAAGATACTATCAATGCAGAATATTCGGTCGCACGAGTCTCAATTTATTCAGCTTGTCGATATTATAATAGGGGCTATAACATACCGTGCAAGAGGATTGGATGGTAGTGAGGCAAAAACACATATTGTCAGGCTTATTGAGGAATTGTCTGGTTATAGTCTTGATGAAGGAACAGAGCCGGGGGATAGTAAATTCGCAATTTACGACTTTCAACCTAAAAGAAGAAATGGCTGATAACGATATACTTGGAACGTTACAGCCATATTTTGACTGTATATTGTCGGTAGAAGATAAGGACAAGATTCTTGAGCTGCACGAAAGGTTTAAAAATGATCTCTTAACCCAGAAGGTAAATCTAGATGGTGCGGAATTGATAGTGAAACCATATCCCTACAATCGTTCTCATAAGGATGGGTTGCCGGAATGGTTTGATGGGCTCTTGGAAAAGTTTGTCCATGTCATTACACGAGACGCGAAAGAAGATAGACGCAAAATATCCAAGACTGTAAGAGAATTCCGCTCGGAACGTGCCTTACGTGTTCATTGGATTAAGCCGATTTTGGAAAATGCTTCCGACAGACGAATTACACGGTTTAGATATATTGAAAATTCAGGGCGTGAGCGAGAATATTTCTGGTATCGTGCAAAAGGATATATGGTTGTTGTAGAGTACATCACTCCGAATTTTGCTTTGATTACAGGTTTTTGCGTAGATCAGTCTAATCAAGCTTACTATATGCGCAAGCTCCAAAATAAGGCATAAAAAAAACCGCATTTACGGTAATGCGGCCAACCAAGTCTTTCGTTCTTCGATCGATGACGAAGCAAAGTTAGTAATTTTTTCTAACTCTACAAAATTTCAAACGCTAAACGAGCAAAAAAGTTTTATATGTCCGGATTCTAATTGATTGGTTTGGTTCGGGCTATATATATGACCGATGAACTAAACCTAAATATATATGAGCTGTTGAAAATAAAACATAATCTTAGGGTCGACTGGGGGCAAACCCTACGACAACCCCCAAGTCAGGGCAAAAGTCGGGGCATAGTGCTTAGCAACTACTTAATAAACTAAAGAATTGAGGCTATGTCAACCATGACATAGCCTCAAAACGGATTTTGTATGTTCTCTTACGTCAGGAACCGAAAGAATTTTATCGGATGATATGCTTCTTACCGTTGATGATGTAGAGACCGGCGGGGAGGTCGCGGATATTGGCGACATCGACACGCAGGCCGGTGACGGTGTATATCTCAAGCCCGGTGGTGGAGTCGGCTCCTATGTTTGTTACTCCGGAGGGATCGGAAGCAGTGTGGTAAATGAGGTCGGCCATGTTGTCGTAGTTGTAGGCCGGAATATCATTGCAGGATATTGCGCGGATATAGCAGTCTGAGTCATAGTCGGCGAAGATGAACTCGGGGTTGCCTTTGTAGGTATAGGCTGTCGAGCATCTGATCTCCTCATCGTTGCCGATATACAGCACTTTGGCATTGCCTACGGTTTGTCCCACCTCCACGCTATATCCATATGTAGGAATATCAGCGTCGGTGAAGGGTCTGTCGCTGAATAGAACAAGGGTCTGTGTGGCATCTTCTGCACGTCGGCATGAGATATTGATGAATCCGTCGGCATCCTCTTCCGCTCTCAGCATGGTCGGAGCCTCGGAGGGTGTATAGGGTTCCTCATCGAGGGGAGTGATTGCTATATTACGGAGGAAGAAGGCAGAGTTGACCTCAGTGCTGACAGTCCACGTTATTCTTTCGGGACCTCCGCAAGATGGGATAATCACGGTTTGGGAAATGAAAGTTGAGGTGAAGTCGGCGTAACCTTTGGCCACTTCTGTCATTTCGCCATCATAAGAGCGAATGACCTTGTGGACGGTGCCGTCGCCTGTCTTGACGTGGAGGTAGCCCTTGCTGCCGAACCAACCCGGTTCGAAACCTTTGCCCCAGCCTCTGTAAGTCTCCAGTGAAAACTCAAAAGTCACCTTCACCGGCACATCGAGGGGAAGTTCGGGTGTGCTGAGGCTGACCGGGGTGTTGTAGGATGGAGTGATGCACAGGATCGCATAATCGTCGGTAGCTATGTCGCGGTACCAGGGAGCGAATTTCGCACCCGAAATCCATCCATCAAGTTCGATCCCATAAGGATATAGCTCTACTTTAGGTGCGTAAGGTAGAGTGGGATCCGGAATTGCGAAGGTATCGGTCCATTTAGCCGACACTTGTCCGTCGGCTACGGTCCATGCCCTGAAATAAGTGAGTTCATTGGGCGCACATTCATAATTGAATTGCGAGGGTTCTCCGACGTAGATCACTGTTCCTCCGCCGGGAATCTCATCGCCTGCCACCATATTGGCATCGGGCGTTCCATAGATGCCATGATATCCTTTCTGGAAGCCTCTTATAGTCTGTGTGGAGGCAGCGATAATCACCTTATCGTCAGCTTCGCAAGTAAGGCTCAACGATGTATCGCCCGCAGACTCTGCATGGAAGAACTGAGGTGCCGGCTGTGTAGTGCGAAGATGAGCTTGTGCCGGATTAGATGTGTTGAACGCGGGATAACCATTGGCACTCAAAGCCACGATGTAATAGTCGTGGTAATCCTCCATGTCGGGGACAGAGAGATTGATTTCCTCTGCTGGACCATAGTAAAGAGCGCGGGCATTGCCGAACATGGTTGTCGTCTCCTCAAAGTCGGACGATGCCGGGAATGTCTCGCCGTTGCGCGGGAAGTCCGCTTCCGTGATAGGTTGTTCGCTCCAGAGCACGAGTGTGGCACCGGCATCCGGCGCACGTCTGACGGATATTTCGGCAGAGGATTCAACTTGCAAGACCGTCAAATCCTGAGGAGCCGAAGTGGGCGGGACATCGGATTGTTCCGGTGTGATACGGTAGTTGAGTGTTCTTTGGATACCGTCATCGATACGGTTCCAGGCAACGAATGTATTGGCATCCAGCATCGATGCCTCAGTGACATTAGCGACCTTGGGGGCGGCGGAGATATCGGAAGCTGTGATTACCAGGGAATCCTCTTCATCCCACCCATGCAAGCTGACATCGAAGCCGGGACACTTGTAGGGGATATTAAGTTGCTCGAAGGCTATTTCGGCATGACCGTCGGCTTCGAAGAGCCGTATCTGCATATTATAACGACCCTTGGAGGAAGTCTCTTCCTCCATGGTGACGTTCGCGAACTGCACGGTGAGCACACGTTCGCCGGGCACACCCTCGGTGAGGTAGGAGATTTCGGACTCTTTGATGCCGTGGGAGACCGGACTCATACTGATGGTGAAAGTTCCGGGGCCACGGAAGTTCACTTTATCTTTACCGAAATACAATCTGCCCGAAGATTCGATTACGAACTGGTTGAAGCTGACACCTCCGAAAATCAGGTCAAAGCCGATGGGGAATCCTTGTACGAGTTCACTATTCTCAAGAATCCCTCCGGGACATATGCCGATCGTGGCGGAGCCGGAGTCGTAAGGGTTTATCCGGATTCCGTCAATGGGTTCATATGGCGCGCCATCTGTGGATATGCGATACTGCGGTATATTGCCGGCGGTGACGCTTAGAGCGGATATCGCCGAGATGAAAGCTGCCGCTAAAAGAGGATTTATATTCATTCGATTCAATCTGTTATGGTGTAGACCTGATTTTAGTGAAGGTTGAATAAGGTGATGTGTAAATTTCTGCAAATATAGCTAATTTCAATCAAATTAGCAAGTCGAGGATAAATAGATGAGGGTGTGTCGTAAGTAATTGCGACACACCCTCAAAACGAATTTCACATTCGGCAATGTTATATTGTCTTATGTCGGGAATCCGAAATAAAATTATCGGATGACATATTTCTTGCCGTTGATGATGTAGAGACCGGCGGGGAGAGCACGAACGGCATCGGCATCGGCACCATCGAGGATGAGGATACCGGCGACGTTGTATACCGTGAAGCTTGTTTCGCCGGCGATTGACTCTACGGCGCTGCCCTCGGTAATTTCAAACTCATAAGCTACGGCATAGGAAGTCTTTGCGCCGAATTCCTCACCGATGGCGAAGTAAGCTTCCGGAATCGAGAGGAGGTAAGTGCCGTTATCGGAGAGTTCCTTGTCGAGCACGAGAGTGATTTCAGTCACCTTCTCACCGAGGTCGCCTTCAGGCATCTTGACATCGGCAACGTGTGCGACGGTCTCACCGTCGAATGTCACGATTGCATCACCGAGCGGGATGTTGTAGCTGACGTTGATACCGTTTGCGTTGCTTACGGTGAAGCCTGTCACATTGCCGCCTGCGATGGTGCGTACAGTTTCTGCCTCGACTGAATCATACATGCCTTCGTTATTCCACACGAGGTTGAAGAAGGAATTCTCCTCATAGCCACGGTTGCCGCGCAGCTGCATGTTCTCCTGGTCATAAGCAGTGAATGAGATTTCAAGGGGTGAAGAGAGGGTAGCCATGTAGTCGGCGGGGAGAGTGAGCACCCACTGGGCTGCAAGTTCGCGGCCATCATCCTCCATGGGCTCAACCGGGGTGACTTCCGCGAAGGGGAGAATCTCGCCTGAACCTACCACGATGAATGTGCGGAGTTCGCCTGCAGCTTCATCATAGTTGCCGAGATAGACGGGACCGTCAAATGAGATTTTGATGGCTTCGGTATCGACAGGGATGACAGTGTCGACAGAGGGATCGATATCGATGAGGTTGATGTCGGAGTACAGGTAAGCCGGAGTGAGACCCTTGACGATTATGAAGTCAGAGCCGAGCGACTGCTCCTCATTCTCCCAACGGATTGATTCCTGCTCCCATGCGGTGAATACGATATGATAGTCGTGGCCGGCATAGAGCTTCACCTCCTGCGGGATAACAGCCGTGTATGAACCATCCTCCTGACGATCCATCCATGCAGCGGATTTCACGATGGGCTCGGGGTTCTCCGGATCGGTGTCGATAACCTGGTACTCCACATAGAGAGAGGGATACTTCTCGGCGAGGTTGTTGGTGATCATGATTTCATAATCGGCTGCGAGAGTAGCGAGTTCCTCACCGTTGGCGGGAGTCGATTTCATGACTGTGAAACCACCGTAGATACAACGCACATCCGAAGAGTGGTCATAGCCGTCGATGCTGACAACATTCGACAGTGTGATTTCGACGCGCTTCCCTGCCTTAACTTCAGCAGGGAGAGTGAAATCATATTCGGCATCGTTGTCAGTGGCGTTGCTGACCTTGACATCGCTGAGGGGGATAACGATAGTGTTCTCCTTATCCTCCTGATCGGTATATGTGAGTTGGAAGCCATCGAATGTGAAGCCGGCGAGACCGGTGATCCATACGTTGACGTTATTTACATCAGTGAGCAGCGAACCGTTCTCGGGCATGAAATCACCGAGGACGTGAGTGCGGCTGATAAGGGTATAGGTCGGCAGGAAGGAATATGAGCCGATTGTGCCCTGACCCGGGGAAGCCACGGGAACGCCATGTGTGTCGCGGACATTCTTCACATCCATCGTCATGGTGTTGTACATGGCGTTGGGGAAGGCCGGAGTCATCGTGGAGGGAGTACGGAGCTTACCTGTGAAGTCGGCGGAGAGGGTGTTGCCATTGATTTCGCAGACAATCTCTTCGGCGTAGTATTCGCCTTCACCCTCGGCGTTGCCCCATCCGAGATAGATGTAAGTCCCGCCATCGTCCATCAGGGGAGCGTCGAATTCCATGGTGAGGATACCCTCGGGTGCGCCGGGGGCCCAGTAGCTGAGGAAGTTGCCGGGGACGCTCTGTTTGACAACGCTGACGGGAAGCGAACCACAGAGATAGTGGAACGTCAGATTGCCATCCTCATCGGCACCCGATGCGGGAACGCCTGTATACGACATCACGCCGTTGATTGTCACGTCGAAGGGGTCGCCTGTCAGGATGGCACCGTCTGCCATAAGGGGACGTAATGCGCTGAACATCGGGATGCGCAGCAACTGTCCGCTGACTGCGGCACGCACCGTCAGTGTCTCGGGAGCCGAAGTGAGACGGTTGGTGAAGGTGATAGTGGCTTCAGTAGTCGTAAGCTTTACGTCCTGGTTGAAAGTGACTTCAACGGTGGGGTAGTTGTTGAAATCAACCCTCTCGTTCTGCTCGGGCTGCATGATATAGATATTCAGCGGCTTCTCCACGATATCTTCCTGATAGAGTGTGAAGTTGGCACCGTTCAGCGGGAACTTGGAGTAGAAGTAATAGGTGGCACCCTCCTCACCCTGGAACCATAGCATGTTTCCTTCGTTTGATAGGGCGGTGACGGTGATCGGCGTCGTGTGGTCCGGATCGGAGTAAGGTGCGAAGTCGCCTGCACCGTCAAGATAGATTTTGCTGCTTAGCGGGCAGTTGTAGATGCCTGATGCGGGCTTGTATTGTTCGATGACATAGGTCTGACCCACCTCGATGATGCGGTTTTCATCACCCATGACAATCGGATCCGCCGCGAAAGCGGTCAGCGTGGCGCTCATGAAGGCGGCAGCTGCAATAAAAGTCGATTTATACATGATGATATTGATAAAATGGTTTTTCTATAGATAGAATCCCGGGCTTGGCCGTGCATGGAAGCGCGGACATCCCGGGATTCGATTACTTATTTAGGATCATTGTCGGATTAGCGAACGATGAACTTGGCTGACTTGGCGTTGCCTTCAGCGTCGACTGCCTTCACGAGCAGCACACCCTTGTAGCCGTTGAGGGTGAGGGCCGACATGCCGTTACCCTTCGCGGAGAGGATAGCTGAGCCTGCCATGTCGTAGGCGTTGACGGTGTATGCGCCGTCGGCGTTGATGTAGAGCTTACCGTCGATCACGGTCATGCCGATTTCAGCTTCATCGCCTGTGATGGTGTCGACACCCGAGGGGTCGGTCATGCCGTTTACGAGAGCGCAAGTGTGGGCGTTGAGCACCTTATTGGTCTCGTCGAGGATCATAACCACGAGGTTACAGTTGTCGACATTCTCCACGATATCGGGGATGGCGATGGAGAACTCCGTCGCATAGCCCCAGCCGGCGCGCATGAACGAGGGGAAGAGACCTGCTGTACCGTTGTAGGTGGTGCCCCATGTCTGGCGAGCTACGCCGTGAGCTTCCACAGGCATCACGAGAGTAGTGGCATACTTGCCGCCTTCACCCCATTCGCCGAGGTCGGGATCATTCACACCTGACATGTAGTTCTTCTGATAAGTGGTCAGACCATCCTCGGTGATAACTGCGAATACCTTGTAGGCTGCGCGGTATTTGTTGAGGGCGTTGGTGATCGAGAGCTTCACGTCTACGCTCTTGCCGTCGGCAGAGAGGTCGGTGGTGTAGTTGAGACCTAATGTTGCGGGAGACTCATATTCCGAGCGGAATACGTCGAGCCATACGCGCTCATCCTGAGTGGGATCTGACTCGGAGGGAACGCCGGTTCCGGAGAAGCGGTAGTCACCGTCGACATTGATCATCGGGTAGGCATATTCCTTGCGGTCGATGAATGCGGAGGGTGCGCCCATCGCGTCAAGGCCGAGAGATTCGCTGTATGCGCCCATTGTCAGACCGAGTTTATCGCTCTGGTATGTGCGGATAGTGATGGGGATCATCACTTCGGGATAGAGCATCTCGATGTTCTCCATGGCGCGGATACCGAGCGGACAGTTGCCGCACTCTGAGCCGGTGTATTCCTCAAGCACGATACGGCGCTTGGGCTGGAAGAGGAGGTCGTCGACCTTACCGGTAATCTTGGAGGATTCCTTGCCGTCGAGAGAAACCTCTACATAATAAGTGTTGGTCTCACCGAGTTTCAGGGGGAGTTCGGTGTCGAACTTGAAGTCATACTGCGAACCCTTGGTCAGCGAGAGGCCAGATTCCTCGATAGTGTCGAGTTCATTGCCCTCCTCGTCGCTGAGGACGAGTTTCACGCTCTTGTAAGTGTCAAGGTCGCTGCCGAAGACCATGTANCCGGAGATAGCGACGCTCTGCTTGTCTACGACCTGTGCGGGAGTCTCGAAGACGGTGCTGTANGCCTGGTCATGTACTACGCGGACATTGTCGATGAAGATCGCGCTCTGGTTNTCGTTCTGGTTTACGAACGCGATGTAGATGTTCTGCTGTGCATACTTGTCGAGGACAACGCGGTAGTTCGTCCAGTCGTTTTCAAGCACATCCTCGCTTGAACCGGGAGTGAGTTNCTCACTCAGCACGAGGTCACCCTTCGTGCGGATCTCGTTGACAAATTCAGCTGTGAGTGTATTGTAGGANGNCTCGCAGGGATATACATATACATCGAGCACGTCATTTGCGTTGCGCAGGAAGCTCTGTGCGTCGAATTGGAGATAGCACTTGTCGTCGGGGATGAGCAGACGGGGAGTGGTCATCCAGTCGTCAGANTTGCCGACGGGCGAGTACATAGAGTGAGAAGCGAGCGCCATGTCGGTGCTGTTGTCGTCGCGTACNGTGAGCCAGGGGATATCGCTGTTGAAGCCCCATGCTTCAGGAGTCAGATCGGGAGTATTGTGGTCACCGTCATAGAACATGAAGTTGGCGTAGGTAGAGCAGTCATCGTTGAATACGTAGTTGTCGGTAGGATCGAACGTGCGTACGTAAGCACCGAGGTAGGAGAATGTGATTTCTTCGTTGGCACCGCCACCTGAGATGTCGGTCAGTGAGCCTGCAGGAATCACCACGTGGTATTCCGAACCGTTGTAAAGGTCCTGNCCGGCGGTGGGGAAGAGGATTACATTCTTGCCCTGCACTGCGATATTGAGGGCGCAGAGGGGNTTGGTGTCCTCNTTGCGGTAGAGTTCGGCGGATGCGCCGTTAACGAGTTTCACTTCTGCATCGAACTGGATCTGGATGGGGTTCGATGTCATNTCGAGGGTGTAGACATACTCGTCGGGACGAGGAGTGATCTGCAANGCCTGCACGGGCTTGTTTGTACGGCCCTCGTAGCTGACAGTGATCTCATTGTTGACTTCATTCTCGTTGCCGACCATTGCGACNGTACCTTCGGGAATAGTGAGAACATACTTGGTGTCCTCATTGAGGTTGCGCGGACGGAAAGTGATAAGGAGTTTCTTGCCGTCGACGTTGAGACCGGATGAAACGGGAGTGTAGACCTCCTTGCCGTCGGCTGAGGCGAACACTACATCATCGGCTTCGCCGATGACCTTGATATTGCGGTCGAAAGTGATGGTGATTGTGCTGAGACGAGANATCTTCACGCCCTCTTCGGGATCCACGCTATAGTTGCCGAGAAGCTTGACTTTTCCGGCAGCCTCNGCGAGAGATTCGGGCATCTTGAGGACGTATGTGCCATCGGGGTCGGGGAGCATGACTACATTCTTGCCGTCGCTGGAGATGCAGAGGGGTTTACCGGTCACGGTGTAGCCCGTGGTACCTGNGAAATCATATCCGTAGACCTGACGGAAGATCTGTTCGAGCGAGATGAAATAATCACCGCTGCGTACGACACAGTTGGCATAGGGGTTCTGGGCGGGAGTCGCGCCATATACCACACCGTTGTTGTCGATNGAGAAACCGACGATATCAGCGTCGGCAGAAGTTGAATATACCTCGATCTTCTGAGTCTTCACGTTGTAGCGGAAGGGATGGTAGGTTTCGTTGGGCCACTTGCTGCCGGGAATCTCCTCCACCAGATAGGCGCTACCGGTGATCCATTCACCGTTATTCGACATGGAGGGGTCGGTAACGAAGTAGAGGTTGTCTACTTTCGGTTCCCAACGCTTGTCGGCATGGTCGATGAAGCCGATCATGTCGTAAGTGTCGTTCTCGCGGTCGTAAACGAATGTACACAGGGGAGCTACGCCGCCATCGACATCGGCATCGAAGAGATATGCCTGCGAGAGCATACCCAGGATGTAACGACCGTCAGGTGAGATGTCATAAAGCGCGCGCATATTCTGGTTCAGGTGACTCTGGTCGAGGGTGGGGAGACCCGGGAGTTCGAGGAGTTCACCGGTGGTGAGGTCATATGCTACAGATTCAGCGAAAAGTTCGTTGAGGTTCGTGCCTACATANCCTACTGCATAATGACCGTCGGGGGTCACTGCGTTCAATGCGCCGATGTTGGGCTTGAGCTTACCGTCGACGCTGAGGAATGTATAGTCCGGGATGGGGAGTTTTGTCCATTCGCCGGTTGTCTTGCTCCAGTATGCGGGAACGTTTTCGCAAGATCCGACAACGATGTTGCCGTCGTCAGTGACATCGCCGACACCCACGAATCCTGAGTCGTGTCGGATGGGNGTACTCTGGAACGTATCCATGTCGAAAAGGGTACCGCCGATCGAGCGAAGGTCGCCGTCGGTTGTGCTGGCAGTCTGAGATACTGCCCACTTACCATTGTCGGACATCTTGTTCAAGATAACGTCCTTACCCTGAATAGGCCATTCCACTTTGGGCATCTGGCCTTGGGCGGTCGCCGACAGGCTGACGAGAGTCAGCGTGGCGACGGAGAGATAAGTTGAAATCTTCATTCTATAGAGGTTAGATATTGATTGATGTTCAGAATTGAGTTTTGACAACCAGACAGATAGGGATCTCGCGGAAACAGAATTATGTTGAAATATGTTAATTTCAAAGTTTTTTCTTGATAGAATATCGCTATCTGTCGGTAATTTTATTTAAAGTTGGGTTAATAATGACAAAATGGTAGAAAAATGGTAATTAGATCAAAGGTTTTGGGCCTTATCGCTGTCACAAAATTAGTAAAATATTTTGATTTAGCACATAGTGCGAAAGATTTTTTTGATTTTTTAAAGAAAATTTTGTAGCTGATTCAAAGATTTGGGTTATCTTTGCGGTCGGAAATCCATTTCGGTATATACNATATCATTCACGGTGTAGCNCGCCGTGCGGGATATTTCCGATAGGAGAGATAGTCAAGCGACAACTTAATAACCAAACATAACAATTATGAAAAAAATCTTTACTACACTCGCAGCCGTGGCCCTCATGGCTACAGCAGCTAACGCAGAGGTCGTTGTGAAGTACAACGGCGAGGAACTTGCGAATGGTGCGGAGATCGAGGTCTCAGCAGCAGATTTCGTGAATGAGAGCATGCCCGAATTTGAGCTATATATGTGGTCGTGGGGTGCAGACCTTGAGGTAGAGGCCGGNGATCCCTCCGTGGCATCTGCGACGACAGATGANACCGCCTTCCAGTTCTGCCCCGGCGGCAACTGTCTCCCCTGGAATGGCACATCAGCTTCCAAGACCGTGACACAGCCCTCCTATAAGGTTCAGATTCACTACACTGTAAATGAGGAGAAAATTCCCGCTATCGACTCCAATATCAAGTGTACGTTTGTCGACGACGACGAGGAACCCTTCGTAGTAACCTTCAANGTTAAGACCGAAGGCGANAGCGCCGTAGAGGGTATCGACATGGAGAATGCCAAGGTTGCNGCCATCTATGACATGCAGGGCCGTCGNGTNGCCGACGACTTCCGTGGCGCCGCCATCGTTGTCTANGACAATGGCAAGGCTCTCAANCAGATCCGCAAGTAATCCCATCCNNNTCCATAAAACATCACGGGCNGGTCGAATTTTCGACCNGCCCGTATGTTTTATGGAGGGGGAAATGACTTANTCATAAGGCAAAATGCCGTAGCGTCTCTTCGTGGCATTGTCGAACACATCCGTTTCAATCAGGAATTCAGTGACACGTTCGAGATCTTCTGTGATCAGTTGCCCCTTGACGATACAATTCTTTTCCGCCAACCTGTTTTGTGGTAATTCGAAAATATCCGAACAATCAAGCCAACTATCGTATTGGAGTATGTCGGGATAATGTCTGGCCAATAATGGGTATTGGCAGTCCATAAGCTCCCGGGAGCGTTTGAAAATGGCTATGTGGGAATTGATCAGCAATGAGCCTATGGCCGTACCCTCGGGGGTAAAACCTATGACCACGATATATTTTCTACGGGTATGATANGNTCCNGTCAAAGTAAGACCGTCATCCTCATCNAGTTGGAGATAGAGGATGTCTCCCANATGTATANGCNGGCCGGATGTCTCCATGTTCATGCGAGAGCATATTTGAGAATCTGTTTCTCGCGGATGTAATTGACCATTTCAGCGGAAGCATGGCCGGCACGCGCGATATCAATAAGGGTCATGATATTCTTTTGTGGATCATCCTGCATACGACGGATTGCCTCTTGCCANGCTTCATCATGGGAAAGCTCGGAAAGTTCGAACGGNTCCGTATCCTTATAGCGCGCTATGGCCGCATCCAGACTTCTTCGATCCGCACCCGACAGCCAATCCAGATCAGGTGTCTCGGTGCNATAGACCTTCTTATCCTTCACTTCAATNCCTTTCAGGAAATCGGTGAAATCACCTTCAAGTGGTTTNCCCTCCGCTATTTGCAACGCCTTATAGGTGTAAGAGGGCACGGGACCATGTTTGAGCGCACGGAATGAATCCTCTACTATAACCTTGCCATAGGTTACGAGGTGTGATTGCTGTGCAAAATANATTATCTTGAACAGCTTTATGTAGTCCAGNCCNTCCCGGCAATTTTGCAGGATGTATAGCAATACAGCCTTNATTTTGGCGATTTGATGAGTGGTTTTCATAAATNTTATATTTGAGTGGATCCGTTAGTATAACAATTCAGGGGGATTAATGGGCGTCGAGCCAGTTTGTGGCGACGCCGGCTTCGGCGGTGAGGGGGACGGCTCCGTGCCACGCGGCAGCCATCAGACGCTCCACCAGCTCCTGCACGACGGGGAGTTCNGCGGGCACGACATCGAAGTTCAACTCATCATGNACCTGCATTATCATCTTCGACTTCAACCCCTTATCCTTCATCTCACGGTAGATNTCGATCATGGCGCGCTTGATGATNTCGGCGGCNGTGCCCTGNATGGGNGCGTTGACGGCGTTGCGCTCGGCGTAGCCGCGCACGACGGGGTTCTTGCTGTTGATGTCGGGGAGACGCCGCTTGCGTCCGAAGCGGGTGANGGCGTATCCATGCTCGCGGGCGNNCTCCACGGAATCCGACATATATTTCTTGATNGTATGGAAACTCCTGAAATAATTGTCGATCAGATCCTTGGCCTCCTGCCGGGGGATTCCNAGACGCGATGCNANCCCGAAAGCGGATATGCCGTAAAGGATACCGAAATTGGCCGTCTTGGCGTGTCGGCGCTCATCAGCCGTGACATCCTCCGGATTCCCCTTATGGAAAATCTTCGCCGCCGTGATGGCGTGGATATCCTTGNCGGTGGCGAAGGCGTCGATCATAGTCTCGTCGGCCGCGAAATCCGCCGCCAGACGCAGCTCGATCTGCGAATAATCGGCCGAAAGNAAGAGATTGCCCTCCGAGGGTATGAANGCCCGGCGAATCTCGCGGCCCACATCCTCGCGCACGGGGATATTCTGCAGGTTGGGGTTAGAGGAGGATAGCCGCCCGGTGGAGGTAATCGTCTGGTTGTAGTTGGTGTGTACACGCCCGGTCTCCGGATTGATGGAGGCCGGCAGAGCTGTCAGGTAGGTATTGAGCAGTTTCTTCAGCTGGCGATGCTCAAGAATCTTACCGACGATAGGATTCTTGTGGGCCACCTTCTCCAGAATATCCTCCGATGTGGAATACTGGCCTGTCTTGGTGCGCTTGGCGTTATCGTCGAGCCTGAGTTTATCGAATAGAATCTCCCCGACTTTAGCCGGCGAACCGATGTTGAATTCCTCGCCGGCAAGCTCGTAGATTTCCCTTTCGAGCGAGGCGAGACGGCCTTCGATCGCATCGGCAGCCTCATTGAGGGCGGCNACGTCGATTCTGACTCCCGTCAGCTCCATATCGGCGAGCACCTCCACGAGGGGAGCCTCGATATCGGCGTAGATCTTCGTGAGCTCCTCCTTGCGGAGCATATCCTCCAGCGCCGGACGCATATTGAGGATGGCCAGGGCGCGCGGCGCGGCTGCGGCTGCGATCTCCGCATCGGAGGCGGCGGGGAGGGGNCTCTTGGAGCGGGAGCGTCTGGCGGAGAGCTCCGGCATCGNNGGGAGNTTGATGCCGAGGATATTGGAGGCGAGGAGGTCGAGAGAATGGCGCATGTCGGGCTGCAGCAGATAATGCGCGAGCGTGACATCGTAGAAGTTATCGAGAGCCGGAGCCGCGTCCGTGCGTCGGCGGGCGGCTATGACATAGCATAGTTTGGAGGTNTCGGTCACCTTGCATATGTCGGGCTGAGCGAAGAGGTCGAGGATATATGCCTCGGCGGGAGCGAAGGATGCGGGGATATACCATGCTCTGCCATCGGCGAGAGCCAGNGCNGTGCCTGCCCACCGGCAGGTCATGTCGTTGTCGCCGTCGGTGACGGCAAACACGCCGATCTCCTTATGCGGCAGGATGGCNTCCTGCATATCCGTAAGNGCCTGCTCCGAGTCAACGATGAGGCATTCCNCNAGNTCNNCGGGTGGAGTCGCGGGGGATTCCCCGCCGGATAGGGGGGCGCCCCCGTTATCCTCGGCTTCGAAATCAAAGAGGGAGGTCGGGAAAGAGGGTTCCGGGGCGTTCTCCTTCNCCATCCGCGGAGCGGCNTCCACGTTNTCGGCATCGAGGCGGCGCATGACGCGGTCGGCCAGCTGCCGGAACTCAAGTTTCCTGAAGATTTCCATCAGGGCCTTCGTGTCGGGAGCCTTGCGTTCGAGCGAGTCGGGTGTCTCCTGCAGGGGGGCATCCGTGCGGATAGTGGCGAGGAATTTCGAGAAACGTATCTGTTCGGCGTTCTCCTCCACCTTTTTTTTGAGGGCACCCTTGAGGTCGGNCGTATGCTCCAGNAGATTCTCCACGCTTCCGAAATCATGGATAAGCTTGACNGCGGTCTTCTCNCCGACNCCCGGGCAACCCGGGATATTGTCGATCTTGTCGCCCATGAGCGCGAGCAGGTCGATCACCTGCGACGTGCGCTCNATGCCGTAGCGGGCGCAGACCTCCTCCTCGCCGCGCAGTTCGAAATCCTGNCCCCGGTAGGCGGGTTTATACTGCAGNATGGAGGGGGANACGAGTTGGCCGAAATCCTTGTCGGGGGTCATCATGTAGGTGGTGAAACCCTCCTTCTCGGCGCGGCGNGCCATTGTGCCGATNACATCGTCGGCCTCGAAATCGTCGGCCACGAGGATAGGGATGTTATATGCGCGGATGATATCCATTATGAATGGAATCGACTTGCGGATATCCTCCGGCATGGCCTCGCGTTCACCCTTGTATTCGGNGTAGGCGCGNGAGCGGAANGTCGGTCCCTGAGGGTCGAAGCAGACGGCGATATGGGAGGGNTTCTCCTTGCGGAGCACCTCTTCGAGCGTATTGACGAAACCGAATATGGCGGAGGTGTTGAATCCCTCCTGAGTGATGCGGGGCATCTTTATAAGCGCGTAATAGGCGCGGAAAATCAACGCGAAGGCGTCGAGGAGAAACAATCTTTTCATTTTACAGTAGATTTCGTCATCAATAGATTTCGTCGAAGAGCGTGGGCTGGCAGGGCTTGAAGCTTCGCCGGTGGTGTGGGGTCAGCCCGAGGGAGAGGATGGCGGAGCGGTGTTCGCGTGTGGGGTAGCCCATGTTGCGTTCCCANCCGTAGCCGGGGAATTCCTCGGCCAGACGGCGCATGTAGTCGTCGCGGTAGGTCTTGGCGAGGATGGANGCGGCGGCGATGCTCATGTAGGTGGCGTCGCCATGCACGACGGTCGTGTGGGGTATCCCCTTGTAGGGGGTGAACTTATTGCCGTCGACGAGGATATGCTCGGGGAGGGCCTTGTCGCCGCCGTTGATTTCGGNCTGGTTGGGGTAAGGGGATGGGAAGATGCGCTGCCATTTCAGATTGTCGAGGGCGCGTTGCATACCCTTGATGGATGCGCGCAGAATGTTCATGCGGTCGATTTCCTNCGGCCCCACCATCACGACGCTCCAGGCCAGGGCCTCATCCTCGATTATGACGCGCAGCTCCTCGCGGGTCTTTTCAGGGAGCTGCTTGGAGTCNTTGAGAATCTCGCAGGAGAAGTCGGGGGGNAGGATTACGGCGGCACAGGCCACGGGCCCGCACAGGCAGCCGCGTCCGGCCTCGTCGCANCCGGCCTCCACGACACCGGGGCGCATATAAGGGAGGAGGCTCATCGGTCGCGGGCTATGATGAACTCGAAGAGTTCGGCGAAAGCCTGTCGCCATTCGGAGTCGGGATAGCGTTGCAGTATAGCGTCGGCCCGGCGCTGGAGNTTTCTCATGTAATCGAAGGCATAGTCGATTCCCCCCTCGGTNTTGGCGTAATCCACGAGCCGGCCGATCTCCTCCTCNGAGAGGTCGCCGCGCCGCAGAAGTGCGCGCAGGTCGGCGGCTTCGGCCGAAGTGTTGTCGGCGCGCAGGGCGTAGATAAGGGGTAGCGACACCTTCCCCTCACGCAGGTCGTTGCCGGTAGGTTTCCCGATGCGGGGGTCATGGAAATAATCGAAGATATCGTCGCGGATCTGGAANGCGATGCCGAGGAGTTCGGCATATTCCACCATCGGCTCGACGGCCTCGGGATCGGCGCCGGCGGTCTCNCCGCCCATGCGGACGCAATTCATGAAAAGGGAGGCGGTTTTCTTCCNGATCATGTCGATATAGCTGCGCTCCGAGAGATTATGTTCGCGGGCGTTGCAGATCTGGTCNACCTCGCCGAGGGAGAGNTCCTTTCCGAGGTCGGAGAGGGCGGAGATCACGGCGAGATGGCCGGTGCGGATGCCNGCGGCCAGGGCGTTGGAGACGAAGAAGTCGCCGACGAGGACGGCGAGATGATTTCCCCAGGAGGCATTGATGGTCGGGACTCCGCGTCGCAGCGACGTCTCGTCGACCACGTCGTCATGAATGAGGGAGGCGTTGTGGAGCATCTCCAGGGCGGCTCCGGCGTGAAGTGTATCATCGTTGACACCGCCGAAGAACTTTGCGCTGAGCAATACCAGCACGGGGCGGATCTGCTTCCCCTTGACGGTGAGATAGCTCTCCACGATGCGGTTCATCAGGGCGTTGGGTGTGGCCAGCGAGGAGCGGATAATGTCGTTCATCCGTTCCAGTTCAGGCGCCAGGCGGGTCAGTATATAGTCGAAATGCTGCATCAGACTGCAAAAGTAACAATAATTCCGCAATCANGTGTAATCGGCGCGCCGAAAAGTGGCGGAAAAAATTAACGGAGAGGGCTCGGGAGGGCNTCAACGCACTCCCCAGAGGAGTTTCTGCCGCAAAGTCGCCGCGAATGAATCGCCGGGGCGGCGGATCACCTTGGGGCGGAAGTCGGCGCGGGTGACGGTCAGGGTCGAGCCTGCGGGCATGAGNAAGCTGACGCCGTCGAGGCTGACGCGGTAGCGTCCGGAGCGGGTGGTGGTGCAGGCCGTGATCACGCTGTCGGCGGCGGCCACGACGGGACGTGCGGTGAGGGTATGCGGGGCGATCGGNGCGATGCAGACCACGTCGAGGGTGGGGAAAATCACGGGNCCGCCGACCGANAGGGCGTAGCCNGTCGATCCTGTCGGGGTGGAGATAAGGAGACCGTCGGCCAGATAGTCGGCCAGATAATGGCCGCTNAGGTCGACTCTGACGTTGATCATCGAGGCGGTCTCCTCCTTGAGGATCGCCACTTCGTTGAGGGCGTAGGGGAGCGACGGCGCGCGGCAGGCNCCGCCGACATCGACCTTGAGCGCGATTCTCTCCTCGACCTCAGCCTCCCCCCGNCGGAGCATNCTGACGAGACTTTCGGCCTCCGTCGGGGTGTAGGCCGCCAGAAACCCGAGGTGGCCGGTNTTGATGCCGAGCACCGGGGTCTGCAGGCGTCCGGTCCATCGGGCNGTGCGCAGAAAAGTGCCGTCGCCNCCGATGCTGATCGCCGCGCCGGCCTCCGGGGGGCAATATNCGGTNCGCTCGCCNGNGCGCAGGTGCAGCCCNTTNGCCNCGAGATAGTCGGCGAATCCGGCTTCGACGGCGAGGGAGATGCCGTGGTCGCGCAGCGTGTCGAGCAGCCGCGAGATTTGNGCCAGATGCATCTCCTGATGTGTGTGGCCGTAGATCGCCACGATATCCACGGGTCTAAGTCTTGACATAGATANTGTCGATTCTGCTGATGAAATGTTGCCAGGAGAGAGATTCGGCATACCTTGCCGCGGCGTTGAGGCCGAGACTCCGGCGCAGCTCCTTATCGGAGTAGAGGGNGCGCATGGCGGCGGCAAGCGCGTCGGGATCGGAGGGTGGGACGGCGAGGGCCTCCTGCATCGGGGTGAGATATTCGGGNTGGGCGCCGTTGAAGGTGCAGATCTGCGGCCNCCCGGCTGCCATATACTCGATGTTTGCCATCCCGAANGCCTCCGGNACCGAGGATGGNAGCACCCCGAAATGNCTGGTCGGAATCAGCGCGGCGGGGTCGGGGAGGTTCCGGGCCCAGTCGATCGACTCCATCACCCCGAGCGAGNTCGCGAGNCGGCGGAGAGTGTCGCAATAATCCGGGTCGCCGGTTCCGGCGATTCGCAGCCTCAGGCGCGTGTCGCGCAGGAGGGCCATGGCGCGTATGAGGGTGTCGAGCCCTTTGCCGGGGCGGAGGGTGCCGTGGAACATGGCGGTGATGGCTCCGCGTTCCGGCTCGGGCACCGGGGAGGAGGAGATGTTGCGGCTGTTGAAGACCACGTGCAGGCGCCTCGGGTCGAAAGGATACCGTCCGTGAGGCCACGCCGCCAGAAACTCNCGCCGGGAAAATTCGGAGACAAAAATGTGGGCGTCGACATGCCGNTAGATGAAGCGGCGCANCATATTGTCCTTGGCNGGTTCGGAGATATGGCGGGTGACGATGATGCGCACGTCGGGCCGGCGACCCATGCGGCGGGCCAGGATGGCCGTCAGGGCGTCGCGGTAGCGATGGACATGCACCACCGTCTCCCCCTTGGGGGCCTCCTCAAGGATCGGGCGCAGCGCGAGCGAGGAGAAGAGATCGGGATAATCGCGCAGCGGCGCGTGACGCAACGGGACGCCGGCCTCCTTGAAAAGGGAGTCGACGGCGCGGGCGTCACGAGTCAGGGCCGTCACGTCGTGGCCTGCCGCCGTGTAATGGCGGCATATGTCGAGGGCATAGCGTTGCGCTCCCCCCATGGCGTTGCCGTGTACGATATGGATTATCCTCATTCAGGTCTCGTTCTCAATTCTTGGCGGCGAGCATTATGGAGATGTCNACGGCGGGGAGATTGAGGAGAGAGCCGATCAGTTTGTCGGTCAGTTTGCCACGGAAAGTGATTACGCCGGCCTGCACGCCCTGGGAGGTGAGCACCATATTCTCGAAGCCGTTCTTGATGACCATCTCGTCGAAGAAATTGACGAGGACGTTGCTCAGCCCCATGGCCACCGTGCGGGGCACGGATGTGGAGGGATGCGTATCCTTGAAATCCATGACGAAGGCGGAATCCTTCATGACGCGGTTGAGCTTGTTGGGGAATTCGAAGGGGCGGGTGGTGTTGCCGAGTATCAGCACGTCGGCGGTCTTGCACTTGTTGTAGAGCACACGCGGATGTATGGCCAGCGTCGTCAGCTGCTCGCCGCAGAAACGGCGTGCCATCTGGAGCATGGAGATGTCGTTGTTGACGAGNGTCACGGAGGCTCCGGCNGCGATGGCGGCGGAGGCGGCGTAGAGGCAGTCGCGNCCCTCTCCGATTATGAGGACCTCGCAGGGATTTATACCGGCCACACCGGCCAGCAGCACACCCTTGCCGCCGCCGAGGTATGAGAGATGCTCCTGAGCGTAGAGGATGGCGGCGCGGCCGTCGATCTCGCGGATGATGTTGGCGAAGACGGGTTCCTCGTTATAGGAGGAGTACATGCTGTCGAGCGTGCCGCAGGTGATCTGCTTCTCGAGGAGGGTCTGTATCGTGGGGAGCTGGTAGAGGCCGTCGCCGGTCATGCAGAGTAGCGTGGCTCCCTTGTGCATTTTCTTTATGTCATCGGGGCGGAGGGGAGTGTAGCTGAGCACGACGTTGGCTTTCAGGGCCTCATCGCGCGAGGAGATTTTGGCTCCGAATTCGGCGTAAGCCTCGTCGCTGAATGAGATGTCGATTCCGGCGCCCTCCTCGACGAGGAGCGTGATTCCGGCCGATGTGAGCATTCCGCAGGCCTCGGGGGTGAGGAGGAAGCGGGTCTCTTCATCGTCGGCATAGTTGGCGACGACACCTACGGAGAGGGCTCCGTGATGGTCGAACTCGGTGATGAGCTTGAGCTCCGGCTCAAGCAGGTTGACGTCTTGGGTATCCATGGCGTGATTGGGATTATTGGGATATCGGGTTATCTTGGGGTGATGGTGAAGGTTATGGTGCCTTTGGCGGTGCGGGCCTTGGTGGGGTCGTGGGGTTGCCATCGGGCCTTTCGGGCGGCCGCCTCGCAGGCGGCCCTGAGCTGTGCGGTTCCTCCGGAGGCGTGGGCGGATGTGACCTCACCCCGGGAGTTGACGGTGACGCTGACGGTGATAACCGTGCGGTTTCGCAGCTTCACGTCAGGGGATGGGCATCCGAGGAATTTCCAGCCGTCGGAGTGNCCGGCGATGCCGGTGGATGTTCCGGCNGAGCCATCGGAATTGTTGCGTCCGGCGGTCTGGCCGTTGTCGGGGGAGAATGCTCCGGCTGTCTTGCTCTGAGCTTTCTTCACCTCGGTGTCGGTGGCTTTGGGCTCTTCGGTCTTTACCGGGGAGGGNTTCGTCTGGCTGACGAGTTTCTCCTTCGGCGGAGTCGGNTTCTCGGCTTTCTCCGCTTTCACGACGGGGCGCGTCTGCACCGGATCGGGGACNACCTCGGGCATGCCCTGCGCCGGGGCGGCGGCATCGGTCTCCTGCGTGCTGTTCTCCTCGCCGAGGTCGAGCAGCTCCGGTTCAAGGAAGAGTTCGGGNTCCTCCTCGTCCTGCGCGAATTCCGGTATGGAGCTCTCGGCCAGTTGGCGNCGGTCGAAACCGATGGAGCCCTTATATAGGAAGATGAAGAGCAGCAGGGCGAAGAGGAGCGTGACGCCGGCCGCGATGAGCCGGTCNCGTCGCCTGTTNTCCCCCTCGTCGGCGTGGGTGGTATTTATNGTCGGTGTATGTTTCATTATTGATTGTCAAGGGGTACGGAGCGGGCNCGGGTGGCCAGGACGAGGCGNAGNTTGCTTCGGGCGGCCATATCGAGCACGTCGACCACATAGCCGTAGGGCACTCGCTCGTCGGCGTAAAGGGCTACGGGGCGCATCGAGTCGACGCGCTGGATTTCCTGCAGGCGCGGGGCGAGTTCTTCGACGGGGATCNGNCGCGGGATGCTGCGCACTCCGGTGGAGTCGTTGCGGTCCTCGACGAGGTAGACGTTGCGCACGGAGTCGACGTAGACCTCGGTCTGCGGCTTCTGCGAAGTCTGCTCACCGCTTTGGGGGAGGTTGACGTCGATGGCGGCGGGGTGGATCAGGGTCGATGTCACCATGAAGAAGATGAGCAGCAGGAATATGACGTCGGTCATCGACGACATGGAGAATGTCTCCAGCGTGGGGAAGGGTCGTTTCAGGGCCATATCAGGCGGGTTCGTTGAGAAGGTCCATGAATTCGATGCTCCGCGCCTCCAGGCGGCTCATGACGCGGTTGATGCGGGCCACGAGGTAGTTGTAGGCGAAGAGGGCGATGATGCCGACGACGAGACCGGCCACGGTCGTCACCAGCGCCTGGTAGATGCCCCCGGAGAGGAGGGTGATGTTGCTCGCGGCGCCGGCTTTGGCGAGGGTGAAGAAGGCCTCGATCATGCCGACGACGGTGCCGAGGAAGCCGAGCATCGGTGCTCCGGCGGCGGTGGTGGATAGCCAGGGGAGGCCCTTGCCGAGGTTGGCCACTTCGAGGTTGCCGGTGTTCTCGATGGCGGCGAGCACATCCTGTGTCGGGCGTCCGATGCGCTGTATTCCCTTGAGAATAAGTCGGGCGTAGGGGGTGTCGGTGTTCTTGCAGAGGCGCACGGCGCTTTCGAGGTCGGCCTCATGCACGTAGTCGCGGATGCGCTTCATGAAAGTGGGGTCCTCCTTGAGGGCGCGGGATATGACGATGCTGCGCTCGGTGAAGACGTAGATAGTCAGCAGCAGAAGCAGCGCGAGGGGAATCATGATGTAGCCGCCGTCCATGACGAGGCTCCAGAATGAGAGGGAATCCATATGATTGAAATCGGGAAGTGACTGTTAGGAATTATTTCAGACAATCGAGGTATCGGGCGATAGTCTCGCGGATGCCGAGATAGAGGGCGTCGCAGATGAGGGCGTGGCCGATGCTGACCTCGTCGAGGTGAGGGAGCGCGCGGTGGAAGTAGGCGAGGTTGACGAGGCTGAGGTCGTGGCCGGCGTTGAGGCCGAGTCCGGCGTCGCGGGCGGCGATGGAGGCCTCGACGAATGGAGCGACGGCGCGCTCGGGATCGGAGGGGTAGAGGTCGGCGTAGGGCTTGGTGTAAAGCTCCACGCGGTCGGCTCCGGCCTCGGCGGCGGCGCGCACCTGCGCCGGGTCGGCCGCCACGAAGATGGAGACGCGCACGCCGGCCTGCTTCAGGCGGGCGCATATGCCCTTGAGAAGCTCCATGTTGGCTATCACGTCCCAGCCGGAGTCGGAGGTGAGCTGTCCCGGGGCGTCGGGCACGAGAGTGGCCTGTGCCGGGCGGGTGGATTCCACGAGCCGGAGGAAATCCTCGGAGGGATAGCCCTCGATATTGAATTCAGTGGATAGCACCTTCTTGAGGTCGGCCACGTCGGAGCGGCGTATGTGGCGTTCGTCGGGGCGGGGATGTACGGTGATTCCCTCCGCTCCGAAAGCCTCGCAGTCGAGGGCGAATTTGACGACATCGGGGTTGTTCTCGCCGCGCGCGTTGCGCAGTGTGGCTACTTTGTTGATATTTACGCTAAGGCGTGTCATGATTTAACGTTATAAAAAATGTGAAGGGTTTTGGAATTTTTGGCACAATATTTGTAACTTCGTATTCCGAAACCCTTTTCGGGGTGAGGGGCGGTGTTAAAGATCGGAGTCCGCGGATGCTCCGGAAGCCCTCCCTACGGATGGTTTCAATATGCAAAACTAATAAAAAAACTTGAAAATCCGCCAAACTTAAGCTTATTAATTTATACAGATGACAGCTAAAGACGTTATATCAACCCGAGATAATATGCCTGCCCTGCGGAGGGTGAGTCCGGATATGCCATTGCTTGAGGTATTGCCACATCTTCTTGACGCGCCCGGGCGGGTGCTGGATGTGGGGGAGGGTGAGGAGACGCTCGGGCGGATTGATGAGGTATCCTTGCTGGAGGGTCTCGGGCGGTTGATCGCGCCGCGCGACGACAGTTCGGTGCTTGTGGTGGAGTGTGCCCCGCATGACTACAGTGCTTCCGTGATTGCCCATGCCGTGGAGGATGTCGACGCGCACCTTGTAGACCTCATTTCACATCCGGCCTCCGAGGGGCTGCTGCACGTGACGTTGCGCATCCGCGCCACGGATGCCACGCGGGCGGCGATGAATCTGGAGCGGTATGGCTACCGGGTCATCGAGTCGCAGAGGAGCGCGGATGTCGACAACGCCATCCTCGCCGAGCGGCTCGCCTCCCTGCAGGCCCTCATGAATGTGTAAGTGGCACGGCTGAAGCCGAGCCACGGTATGGAAGCTCCCGATGAGATTCGCGGGGATAAGAAAAAAGGATTTTATGCGGTTTTATGCATAAAATCCTTTTTAAATTTCGGAATATCGGTTTCTTTATAAATTAATCCTCCCGAGCGGGAGGATTAATTTATAAAAATGGGGAATTACTTGTCGTAGCGGGCGAAATCGGCCTTGAGCATGTCGCCGGTCTCGATGAAGGCCTGATGGAGGGCGTAGCATGCGTAGAGGTTGTGGGGGGTGTGACCGCCGTTCTTCTCGGCGAGTTTCACGTAGTCCCAGAGGAGTTCGCGATAAGCGGGGTGAGCGCAGTTCTCGATGATGGTCTGCGCGCGCTGACGCGGATCCTTGCCACGTAGGTCGGCCACACCCTGCTCGGTGACGAGCACCTTGACGGAGTGTTCGCTGTGGTCGACGTGGCTGACCATAGGTACGATTGCGGAGATTTGTCCGTTCTTCTGTACGGAGGGGCAGCTGAAGATCGAGAGATAGGCGTTGCGGCAGAAGTCGGCGGAACCGCCGATGCCGTTCATCATCTTGGATCCGAGCACGTGGGTGGAGTTGACGTTACCGAAGATGTCGGCCTCCAGAGCGGTGTTCATGGCGATGAGACCAAGACGGCGTACGACCTCCGGACTGTTGGAGATTTCGCCGGGACGCATGAGAATCTTGTCGCGGAAGAAATCGATGTTGTCCATGAAATGGAGCATGGCGTCGTCGGAGAATGTAAGCGCACATGTGGAAGCGAACTTACACTTGCCCTCCTCCATGAGCGTCATTACGGCGTCCTGGATAACCTCGGTGTACATCTCGAACTGCGGGATGTCAGGATTCTCGCCCAGACCGTAGAGCACGGCGTTGGCCACGTTGCCCACGCCTGACTGGATGGGAAGGAACTCCTTGGGCATCTTGCCCTCGCGGAGCTGCTCGGCCAGGAAATGGCAGACGTTCGCTCCGATGCGCTCCGTCACCTCGTCGGCTGCAGTGAAGGGCTTGATGCTCTCCGAGTCATTGGAGGGGACGATACCGATGATCTTGGCGGGATCGATCTTCAGGATAGTGCTGCCGATACGATCGGAGGGCTTGTAGATAGGAATCTCGCGACGGTGAGGGGGATCCAGGGGCACATAGTTGTCGTGGAACCCACGGAAGGAGGTCTTATAATATGAGCTGTACTCGATGATCACTTTCTTGGCCATCTGGGCCAGAGTGGGGGTCATGCCGAGGCCTGCTCCGAGGATAAACTCACCGTTGGGGCTCATCTCTGTCACCTCGATGACGGCTACGTCGATCGGGCCGTAGAAGCCGTAGCGCAGATCCTGTGAAACGTGGCTCAGGTGGGTATCGAAATAGTGCATGCCGCCACGGTTGGCGAGCTTGCGTGCGTCGGGATGGCTCTGGTAGGGGGTGCGGATACCGATTGCATCGGCTCTGGCGAGTTCGCCGTCGACGTGGTCATTAGTCGATGCGCCCGTGAAGAGATTGATCTTGAAGGGCTCGCCCTTCTCGTGAAGCTCTCTGGCGCGCTTGGCGAGGGCGACGGTCACGACTTTGGGGGTGCCGGAAGCGGTGAATCCGGAGAATCCCACATTGTCTCCGTTTTTAATGTAGCTGGCAGCTTCTTCTGCCGAAATAAATGGGATGCTCATTTGTTGAGATTAGTTTTTTATGGTATTTTTGCAAAAGTAATCATAATCTTTGAAATTCAGAATATGAAACAGACGTTTTTTTTACCTCAGACCGATAAAAATTGCACTTTCCCCAAGAAAGTGCGCATAGAAACCTATGGATGCCAGATGAACGTGGCCGATTCCGAGGTGGTGGCCTCGATGATGCAGCTCGCCGGATATGATCTCACCGAGGAGGATGCCGAGGCCGCCTGCGTGCTTCTGAACACATGCTCGATCCGCGACAACGCCGAGCAGAAGATACTGTCACGTCTGGCATATTGGAACTCGATGCGCCGGAAGTCGGGGCGCAATATCATACTGGGCGTCATCGGCTGCATGGCGGAGCGACTGAAGGAGGAGCTGATCGAGAAGCATGGTGTCGACATCGTGGCCGGTCCTGACGCATATCTCGACATCCCTAACCTCGTGGCGGCCGCCGAGACGGGGCAGAAGGCCATAAACACGGTGCTCTCGACAACGGAGACCTACCGCGACGTGATGCCGAAGCGCATGGGCGCGGGAATCGGCGGATTCATCTCGATCATGCGAGGCTGCAATAACTTCTGCTCCTATTGCATCGTGCCCTATACCCGTGGGCGGGAGCGCTCGCGGCATCCGGAGAGTATCCTCAATGAATTGGCCGACCTGCGGGCACGCGGTTTCAAGGAGGCGACGCTGCTCGGCCAGAATGTCAACAGCTACCGCCACGTCGATGAGGAGACCGGCGTGACGACCGATTTCCCGGCCTTGCTGCGTCTCGTGGCCGAGGCTGCTCCGGATATGCGCATACGCTTCACGACCTCCCACCCGAAGGATATGAGCGATGAGACGCTTGAGGTGATCGCCGCTTATCCGAATCTGGCGCGGGGGATACATCTCCCCGTGCAGAGCGGATCGAACGCCGTGCTGAAGTCGATGAACCGCAAGTACACCCGCGAGTGGTATCTTGACCGTGTGGCGGCTATCCGTCGGATAATTCCCGATGCCGGAATCTCGACCGATCTCTTCACCGGATTCCATGACGAGAGCGAGGAGGATTTCCGGGAGACGCTGTCGCTGATGGAGGAGGTGGGTTTCGATTCGGCCTTCATGTTCAAATACTCGGAGCGTCCCGGCACATTCGCCTCGCAGCATCTTCCCGACAATATCCCGGAGGAGGTGAAGATCGAGCGACTCAACCGTATGATCGCCCTGCAGAACGAGCTTTCGCTGAAGTCTAATCTGAAGGATGTCGGCAAGGAATTCGAGGTGCTCGTGGAGGGAAGGTCGAAGCGGAGCGCCGACGAACTCTTCGGACGCACGTCGCAGAACAAGGTCTGTGTCTTCCCCGCCGGCGATCTGAAGCCGGGGGATTTCGTGAGGGTGAAGGTGGATTCTGCCACCTCAGCCACATTGCTGGCCCACGTGGTTTAGTGCGCGTTCCCCTTAAGACCCCGTTCCCCTTAAATTTTCGGTGTCGTAGTTTTTACCAAGTCAATTCGGTGGCGGTGACGATGAGATCCGCATCGGCAAGATAGAGGCGCGGAACGCCACCGGTGGCGAATAGGGAATATACGGCGGCATCGGACTGGGCCGACCAGGGAAGCGTAAGATTCTCTTCGGCCCAGAGAGCCTCGATAGCCCCGGCTGTCTCGCTACGCGAGATGCATACGACGCGCACCTCCGGATGCGCGTCGGCCCATTTCTGCACCTGCGGCAGTTCGCGCCGGCAATCCGGACACCAGGTCGTGAACAGCACGATCAGACTCTCCGACCCGCGCAGCATCTGTGTGGTCAGCGTTTCGCCGTCGTTCATGACGATGGCGAAATCGGGCAACCGGTCGCCGACCTCGATCAGCGAGCGCATATCCGGTTCGTCGCTGATGCAGCCGGTCATGAATGCCATCATTACCGGCAAAGAATAAATAAATCTCCTCATATCAGAAGAAACGCAAAGCCATCCCGTTTAGCATTCGCCCCCGGAAATTACCCGTCTTTCCCCCGCTGGCCTTTCGCCCTGCTTTCCCCCGCTGGCCTTTCGCCCGGCTTTCCCCCTGGCCTTCCCCTGGCTGAAGCCGGGGCACAGTAAAGAAGCGCCGAAGAGAAGCGAAAGAAGAGGGGCAGAAGAGGAGCGGAAGAAGAAGAGAGCGGAAGAGGGAAGAGGAGCAGCAGCAGAAGAAGAAGAAGAAGAAGAAGAAGAAAAGGGGCGCGGAAGGAGAGAAGAGGAGCGCGGAAGAAGAGGAGCAGCAGCTGAAGAAGAAAAGGGGCGCGGAAGAAGGAGAGAGGAGCAGNAGNAGAAGAAGANG
>JAAVBX010000001.1:0-34520 GCA_014802625.1 bacterium | reverse complement strand
TANNGTGAGCGCGGNNNNAGNNGNNAGAGCAGAANNNGNNGCCANGAGANNNNGCCGCNGAAGAAGAANNNGNGCGCNTAAGGAGAGANNAGANNGNGCNNGNGNNTTCNNNCTGNNANGNGNNTNNAGCCGNCAAGAGAATCAGCCGNCAAGAGAATCAGCCGNCAAGAGAATCGGCCGNCAAGAGAATCNGCCGCCAAGAGAATCNGCNGNCAAGGGGGANGCCGCTTTTTATAGGCTCCGACTGCGAAATCTCCCTGCTCTCAGCAATAAATGCGAGGGCAGGGAGGTTTATTATCAATAATGNCTAATTTNCTGAATAGTAACCCCCCGGTAATTAACCCCATTCGACTGAATCCATGAATCCCCCCATAAAGCGAGAAAACCTGAGCCTGAATAAATCAGAGAAAGCTCCGCGCGCCCGATTCCATGACTATTGTAAACCCGGCTGTTACCTCATCACCATCACCACCTATCCCGGGCGCCCCATCTTATCCCGGATTCCGGATCCCGGCGATGCCGCGCTTCGGCTTACAAATATGATCATACCCCAAAATACCGAATTNGGCGAATGCGTCCGGCAAGAACTTATCCGGATTCCGGAAAAGGAGTTGAGGATACGGCTCAGGCGTTATGTCATTATGCCCGACCATATCCATTTCGTACTCAGCGTTACGGAAGAGCTCGACCGTCCGATCGGCAAGTACATCGCCCCNTTCACCGCTGCGTGCTCAAAGGCCCATTCCCGGCTTGCCGCACTGCCATCCGTCGTCACCCTCTTCAAACCCTTTGATGACTCCATAATCTTTGACTCGATTCAGTTTAAACGGGCAATCAAGTATGTGGAGGATAATCCGCGCCGATATATCTTACGACGTCGTTATCCCGATCTTTTCAACCGGAATATGNATCTGTGCGTCGGTGACCATGANTATGCGGCCTATGGGAATCTGTTTCTACTGAAATCCATAAGGCTCATGCCGGTCAGGATCCACAGACGATGGAGTCCGGATCAATTCAAGGCCTACAGGGAGGAATGTCTGGCNGCCATCGAGGATGGGGCCGTCCCGATTTCTCCGGCTATACATAAGGCAGAGAAGGAAATCATAGAGGAGGCTATCAGACGCGGGAGCCCCTTGATTTTACTGCGCGATCTGAGCTTTGGCGAGCGATTCAAGCCGCAGGGGAAATATTTCGACTTATGTGCCGACGGACGCCTTCTTCTGCTCTCGCCCTGGCCCGATAATATCGCCCGCACTTCACGGGCCGGTTATGCCGAATTCCATACCATGAACGATCACGCCAAAGCTATCGCGGATTTGCCTGCCGAAAGCAGGCTCGTCATCCGCAAAATCCACTGAGGCCTTCGCCCGGCTTTCCCCGGCTTTTCCCCCTGGCTTTTCCCTCCGGCTGAAGCCGGGGCACAGTAAAGAAGCACCCGCTCCGGCAATCCTGCTTTTGAATCTCAGCTGCCTTACTGTGAGGCGGCTTTAGCCGCCAAGAGAATCAGCCGCCAAGNGAATCNGCCGCCAAGAGAATCAGCCGCCAAGAGAATCGGCCGCGAAGAGAGGCGGCCGCCGGATTTCGGGGCTGCTTTTATTTCTGGAAGGGGCGGATGATGTCGCCTTTGACGAGGATACTGTTGACGGCGGGGTCGCCGTTGGTGGTCAGCCGGAAGACTTTCCTTACGGGGCCGGGCTTGCGGCGGCGACCGTCGAAGATGACCGTCAGGCGCGCGCTGTCGCCGGGAGCGATGGGCTCGGAATCGTATTTCACGCGCGTGCAGGAGCAGGTGGAGAATACTTTGAGTATCTCCAGCGGCGCGTCACCGACGTTGCGGATGAATACTTCGCGGGTCTGCACCTCCCTCTCCTCGAATTCGCCGAGGTCGACTATGCCGTCGGGGAGGAGCTGCAACCGGGGGGCGGCCGGAGCCGGAATCAGCGCCGAGAGAAGAAATATTGCTATGGAAATAAATCTGAGCATAAGCAGGTCGTTTTCTATAAATAACGGAACGCCGGGGCTTTTCAGTGCCTCCGGCGTTTCCGTCTTATTTAGATAGTAGGGATTATCTCACGATGAATTTGCGCATCATGCGGCGGCCGTCGGCCATGGCCTCGACGATGAAGATGCCCGGTTCGAGGTCGAAGTGGAGCAGGCTGTCGGCGGTGCTCCATTCGCCGGAGCAGAGACCGTCGGGGGTGTAGACGCGGGCTGTGATGCCGGCTGTCTCGGCCACGACGCTCACCGTGCGCTCCTTCAGCAGAATCGCCATGGTCACCTCCTCCATCATGTCGGAGGGGCGGACGATGTAGTAGCGTCCGGCTGCCGCACCCTTCACCTCAATCTCCATGCCGTCGTAGAGGTCGGAGATCTCGCCCGTCACGGTGTCGAGCAGACGCAGCCCCTCGCTCTCGTCGACTCCCTCGAACAGGAGGGTATGGGCTGATTCCTCATTGGCGAGCAGACCGACCTCCGTCTCGACGATGGCATCGAGGCTGTTGATGGCCAGGGCCTGTCCGGATGCTACAGTATATACCGAGGGATGCTCTTCGAGGGTGCGGTCGATGAGCAGCGTCACATCCTCCGAGGGTTCGAATGTAGCCGAGGCTTCGGCATCGAGTTTGATCAGCGCGCGGGAAGCTGTCTCACCCTCTGCATCTATCGCCGAGATTGTCAGGAGCTGCCTGCGGTCGGCGCGGGGGGCGCGGAGGATAACGCTGTTGTCGATCTCACCGTCATCAATCATGGCGGGAGTGAAGGTCAGGGGGAGGGTGGAGCGCTTCTCCTTGGCCTTGACGAAGAAGCCCTGCATCGGGGCGATCG
This sequence comes from bacterium, assembly GCA_014802625.1. Lineage (GTDB taxonomy): Bacteria > Bacteroidota > Bacteroidia > Bacteroidales > Muribaculaceae > Lepagella. The sequence goes on along the minus strand of JAAVBX010000001.1, from coordinate 31,694 downwards.
TGCCGTCGGTGGCCTCGGTCTTGTCAGTGCTGATGAATGTCCCCGACTTCTCATCCCAGAGGGCGGCCTCCTGACGGTCGTCGGTCATTATCCAGTAAGCCTGCTCGATGACATCGGCATTCGCCGCGAGGAATTCAGCCATCTTCATGCGGGCCATGAAGGGATTGCCGGCGAGGAAGTATGTGCCGTCGGTGCCGACGGTCAGATTTACCGTCAGTTTGCCGTCGTCGCCGAATGCAGTCAGCGCATGTCGGTTGCCGGTGCGGCCCACGGTCGTGTCATCGGCTCCCTCCGTGTTATCATTCTTATCGAAGTAGGAATAGCTGTCGTCGGCCTTCGGGAGACGGAAGCGGACGGTCACGTTGCCGTTATCGTCCTTGTCGGGCGCGGTGATTCCGTCGGTGGCGGTGCGGATCGAGAAACCGAGACCGGGGGCGTATGCCTCCTCCACATCGTTGTAGACGCGGCTCCAGTTGAGCTGCACTGCCGCCGACTTGGAGTCATGGCTATTGTCGCCGAGGAGATAGGTCGCGGCTTCAGCCTTGTTCCATCCGCGCTGGTAGACGGCCGGCTCATAGCGGCCATAGTCGTCATTGTTGAAGGTGATGTCGGTGTAGAGCTCGTTGTCCTGCTTGCCGCCGGCTGTCTTCGTGTACATATCGCCGGCCACGACACCCTGCAGCGGGGAGGCGAGNGTGTACCAGCGGTCGCCCGTCATCTCCATGTCGACCCAGGCCTTCTGATAGTTCTTTTCGAAGATGAAGCTCTCCTGATGAGCCATCTCCGCGCCATGGTTGAAGTGGATCTGCTCGCAGGTGTTGGCGTACCATGGACGCATGGCCAGCGGACCATCCTTGAGATCAAGCGACACCATNTCATACTCGATATTCTCCGTNGGCTCCATCGTCGGGATNCCGGCGGGGAGAGCGNGGTTGTTCCAGCTCATTTCATCATGCAGGGTCATGATATTCTTTTCAGTGGCGGCGAACATATAGGGATAGCCNGTGGTGGTGTCATTGGCCATCTTGCTTATGAGCACCTTCGTGAAGTCGAGCGGAGCGTAGGAGCGGCGGTTGGAGGGGAGCTGCTTCGCAGGCTTGGGTGTGACGTTGCCGTCGGCGTCGACGATAAGGGGAATGCGNNTGCGGTTCTGAACGACGGTGAAGTCATCGGTCTTTGCATCTCCGGCGGGGAGGAGGATNTCGTCGGCTGTGACACGGCTCCAGTTGGCGTCGTTGTTCCAGTTNCGGCTGTCGGCGCCGGTCCATTTCTGATATTCCGGCACGACCTTGATGGTGAAGACCACGTGGCCCTCGCAGTATCCCTCCACCTCGGTCGGGATTACCTCATCGAAGGCGAAGCGGACGCGGTAGTAGTAGCCCTCGGCAAACTGCATGTTCTCGTCGAAGAGGATGGTCACGTTGTTCTTGCCATNTTCGGTTGTCTTCGCGCTCAGATTATCGACCATGCCGATCGGAAGGAGGGAGTTTCGGATAGGCATCTCNTNCATCGGATGCTTGTCGAGGCTGATATATGCGGGGTCGTCGGTCTCGACGAGGTAGACATAGGGGTCGGCGGCCTCGTTGCGGTTGCCGGCCATGGTCATCTCGGCNNCCNNANCCTCACCCTTGTAGGAGAGGAGNCCGCGGAGGGNAATCTCAAGTTTNCGGAGATTTTCGGGAATCGTGACATTGGGGATTAGGCCGAGACGGTTGCCGGTGCGATCCTCGATGGTGAGGGCGCCGAGCTCCCTGACGCTTCTCAGCTGGCTCAGACCNACGCGCACGGGGACATCCGCCTCCGGATAGTCGATTCCGGTGAAGCCGTCGAACATCAGCGGGGAATTGTTCTGCACGCGCAGACGAATCTCGTTGGGCTGCGAGCAGACCTTATAGCCCTCCTCGTCGTCGGGACCGGGAATGATGGGCATCGCGGTCAGGACGTGGATGTTGTCGGCCTCATCGGTATTCNTGAGGGGCGGGAATACGAAGCTTGAAGCGTGGAGCACGAGCCNGCCCTCCTTGATGAGTTGGCGGAGGGGCGCATATNTATCCTCNTCGCCATCGACGGGATCNGGCAGTTGGTCGGCATCGATATTGCCCTTNCCGGACGGGGTCGACTCGCCGCCGGGAGTCTCGCCGTTGCGGAAGAGATAGAGGAGGTCGTAATAGCTTNAGCCGCCGTTTTCGGGGGTGGCCATGAATTCATCCACNGGTCCGACGAACCAGTCGTANTAGTGGGCCGGAGCGTTGTCATAGTCGTTGTAGGCGGGNATATNGATCTCCTTGTCATCGNGGAGCATCTTGAGGTCGACCTGCACGACGGGGCTTTGCCCCTCGCAGACATCNATCGGCTCGCCGTCGTTGTAGGCGATACCGTCAATCTTGATCACGCCCGACCCCTGGAGAGTCATGACGGCATACTTGGCGCAAGGATCGTCGGTGATGGCGAATATCGATAAGCCTTCCTCNTCAGGAGAGGGAAGNTCTGCGTATTGAGCATAGAGCACGATGTAATAATCCTTACCGGGACGCAGGTCGGTATCTGTCGGCTGGATGTTAGCCTGAAAATATTTTGCGCGACCGGCAGTATAACGCATCGCCTCATTCAGTGTCTGTTCGTTATATTCGGGTAATCCGTCATAGTATGTCGATATTATCAACGGAGTGAAATAGGCATTGTCTTGATCATCATGATATGTATCGACAACACGGATAGCGCTGTTGCGAACAATCCTATTTAATTCGGCAGTACGCTCAGCATCCGTTTCAAAGTCCTTATTCTGATACTCCGCATATGCGCTGTCATACTTTTTCTTATCAAGCACCGCGAAATGGAGAGTAATCTCACTTGCATCTGCTGCATTGGTTTCTTCAAGTCCGTTGGAAGATAGAAGCTTGTCGAAACGGCTGCGCAGACGTATGCCAACAGTATTCTGGTTTGCATCACACACCGGGTTGAGCTGACGGGCAGTAATTTCCGGGGAGATAATATATGCACGGATATCATCGACTGCATAGTCAGCACCATTTGAAGACACGCAGTTATTTTCCAACTCCAGCTCGTAGTGGTCAATGGTAGTCAGATTCTGTATGTTTGACAAGTCAGGGATGAAGGAATAGTAGACGTGAATCCATTGACCCGGCTCATGGACTTTTGAGTATGCTTCATCATAGGATGTATTGGCATTATGGCGGTTGGCATGTGATCCATATTCCTTCCCGTCAACATAACCTGTCACAAATGAATGGACAATCTCACGGTTGCCATCGCCGTCTACAGCCACGAAGTTAAAGCAAAGATTAGCCACTTCAGGAACATTAGACATCTCAGCAATCCATGCGGATACAGCGACTGTGGAGCCGGGACAAAGTTTATTGATTGTCAGTCGGGCAGCCACACCGGGGTCGGATGCAGCGTTTACATAGAAGAAATATCCCTTCTGAGCTTCAGCCGGGTTGGCAGCGTAAGTATCATAGTAGAGGCGGTCAAATAATCCTTGGCTTGAATCGGCATTGGTATGTCCGTCGGCTGCAGCGTGATACATCACCTCATCACTATGATTGGCGATTATATATTCGTTGTAGTCATAAGTGTAATAATTACCATAACCGAATGAATATGTTGATTTCTGCCATAGTACAGGCCATTTGTAGGATCTTCGGTCAGAGGCGCCATTTCCGTGATGGCGGAAATAATCCGCCGGATTATAGGGAGCCTGCTCAAAGGCGCGGTATTGGTCATAGTCCACCACAACGGCAGGAGGTCCACATACATCCTCCTGTTCGAGATATTCCGTAGTGTGCTGGAAATTCGCGTCATTCTTTAATTCCTCTTCTGTGAGCAGAGATGCACTGTCATCGGGGAGGAATGTAATTACGTACTGATCTATGTAGAGATTATCGTCTTCTGAACCGAAAATTTTTATTTCTGTCCCATCATAATTCAGAGCCTTTAGACGAATGGTGTATGTGCCGGCTTTAGCTTTGCCTGCTGCGCAGTACAGAGAACGATAGACGGAGCCGCCACCGTTACCGGTGTGATAAAAGGTCCCGTTATTATCTCCGCGTACGGCAAAGCCATTATCTCCCGCTTTATATTTTCGTGTGCCCTGTGTCTCGGTGTTCGCATCGAAGAAGAACATTGTCTGATCAGGTATCATATTTCCGGCCTGATCAAGAATCTCGATACCGACACGGGGTACACGCGCATAATCATTCTCACCTTTTTTGTAATAGAAATTGGTGCTTGTGTAATTATGCGTGTCATTATTCGGGAAATGTGGCACTTGCTGTGTCAATCGGATTTGGAAGTCATGATCTGCACGAGCAGAAACCGAACGGGAATTATTCTTCAAGTATAACTCGTTTTTCTGCTTGGATGTGGTATTAGCATCCGCAAAGGTCTTGCCATCTTTAATATGGAAGATATGACGGAAGTTGATGACCGGTTCATGGATAACCTTACCTTCACGGTCGAGATTGTAAGCATTACTTGTAGAGTTAAACTCATTGGCGAAATCAGCGGCAATGTGGTATTCGCTCTTTTCAAGAGAAAGGTTCTCTTTGGAATCGGGAGCAAAGGCGGTTTTATAAGGTTGATAGAACGTTGCCTCAGTTCCATACCAACGCAATGCATCATGACTCATGAATTTGGCTACGTCAATGACGGATTCCCCGACATTTTCAGTAGAACTCTGAGCAGGGGCAGGCACGTCGTAGCGTTCCTCCCATCCGAGGCCATCACGAACTACATCATAGAAATCTCTTGTATCCAGATATACAGTAGGTGCCATGTCAAGAGGTAGAGCGGAAAAGAACTGCGTGATATTCTCAAGATTCTGACTTGCCCACACGCGATCTATGCTGACCACCTCATTTCTATTGATGACGATAGGATTCTGCCGATCTCCTATCTGGTTTTCACCAACTATCAGGCGTCCCTCTTCGGGATGAACCGGCGCAAAGTTTATATAATAGTATTTCTTTCCGTTGACAGTGACGGTACCCGCAGAATATGTTTGACCATCCACGGTAAGCTCAGGGACGGGTTGATTCTCCTGATATTCAAAATAGACAGGATTAAAATACCCACCTTTGAGCTTACCTTCCTGATTTCTAAAAGTGGAGGAAACTTCTGTGACTTCCACCATCATGTCGCCATCATAATACACTATGGCATCTTTGAATTGACGTTCACCATTGACCTCACCTTGAATCCCATTGGTAAAGGTTATACCACCCCACGCACCGAGAACGGAAGGCAAATCGTAATACAGGTATTCATCACCATCAATAATCACAGTGCCGTTGGCTTCATTGCCGGGGAAGTAATTACCCAAAGATTCCTCCGACCATACATAGGCCCTGATATTTTCCCAACCTTGAGCCGAGAATTTCTTGAGAAATATACGATGTGTCCCCGCAGGTTGAGCCGGCATCGGATTGGCTACAGATTTGAAAAGGATATTATTTGTCTGATTCCCCTTATATGGGAGAACTGAGTATTTAAGTCCAAACCGATTGAAGTCAGCGGGGATGTTGAATACTACACAGTCTACATTGTTGTGAAGCTCTTCGGCATCGGGAGTAGTTTTGGTGTAGGTTTGACCATCTCTATTGGTCATAAGAAGGGCGTAGCCGTCCCATTTTTCGTTTTTCGCGACATAGATTTTGTTTACGGGTGCGCTTTCAGTCAGTTCCTGAACGGTCAGTTTCTTTAAATTACCGTTATATGTGATCCGGTAATCCTTTTCATTCGCACCAAAATCTACTATTGATACTGTTCCCTCATTGGTTATATTCCCATTATCATCTTTAGTAGGATCCACATTGCCGGAAAATTCAGGATTTTTACCCATTACATAGTCATGCTCATTCGAGTCATTGCCATTGTTGACCATCATACTGGCAATACCTCTGTTGGGAATGGTCGTATAATAGTAACCATCGCCCTTGGTCAGCTGAATACCGGGCCAACCTGTATCAAGGCCACCACCCCAGCAATTTATGTATACTGCAGGCCATTGAACAGGGTCGTCAGGAATCCCATAGACACGCACATAATGAGATCCGGCAGCCTTCTCATATGCTTCGGGCAGGGAATGGAATGCTTCGGAATCGGTGGGATAAATATTGGAGAATCCGGGTTGGTGGACTTTATAAAGAATATCGGTATCGGGAATATTCCGGGAAGAGAGAACATTCATGAAGGAATTCGAAACGGTCACTACGGGATTGAAGTTGTTGAACATTCCGTTCTGCCCATATATATTTCCGACGGTGGCATCAGCGTAACAATTGGTGATGTTACCTATTGTTCCGGTCTCAAAGTATCCTACAAGAGCTCCGTTGGAGCCATCATCACCATATCCGCCTGTGACATTTCCGATAAAACCTACTTCGGACATGTTCACCTGTGCGCCTTGAATGGCTATACCCAATATACCGCCTGCATAGGAGATAATATTTTCATCGCCCTCATTCCCTCCGGGGGAGGTTATATCTACATCTCCCTTGACGAGGCATTTTTCTATAGTGGTCAGACCTGTGGCTGTACCTGCGAGTACACCGGCCCGGCCACCTGCGACAACCTTTACATCCACAAGATTCAGTCCGGTTATTGTAGCTCCGTCACCTAATTGACCGAAGAATCCGATATTATAGTCCCAGGGATGTTGGATTATGCTAAGATTGCTGATAGTGTGTCCGTTACCATTGAAGTTGCCGCAATAGCTCATTGTGGCATTAAGTGTACCGTTATATCGTCCGATAGGCTCAAGACGCGCACCCTCACAATCAATGTCAGCGGCGAGGATGGCATCGAGATGCTGATAGCCATTGCCTTGGTAGACCAAATCACTGAATTTCTTGAGGTCATCGAAATTTTTGATTACGTAGGTACCGATCGGGCGTGGAAATGCGGAACCGGCGAAATAACCTGCGTTATCGGTTAGGACAATTGCAGCGGGATCAATGAGGAAATCGAGCATGCGATTGCCGTTGCTGTCGGTAATATGATGATAGTCTTGTTCCTGAAGTTCGTCTCGGCTGTTGCGGGGATAGTAACCGTACCAGTGTGAGAACTTTTCATAATAGTTGCCTGAAGTCGGGAGATCGTAATAGGGACTGAGCGAGATTATATCGCCGGGCATGGCATAGAGGGTCTGCTCGGTGACGTGGGGCATCTGTCCGCCACCCTGTTTGTCGAAAGTAGGGAGTTCATGTACCTCACCATCGTATACGAATGTATTGTTTTCCCCCCAAGGAGTTTCCTCCGGATAATTCAGGTTGCCTCCGTAATGGTTGTGCGGATCAAGGATACCGTTGTTGGGCTGATAGGCATAGCCATAAAATGACCTGTAGTAGTCTGTCCCATAACGTAGCGGATCCAGACGGTCATCCGGATATGGGTCACCCTTTTGGTAAGTGAAGAAATTCAGCTTGAATAGACGGTAACCTTTCGTATCATCGTCGGAGGGTCGAGTTACTTTCAATACAGAGATACGCAGTTTTGATACCGTGGTCGGGGTAATGGTATAAATAGGATCGGAGAATTCATGGGTATTGTCACCTCCACGGTATTGGAAGTGGGCATATCCGAGTGTTTGATAAGCTTCATTCTCTCCGGCTCCTTCAATCTGTACTAAAGTAGGCGCGCCATCCAGTTGATAACGTGCCATATACATTATAAGGCCTTGAGTCGAGGTTAATGTTATGGGATTGTTCAGCGTAACCTCGAATTTGTTGTCCATGCTGAATGTAGGTTGTATTGCATCGACATCTGAGGGGTCTATAATTAGCTTATCCGGGTTAGTCCCAATTCCGCTTATTTGCTTTATGTCGGTAATCAACCTTTGATACTCCTGTGCGGATGCGGCGATAGAGAGCAGACCGGCAGCGGCGAGGGTCGCTGCGCGGAGCGGGGCTGCCGGGTGAAGATTCTTTATTGCTTTTCGGAAGATGTTCATGATTGTCGGAGGAGATGTGATTATTTGCTGATGAGGTGGAGGGTGCGGGTGTAGATGAGGTCGCCGATCTTGAACTCGAATTTCAGCGTGATGTGCGGGTTGGTGCCGTGCGCGAAGTTGCCTTGCCAGGTGCCGAGTGGCGGTTCGTAGGTCAGCTCGAACCCTTCGGGATTGACACTGCCGACGTATTTGACGTAGTTGTCTTGCGTGTCGGTGCCGTCATAGGGCCGGATTACCTTTGTGTTGCCCCGGCTGTCGCGTAGGCGTGCGCTGATGTCGAAGGCTCCGGAGTTGCTGAAGGTGGCGTAAAATTCGTTGTTCTCAGCCGTGACGTTGACGGGATAGCCGCCGATCGGGGGAAAGTCGATCACCTCGAATTCGGGAACATAATCGGATATGACGATGGGGAAGAGAATGTAGTCGTTGCGGTAGATGAACTGCAGGTCATCGTCGGCAAGGGCGTAGCTGACATCCTCGGCGGTCTCGTCGCCGCGCTTTAGGGTCAGGGCGATATGGAAATGGCCGGTCGGATGATTGCCGGTGGCGATCGATTCGTTGATGTAGAATTGTCTGCGTTTCACCTCCGTTGTATTATTCGCCGCGAGTGTAAATCCGGTCGGCTCATGCCTGAAGATTCCGTATTTGCCCCCTGTTGCGGGGATGCGCGGCGCATAAGCAGGCTTCTGTGTGTCGGGCGCGGGTTTCCTGTCGTATTCGGGATAGAGGTAGATGCCGCCGTCGTAGACCGGCTGCAGGGAGAAGGTGGAGATGGTGATTGCCGAGGTGGAGAGATTCTTGACGGCATACTCTATCTTGGCTTTCATGCGCACGACCTCGATGGCGAATTCCTCATTGACGGTGCCTTTGATCTCGAAGTTTTCGAGGTATCCGCTCATGGGGATGAGGGAGGTGTCGGAGGAGAGCCACGACTCGTCGAAGATATTGTTCTTCCACCCGTCGGCAAGGGTCGTGCCCAAGGTGAAGATGGCTTTCACCTTGTCGACGTCGATGTTGGCGAAGGCGAGGGCTGAATAGCGGGTGCCGCGCGGGAGTTCGAGATCGACGCGGTCGTTCCAGACAGCCGAGGGTGTGCCGTCGACCAGGGCCACGACCTTGTTGTCGCGGATGAAGGCCACGACCCAGTTGTTGATGAGTTCATGGTCGGCCACGGGGCTTTCGGCAAGCTCGGGGTCGGTGTAATTGTCGGTGGCACGTGTGGAGGCACCCGCGAGGGGGAGGGCGGATATGCTGAAAGAAACTCCCGCCGTGCCGGCGACCTGATCGGTCGGTGAAGCAGGTTCTCCTGCGTCGGAAACGCAGGAAGTGGCTGCCATGCCCGAAAGGATGGCTGCCACTAATGGAGTGAAGATATTATGTCGGATTGTCATGTCGGTTGTAGAAAATGCTCGGTGTGAAATGATAGGGTATGAAGCGCGCAGGGTGGTCGGCTGAACGCTACATGATTATTTCAGGCTGAGGGCGGAAGTTCCATTTGATTACGTAGATTCGCGAGGTGACCGCGTATGGTTCGCGGATTTCCGGGGTCGGCTGCCCGATACCCTGGAAGTTGAGGGCGACGCGGTAGATATTGTTTCTGACTATGCCGTATTTCATGGGGTAGTTCTGCTCGGGATCGGCACCGTTGTTGGCGTGTTTGATCCAGATGTTGTAGTAGCAGATTCCGCCTGGATAGTGGAGGGTTTCGTATTTATCCTTCACCCCGGCGGGGAGGGTGGCCACGTATTCCTCAAGAGCCTCCCGGGAGGCGAAGTATAAGTTGCTTTTCTCCTTGACTTCGGAGGCGACGGTGCGGAAGAGCCAGAAGTCCTGCCCGTCCACATATTTGGTGGTGGCTCCGTCGGGCTTGCCGTCGGTGTGGAGGATGGCGGGGTGATATTGCGTGCGGAAGAGGAGTCCGGTCAGATAATCGGAGGGGTGATATCCGGCTGCGGCGTCGGTGGGGGTGAGCTGGAGGTCTTCGGGGTGGGTGTTCTCGTTGGCGTACGTCAGGATGATGGCGCGGTTGTAGTCGGCGTCATCTTCGAGAGTGTACGTCGTGCCGACAACCTCGGTCGACATGGGGGAGAGGGTGGTCAGGGCATTTTTGTCGGCGGTGCGCAGCCACGAGGCGCGGCTGTTGCCATACCATCCCGTGAGGTCCTCATCCTTGGTGGCTTTTTTGGAGAATGCCGGGCTCAGCACATAGTTGGCGGGGATACCTACGGAGACTGTCTCATCGGCGGCGGATTGCCATTCGTAGCGGTCGGAGGGATTGTCGGTCACCTGCTTCACGAGATAGGAGCGTTGCTGCATCTGATTGACGGGGATGGCGTTGAGCAGGGTGAGATAATTCTCGGTGCCTCCCGCATAATAGCGGATTGTGTTATCCTGAATATTCTCTTCGTTGAAACGGAGGTCGATTCGGGCGGCGACGCGTTCGAGGGTCACTTCGCCGGAGAATACCCTTCCCTGAGCTTCAGATTTGGTGAAGGTGATTTTGCCGTCAAGGGTGTGTGTCGCCGTGCGCTTGGCGCCGTTGAAGGCTGAGGAGAGCACGAAGTAGTCGCAATTTGCGGGGATAGTGGCATCTTTCCATGCCGCGCCATATTCCAGGTCGCGGCATATGCGGTTGATGGTGAGTCCGCCGAGTGTTGCGGTCAGGTCGCCGGCGTTGGCGACAGCGAGCACGCGGAGCGTATAGTTCTCGCTGAGAGAGAAAATATTGAAATCTGCCTCGGGCAGCGGGATGCTGACGGTGTAGATATGATCGAGAGGATGGTCAGGATTAGCGTTGGCGACTGTCGCCGCATCGACATATTTTGTCCACAGCACCCGGTATTCGCCGTCGAGTCCCTCACCTCCATCCCTGTAGAGGAATAGGGAGAGATTATGGATGATATTCTCGTTGCCCCGGCCATGTTCCGGACCGTCGCCCCATTCGCCGGGCTCGGGGTTGGCTCGGGATCCGGCGTCGCCTGTGGTGCTGACGGATAGGCGAAGGTAGCCCGTCGACGTATCGGCGACTTCCGTCGGGCAAGGCTCCATATCCTCCGATACGCAGGCCGACAGCCAGGGAAGCGTCAGCAACGCCGATAGGATGAGGCTATATGTGGAATGCTTGTGCATCGAATAAGTGATGTTAGGTTTGATATGTTAGATTCTATGTCTTATGTGCCGGGGAGAGGTGAAGAGGAGTAGAGGAGTGTGCCCGATACATCATTCGAGGTCGGAGCGTTGGATGCGGCGGCTCCAGGAGAGGATGTCGATCATGACGGTGCAGGTCTCCCATTTGTCCCCTTTCAGTAGGAAGTCGAGATGATATTCATGCTCGCGGTCAAGGTATTCCTGCGGGGTGTAGTTCATCGTCTGGTAGGCGGTGCGCCCCTCGGAGAGGATGTAGGGGAGATTCATCGTGGCCACCTCGGTGTCTGTCAGCTTGTTGCGGATATGGAGCACTGCACATTTCCCGGGATCGGTGTCGTGCATCAGACGGTTGTACATCACGTTGTAGTGGGCCGTGCGTTGCAGCGAGGGGTCGTCGGCGTCGCCCTCGGCGCGGGAGACAATGCGGGCCCCTCCGCGCATGGCGGGTTCGAGGTCGCCGGATTCATATTCCAGACCGGAGTTGCTGTATCTGGTGGTCCAGGATGCGAAGGGTGTGTAGCGCAGGGGATGGTTGGGGATGACGGCGTTGTCGTGGGCGAGCATCGAGTTGTCGTCGTCGATGGTGACCTCGTAGTCGGCGTGCTGCATGGCGGCGGGGTCGTCGATCTGGCGCAGTGTTATGTTGAGATGCTTGGTGTCGCGGATGAGGGAGACGGTGGCATATGTGGCGCGCCCCTCCTCGACGGTGACATACTGGTCAGCCAGCGGATAAACCGAATAGGGGGCTGAGGAGACGTGCAGGTCTGGGACGGTGTGAGTGGCGACGGGTTGGGTCGACATCACCTTGAGTGTATGCCACAGAGTATCGAGAGGCAGCCCGGCGTGGTCGACGTTGTGTCGGCCGTGAGCGGGGTCGGGTTGCTCGGAGTGTTCGAGATTGATGAGGAAATCCTCGGCGGAGGAATGACCTTCGGTGCGCCGGTATTTGGCGCGGTTTGTGAGCTGGGCTTCATCCCAGTCGTTCTGCATGGCTACGGCCTGAAGGCGGTAGCGGCCCGGGGCGAGTTCGCCGGGGTTGAAGTGCATTGTGTAGCCATATGTCGCAAGGGGACGCTCCTGACCGGCATTGGAGACGGATTTTTCCGCCACCTTGTTGCCGTTCTCGTCATATACGTAGAGTGTGACGTGTCCGACGTGGTCCTTGAACATGTCGGCGCGCATAATATTATAGTCATAAACGTAGCGCACGAACAGGCCGGTCGGACATTCGTCGACCTTATCCTCCATCATGGAGCAGGAAGTAGAGAAGAGGGAGATGCCTAAGAGAGCGGCGCAAGCCGATTTATGAAGAAAACGGTTCATATCGTAAGGTTTTGTAGAAAGAGGGGAGGGGGCCGGGCGGTTCGGCTCGGGCCTTGCGTCCCGGCCCCTTGATTATGCGGGAATTAGATTTTTGCGTGAAACGGATTAGAGGTTGTCGGTCTGGTTACGCTTCGCCCATGAGAGGATGTTGATGCGGCAGGAGATGGATTCCTGTTGCTGCACGCGGTCGTCCGGGGTGCCGTCGAGGGGCAGGTCGCCGGGAACGGGCTCACCCATCTGCCTGATATCTCCGAGAGTCAGGACATACCAGTTGTTGCGGACTACGCCGTAGCGACCGAGGTAGTTCTGAATATCCTGCGCACCGATCGCACCGTTGGTCTTGCCGTAAGAATCGGTGGTGGTATTGGTGGTCACACCTTCCGGAGCAGTCCAGGGTGTGAGGTCATTGCCGAAGTGGCGGATGCGGACGGCATAATATGCTGTGCCGTCGACATAGCATTTGACAGTGACGTTCTCGTTAACCTCGGCAGCAGTAGCGGCTGATTCGGTGAAAGGAATAGCCTTGGCGTTCTCGCCGTTGCCATCCTTGAGCACGATCTCCTTGACTTGGAGACGGCCTGCAGTCTCGTTAACCTGGAAAGTAATCTTCATCCAGTCGTTCTCTGCGATAAGGTTGCCATACTTGAGGGTGTTGATTGTGGCGTTATTATCATAGCTTTGGTTGAGACCGTCGAAGTATGCGGTCCACGCAGCCATCACTCTGGAATCATAGAGCACAGCCTGTGCGAGATAGGGAGCCGCGTCCTTAAAGAAATAGACGTTTTTCTTGTCATCGCCGACGGTATAGATGTTGCCGTTGCCACCGAAGTTGACTTTGATGATCGCGCGTGTGGTGTTGCGGTAGTCCATATGCGCGACATCGAAAGTATTCTCCTTGCAGTACTGGGGATACTGGGAACCGGTGCGGGTGAAGTCACCCTCTTTTGCTGCCACGAGGTTGCCATCTTCCTCCTCGATACCGTTGCCGTGGGGATCCACGCAGAAGTATGTGCGGTAGTGCTCCTGATTATCGGGAGTATTCTCCCAGTTGGTGTGGCCGAAACCTGCATTGCCTAAAAAGCGATAGTGATACTGGAGGGAAGATGCTTTGCTGTTTGTGTCATACAAAGCCCAATAGGGTACACCCGTATTGTCGTGGCCAAAGTCGAGGTTGCGGACGATGTAGCTGGTAGGTTCCATATTGTCGAGTGCCCAGCGCGTGTCGGTGATATTGAGTTCATATGACTCATCGGGGAAGTTGATAGCACCCTCTTCAATTCTGATGCTGGCGCTGTTGACCTCTACCTTGGCTACCGCGCGCTCTACGAAAATTGCTGCCGCCGGACGTTCCATCGCCTCCTCTGCGGTAGGACGGATACGATCCTGGTTGACGAGTGAGAGCACACGGAATCTGGGATTGGCAGGAGCTGCCGCGCCGGCAGCCAATGTGCCGGGCTGACTCGAGTAGGGCGCATTGGTCATGAGGAAGTTGTTTTCACCGATCATAGCGTTTGTTGTCTCAAGTGCCATGAATTCCTGGAATGTGCCTGTGAAGGGCTTACCTGCGACATTAAGTGTATTGCCGGAGCCTACGGACAGCACACCGCCGGGATTGATGACAGCGAGCACCCACAGTTGCCCCGATGATTGTTTGGCGAAATCTACAGGGAAGGTGACGATACGGTTCTGAGTAATCTGATTGGGAGTATCTTGAACCGAATTCCATTCGCCTTGACCGATGGTGTATGCCTTGTAGAAATCGGGATTTGATTCAGGACCGGTGAAGAAGAGGAGAACTGCATTCGTTACACCATACTCAGTTGCCAGACCATCGTCGAATTGGTCGTTGAGACCGCGGGTGATCGGCTCGGCGGGCATACCGATGGAGATGCCGATGTAGCCTTCAGCACCGATCGCGTTGGGATCGGAGGCGCCTGCGGGCTCGTTGCTGAGGTCGTCGGAGCAGGACGCGAACATCGCGCCGGCAAGGAGACCGAGCATTAGTTTGTTGATCTTCATAAACTTAGTTTGTTAGGTTATTATGTAGTTTATTTTCTGTTGTAGTGGATTCGGGGGAGTGGATTCATTGGCTGATGAGAGCCTTGTTGTGGCGGGCTTCGGGGAGGTTGCCGGCGGCGTCGAAGTATCTGAGGGCGGCCTCGAAATCGCCGCGTTTTGTGGCGAGGATGCCTCGGGCGTTGTTGGCCTCGGGATTGTCGCCGGCCCGCTCAAGGAGTTGGGCGGCGCGGTCGTAGTTGCCTGAGTTGAGTTCCCACACGGCGGCGTTGGTGTTGGCCTCCTCGCTGTCGGGATAGTATTTGAGGGCTGTCTCGATCGTGCGGCGGAACTCGGGGGAGTCTTCGGGGTAGAGGCGGGCCACACGGAACATCTGATTGAGCGACATCTTCTCGGGCGACTTCAGGATAATCTCGGCGAGTTTCTCATCGGGGAGGGGCTTTAGGCGTGTCGAGATGGCGAACTTGGTGGCGCGCAGTTGCGGGAACCATTTGGGAAGTATCGTCGTGCGGTAGAGCTCGGCGAAGCGCGGGTCGGTGCGCAGTTCGCGTTCCTTCTCGTCGTAGTCGGCGGGTCCGTAGGCCGGGCGGTCGATGAGGGCGAGAAGGTCGGCACGCTGTTTGGGGGTGATATCCTTGGCGTCGACAACCTGCTGACGGAATTCTACCCAGTTCTCGGGCACCGCACCATAGGCGGTGACATCCTTCGAGAGGTTGAAGCGTTGGCCGATATATTCGGCCAGTGCGCGCGAGCGGTTGGTGGCGAGGAAGTCGTTGTGGGTGTAGGGTGATTCGGGGGAGGCGTAACCGGTGATCTCGATGCGTGAGATCTCGACGTTGGGGTCGGTCGTGGCGTAGCGGATGGAGTCTTCGATGACTGCGAGCTGCGCGCGGTTGTCGATGCGCTGACCGTTGCGGCAGACGTAGGGCTCGGGATGGAGCTCGGTCTTGTCGACCTCGAACTGCACGCGGGCCTTCCCTTCGTGGATGGCCACGGGGAGCTCGGTCACCTGCGGGGTGAGCCATGCCGTCTTCATGCGGCCCACGGGGTTGAGATTGAGGGGGACGCGGAGGATGTCCTGCCCGGCGAAGCGTCCGCAGCCGCAGGTGTCGTAGCGCAGGGATACGGCGGCATCCGTGGCGTACATCCATTCATGGAAGGGTGTCTCGGCGCGGTAGGGGACGGTCTGGGGCTTGCCGTTGTAGCGGCGCACTTCGGATGTAATGTCGTAGTTCTGGAGGAGGTTGCGGCGGATGGTGCCGCGCTCGTAGGCGTAGTGCATGTTGCGGCCGTTGATGAGCAGCGTGGGGAGGGCCACCTGCTGACCGTCGGAGCCTTCGACGACGGGGGTGACGAGGATCTGGCGGTTGGAGCCGAGGCGCAGGGAGTCGAGCACGTAGTCGAGTTTCAGATTGAAGACATCCCCTGTGCGGAAGAACTCCACGTTTTCCATCGCTATGTTTCCGGTGGGGGCGGCGGCGAGAGCCGATGCCGAAATAGAGGCCGCAAGCAGGGCTGATAACAATTTTTTCATGATTTCAGGGTGGGCTTGTGGGGGTGATTAGAAGATATATAGGATGGAAAGTCCGAGTTTGGTGAGACCCAGATAGTTGGAGCCGCCGGAGCTGATTTTTGCCCCGCATTCGTCGCAGGCGAATTTGTCGTACCACGCGTGGATGTATCCGGCGCCGATTTCGGCCTCGAAGTTCCAGTGGCGGTTGAGAATCCATTGATAGCCGTAGGTGACGCCGGCTCCGGCATACCATGCCTGGTAGCGGTGGTCCTTGACACCTTTCTGCATGTTCTCACCTTTGAAGAAGAATCCGGGGACGGGGAGGTTGACATTGGCGGCGTTGAGCTGGCCTCCGAGGGCGTGGATGCCGATGAAGCTGCCGTTGAATTTGGAGCAATGCCACCAGCGGTATTCCGGCTGGAGCACCCAGTGCTTGGCTTTGCGGCGCACGTCGTCCTTGGAGCCGAAGGTCCAGGGGTTGAGGCCATAGACAAGGTTGATGGTTGACCTCCCGGGGAGACCGACTTCGACTCCGAGGTTGGGGGTGGTCATGGCATCGTAGGCCAGATTGGTCTTGACGGCGACTTCCTGGGCTGAGCCGTGAAGCGCGAAGGGAATGATGATACAGAGTATCAGAATACGTATATAATACATATGTCTCAGGCCCTGCACGGGCATGACTTTTTCTGCACAAGGATGGATAGTCTTATCGGGGCGGAGTGTGGTCGAGGCTCCTTGAAATAGAGTTGACTATCAGTGGTTTATGCGGAATAGTCAGTTAAATGAATAGGTTTGAGTATTAATTCGCCAGATTTGATTCGGTAGGCCGGGCCGATGGGCAGGGGGCAGATGAAGCCGGAACATAGGACACCGGATTACAGAATGTTTTGCAAAGTTAGGCTTTTTTTGATTATAAGCATTAAATTTTGGAAATTTTAACGTTTGTTAATACCCAACCATGCCCGATTTCCTCAGAATGTAGCGACGGCCCTCCCGAAAGAATCGGAAGGGCCGTATCGGATATTCAGGGCCGGCTGAGGCCGGCCTCGGTGAGGGTATTAGCGGATGATGGCTTTCGTCGTCGTCTCGCCGGCCTTGACGATATAGACTCCGGCGGGTAGGGGGAATGAGTTGTGGCCCTCGAGGGCTGCGCGTTTGAGCACGACACGGCCCTGGAGATCGGTGACGGTGAGGCTCTCGCCTGTCATGCCGGCGACGGTCAGCATTCCCTTGCCACCGCTGACGGCGGGACTGAAGGCCGACGTCTCCTTGACTCCGCTGACGGATGAGAAGGAATAGCCGGAGAACATGGCGAAGTGCTGGTCATCGGGGAAGTCGGCATCTACGAAGAGAGCGACCCAACCCTGGTCCTGGAAGCGGTCGGGGAGGCGGAGCTGATATGTGGTCCAGCCGGCGGCATCTTCCGGGAGTTCGGCGATGAGGATGGGCTCCTCCATCTCGTAGGTCTGGGCCATCAGGCGCATGGGAGCGGCGTAGCGACCGCCCCAGTAGTCGAAGCTCAGGACGACGTCGTTCATTCCGGCTGTGGATACCTTCGGCAGGGAGATGCGCGACTTGCGGTCGGTGGTCTCTGAGGTGTAGCCGATGAAGGCGAATCCGGAGTCGAGGTTGAAGATGGGGGAGATGAGTTCGCCGGGGTCGCCGGGCATCCAGTAGACGTCGGAGTATTGCTCGGTCGGGCTCACGATGACGGCATTGTCGTAGGTGATGTCGTTGTCGAGGTCATTTGTCCAGGGTATCTCGACGGGATGGCCGAGGGCGGCCGCCTGGCCGATGACGTGGTAGCTGAGTCCGGCGGCGTTGTAGGCCATTACGCCGAGACGCATGTAGCCCAGAGGATAATTGTCGGGCACATTGAAGGTGTATTCGCAGACATCCCATCCGGCTTCGTCGAGGTATTCCCATGCGGAGGAGATGTAGTCGTAGATGACGTAGAGGAAGGTGTCGCCGATGGGGCCCTCCTCCTCACCCTCGGTGGGGGGAGTCCAGGTGAGCGTCATCGACATGTTGTCTTCGCTGACGGTGGCCTTGAGGTCGTTGACGGTGTATGGGCGCACGACGCCGGTGTAGACGATCGTCTCCTCACCCTTGCCGGTGAGTCCGTCGGATGTGATGGTGACGACGATGGCGTTGTAGCTCTGGGCGGTCGCGATCTCAAGCTGCTGCTGCGAGCCGGGGAGACCGGAGATGGTCTCGGTGGCCACGAGCTCGCGCTGCGGATTGTAGCCGAGGTCGGTGGAGTAGCTGCTGACGGTGGCCGTCAGCTGGCGGTCGGCGGGGAGGGGACTGCCTGCGGCGGTGACGGAGGGCATGTTGAAGCTGACGGCGGCTGTCAAGGCTCCGTCGGCACCCGGGATGGCCTGCAGCTCGTTGACGCCGACGGGGACATCGGCCGAGCGATTGGAGAGGCTGACGTCGATATCGGAGACGTGGAAGGATACCTGGTTGGTCTTCGTGTGGATGCCGATGTAGTAGACGCCGGCTTCAGGCACGGCGAAGAATTCCTCAATGATGTCGCCGAGCATATGGAGGCACCGGGATTCGGGGATGATGACGCGGGTCATGGCCTCGGCGGTAGGTTCGGTGCCGATGCAGACCTCATATGTGCCGGAGGTGTCGACGTCGTGTACCAGACCGATCTCCATCTCGAAGCGGTAGGCTTTCTCGGTGTTGTCGAGATTCATGGGGGGGAGGATGAGCCAGTCGTCGCCGTTGTAGCCGGAGGCGAAGGCGGGGAAGCCCATCTCTGTGGTGAAGCGCCAGGTGTCCTCGGTGCCGTCGTCGTAGACGTGGCCGTCGACGTTGATGAGGGTCATCATCTCAAGTTCCTTCTCAAGGGGACGGAAGTGGACGGGCATCGTGAGGGGTTGGCCATACTGGATGTAGTTGGACACGCCGTTGGCGGAAGTCCAGCCCTTGTAGGTGGCGCGCACCTCGGCGGTGTAGCTCGTGAAGGGTTCAACCTCGGGGAGGGTGTAGGATAGGGTGGTCTGCTGGGTCTCGCCTATGCGGCCGCCGTTGAGGTAGACGGTGTAGGTGAGGGCGGAGTAGTCAACGTAGCCGTCATGCACGGAGCCTGCGGGGACATCCCAGCTGATGAGGTTCTCGGTCAGGCGCACGTTGGCCGGAGCGAGAGGTGCGTCGGGACCGATCCAGCGGCGGTAGACTGCCGGCTCGCCGCGGTCGGGGGAGCCGGCGTTGGCGCAGACGAGGGAGAAGGTGTGCTGTCCGTTGGAGAGGTCGCTGTAGGAGAGGGTGACGTCGGAGCCGGTGGTGCCTGTGCCTGACCCTGCCTTATCACCGTCGACATAGTAATCGTAGCTGAGAGAGCCCGAGAGGGGTGAGCCGTCGGTGCAGGTGGTGGGGAGGGTCCAGATGAGGGATCCGCTCAGGGAGTCGTCGGCGAACTGATTGCTCTTGAATGTGGCCCGGGCGGGGGAGAGGGCCTCGGCGTTGGGCTGGCCGGAAAAGAGGACGGAGTAGATCTCTGCCCCCGGGTCGGCGTAGAGAAGGATGGGGTTGGTGGCGTTGGGATCGAGTTCCACCATTCCGGTGGTTTTGTCGTAGAAGTAAGCGTCGTAGACCAGGGCATCGCGCGAGGGGTCCCATGCCATGCCTGTGGCCACGCCGGGATTGATGCCCGAGATGCCTTTGGTGACGTTGTAGAGTGGAGTCTGGTTACCCTCGCGGTCGATCTTGACGAGGGAGCCTTCGGTGGTGACGCCATACATGGTGTCGGTCAGCGAGTCGTAGGCCATCGAGGCGCAGGTCTCCTCAAGTGAGACGGTGCGGATTGTGGTCACGCTGTGGAAGTCGTCGGCGGGAGCGACGGAGAAGGCGAGGTTGTCGCCCTCCTCATCATAGGAGTAGCCGTAGACTTTGTCGTCATATGTGCGGTAGGCTGATGAAACGAAGAGGGCCTGCTTCCCCTCCTCCTCAAGGTCGATGTAGTCGATCTGTTTCATCGTGCCGTCGGAGAGGTCGAATTCCACGAGGGCATAGCCCATGAAGTGGCCGTCGAGTTTCACTCCTGCCAGACCCCAGAAGGAGTTATCGCGCTTCCATCCGGTGTAGATGCTCCAGCCCCAGTCGGTGAGGTAGTCCTGCCAGAGGAATTCGGCGCCACCCTTGAGGTCGAGGCTGTACATGGCACGTTCGAGGTCTTCGACGTTGGTGTCGTTGAGGTAGCCGTACATGCTTACGCCTTCGGCGCGGGGGGAGCGGCGCATTGCGTCGCGGCCGGCGCCGAGACGCGGCATGGGGGCGGTGAGAGCGTTGCCGTCTGCAGGGAGGAGCGTCGCGGGACGCGCGGAGGCCGGCGTCGCGGGGAAGAATGTCTCGAATCCCGCCGGGAGGGCGACTTTCATCGCCGGGGGAGCCGGAGCGGCGGCTGCCGCTGAGGCTGTCGCCAGCGCGGCGAGAGCAAGTGTGGAGATCTGTTTCATGCTTTATGTTTAATCTTATAAAATGTTATCGACGGACATAATATAGTGTAAATCCTGCTATAATGATACCCTTTCGATTCTCAAAGATAGTGAAAAAATCCGCAAGTTTGAAAAAATATGCTAATTTTGTAGTATGAAAATGACCACTTATTGAAGTCGATTAAATTTCTCCGAAGAGAGGCTTGGGTTTCTCCTGAGAGAAGAGGAAATGGCTTCCCGGAGTGGCTTTGACGGTCTAAATTTTATGCTATATATATGCTACATTATGTGAAACAGAGTCTCGGCGCGGTCGTTCTGGCCGCGGCGGCTCCGGCGGCTGTCGTGGCCGCCACACCCGGTCAGCCGCAGCTCGCGATGTCGTTTGAGCTGACGGGTGAGAAGGGGGAGGTAAGGGGAACGGTCAGCGCGCCGCTGACGGATATTTTTCAGAATCCCCTGCCGGCTGATCTGAAGATCGACGTGAAGGTCTATCGTTCGGCCTATAGTCTCGGACAGTCGAATATCCCGGTCGGCAGTTTCAGCGGACTGGAACCGGGAGCGTCGGCCACATTCACCGATCTGGCGTCGCCCCTTTGGGAAATCAACGAACAATATACCTACACGGCGGAGGCTACGGCGGCGGGCTATTCCTTCTATACGGGGTATGCCTCTATGACTCCGGGGCTTGATTTCGGATTTGACATGAACGCGCTGACGCTCACACCGGGATTGGCGGATGTGGAGATGTCGGTGGTCGTGCCGAGCAAGATGACTTCCGGAGCCCCGCTGGAGGAACCGATGACGAAACTGGAGTTCTACAGGGCTGTCGATACCTCCAACTGGCCATACAGGTATGTGCTGCTCCACACGGTCGAGAATCCCGAGCCGGGAGCGACGGAGACTTTCACCGATACGGATCCGATGAAGGATACGCGCAATTATTATCGCGTGCGCGCCTTGACGAAGTATGGCTTCGCCGATACCAACGGCCAGTGCTATGTCGGCGAGGATGTGCCGGCGGCACCCTATCCGGTCAGCGCCGTGCAGCAGGCCGACGGGGTCGTGGTCAGCTGGACGGCCCCCGACCATGGGGAGAACTGGGGCGTGATCGATCCCGGGGCGTTGTGGTATAACGTTTACCGTTGTTACGGCTACGGCAACGATAACCGCGAGTTGATCGCCACGCGTATCGCGGAGACGACGTTCACCGACAACGGCGAGGGGGTGGAGTCTCCTGTGGCCGTGCGTTATGAGGTGGAGTCCGGTAATTCGAGAGGTGTCGGGAGGTCGAACTATAGCTCTCCCGACTATGACATCATCGTCGGCCCGGCATATACGCTTCCCTTCAGCGAGACGTTTGACGGAGGTCTGACCAAGGAATGGCTTCTCGGGGCATCCGACAATCGCGCCGAGTGGTACACGGCGACCGTGGCCGAATATGGCGATCGTCCGGTGGTGCAGGTGCGCCCCGTGCAGGGGAGCGGTCTGCTCTACGTGGATTATATCTACAATTCTCCGGCTTCTGGCTCCACCAATACACTCACCTCATATAAGATAGATATGCAGGGGATGGAGAATCCCTGGATTTCCTTCCGCTATTATGCCATACCCGACAATGATGTCTGGATCTCCGTGGCCGCTTCGGCCGAGGCTGATTCCTTCGGCGAGGGGAATGTCGTGCGTATCGCGGATGGAGTCGAGAAGGGGGAATGGCGTCTGGCGCGTTTCCCGCTCACGGGAGCTGAGGGTCAGGAGGCGGCCTATGTGCGCTTCACGACCGGCTTCTATGATGCCCCCTCGTCGGCTATCCTCGATGATATCGTGATTCTTAATTATCCCTCCGTCGCCGACATCAAGGCTACCGCCGACGAGGAGAATATGACGGCCACGATCGAGTGGACGCTTCCCGAGGCGGGGGCTGCCGAATGTCTCGGTTTCATGGGTTATGTCGACGGGAAGGAATATGGCGAGGTCAGCTCACCCTGGGTCTACGAGGGACTGGAGATGGACCGCGTGTATGCTTTCCAGGTGCAGCCGCTTTATGCCGACGTGACGGTGGAGCCCTCCGTGATCGCCGCCGTGACGGTGGCTACTCCGGCTGTGTCGGAATTTACAGTCGGGGATTACGATTATGTGGTGATGGATACGCTGGATGCCGGGGAGACTGCCGGCGATGAGGTCAGCGTGGCCGGCTATCATGGGCGTGGCGGTCTGCTGCGTCTGCCGGCGAGCGTCAGCTATGCCGATACGGACTACGTCGTGTGTGGCGTAGGGGAGGAGGTCTTCCTCGGAAATACGGCGATAGAGAGTGTGACGCTACCGGAGGGCTATCGTTTCATCCATAGCGGAGCGTTCCGCGAGGCCACGTCGCTTGAGGCCGTGTCGTTGCCGGCGTCGATGTCGGTAATCGGCGATGACGCGTTCGCCGGATGCGCGAAGCTCGCGCTCATCAGTTTTGCCGGCGAGGTGCCCCCTTCGGTTGCCGACACCGCATTCACGGGTATATCCGATGATTGCAAGGGAAAATGCCCCGAGGGGCAGGAGAAGACCTATACGGAGACTCCCGGCTTGGAGGGGATAGATTTCGGCTACCGTCCCGACGCCGGAGTGGCGTTGCTGGAGCGTGATGATGTGGAGAAGGCCTGGTTTGATTTGCAGGGTCGTCCGATTGAGGCTCCCGCGCCGGGACAGCCCCACATCGTGCGCCTGACGGAACCCGACGGCCGCGTCACCGTTCTCAAGCGTTTCTGAAGGCTCCTTTCGGAGCGTCCTTCGGCGCCGTGGTCGGCTTGACTCCGGAGTTGTCTCTGGTCTGGCCCCGAACCGGCTTGGCTGCGGGTCAACTTATGAATTTCGCTTTTGAGAAACTTGCTTAAGGCTTCGAATCGATTTTTGAATTATACAAAAAGGATGACCCTGCGGCCATCCTTTTATATTTAAGTAGCTGTACAAATTAAAACGATATAATAAAGTATTAATTTCAATGATAGAATCTCGCATATCCTCCGCTTGGCGATTTTGGCCGCTTTGACCTTGTCGTTCAGTCACGATGCCCGCATCGCTCCTTCGCTCCGCGGCCAAATCGCCTCAAAATCGCCGGAGCGTATAATATGCGTTTAATTTGACCAGCTACTTAGGGATATGTAAGTTTTAAACTTCAGGGGTTTCGGGTTCCTCCACGAAATCATCCTTACCGACGCCGCACACGGGGCATACCCAATCATCGGGAATATCCTCGAACGCTGTGCCGGGAGCGATACCGTTATCAGGGTCACCTACTGCCGGATCATAGATCCAATCACAAACTTCGCAACGATACTTCTTCATAATTCAAACGTATTAAGAGTGTGTTTACATTTAAACCGTTTAACGTCTTTTGATAATATAATCGAGACTTGATTTCATCCCAAAGGATCTTTTGGGTTCTTTTTCAAAGATTTCATCGGTCGTGATGCCCGCATCACTCCCTCTTCATCTTTGGAAAATAACTCCAAAATCTCTCTTTGTGCTAAAATCATTTAAAAGTAAACACACTCTAAAAGATTTAACTTCTATTATTTACTTTTCCTTCAAACACGCATCTCCGCCCGAAAGTTCATTAACGGATGGTAGGTGTTAATGGAGGGTGGGTGCCAACCCACCCCGTGCACGAGTACCGGTAACTTCTCCCCGCGCGTCCGAGTTAACGGAGGGTGGGTGTTAATGGATGGTGGGTGCGAACCCACCCCGTTCGCGAGTACCGGTAACTTCCCCGCGCGCGTCCGAGTTAACGGAGGGAGTGTGCAAACCCACCCCATGCGTGCGAGAAAAAATAAAAAAACGCGAAAAAACTTGCATAGATAAAAAAACTTTCGTAACTTTGCAACCGCAAACGGCTCCATACATGACCGTAGCGACACCGATGCCCAGGTGGCGGAATGGTAGACGCGCTCGTTTCAGGTGCGAGTGCTGAGAGGCGTGCAGGTTCGAGTCCTGTTCTGGGCACAGATAAAGCGAGATAACTCATTGAAAATTCAATAGTTATCTCGCTAATCTTTTATTCAACTGGCAAATTACAGGCAACTACGCGATTTCCAAGTCCATCCTTCTGGCAGTAATGTGCAATGACGGCATTAGATGGTAAGCATCTATTCCAACCCGTGAGTCCCACTCACGAGTTGAATTTTATCTTGTCATTGCGTCTCTCTCAGTTCCTCTATTAATTCTTCGAGAATATAATCGTCGCTCATCAGTTGCAGACCATATTTCGGGTCTGTCACCTGCTCATATACTTTAGTGCTGTAATAAAGGTCAAGAGCACGCTCAGGCGATATTTTCAGAGTATCCGCCAAGAGCATTATTATTCGGCTTTGCTTGCGCCATAGTACATTATCTCTCATACGTTATAACCATTTATTCCGGCACAACTAGTTCAGCCTCCCAATTTAGAAGTGTCTCGCTAATGTCGTTGGCAACCCAATCAAGGCTTTGCGTATGAAGTTCCTCATATCTTTTTATGAGCCTGTTTTGGATTAAGCCTTGTTTACTCAATCGGTCGTGTATCTCCTTGCCGGAGATACCCAGTTACGTGCTCCGCTCTCAATCGCCATTACAGCGAAATGAATCCGGCGGTATATATCGTTATTTGTATCCATATTGTATATTATATTCTTTGATTATTGAATTTGAACACGTGTGTGGCACTCACGAGTTAAATGTCTTCTCATGACCATAAACCACGGAATCATACAGTGTGATACCGTTGTGCCGGATGTGTCGGCTGATTTGGAAATTCCTGTTTAAGCTCCCCTCTGTCAAGCATTTTTTTGATTATAGTTCTTGTATGCGTTGGATGGCGACCTATCTTACGTGAAATATCTTTTGCGAGCAGCTATTGATGGCGACAAGCCTCTCTTATCATTGACATAACATTTTCTTCATCGGTAGCTCTACTGCGTTTCTTTGAACTTGCAACATCGGAGCTTGCAAGGTTAGAACTTGCAAGGTTAGAGCTTGCAACATCAGAACTTGCAACATTACCTCGGTTTAGGCGATAAGTTGTGCCTCTGCCAAAACCGGATGCGACAAGCATTCCGTCGTTGCACATCTTTCTCAAAAGCTTGCTGAGGTCACTTGGATGAAGATTTATAGCGTTTTGAAGACTGGCGTTTGATACTTCATCCTCTGTCGTGGCCATTGAGAGAATAATAATCTCGTTATGGGGCAACTCGATGATGTTGTTGCCAAAAATACTTTTTAATTCGGCTATGGTTGAATCTGACACCAAAGATTCCAATGGCAGGTATAGTTCTACCACATCCGGATGACTCTTCTCGTTTATATACGGTCTACGCCATTTGGCATATTTCCATCCTTCAAGAATTTTGTCAACTCCACTGCCGGCTTTATCTGAGCGTCCTATCAATCCAAACATTTTCTGAAGAGAGGGGTTACGGCACTCGCTATGTCCGCCTTCATAATACTGTGGAACAGAAATCAGCAGTGTCCCGGGATTGCGCATCACAATTCCGTCAGGACGCTTTTCAACAACCAGCCTCGGTGAACGGCTATAGCTTGCATGAACACACAAGTTGATAAATGCTTCTCTGACCGCTTCGTGAGTAGGTGTATCTTCCTGTCGTTCATCTCCTTTGAGAACAAAGGGTTTTGGCAAGAACGCATGAAGTTTGGGTAATACACGTCTGTAGAATTGAAACAGATTGCATTCCCATGTGCCATCGGGATAAACCCGGTCGATCCACCTCGTTTTGCTCGTATCTTGCGGGATGTCTCGATAATCAAGCATAAAGTCCGGCAGACAAGCCACATCGGTGATGGCCTCGGTCTTTCCAAACATCAGCAGTCCGGCAAGAGTAAAACCCTCTTCTCCCGATATTCTATCCTTACGGTAGCCTCCAAGTTTCTTCATCAGTTCCAAATCCTCAAGTACAGCCCATGGATGTGAAGGTGTCAGATTGGTAAACAATGTGCGATACTGGCGAAATGATGTAAGATCAATGTCGTCCCACCTATAATTTGGTAATATTCTTGCCTCCTGAAGCACCTCGGAGTTCTTCCTGTCAGCAAACATTTGGGATACTGTCGATGGCTCGCATCTATAGTCCCCCTCATGGTCCCGTCGGTATGTGCCTGTCATAGGGTCTAATCCGACATACACCGGGCGTTGGTCTCTGGTTGCTCTCGGAATAAAAAACGCAAGTATATATCCGTCGCCATACGCTTCGCTCACAACGTCTTTATCCGTCAAAAGTGGCAGACTGACTTTTTCGCGGTCATGTTGCAAGTCGGAAAACTTTTTCTTGAAGTCTGTCACAGTCGCTTCGTTCAGAGGGTCTACCGAAAAAATGCCATGTTTTTCTCTGACTCCGAATATCACCACGCCGCCGTCAGTATTTGCAAAAGAGGAATAGGTTTTCCCAGAATGCCCCAGGGAAACCGCCTTTCGCCGACTTGAACTCCACCTCGCCACTCTCTTTGTTGGCGAGCAGTTCGTCAATAAATCCTTTGATTTGCAAACTCTCTTTTATATAGTCAGATTCCATATCAATTTTTTAAAAGTATTTTCAATCGCACACCACGTCAGTAGCCGATAACCACCGGCAGTTGTTCTCGTCATCACAGATGGCCCTCACCTCGCGACCATTGAAAAACCGTATCGACT
The DNA here is from genome assembly GCA_014802625.1 of bacterium. GTDB lineage: Bacteria > Bacteroidota > Bacteroidia > Bacteroidales > Muribaculaceae > Lepagella. Next base: position 4,623 of record JAAVBX010000001.1, on the reverse strand, counting down.
TCTTGCTCATTACTATGGCATTTTGATTTATTAAAGACTGATACTACAATCCGGCCTCCCAGTTTAGAAGTGTCTCGCTAATGTCGTCGGCAACCCAATCGAGACTTTGCGTATGAAGTTCCTCATACCTTTTGATAAGTCTGTTTTGGATTAAACCTTGTTTGCTCAAACGGTCGTGCATCTCCTTGCCGGAGATACCCAGTTTACGTGCTCCGCTTTCAATCGCCATTACAGCGAAATGAATCCGTCGGTATATGTCGTTGTCAGTATTCATACGAAGACTACTTATACTCCATTATTTGTTTAATAACTTCTAATGTAGGAATAAAGTTGGGGAATATTTCGGGATCAGTTTCTAAAAGGCAGTGCTGAGAAAATGAATCCTTATTAGAATCTTTAGCTTTGAATGGTCTCAGTCCTGTTTCATTATTGTATTCTTCGGTTAATTGAATGGACTCCTCTGGGGTAGAGGCTTTATATAAATTTTGATACTCCTGAAAATTTCTTTTCTCCAACATATCGTGTCTTTTCAGGTAGTCATAACTATATAGAAATTCGATTGGACAATATTTATTTAGTTTAATAGGAGCAACCAAAGTCATTGCAAAAGACTGGTTCTCACACTGAATTGCTGTTATTATTTTCGCATTGTGAATAGTCTTTGAATCACCTTTTATACTATTATAAGCCGTGTAACCCTCTCCATCTGCATCAAAAAGGGCTATTAGTTTTTTCCCGGGGAAAAATTTGGCAGGAGTAGACTTTATAAAACTTGCGAGCGCTCCAGCGTCATGCATATCAATGACCTCAAAGGGAAGATTATAGCCAAGCAGCTGGTTAGCACGATTCAAATGAAGTATATCTGTTTTTCCTTCTACAAAGACTATAACATCTTTATCTGAATTCAGTGCTAATGAAAATTGTTTTACTGCTTTATCAAAAGTAAGAATTCCATCGCTGAGTATATTTACAGCTTCAGGTGCAGAGGTCTCTCTTATCTTCTTGTGTTCGTTGTTTTTTTCAATAACGAACAAGGAGCCTTCGGGCGCAAACGCAACTGTAGATGGCGAGTGAGTAGTAATAATTACTCGAATACCCCCACCTCCCGCTTCTTTCGGCTGTGACAATTCATTAAGAATATCTACCATCATCTTACTCATAGTTGGATGTAGATGTGCATCTGGCTCATCTAAAACTAAAGTATTAATTCTGTGCCCTGATATATTTCGTCCAAGCGACAAAGCTATAAACTTGACTATCATCTGTTCTCCAGAAGATAAAGCATTATAGTCGATTATTTCTCCATGTTTCCCTTCAAATCTAATTTCCCCATTTCTTTCTTTTAGTTCAGGAAATGGATCTAACATCTCAAAATAATTAAAACCATATTTTTTGAACAATCTATTGATACTTTGATATGGTTTCTCTTGTGCTGCTAAAACTTTAACTGTTTCAAAGTCTCCTTTCCCTACAGCTATAGCAAGGTCTTCTTTGAATTCCTCATGCTCTTGTTTTATGTACCTTTCAAGATCTTCAATATCCGAGAAATCATTAAAATACGGATTAGCATGACGCCTAATATCGGTCTCGGTAAGATTGTCTACGGGAACAGAAAGTTTTTTACTTATGGCATCTAATTCTTCTTCATAAGCGAAAATAGTATTATCCCGGATCATCTGCTTGTAGGATCTAATATTTTCAAGCAGTCCAGTCCTTTCCCTTGTTAATTGATATTTTTCTTCAGTTGGAATATCTTGTTTCAATCTAGGTTCAATCCATGTTGAAATATGGTTTTCCCAGTTTTTTATGTGATGATTCCACTGAGCAAGATTTCCAAGTCGATTCGCAGTGTTTTGAAAATATGACAGTAGCCCTGCTATGTTATTGGTTCTTGTTTGAGGGGAAGGCAATACAAGAGTTGTAAACATAGAGTTCTCGTCAGTAATCTCTGCCGAAGCGTTCAGAGGCATTCCATTATTGTCAATCCCTTTAAGTATTTCTAATAACTGGGTCTTACCCGCCCCATTAACGCCAGTGATAATGGAAAAGGGGGGATATTATTCCATGTAAAACCAGATGGTATAGATTTATAGGTATCTGTAACCTTCAAATTTATTGTATTCATTAATTGTTATTTTTCGTTCTCCATTTATTCTACAATATAAAACCTCCAACCATTATTTGCAATCTAAACGTCAATCTTATTAGTTATTAGATTCTTAGACGGTAGGGTTTCACTGAGTGTGTCTGAGGCGAGTTCACTCAAGCCTGTAGACCTCAGATGACAATGCAAATTTAATACTTATTTCTCAATATTCCGTCATACGGAAAAAATTTTGTGATTTTGGACTGTAGCCGGACGAGGAAACGGGCTTTCCGAGGAGTATCCCCCACAATCCGCCGGTAACCCGGTTGCGTCAAGACTGGAGACAGTTGAATGCTGAAGCCGTTCCTTAGGGGGCGGCTTCGACTTCACCGGACTGGCCATTCCGCGAATATAACCTTCCCAGTTTGTATTATGTATTTCTTATTTACTCTTTTGAGTCTTCAGTTTGTTCATATGAAGTGATTGTGCGCTGTAACTGACGTATGAGCACATCTTTCGGAGGAAGTTCCGTCATATATTGTCCCACTTTTATGCCTGTGGCATCCAGCTGCAGCAATTCAATCTGTTCCCGGCTTCCTTCCGTACATAGGATTAATCCTAACGGCGTTTCTTCTCCGGGCTGCATTTCGTAACGCTCAAGCCAACGAAGATATAACTCCATCTGGCCTTTATACTGAGCCTTAAATCTTCCTAATTTAAGATCAACCGCTATAAGCCTATGAAGTTTTCTATGGAAAAATAACAGGTCAAGATGGAAATCTTCCCCATCGATTATCATACGTTTCTGACGCGCCACGAAGGTGAAGCCATCGCCAAGTTCAAGGAGAAATTGCTCAATATTGCTTATTAGAGTATTCTCCAGCGTTTCCTCAGTATATCCGCCCTTCAAACCGGTAAACTCAAGGAAATAAGGACTCTTGAATACCATATCAGGTGAGATCTTTCTTTCATCCCGCATTGCTGCTAATTCAGCGCGAATCAATTCTTCAGGCTTGTCGCTTATTGCAGTGCGTTCAAATAACATACCGTCAATCTTGGCACGAAGCACACGTTTCGTCCAACGCTCTTCTGCGGCCATTGTCAGATAAAACTCTCTTTGAATGTCATCTTTCAGAGGGATTACCTCCACAAAATGGGACCATGACAATTGTGTCGCCAGCGGCGCGACAATCTTGGGGTCAGGAAAAAGATTAGCAAATTGCATCATCCTACGAAGACTTTTCTCTTCATACCCTTTGCCATACTCCTGTTTCAATTGTCGCGCCAGTGTCGCGACAATTTGTTTGCCATACTCAGCACGTTGATTACCAAGGATTTCACGATTAATACGCTCACCTATATGCCAATATAGCATAGTAATACCTGCATTTGCAACAGATGCGACTCTTGATCTCGCATCCTCAATCAGATGTCTCAAATCGTTGAACAACTGATTTTCAGATTGTATATTAGATAGAGATGTTTCCATTTGATTATTATTTTATCACAAATTGCTGCGATGAATCTTGATGTGTACGCAGTCCACGAACACTACTGGATAGTCTTATTCGAGACCGCGTTCCAGCCACTCGTTGACTTGCGTGCATATACCCCTTATTATCCGGAGTATTAGCCAGAAACTCACTGCGTTCCGCGACCATCATACTCTCGATCATGATCTCCAGCAGGTCATGAAGACCACTTCCTTTGGCTGCATGCTTGCATATTAACTCGGAGAGTTGTAATTTTGTCAAATCCATTTGTTTGTATTTTTAAGTTTGGTCACCTAAAATTACAAACTTGTTCGTATCGATCAAAATTTCGCTGCTCCTTTTTAGTGTCTACCTTCAGACACACTCAAAGAAACAGTATCCGTCGAATGAGTCGGTCAAGGTATATATCTCGTTTTATCTGCTTATTCATTCTTTAGATTTGTGTCACTTGTGACAGTTTTCTAAAGGCAAAGTTACGAACAATATTTTAGCCATCCAAATTCCTCTCCTGTCTAATATATGATATTATGCTGTATTTCTTTTGATTAGACCAATTATTCAGACAAGATGGATTATTATATTCAAGATTTAGCTTTTTCTTGGCTCTCAATTTTCCGTGTTATAAAAGACAAACATTTGGGCGGTGACGGCGTTGACAAACGCCAATGAATAACTTCGTACGGAAAAACGCCCCCTGCCGAGACTCAATCTTCACAAGAGAAAAATTATCAGGGAGAACAGCACATACTCATATAACGAACTATATCCTTCCATAAAAAGCGAATAGGACACTCGAAAGGCTCCTATTCGCTTTTTTAGTAGATTGATTTATGAATTTGATAATTGGAATATCTTCGTCGTTCGATAATCCTTGCATTATTTGCGGGGGCGTCCTCCGCGATTTCCTCCGCGATTTTCGGTAAAGGGTTTGGCGTCTTCGGTCAGTTTGAGTTCGGTGCCGTTGGAGAGTTCAACTTCGTATCCACCACGTTTACGTGAAATTTCTACGATGCTTTGACCGGCATAGTTTGTGGACACATATTT